>NZ_JAWQFN010000003.1:338315-432193 GCF_033436765.1 Defluviimonas sp. D31
GGGGGCGCTGCCCCCGGACCCCCGGGGTATTTGGACAATGAAGAAGGCTAGGGCATGGTGAAGGCGCTGATGATCCAGGGGACCGGTTCCAATGTCGGCAAGTCGCTGCTCGTGGCGGGCCTGTGCCGGGCCGTGCGGCGGCGGGGGCTTTCGGTGGCGCCATTCAAGCCGCAGAACATGTCCAACAACGCCGCGGTGACCGTTGATGGCGGTGAGATTGGCCGCGCGCAGGCGCTGCAGGCGCTTGCGTGCGGGCTGGAGCCGCTTACCGACATGAACCCGGTCCTCCTCAAGCCCGAGACCGATACCGGGGCGCAGGTCGTCGTACAGGGCAAGCGGCTGACGACAGTGCGGGCGAGGGATTATTCCGCGCTGAGACCTCAGTTGATGGCTTCGGTGCTCGGCAGTTTCAACCGCTTGAAGGCCGTGCATGACCTCGTCATAGTAGAGGGCGCCGGGAGCCCGGCCGAGGTGAACCTGCGGCGAGGTGACATCGCGAACATGGGCTTCGCGCGGGCCGTGGGCGTGCCGGTGATCCTTGCTGGCGACATCGACCGCGGCGGGGTAATCGCCCAGATCGTCGGCACCCAGGCGGTGCTCGACCCCGAGGATGCCGCCATGGTCGCTGGGTTTCTCATCAACAAGTTCCGCGGCGATCCGACGCTCTTCGACGATGGCTACCGGCTGATCGAGTCGCGCACCGGCTGGCGCGGCTTCGGCGTGCTGCCCTATTTCGGGGACGCCGCGAAACTGCCGGCCGAGGATGCGCTCGACCTCCGGGGCGCCTCAGGTGGCGGGCCGCTGAAGATCGCCTGCCTCGGTCTGTCGCGCATCGCGAATTTCGACGATCTCGATCCCCTGAAGCTCGAACCCGCAGTGAACCTCATCATGGTCCGCGCCGGCGAAGCCATCCCCGGCGATACGGATCTGGTGATCATCCCCGGCTCCAAGTCGACGCGCGGCGATCTCGCCTATCTGCGCGCGCAGGGCTGGGACATCGACCTTGCCGCGCATGTCCGGCGCGGCGGCCATGTGCTTGGCATTTGCGGCGGCTACCAGATGCTCGGACACTCCATCTCCGACCCCGCCGGGATCGAGGGGGAAGCGGGCGAGACCCCCGGCCTCGGCCTTCTCGACGTCACGACGGTGATGACGCCCGACAAGCGGCTCACCTGTACCGCCGCCGTCCATGCCGCCACGGGCACTCCGATGGAGGGCTACGAAATCCATATCGGCCGCACCGAGGGTCCGGCGCGGGCGCGGCCCTTCGCCCATGTAGGCGAGGATCCCGAAGGCGCGACCTCCGACGACGGCCGCATCGCGGGCAGCTACCTGCACGGCATGTTCACCGGCGACGCCTTCCGCGCGGCCTTCCTCGCCCGGCTCGGCGCACGATCGGTGGCAAGCTACGGCGCCGCCGTCGAAACGGTGCTCGACGCGCTCGCCGATCACATGGAGGCTCATCTCGACATCGACGGTCTTCTCGACCTCGCGCGCTGACCCCGTCTTCTTTTCAAAAATATCCCGGGGGAGTCGCCGCGAAGGCGGCGACGGGGGCAGCGCCCCAGACTACCTCTCATCCCACTCCGTCGGCTGGTTTTCCTGCCAGCCGACCCGGTGCAGAAGCGGCGTGTCGTCGTTAAATTCGGGCCAGCCGAGGCAGAGATAGGCGCTGAAATGCCAGTCCTCGGGCACGTCGAAGAGCCGCTCGATCACCGCCGGATCGACGATCGACACCATGCCGAGGCCCAGATTCTCCGCCCGCGCCGCGAGCCACAGCGTCAGGATCGCCATCGCGGTCGACTGGTGCAGCGTCTCGGGCATGGTGCGGCGGCCAAGGCCGCGGCCCGCGGCCGGATCGGAGACGGTGAAGACCGCGAGATGCTCCGGCGCGGCATCGAGACCCGCGAGCTTTAGCTTGACGTATTCCGACCGGGCGGCGCTGTCATAGGCCGCCGCAGCCTCGGCGTTGCAGCGTTCGAACTCGGCCCGCACGCCGGCTCGGAGAGCGGCGTCGCGCACCCGCAGCACCCGCCACGGCCGGGCGTTGCCGACCGAGGGCGCCCAGCCCATCGCCTCCGGAAGCCGCTCCATCACCGCTTCGGGAACCGGATCGGTCCGGAAATGCCGCACGTCGCGCCGCCAGCGCAGGATCCGCTCCAGTGCCCGCCGTTCCTCGCGATCGAATTCCATTCCGCCCCCCGCTCTCAGGCCAGCGCGGCGGCGAGCCGCGCCCATTCCGCCGCATTCCCCGGCAGGCCGAGCCGGATCCAGCCCGACGCATAGGGAAAGATCCGCGACCAGATCCGCGCCCGCGCCAGGCGCTCCTGCGCCGCTGCCGCGTCGCCGCAGTCGTAAAGCCGGAACAGCGCGCTGCCGCCGATGCTGCGCCAGCCCGCAGCCTCGGCCATCGCGTCGAGCCGCTCCGTCTCGGCCGCGAGCCGCGCGCTGGTCGCGACCGCCCAGTCGCGGTTCATAAGCGCGGCGCGGCCGACCTCGATCGCGGCGCCGGAGACCGGCCAGGGACCGGCCATCTCGGTGAGCGCTGCGATTTCCTCCTCCGCGCCAAGCACGAAGCCGAGCCTGAGCCCCGCGAAGCCGTAGAACTTTCCGAAAGACCGCAAGATGAACAGTCCGGGCCGACCGGCCGCCGCTGCGAGCGATAGGCCGGGGTCGGGATCGGCGAAGCTCTCGTCCACGACGAGGCGTGTGACGCCGCCGGCCAGCCGCAGCAACTCTTCGGCGCTATGGCGGCGACCATCGGGATTGTTGGGGTTCACAACGATCGCAAGGTCGGCGCCCTCGAGTGCGGCGAGATCGCCGACCTCGGCGACCTGCCAGCCCGCGGCACGCAGGGCGGCCGCGTGCTCGTTGTAGGTCGGCGCGAGGATGCGCGCCCGGCCGGGCGCGGTGGTTCGCGGGATCATCTGGATCGCTGCCTGCGCGCCCGCGACCGGCAGGATCGCGGCCGGGCAGCCAAAGGCGGCGCGGGCGGCCTCGACGAGCGAGGCCGTCGCCGCGCGGGTCGGCAGCGCGGTCCAGGCCTCCGGCGAAATCGCGGGCAAGGGATAGGGTACCCGGTTGATGCCGGTCGAGAGGTCGATCCAGTCCGCGGCGTCACCGCCGTAATGCGCGATCGCCCAGTCGATATTGCCGCCGTGATCGCGCATGTGCCCTCCGTTTCAGATCAGCGCGCATAGCGCGACGATGGCCGCGAGGGCAAGCATCGCGAAGCGGTAGAGACCGAGCGCGCGGCGGATGTCGGCGGCGCCGGGGTCGGCGGCGCCGGCGTTGACCCAGGGTTCGTCCGCGACCCGGTCGGCATAGACCCGCGGGCCGGAGAGGCGGATGCCGAGCGCGCCGGCCATCGCCGCTTCCGGCCAGCCGGCATTGGGCGAGCGGTGATGGCCCGCATCGCGTCCCATCGTCGCGAGCGCCTCCTTCGGCCGCGTCGAGACCGCGGCGAAGAGAAGCCCGGTGAGCCGCGCCGGGATCAGGTTCACCACGTCGTCGATCCGCGCCGAGGCCCAGCCGAAGGCCTCGTGGCGTGGGGTCCGATGGCCGATCATCGAATCGAGCGTGTTGATCGCCTTGTAGGCCGCGAGCCCCGGCAGTCCGAAGATCACGCCCCAGAAGACCGGCGCGACGATCCCGTCGGATGTATTCTCGGCCAGGCTCTCGATCGCGGCCCGGGCGACACCGGATTCGTCGAGCCGCGCCGGGTCGCGCCCCACGATCATCGACACGGCATGACGCGCGCCGTCGAGATCGCCAACCTCCAGCGGCTTCGCCACCGCGGCGACGTGCTCGTGCATCGAACGCAAAGCGATGAAGGGCCACGCAAGAATCCCGCCGAGCAGGATCCCGGTCCATCCCGACGGCAGGAACCAGGTCAGGGTCCAGGCGAGGTTCGCCGCGACCATGATCACCACGAGCGCCGCCACGATACCGGAGTTGCGGCGCCCGCGCTCGTCCGCCTCGTCAAGGTTCAGCCAGGCATCGAGCCGCGCGATCAGCGCGCCGATCCAGGTCACCGGATGCCCGATCGCCACATAGAGCCATTTCGGCCAGCCCAACGCCACATCGAGCACAAGTGCCACAAGCACGATTGCCGCGCCGCTCATCCCTTGCCTCCCACCTCGAACCGGACGGTGCCGCGAAGGCCCGCGCGCCTGAGCGTCGCGGCGATGTCCTCGGGCATGTCTCCGCGCCGGAATAGCAGCGCCCGCGCCGATCCGGTATGGGCAATCGCAAAGCCTGCCGCGCCGGTCGCGCGGGCCAGCGCCTCGGTCGGATCGCCCTCCGGTCCGCGGAGCGCGAGCGTGCGCCGCGCCGATTCCGCGGCGAGCGCCGCCACAGCCGGGCCGTCTCCGGCTTCCGCCGCCGCGCGCCAGGGCGCGATCAGGTCTGCGATGTCGGGAAAGTCCATGTCGCGCGCCTCGGTCCGCCGGTGCGGGCCGTAGAAGCCGCCGACCACGTCGAGCGCGGGCAGCGGCGGCAACCGGTCGAGCACCACCGCCCGGCGCGAGGCCCAGAGCAGCCGCTCGGGCATGTCGAACATCAAGGGATCGCTCGCGCCTTCTGTCGCGACACAGGCGCGCGCGAGGGCCTGCGGCCCGGTCGCGGCCCCCGCGAGACGGGCGAGCGCCACCAGCGCCGCGGTCGAGGCGCCCGCGCCACCGCCGGCCGGCATCGTCGCGCGCAGCATCACCCGGCCGTTGAGCCGACAGCGAAGCGCGGTCAGGAGCCGCCGCGCCCGCACCGGGCCGAGCAGCATCTGCCCGGCGCCGTGCACCGAGAGGCCCGGCCCCGGCACATGGCGCGCGGTGACCGCGAGCACCGGACAGGGCAGCGTGACCAGCGCGACCGGTCCGCCGGGCCCGATCCGGCCTTGCAGGAATTCTCCGAAATGCCCTGCGACCCGAACGGCGGCCGCGCTCATCCCGGCACCCAGTTCACGCCGATCACCGACCAACCGCCGCCATCCAGAAGCCGCAGCCGGGTGACCGACAGGGGCGCGATCTCGAAGGCGAGCCCGTGCGCCGGGCTGCCGAGCGCCAGCGCCAGCGCCGCCCGCGCGGTGCCGGCATGGGCAACGACAGCGACCCGTCCACCGCTGGCCGCGCGGCAAAGCGCTGGCGCCACGCGCGCGCAGAGATCGGCGAAGCTTTCGCCGCGCGGCGGGCGGTGATCGGCGAGTTCCGCAGGCGGCAGTGGCCCGAGATCGGGCAGTTCGGCATAGGGCCGGCCTTCCCAGTCGCCGAAATCCTGTTCCCAGAGGGCGGCATCCAGTTCCGGCTCCGCGAGATCGGGCCAGAGCGCCGCGGCGGTCTGGCGGCACCGCAGCGCCGGGCTGACCACGATGCGGTCGGGCGTACCCAGCGCGGCGCGCGTTGCCTCGATCCGTTCCACATCGCCGCAATCGGCCGGCACGTCGGTGCGGCCGCAGAGCTTGCCCTGGCTCAAGGCCGGCGCATGGCGGATCAGAATCAGCTCTGTCGCAGCCCCGCCCTTCACCGTCGCATTCTCCCTTTCACACGCGGCCCGTTTCTGCTTTGTCAGCGAGCCATGGGCAAGACGATACTCATCACCGGCGGCGCGAGATCCGGCAAAAGCGGCATTGCCGAGACGATGACGCTCGGCCTTGGCCCGCGCGCGGTCTATATCGCCACCGCCGAGGCCCATGACGCCGAGATGGACAAGCGCATCGCCACGCATCAGGCGCGGCGCGGGGCGGAGTGGACCACCCATGCCGAACCGCTCGACCTGACCGCGGCGCTTCAGGCGACCGACGGCAGGGGGCCCCGGCTCGTCGACTGCCTGACGCTCTGGCTCTCGAACCTGATGTTCTCGGGCCGCGACTGGCAGGAGGAGGCGCACGCGATGATCGCCGCCCTGCCCGCCCAGCGCGATCCGGTGATCTTCGTCACCAATGAAGTCGGCGGCGGCATCGTCCCCGACAACGCGCTCGCCCGCGAGTTCCGCGACGCGGCCGGGCTGCTTAACCAATGGGTCGCGGCGGCGGTGGACGAAGTCCATCTCGCCGTCTGCGGCCTGCCCCTGAAAGTGAAATGACATGAGCCTTCCGCGCATCTCCTCCCTCGACCAGATCCCGCTGCTTGCCGACCGGCTGCCAGACGCCGACACCGCCGCCGCCGAAGCGGCCCGCGCGCGGCAGAACTCGCTGACCAAGCCGCCGGGGTCGCTCGGCCGACTGGAGGCCTTGGCCGAGTTCATGGCGACCTGGCGCGGCACCGCGCGGCCGGAGATCTGGCGGGCGCAGGCGCTCGTCTTCGCCGGCAACCATGGCATCTGCGCCCAGGGCGTGAACCCCTATCCGCAGGAGGTCACCGCGCAGATGGTGGCGAATTTCGAGACCGGCGGCGCCGCGATCAACCAGCTCTGCGCGGTGAACGGCGCGGAGCTGTCGGTCGTGGCGCTCGACCTCGACCGGCCGACAGGGGACTTCACCGAAGGCCCGGCGATGTCGGAGACCGACTGCCTCGACGCGTTCTGGCAGGGCGCCTCGGCGGTGGACGAGGGTGCGGACATCCTTGTCCTCGGCGAGATGGGGATCGGCAACTCGACCGTCGCGGCGGCGCTGGCGGCGGCTTGTTTCGGCGGCGACGTGGCGGAGTGGACGGGGCCCGGAACAGGCTCTGACAAGGCCGGAATCACGCGCAAGATCGAC
Source organism: Defluviimonas sp. D31 (assembly GCF_033436765.1). Lineage (NCBI taxonomy): Bacteria > Pseudomonadati > Pseudomonadota > Alphaproteobacteria > Rhodobacterales > Paracoccaceae > Albidovulum > Defluviimonas sp. D31. The sequence continues at coordinate 345,007 of NZ_JAWQFN010000003.1, forward strand.
GCGATCGAGCGCGGGCTGAAGCGCCACGAGGGCGTGATCGGCAACGCGCCGGCGATCCTTGCCGCCCTTGGCGGGCGCGAGCAGGCGGCGATCTGCGGCGCGGTTCTGGCGGCGCGGGCGGCGCGGATCCCGGTGATCCTCGACGGCTTCATCTGCACCGCCGCGGCGGCGGTTCTCTATGCCGCCGACAAGCGGCTTCTCGACCATTGCCTCGTCGGCCATGTCTCGGCCGAGCCCGGTCACCGCAAACTCCTGGCCGCGATCCACAAGCGCCCGGTCCTCGAATTCGACATGCGGCTCGGCGAGGGCTCGGGCGCGGCGCTGGCGCTTGGCATCGTGCGGGCGGCGCTGGCCTGCCACAACGGCATGGCCACCTTCGGCGAGGCGGGGGTATCGGAGGCATGAGGCCTTCGCGCACGGGCGAGATCCGGTTGGCCTTCATGCTCCTGAGCCGTCTGCCGGCCGGGCGCATCGAGGGAGAGGCGCCCGCGATGGCGGCCTCGTCCTGGGCCTGGCCTCTCGTCGGTGTCGCAGTCGGCGCGATCATGGCGCTGGTCTGCGGGGCCGGGCTGTGGCTTGGCCTTCCGCCCTTGATGGCGGCGCTTCTGACGCTTGCCGCCGGGGCGCTGGCCACCGGGGCGATGCATGAGGACGGGCTTGCCGACCTCGCCGACGGCTTCGGCGGGGGACGTGACCGGGCGCGCAAGCTCGAGATCATGCGCGACAGCCGGGTCGGCTCCTACGGGGTCGTGGCGCTGGCCCTTGCGCTTGCCTTCAGGGCAATCGGCATCTCGACCCTGGCCGAAACCGGATCGGCCACCGCCGCGCTCATCGGTATCGCGGCGGCGAGCCGGGCGGTGCTGCCGGCCGCGCTGGTCCTGATGCCGGCGGCGCGCGCCGACGGGCTCGGCCGTTCGGCCGCCGGAGCCGATCCGAAGCCGGCACTCATCGCGGCCGGGATCGGCTTTCTCTGCCTCCTGCCCCTGGGCTTCGGAACCGCGGTCGTGGCGGGGGCCGCGATGGCGCTGGCCGCGACGCTCCTTGCCGGCCTCGCCCTGCGCCAGATCGGCGGCCAGACCGGCGATGTGATGGGCGCGATGCAGCAGGTGGCCGAAATCGCCGGCTGGGCAGTCCTCGCAGCTTCTGTTTGATCAAACACCGAACTTGCGCAGAGCATCAGGCTATCCTTGCCCGAATTTGCCATCTTCCAATTTGATCAAATTTAGAGGATAACGGCGCGACGCAAGGAGTGGCGCCATGAACCAGCATCCCGATCTGATCGCCGGAATCGCCCGGACCCGCCTCAAGACCATCGCGAAACGCGAGGCCGAACGCTTCGCCAAGGCGCGGCCGAAGACGCGAGTGGCGCTTACGGGTGGTGCGGACTCCTATCTCGACGCGGTGCCGATGCACTGGATGAAGGACTGGCCTATGCCCTTCCCGATGCTGGTCGAAACGGCTCGGGGCGCGCGCCTCACCGATATCGACGGCAACGAGGTCGACGATTTCTGCCTTGGCGACACCGGCTCGATGTTCGGCCATTCGCCGGAACCCGTCGCGAAGGCGATTCGCAAGCAGGCGCGAAACGGGCTCACCTACATGCTGCCGACCGAGGCCGCTCTGGAGGCGGGGTGGCTCCTGACCGAGCGTTTCGGCGATTTCCATTGGCAGATCGCGACGACCGCGACGGATGCCAACCGCTTCGCCCTGCGCGTGGCCCGGGCGGTCACCGGCAAGCCCAAGGTCCTCGTGTTCCACGGCTGCTATCACGGCACCGTCGATGACGCGATGGTGGAACTTTCCAACGGCAAGACCGTGACGCGGCCCGGCCTGACCGGCCAGGTCGCCGACCTCACCAAACTCGCCGCCTGCGCCGAGTTCAACGATCTCGAAAGCGTCGAGGCGGCCCTCAAGACCGGCGAGATCGCGGCGATCCTGACCGAGCCGGTGATGACCAATTCCTGCATGGTCCTGCCCGAGCCGGGCTTCCATGAAGGCTTGCGCAAGCTCGCGACCAAGTATGGCGCGCTTCTGATCATCGACGAGACCCACACGATTTCCTCGGGCCTCGGCGGTTACACCGGCGTCCACGGGCTCGACCCCGACATCTTCGTCGTCGGCAAATGCGTGGCCGGTGGCATGCCCACCGCCGTCTGGGGGCTGCGGCCGAAACTGGCCAAGGCCTATATACGCTACAATGCCGGCCGCGCCTCGGGCCATTCCGGCATGGGCACGACGCTGTCCGCGAACCCGATGCAGTTCGCCTGCCTCCGCGCGACCCTCGCCGAGGTGATGACGGAAGCCAGCTACGCGCATATGGAGAAGGGCGCGAAAAGGCTCTATTCTGGCCTGAAACGGGTGATCGAGGCCCACGGCGCGCCCTGGCATGTTGTCCGCGTCGGCGCGCGGGTCGAGTTCATCTGCGCCCCCGGCCCGCTGAAGAACGGCACCGAGGCGGGTGCCGCCCATATGCCCGAGGTCGAGGCGACCCTGCACACCGCGCTTCTCAACCGCGGCTGCCTGATCGCGCCCTTCCACAACATGATGCTGGTCAGCCCGGCGACGAGAAAACGCCAGATCGACCGGCTCATCGCCGCCTTCGACGACACCCTTTCCGAGCTTTTTGCCTGAGGACACCATGACCAATCCCTGCCCCTCGGGCGCGACCCTCGCCGAGGCCGAAGATTTCCTCGCCCAGCATCCCGAAATCGAGGCCGTGGACATCGTGCTCCACGATTCGAACGGCATCGGCCGCGGCAAGATCATCCGCCGCCACGAGCTGCCCTCGCTCTACAAGTCCGGTCGGCACATGCCGATCTCGATCCTCGGCCTCGATATCTGCGGCGAGGACGTGCACGAAACCGGCCTGATCTGGGACAAGGGCGACGGCGATCTCCGCGCCTGGCCGATTCCCGGCACGCTCAAGGTCCTGCACAACACCACCCCGCCGCGCGCCGAGGTGCTGATGTCGCTCTACGAGCTCGATGGACGACCGATGACTTCGGATCCCCGCCACGCGCTCCAGCGCCAGGTCGATGAATTCGCCAAGCGGGGGCTGAAGCCCGCCGGCGCCTTCGAACTCGAATTCTTCCTCCTCGCCAAGGAGCGCGGCCCCGACGGCAGGGTCCGCCCCGCCGCCGACGTGCTCGACGGGCGCGACAGCCACAAGACCGAGGTCTATTCGGTCGATCACCTGCACGGGATGCTGCCCTTGTTCTCCGACATCTATGCGGGGGCGGCCAAGGCCGGGATCACGGCGGAGACGATGATCTCGGAATATGCGCCGGGCCAGTACGAGCTGACGCTGCATTACCGCGAGGACGTGATGCAGGCGGCCGACGACCTGATGCGGCTGAAGCGGATCGTCCGGGCGCAGGCGCGGGCACATGGGGTCGTGGCCTGTTTCATGGCCAAGCCGATCGCCGATTACGCCGGCTCGGGGATGCATTTCCACGTCTCGCTGATGAACGAGAAGGGCGAGAACGTCTTTGCCGAGAAGAAGCCCGGCAAGTGGGAAAACATGCTCCTTCACGCGCTCGGCGGTCTTCGGGCGACGATGGCGGAATCGATGCTGGTCTTTGCGCCGCATCTCAATTCCTGGCGCCGCTTCGCCAACCAGAGCTACGCGCCGATCTCGACCGCCTGGGGGGTGAACAACCGCTCGGTGGCACTTCGCGTTCCTGCCGGCGACGTGAAGGCGCGGCGGATCGAGCATCGGCCCTCAGGCGTCGACGCCAACCCCTATCTCGTCGCCGCGACCGTGCTCGCGGGCATTCTCCACGGCTTCGACAAGAAGCTCGACCCCGGCCCCGAGACCACCGGCAACGCCTATGCCGAGGACCCGGACGGACCGGAGATCCCGCGCGAATGGCGCGCGGCGATCGAGGCGGCGCGGAACTCGGAGTTCCTCAAGACCGCGCTCGGCGAGGACATGCACCGCACCTTCGTCGAGGTGAAGGCTGCGGAGTATGCCCGCGTTGCCCGCACGATCTCGGAAGTCGATTACGACCTCTACCTGCACACGGTCTGATCGCACCGGCCCGGCCCCGCGGGGCCGGACCCGGCGCTCAGGTCCAGTCGAGCACGACCTTGCCGCTCTTTCCCGAGCGCATGATCTCGAACCCGTCGCGGAAATCATCGACCTTGAAACGGTGGGTGATGACGCGGCGGATATCGAGGCCGTTCTCCAGCATCGCGATCATCTTGTACCAGGTCTCGAAGATCTCGCGGCCATAGACGCCCTTGATGGTGATCGCCTTGAAGACGATGCGGGACCAGTCCACCGGCGACTTGCCCGGCGGGATGCCTAGCATGGCGATCCGGCCCCCCATCACCATGTTCTCGACCATCTGGTCGAGCGCGGCCTGGCTGCCTGACATCTCCATGCCGACGTCGAAGCCCTCCTTCATCTTCAGGGCGCCCTCGACGTCCTTCAGATCCTGTTTCGCGACGTTCACCGGGATCACGTCGGTGACCTGCGCGGCAAGGTCGAGCCGGTCCTGGTTGATATCGGTGATCACCACATGGCGCGCGCCGACATGGCGGGCGACGGCGGCGGCCATGATGCCGATCGGGCCCGCGCCGGTGATCAGCACGTCCTCGCCGACGAGATCGAACGACAGCGCGGTATGGACGGCGTTGCCCAAGGGATCGAGGATCGCCCCGATCTCGTCGTCGATCTCGTCGGGCAGCGGCACGACGTTGAAGGCGGGAAGCCTCAGGTACTCGGCAAATGCCCCCTGCTCGTTCACGCCGATCCCCCGCGTCGCGGGATCGAGGTGGAACTTGCCGGCACGGCTCTGCCGCGACTGCTTGCCGATCAGATGGCCCTCGCCCGAACAGCGCTGGCCAATGGTCAGCCCCTCGACGTTCTTGCCGATCTCGACGATCTCGCCGGCGAATTCATGCCCGGTCACAAGACCCACGGGCACCGTCTTCGCCGCCCATTCGTCCCAGTTCCAGATATGGATATCGGTGCCGCAGATCCCGGTCTTGCGGATTCGGATCAGCACGTCGTCCGCACCGATCTCCGGCACCGGGCGGTGCTCCATCCAGAGCCCGACCTCGGGCTTCGCCTTCGCCAGTGCCTTCATGTCATTGCGCATCAGATCGCTCCCACCGCCTTGCCCGCCGCCCGGAAGGCGTCGAGCGCGAAATCGAGGTCAGCGCGCGTCAGCCGCGCGTTCATCTGGGTCCGGATTCGCGCCTGCCCCTTCGGCACGACCGGGAAGAAGAAGCCCGCGACATAGACGCCGCGCTCGTAGAGCGCCGCCGCCATCTTTTGCGAGAGGGCGGCATCGCCGAGCATCACCGGCACGATCGGGTGCTCGCCGGGCAGGAGCGTGAAGCCCGCTTCTTCAAGCCCGGCGCGCCAGTAGCGGGCGTTGTCGAACAAGGACGCCCGGAGATCTTCTGCCGCCTCGACGAGATCGAGGGCGGCGATGCCCGCCGCGACCACCGCCGGCGGCAGCGCGTTCGAGAAGAGATAGGGCCGCGCCCGTTGACGCAAGAGGTCGATGACCGCCTGCGGCCCGGCGATGTAGCCGCCCAGAGCCCCGCCCAGCGCCTTGCCGAGCGTGCCGGTCAGGATATCGACCTCGACCCCGGCATGGGCCGGCGTACCGCGCCCCTGCGGCCCCATGAACCCGGTCGCATGGCAATCGTCCACCATGGTGAGCGCGCCGTATTTCTCTGCGAGCGCCACGATCTCCGGGAGCTTCGCGAGATATCCGTCCATCGAGAAGACGCCATCGGTCGCGATCATCACGAAGCGCGCGCCATCCGCCCGCGCCGCCTTGAGCTGCGCCTCGAGATCGGCCATGTCGGAATTGGCGTAACGGTAGCGTTTCGCCTTGCAGAGCCTGATGCCGTCGATGATCGAGGCATGGTTCAGCGCATCCGAGATGATCGCATCCTCCGGCCCCAGAAGCGGCTCGAACAAACCGCCATTGGCGTCGAAACAGGCGGCGAAGAGTATGGAATCGTCCTTGCCAAGGAACCGCGCGATCCGCGCCTCGAGTTCCCGGTGCAGGTCCTGCGTGCCGCAGATGAACCGGACCGAGGCCATGCCGTAACCGTGATCCGCCATCGCCGCCCGCGCCGCCGCGATGAGCGCCGGATGATCGGCAAGCCCGAGGTAGTTGTTGGCGCAGAGATTGAGCACGTCGCGCCCCGCGACCTTCACATGGGCGCCTTGAGCCGAGGTGATCAGCCGCTCGCGCTTGTAAAGGCCGTCGGCGTCGATAGCGGCGAGCGTCGCGCTGACATGTCTCAAGAAAAACTGAACGTCCGGCATATTAGAAGCTCCTCCTTGATAACGGAATATCATTCAGGGCACTGCTACTGTCAACGCGTCTCGTAATGCTGCGAAACGCCACCAGACTATCCGCGGTACGACAAGAAAAAAGCGGCGCCGAGATAGTCTTCGCCCAGGGTTCCGGAACACAGATGATTCAAGCCCTCAACTTGCGCCATTTGCGTTGTCAATATATAAGCGAAGATAATCATTTCGCGGACTAGGATTAGCCAACAGTCATGCTCAGATGATATCGCCGGCGCTCTCCAGAAGCCTTTCGCGCGTCGAGAGCGGCAACTTGTGCGCGGGATGCGGCGGTTGCGCGGTGATCGCGCCTGATAAAATCTCCATGCACGAGGATAGTGACGGATTTCTTCGACCGCGGATAAGTCGCCCTCTCGAAGCGACTGAGGATACGTTGGTACATGCGGTTTGCCCGGGGCTCGGGCAGACCGTTTCTGCTGGGGGGCGCAAGGATGACATCCTTTGGGGGCCTTACATATCGGTGCAATCGGGCTGGTCGACGGATCCTGAGATACGGTTTGCAGGATCGTCCGGCGGCGTTTTATCTGCGCTTGCCAATTATCTGATCCGCTCGGGTCGCGTTGATGCTGTCCTAGAAACCTGTGCTGCTTCGGCTCCTGTGACCGCCAATGCCGAAGCGGTCGTAACAGACCGGCTTGGCGTACTGGCGGCCGCAGGGTCACGCTATGCTCCATCCGCTCCGTTGGCACATCTGCGCGATCATGTTGCCACGGGACGCCGCTTCGCCATTGTTGGAAAACCCTGCGACGCGGCCGCCATGCGGGCGTTGGCTGACAACGATCCAGAAATCGCCCGCTCCGTTCCGGTGATACTCTCGTTTTTTTGTGCGGGCGTTCCATCGGGGCACGGCGGGGCCGCCCTGCTGCGGGCGCTAGACACCCGCCCGGCCGATGCGAAGGCTTTCCGGTACCGCGGCAATGGTTGGCCCGGCCGCGCGACTGTCATCCGCAGGGATGGAACCGAACGGTCAATGACCTATCAGGACAGCTGGGGATCCATCCTATCGCGCGAAGTGCAGCACCGATGCCGCATATGCGCCGACGGTACCGGTTGTGCGGCGGATCTCGTCTGCGGCGATGCGTGGGAATGTGATGAGGCCGGCTATCCCGTCTTCGAGGAGGCGGATGGCATAAGTCTAATCGTTGCCCGGACCGAACTTGGCGCGACCTTGCTTAATGAAGCGGTGCGGGATGGCGCAATCGCGATCTCGCCGTTTCGGGTTTCAAGGTTGGCGTCAATTCAGCCAGGACAGCGTGAACGGCGCCGGGCACTACTTGCCCGACTCTTGGGGCAACGACTTTGCCTCCGCCCGATCCCTTGTTACCGAGGGCTACACTTGTTCGCCGCGGCTCGGCAGAATGCGTTTTCACGCAACCTGCGGAATTTTTTGGGCATGACCCGCCGACAACTTTCGGGCCGGGCAAGCGCAGCAACTCAGGCCAACAATGATTGAGGAGATGACTGCTTTGCGCCGAAAGCTTAGTGTCAGCCTGATCTTCCACTCCTGCAAAAACATGAACCTCGGCGTCGGCGCCTTAACCGTAGCGGATATCGATATCATTCGGCGCAACTCCGAGCTTCTGGGAATCGATACAGAGATCACGGTGATCGACTGGAAGAATCCCCGCAAGCCTTACGTCGCTGGCAATGATATATCCATCCGCGAGATCGGCGGACGCGACCTTGTCGATCCGGGTTCCGTGTTTGCGCTGATGAGGCGCTCCGACATCGCGATCGATATAGGAGCTGGCGACAGCTTTTCCGACATCTACGGCGCACGTCGACTACGGCGGCTTTTCGCATTGAAATTCCTCGCCCATGCCGCCGGGTGCCCGCTGGTGGTGGCACCCCAGACGATCGGACCTTTTACACGCGCCGGTTCACGGCGGCTCGCTCGGGCGACACTCAACCGGTCCGCTCTTGTCGCAACGAGGGACGAGAAATCGATATCTCACCTTCGCGAGATCGGGTACCACGGCGATGTCGTCAAAGCCTCGGATGTGGCCCTCCGCTTGCCTTACGACAAGCGACCTGCGCGTGCTGACGGCCGGGTTCGCGTCGGGATCAACGTCTCGGGACTTCTCATGGCAAGGGGCTATACCGGCGCGAACGAGTTCGGACTCAAGAGCGACTATCCTGCGATGATCAGGGGGTTGATCGAGGATTTCCTGGCTCGCGAGGAGAGCTGCGAACTGCACTTGGTCTCGCATGTCATCTCGCACGAACCGGGCGCAAATGAGGATGATCTGCGGGCCGCACGCGCCCTCGGGACGGAATATCCGTCGATTGTTGTCGCCCCGGCTTTTGACACTCCATCCGACGCGAAGAGCTACATTTCCGGGCTAGATTTTTTCGCCGGCGCCCGGATGCACGCATGTATCGCCGCGTTTTCGTCCGGAGTTCCAGTCGTGCCCATGGCCTATAGCCTTAAGTTTTCCGGGCTGTTCGGGGCACTTGGATACGACCACGTCGTCGATTGCGTTGATCAAGGCAGCGACGATATCCGAGCGTTTATTCTGGAGGCGTTTGGCCGGAGAGCCGAGCTCGCCAACGAGATGATCCCCGCGCTCGAGAATGGCTTGGCTCGTCTCGGCAGGTATGAAGACGCGCTGCGCGCGTTGATGGACCGACACGCGAAGGCTGTTGGCGGCTAGCTGTTCTGCACGATCAGGATTGCCCGCGCCATTCCACCTACGGTCTCGATCCGGTGCGGCCGGTCGGCGAAATAGCGCGCCGTGTCACCGACACCCAGTCCCTGCACATCATCACCGGACACCACGGTCACCGCACCTTCCAGAACCGTCAGATGCTCGCGGCAGCCCGGCCCGTGCGGATCGCTGACGAGCTGCCCCCCGGCATCGAACCGCAGATCGTAAACCTCGTGCTCCCCGGCCGCCTCGGCAGGCGACAGGATCCGGATCCGCACCCCCTGACCGCGGCCCGCGATGACCGGCGCCGCCTCGGCCCGGATCACCTCGATCCCCGGCGTGGTCCGCCCCTCGAGAAGCCCGGCGAAATCGACCTGCAACGCCTGCGTCAGGTTCCACAGCGTGGCCACCGTCGGGCTGCTCTCGCCGCGCTCGATCTGGCTTACCATCGAGCGCGACACGCCCGAGAGCTTCGCCACCGCGTCGAGGCTGAGCCCCTTAGACTTCCGTGCTTCCTTCAGCGAGGCGGCAAGGCGGTCATGGATGTCGGCGCGCGTGTTCATGCGGCAAAGGTGGTCCCGGCGCGCCGAAAGGTCAACGGGGCAGCATCGCCTCGCCATCGGGGTCGGCGGCCTCGGCCACCAGCCAGTCGCGGAACGCCTGCAAGGGCGGATACCAGCCGCCGACCGAGGGCCAGACGAGGTAGTAGCTGCCCTCGCCCCGGACCGGCCCGCCGTAGACCTCGACAAGGCGCCCGTCCGCCAACTCGGACTTGGCGAGGAACTCCGGCAAGAGCGCCACGCCGAGCCCGTGGATCACCGCCTGGATCATCGGCGCGAACTGATCGAAGAGCATGCCTTGCCCGACACGGCGGTCCACCCCGTGATGGGCGAACCAGGCGGCCCAGGCATTCGGCCGGGTCTCCAGTTGCAGAAGCGGCAGTCCTACCAGGTCCGCCGGCGATCCGACCGGGTGATCGGCAAGAAAGCGCGGCGCGGAACAGGCCACCAGCCGCTCGTCGAAGAGCTTCACCGCGCCGGTGCCGGCCCAGTCATCGGTGCCGAAATGGATCGCGGCGTCGAATCCCTCCTCATCGAAGTCGAAGGGTCTTAGCCTTGTGCCGAGATTGAGCGTGATGCCGGGATGATCGCCAAGAAAGCGGGGCAGGCGCGGCGCCAGCCACCGCGTGCCGAAGGTCGGCAGGATCGCGAGCGAGAGCGTACCGCCCCCGGTGTCCGACCTGACCCGCATCGAGCCGCGCGAGATGAGGTCGAGCGCCTTCACCACGTCGCGGGCATAGGCGAGCGCATGGTCGGTCGGAATGAGCCGCCGCCGCTCGCGCAGGAAGAGCGTCACGCCCAATTGCGTCTCGAGGTTCTGGATCAAGCGGCTCACCGCGCCCTGGGTCAGGTCGAGGTCGCGGGCGGCGGCGAGCGTCGAGCCGGTCCGGACGACCGATTCGAAGGCCGTGAGCAGGGAGATCGACGGAAGAAGCCGGCGAGGTGTCGCCATAGTATGCGCTCCATGCATATATCAAGGCCACAATATCGGTATCCATGTGGGATACAATGGCCCATAAGGCATAAAACCCCGCATGAGGCCGCCATGTCCGACCCGTTCCGCCGCTCCGCCCGCATCGATGCGGTCGAACTCTCCGAGATCCTGAAGATCTCCGAGCTTGCCGACGCGCTGAAGCGCGAGGGGCGCGATGTCATCACGCTCGGCACCGGCGAGCCGGACTTCCCGACGCCGCCGCATGTGATCCACGCGGCGCACCAGGCCGCGCTTGCGGGCGAGACCACCTACACCCTTACCGCCGGCACGCTCGAGCTGCGCCGCGCCATCGCCGCGGCCTGCCAGCGCGAGAACGGCTACACGCCGGAGACGGCCGAAATAATAGTCTGCACCGGCGCAAAACAGGTTCTCTACAACGCCTTCGCCGCGACGCTCGACCCCGGCGACGAGGTCTTGATCGTCGCGCCCTACTGGACGAGCTACCCCGACATCGTCACCGTCTGCGACGGCAAACCGGTGGTCATGCCGACCAGTGCCGAGACCGGGTTCCGAATCACGCCCGAACAGTTGCGGGACGCGATCGGGCCGAAGACGCGATGGCTTCTCCTCAACTCGCCCTCGAACCCCTCGGGCGCGGTCTATTCGGAGGCCGATCTCGAAGCCCTGGCCGAAGTGCTGCGCGACGCGCCCCATGTCGGCATCATGGTCGACGAGATCTACCAGCACATCTCCTACGTCCCGTTCCGCTCGTTCCGCTCGGTCGCGCCCGACCTCGCCGACCGCACGCTGATCGTGAACGGGGTGTCGAAAAGCTATGCGATGACCGGCTGGCGCATCGGCTGGGGCATCGGGCCGAAACGGCTGACCGCGGCGATGCTCGCGATCCAGAGCCAGATCACCTCGGGCGCGTCTTCCGTCAGCCAGGCGGCGGCCGTCGCCGCGCTCGACGGCGACCAGCAGCTTCTGGCCGAACGCAGCGACGATTTCCGCGAGCGCCGCGACATGCTGGCCGCCGCCCTGAACGCGACCGGCGTGCTCGACTGCCCCTCGGCCGACGGTGCCTTCTACCTCTTCCCCGGCTGCGCCCGCGCCTTCGGGAAGGTCACGGCCAAAGGCCGCCGGATCGAATCCGACGCCGATTTCTGCGAGGCTCTCTTGGAGGAACAGGGCGTCGCCCTCGTCCCCGGCCGCGCCTTCGGCACGCCCGGCTATGTCCGGCTCTCCTACGCCTATTCCCGGGCCTCGCTGACCGAGGCCGCCACCCGCATCGCGCGGTTCTGCGCGAATCTGAAGTGAGGACCCAAATGGCTCTGAAACCGAAAGACGCCCCCGACCTGTCGCGCTTCGACTGGGAAGACGCCTTCCGCATGGAAGACCAGCTGACCGAGGAAGAGCGGATGCTCCGCGACGGCGCCCGCGCCTATGCGCAAGAGAAGTTGCAGCCGCGCGTCATCGAGGCCTACCGCGAGGAAAGGACCGACCCCGAGATCTTCCGCGAGATGGGCGAGATGGGACTTCTCGGCGTCACCATCCCCGAGGAATACGGCGGGTTGGGGTCGAACTACGTCTCCTACGGCCTCATCGCCCGCGAGGTCGAGCGGGTCGACTCTGGCTACCGCTCGATGATGTCGGTGCAGTCCTCGCTGGTGATGTACCCGATCTATGCCTACGGCTCGGAGGATCAGCGCCGGAAATACTTGCCGAAGCTCGCATCCGGTGAATTCATCGGCTGCTTTGGCCTGACCGAACCCGATGCCGGGTCGGACCCCGCCGGCATGAAGACCCGCGCGACCAAGACCGCGAATGGCTATGTGCTCAACGGGTCGAAGATGTGGATCTCGAACGCGCCCATCGCGGACGTGTTCGTTGTCTGGGCCAAGTCCGAGGCGCATGGCGGCAAGATCCGCGGCTTCGTCCTCGACAAGGGCATGAAGGGGCTGTCGGCGCCAAAGATCGGCGGCAAGCTGAGCTTGCGCGCCTCGATCACCGGCGAGATCGTGATGGACAATGTCGAGGTCGGCGAGGACGCGCTCTTGCCGAACGTCGAGGGGCTGAAGGGCCCGTTCGGCTGCCTCAACCGCGCCCGCTACGGCATTTCCTGGGGCGTCCTCGGGGCTGCCGAGTTCTGCTGGCACGCGGCGCGCCAGTACGGGCTCGACCGCAAGCAGTTCAACCGGCCGATCGCGCAGACCCAGCTTTACCAGCTGAAGCTCGCGAACATGATGACCGAGATCTCGCTCGGCCTGCAGGCTTCCTTGCGCGTCGGCCGGCTGATGGACGAGGCCAGGGCCGCGCCCGAGATGATCAGCCTCGTCAAGCGCAACAACTGCGGCAAGGCGCTCGACATCGCCAGGATGGCCCGGGACATGCATGGCGGCAACGGCATCCAGGAAGAATTCCAGGTCATGCGCCATGCGATGAACCTCGAGACCGTCAACACCTATGAAGGCACGCACGATGTCCACGCCCTCATCCTCGGGCGCGCGATCACCGGGCTGCAGGCCTTCTTCTGATTTCTTCTTTTCGAAAATATCCCCGCCGGAGGCTCCCGGCCCATCCGCTGGATGCCTCCGGCGGGGATATTTGGAAAAAGAAGAAGAGCGAAAGAGTTCTGGATCATGGATCGCGCCGATATCGTTCATGACAACTTCCTGAGACGCGTCGCTGCGGGTGATCTGCCCGGCGGTGCCGCGCCTTCCGGGCCGCTTTCGGCGGCCGAGGCGGTGTCGGTCTTTCGCGCGGGGTGCTTGTCCCGTGCGCTCGACCGGCAGAGCCGCGCCATGCAGAAGGCGGGGCAAGGATTCTACACCATAGGGTCCTCGGGGCATGAGGGGCTGGCGGCGGTTGCCGCCGCGCTTCGCCCGACCGACATGGCCTTCCTGCATTACCGTGACGCCGCCTTCCAGATCGCGCGGGCGGCGCAGGTGCCGGGTCAGTCGATTGCCTGGGACATGCTTCTGAGCTTCGCGGCCTCGTCGGAGGATCCGATCTCGGGCGGGCGGCACAAGGTTCTGGGCTCGAAGGCGCTCAGCATCCCGCCTCAGACCTCGACCATCGCCTCGCATCTGCCGAAGGCGGTGGGTGCGGCCTATGCGATCGGTGCGGCCCGCCGCCATGCGCCGGAACACAAGGCTTTGCCCGACGACGCCATAGTCTATTGCTCCTTCGGCGATGCCTCGGCCAATCATTCGACCGCACAGGGCGCGTTCAACACCGCTGGTTGGACCTCCTACCAGTCGATCCCGCTTCCGCTGCTCTTCGTCTGCGAGGACAACGGCATCGGCATTTCGACCAAGACCCCGAAGGGCTGGATCGCCGCGACCTTCCGAAACCGGCCGGGGTTGAAGTACTTTCACTGCAACGGGCTCGACATCTACGAGACGTTCCGCGTTGCGCAGGAAGCCGCGCATTACGTCCGCACCAGGAAGAAGCCCGCTTTCCTCCATGTCGGAACGATCCGGCTTTACGGCCATGCCGGGGCGGATGTGCCCACCACTTACCTCGCGCGCGAGGAGGTCGAGGCCGAGGAGGCGAATGACCCCCTTCTCCATTCCGTGCGGCTGATGGGCGAGGCCGGGGCGCTGGACCCGGAAACGGCGCTCGCGATCTACGGGGAGGCGAACGCCCGGGTGGCGCGGATCGCCGGCGAGGCCGTGACGCGGCCGCGCCTGAAGACCGCGGGCGACGTCATGGCGAGCATCATTCCCCCGAAACGGCTTTGCAAGCCGACGAACGGCCCCTCGGACGAGGCTCGGGCCGCCGCCTTCGGGTCGGACATGAAGGCGATGGGAGAGCCGCAGATCATGTCGCGGCTCATCAACTGGGCGCTAACCGACCTGATGCTGGAGCATCCCGAGATCGTCATGATGGGCGAGGATGTCGGCCGCAAGGGCGGCGTCTACGGCGTGACCCAGAAGCTGACCCAGCGCTTCGGGCCGGACCGGATGGTCGACACGCTTCTCGACGAGCAGTCGATCCTCGGCCTTGCGATCGGCATGGCGCAGAACGGCTTCGTGCCGATGCCCGAAATCCAGTTCCTCGCCTATCTGCACAATGCCGAGGACCAGATCAGGGGCGAGGCGGCGACCTTGCCGTTCTTCTCGAACGGGCAATACACCAACCCGATGGTGCTCAGAATCGCCGGTCTTGGCTACCAGAAGGGCTTCGGCGGGCATTTCCACAACGACAACTCGGTGGCGGTTCTTCGCGACATTCCGGGCGTGATTCTCGCCTGCCCGTCGAACGGGGCCGACGCGGCGAAGATGATGCGCGAATGCGTGCGGCTCGCGAGGGAGGAGCAGCGCGTCGTGGTCTTCCTCGAACCCATCGCGCTTTACCCGATGCGCGACCTTCACGGCGAGAAGGACGGCGGCTGGATGCGTCTCTATCCCGCCCGAAACGAGGTGATTCCGTTCGGCGAGGTGGGTGTCCACGGTGACGGCCAGGATCTCGCCATCGTCACCTTCGGCAATGGCACCTACCTCTCGCGGCAGGCGGAAAAGCGGCTGGCCGAGACGGGCGTCAAGGCGCGCGTCATCGACATGCGCTGGTTGTCGCCCTTGCCCGCCGACGCATTGGTGGACGCCGTGAAGGGGGCGGGGCGTATCCTCATCGTCGACGAGACCCGTCACTCGGGTGGCGTTGCCGAGGCGCTGATGGCGCTCTTCGCCGAGCGCGGCGACGTGCCGGTGGCGCGGCTCACGGCAGAGGACAGCTTCATCGCGACCGGCCCTGCCTATGCCGCGACGATGCCGTCGGCCGACAGCATCTTTGACGCCGCGATGGCGTTGATCGGGGGGACGAAATGAAGACCGCCGTCGTCATCTGCCCCGGTCGGGGCACCTATACCAAGACAGAACTCGGCTATCTCAAGCGGCATTTCGGGGACCGCGCGCTGCTCGGGGCCTTCGACGCGACGCGCGCCGCGCTGGGGCAGGAGACGCTGTCGGCACTTGACGGGGCGGCCTCCTATTCGGTGGCGAAGCATACCCGAGGCGACAATGCGAGCGCCCTGATCTACGCCGCGACGCTTGGCGACTTTCGCGCCATCGACGGCGACGAGGTCGAGGTCGTCGCGGTCACCGGCAACTCGATGGGCTGGTATTCGGCGCTCGCCTGCGGCGGGGCGCTGACCGCCGAGGCGGGGTTCGAGGTCGTCAACACGATGGGCACGCTGATGCAGGAGGCGCTGATCGGCGGCCAGCTCATCTACCCGTTCGTGGGCGAGGACTGGCGGCCCGACCCGGGACGCAAGGCCGAGCTGATGGCGCGGATCGAGGAGGTCGACGCCCGCCCGGACCATGTGCTGACGCTCTCGATCGACCTCGGCGGCATGCTGGTCATCGCCGGGAACGAGGCGGCACTCGCGGCTTTCGAGGCTGCGGTTCCGCCGGTACAGGGTCGATTCCCGATGCGGCTCGCCAACCACGCGGCGTTCCATTCGAGCCTTCAGGCGCCGGTCGCCGAGCGCGGCCGCTCGCGTCTGTCGCCCGCGCTCTTCAGCCAGCCGAAGCTGCCGATGATCGACGGGCGCGGGGCGATCTGGTGGCCTGGCGCCACCGACACCCACGCGCTTTGGGACTATACGCTCGGCCACCAGGTGACCGAGACCTACGACTTCACCCATGCGATCAGGATCGCGGCGCGGGAGTTCGCGCCCGACCTCTTCATTGTCACCGGCCCCGGCACCACGCTCGGCGGCGCGGTCGTCCAGTCGCTGATTCTCAGTGATTGGCGTAGCATGGGATCCAAGACCGATTTCCAGACACGGCAACAGCCGGAGCCGGTGCTGATCTCCATGGGAATGGACGACCAGCGCGGGACCGTTACCAAGGGAGACTGACATGAGCCACGACGACATCCTCAAGGCCGCGGGCCTGACGCAATCGGAAGTGACCGGCGGCACGCTCGCCGTGCATTCGCCCATCGACGGGGCCGAGGTCGCGAAAGTGGCCGAGACGAACCCCGCCGACATGGGCGCGATCATCGCGAAATCGCAGGCCGCGTTCAAAGCCTGGCGCACCGTGCCGGCGCCCCGCCGCGGCGAGCTTGTCCGGCTTCTCGGCGAGGAACTGCGCGCCGCCAAGGACGAACTCGGCGCCGTGGTCACGCTTGAGGCGGGCAAGATTACCTCCGAGGGCTTGGGCGAAGTGCAGGAGATGATCGACATCTGCGACTTCGCGGTCGGTCTCTCGCGTCAGATCTACGGGCTCACCATCGCCTCCGAACGTCCCGGCCACCGGATGATGGAGACCTGGCACCCGCTCGGCCCCTGCGCGATCATCACCGCCTTCAACTTCCCCGTGGCGGTCTGGTGCTGGAACACCGCACTGGCGCTCGTCTGCGGCGATCCGGTGATCTGGAAGCCGTCGGAGAAGACGCCGCTGACGGCAATGGCCACGATGAAGATCATGGACCGCGCGCTGAAGCGTTTCGGCGACGCGCCGGAAGGGCTTTGCCAGCTGGTGATCGGCGGCCCGGCGATCGGCGAGGCGCTGGTGAACTCGAAGGACGTGCCGATCGTCTCGGCCACCGGCTCGACCCGGATGGGCGGCATCGTCGGCCCGAAGGTCTCCGCCCGCTGGGGCCGGCCGATCCTCGAGCTTGGCGGCAACAACGCGATGATCGTCGCGCCCTCGGCCGATCTCGACATGGCCGTCCGCGCCATCGTCTTTTCCGCCGTCGGCACGGCGGGGCAGCGTTGCACGACGCTCCGCCGGCTCATCGCGCACAACTCGATCAAGGACGATCTGGTCGCGAAGCTGACCAAGGCCTATGCCTCGCTCCCGATCGGCGATCCGCGCAAGTCGACCACGCTGGTCGGCCCGCTGATCGACCATGCCTCGCGCGACCGGATGCAGGCGGCGCTTGAGAAGGCGAAGGCCGAGGGCGGGACCGTCCACGGCGGCAAGGTCGTGGCGACGGGCGTGCCGCAGGGCGGGGCCTATGTCGAACCCGCCATCGCCGAGATGCCGAAGCAGACCGACACCGTCAGGACCGAGACCTTCGCGCCGATCCTCTATGTCCTCGGTTATGAGACGCTTGAGGAAGCGATCGCGATCCAGAACGACGTGCCGCAGGGGCTTTCCTCCTGCATCTTCACGCTGAACATGCGCGAGGCCGAGGCGTTCCTCTCTGCCGCCGGCTCCGACTGCGGCATCGCCAACGTCAACATCGGTCCCTCGGGCGCCGAGATCGGCGGCGCCTTCGGCGGCGAGAAGGAGACGGGCGGCGGCCGGGAATCCGGCTCGGATGCCTGGAAGGGCTACATGCGGCGGCAGACGAACACGATCAACTATTCGGCCCAGTTGCCGTTGGCGCAGGGCGTGAAGTTCGACTTCTGATGCAGTCGCGTCCCGGACCTGATCCGGGACCTCCAATTAAACACAAAGAGGCCCCTGATTACGTCCGGGGCTTAGGTGTTTGATCCCACGGTTTGATGGTGCGGGCCAAGTTTTCGGGCACAAAACTCTGCCTTGACGTCCCCTAGGCTGCTGCCTAGAAGGCAACCCGGACGTTCGCAAATCCGCTGTCTAACGGCCTCGTGGATCTTTGCCATGTACACCAAAGTTGAGCGATTTGCCGCTGACGAACAAGACAATACATAAGGTGACTGAGTTGTCACTGTGGTTGTTGCGTTCAGAAAAGATAGAAGGACAGAATGACTTTCTTCGATGGCGAGAGACCAAACCGCACACAAACCCACGAACAATATTCGCTTATCGAAGTTAACACGCGATTTGGCCGTTTTTGCATACAAGACCGCCCCGACATAATCGGAGATTCCCTGCGCGAATACGGGGAATGGGCGCAAGCCGAACTAGATATACTGTTCCATTTTATGGCATACGGCGAAACCGTGATCGACGGCGGAGCCTGTTTCGGGACCCACGCGCGCGCGTTTTCGGAAAAGGTTGGCTCCCGTGGACGGGTGATCTGTTTCGAGCCATCGGCCGAGAACCGGACGGTGTTGGCACGAAATATTGCGATGGCTCCTCTGCAGAACATCGAAGTTCGTGCCTGCGGTCTCGCCGACGTAGGGGGACGCGGACGCCTTCTTGAAACACAGGACGGAAACGTGGGCGGAACCCGGCTGGCAGCCGACGCGGGCGACGGTCCGGTGGAACTTATACGGCTCGAAGATGAAATTGACGAAGTGGTGCATTTCATAAAACTCGACCTGGAGGGTGGCGAATTACAGGCCCTCAAAGGGGCGACACGGATCCTGGCCGATCACAGGCCGGTGGTGTTCAGTGAAGTACTCAACGTAGGCAGCGGCGTCGATCTGCTGCGCCACATGCAGGGATGCGGCTATTTTTGCTATGGCATCAACACCCCAGCGTATAACCCCGCAAACTTTAACGGCTCGACACACGACGTCTTTGCCGGTGGTACGGAATGCGGCCTGCTGTTTTTACCCACCGAGAGTGCGGCAAGGTTTTCCGAGCGAGTCGACACACTTGCTCTTCCACTCATCGAAATGCCCGATGATCTGGTGCTGCTGCTTCTGCAGCAACCCCAGTACAGCCGTGAAACGCTTCGACGGCAGATGGCGGCGCGCAGATTGCGGGTGCCCCCGGCACCATGCGATGTGGAGCGCGCCGAGGCAGAGGCTGCCGAAAGTCGCGAGGCGGCCAAGCGCGCCGAGGTGGAGGCTGCCGAGAGCCGGGCTGCCGCAGATCGCGCCGAGGTGGAGGCTGCCGAAAGTCGGGAGGCGGCCAAGCGCGCCGAGGTGGAGGCTGCCGAAAGTCGTGAGGCGACCAAGCGCGCCGTGGTGGAGGCTGTTAAGCGCTCCGAGGCAGAGGCTGCCGAGAGCCGGGCTGCCAGAGATCGAGCCGAGTCCGGTTTTGCGCGTCGTCTTGATCTTGCGCAGGCGCAGCTGGACGAACTGCGCAAGTTGCACGAACAATTGGGCGTGCAGCATGCCGCAGCATTGCGGCTTGCCAACCGGGCTCGGAAATTCCCCTTTTCCCTTTACTTCTGGCTGAATACCCGCCACCGCCGCGCCACGCGTGCCCTGCTCCGGTCCGCCGATATGCCGAATCTGGTCCGAGCTCGGATGACGCAACTCGAGAACATCCTCGCAGCTCCGTCGCCAAAACCCGAGCCAAACCCTGTGGCCCGGACGAGCAATAAGCATGTCGAACTGCTGCGCGCGATTTCGCCACGGATAGGACAGCCCATACTGGCGCCGCTGCCCGAGATCCTCGAACCGGTTCTAGAGACGGAAGCAATTGCCGCCGTGCTCGCCAACGGAAGCAATAACGTCGTAGTGAGTCTTTCGCACGACAATTATCTGAAAGTCACCGGCGGCACTCAGATCTGCATTCAGATCGAGGCCGCCCGGGCCGCAACCGCCGGCATGGCTTATCTGAACATTCACCCGGTGCGCACTTGCACAGCGCTGCTGCCAGAAAGCGAAACCGACATGGCCGTGTTCCGCCTGACGCTGGACGGTTCCGTGATCGGGGTGGCACGGTATGCCGATATAATGGCGGCGGTAGAAAGCCTAACGGTTCTGGGGAAAAGCTTCCGGTTCGTCGTCCATCATCTGCTTGGCCACGCTCCCGAGGCGGTCGCGCGGCTGATCGAGGCAGGCGGAGACAGTCGCTGCTGTTTCTGGCTCCACGACTTCTTCGCCGCCTGCCAGAGCTATACGTTGATGCGCAACACCATCAGCTACTGCGGCGCGCCCGATGTCGGATCGCCGGCGTGTGGAATCTGCGTCTTTGGCGCTTCCCGCGCCGCACATATGCAACGCCTCAGCGAGTTCTTCGACCGGATTGCCGTGACGGCGCTCGCGCCGTCTCAGGTCGCCGCGGATTTCTGGACCAAAGCCTGCGATTACAGACTGCACGACGTGGTCGTGCAACCGCACATCACTCTTGACGCGGTGGCTCGGCCAAAGCCGTTGCCAAGCCTCGGTCGCGCGGATGCCGCGCCGATTAGGGTTGCGTTCGTTGGAGCGCCGGTCGCCCACAAGGGCTGGCTCGAATTCGAACGGCTGGTCGCGGATCATTCCGCCAGCACGGAAATCGAGTTCCACTATTTCGGGCGTCATGATGTCAAGCTGGATATCGCCAAGCATCACGTCGTGGCGTCGTCCGAAGCGCCCGACGCGATGACCCGCGCGCTGACCGCATCCGGAATCGATTTCGTTCTTCATTTCGCTGCCTGGCCTGAGACATTTTCGTTGACCGCCGCCGAGGCGCTGGCGAGCCATGCCTTCGTTGTGACGGACGTGCGCTCGGGTAATGTCGCGGCGTTGGTGCAAGCCACGGGCCGCGGTGTGGTGATGGACTCTGCAGACGCCGTGTCGGATTGGCTCAACAGTTCCGAGTGCCGCGACCTGGCGCTGCGAGTCCGCGAGCAGCGGCGAGCCGAGACCTTGCACGCCCGATACAGCGATATGGCGATACCAACTCTTCAAAGAATGACCGAGGCATGAAAGTCCACGCCTATACAAGCTTTTCGTTCAGCTATCTGAATCGTGCCCGCGTGCTTGCTAGTTCGCTGCGCAGGCAGCACCCCGATTGGGTGATCTGGGCTGTGATCACGGACCATCCGCCCCCGGGCTTCCGGTTCGACGCCTCTGAAGAAGATTTTGACCGGGTCGTTACCGCCGACGAGCTGTTCGGCGACATCACCGAGCCCTGGCTGTTTCGTCACGACATCGTCGAGGCATGTACGGCGGTCAAGGGGCGCGCGCTCTTGCATATCATGGAGCAGCCGGACGCGGATAAGATTGTCTATTTCGATCCTGACATCGCGGTTTTCGGCTCGATGCAGCCGGTCGTGGATCTTCTGGATGATTGGTCGATCGTGCTGACCCCTCACCAAACCACCCCCGACACTGAAGAAACCGCCGTGCGCGACAACGAGATCACCTCGCTGCACTATGGCACCTACAACCTCGGTTTCCTGGCTGTTCGTAACGATGCCGAAGCGCGCGCGTTTGCCGAATGGTGGACCGCGCGGCTACACACGTGGTGCGTGGATCGGCTGGATATCGGGGTCTTCGTCGATCAGAAGTGGTGCAACCTCATCCCCTGCTATTTCGATAGCGTCAAGGTGCTGCGTGATCCGGGTTACAATGTCGCCAGCTGGAACCTTAGCCACCGGAGGGTGACGATCCCGTCGGACGGGTCGATCCTGGTCAACGGCGTGCCGCTGCGGTTTTACCACTTCACTAAACTCGGTCCTCTCGGCGACACGATGACCGAGCGTTACGCAAGGGACAACTTCGAGGTACATGAAGTCTGGGCCTGGTATCGGCGCGAAGTCGAGCGTTTCACAGAACAGCTGATCCCAAAGGGGTGGTGGTACTACGGCATGTTCCGTGACGGATCACCAATTCCCAAATCAGCGCGCGAGCTGTTCCGCGATCGTGTCGATCTGCAGAAGGCATTCCCGAATCCGTTCAAAATCGAGTTCCGACAGTGGTTAGATCATCATACCGATCTAATCAAAAGTGCCTGACTCGGGCATTGGTCCGAATATAGACTTGGAGGAGGTTTTATGGAGAAGAACGGGCATCCGATGGTTTTCGTGCTTGGCGACTCGCGCACCGGCACAACATCATTGCACCACTTTTTCAAATCAGCTGGATATCAATCTATTCACTATTATTTCGACGAAAGCGGAGTAAAAAAACCCGCTCACCTCGATATAGACGGAAACTGGCAGAGATTGAAAAGATTCATTGTCGATTCGCCGTACAATGCTTTTTCCGATTATCCAACTCGCATCTTTTACAGACAGCTTTTTCGAGAGTTCCCTACTGCGCGATTCATCCTATCACGACGGGATTCCCTTGAAACTTGGAAGCAGAGCATGGTGCGGTATTTCAGGCGAGAACAAGTGGATATCGATATCGAAGCACTTTCTGCGCACTATATCAACCTTAACCGGGAAATCCGAGCTACGGCGGCGATAGACGGGCGGTCACTTCTTGAAATCTGTATCGACGAGGATGACGACGAAAACAGTCGACATCTGCGCGCGTTCCTAAATATCGATGGAGATGTCACGATCCGTCGACTGAACGCGTCCTAACCGCCGGAGAAATAGGTCACCTCATCGCAGAGACAGGTGGTGCGCGGGACGCAGCCACTCCTCCAACGAATCCAACAATTAGCAACGCCTATTTCATATTGAACTGTCTACTCGTAGGCCGCCGCCGCGCTCGATGCCAAACCAGCTCACCGCTGTTACTCTGTAAAGGTCTGATCGACTTCGGCTTCTTGACTTATGCGTTCTGCCTCCGGCGGCGGGGGGGTGATTTCAGACGTGAGCCCGACCTTAGGGTTCTGATTCCGGGAAAGCACGGCAGCGGCCCCGGCTGTGTTGATCGATAGGTCGGACCGGCCCGTTAGAAATTGGGCAAGTTGTGGCAAAGTTGATGGCTCCAGAAGCTCCGACAGTTGAACTCGGCATACCTCGCAGCCTTTGCTCGGAAGCCAGCGCTCGTATGCAACTTGACGCCGCTCTATTTCTTTAGCGTACCAATAGCAAAGCTGATAGTCGCTCCAAGCTTGCCAGCCTGGTGCAGCCTGTACACCCGAGTCGGTCGGACCAAGTAGCACCAAGCGCCCGATTCCAGTGCGCTCCGGCACGCATCCGATAGAAAATAGGCTGGACGCCACCTCGCTTGCGGGGCGTGAGAGGATTACGAAACTCGGCCGAAGGCCTAGATCTAATGTCGGCTCGATGAAGCCCTTGCAGAAGAGGTGAGAAGTCTCGAAGAAAACCGCGCCTTCAAGGCGGCTCGCAATTGTGGGAAACATCTCACTTTCCAGCCACCAGCGAGCCGCGGGGGGATGACTACAGATTCCGCGAAGTACATAATTCATTCTCGGTGGGCCTTCATGCACAGCCTGTACACCGGTGATACATTGGCCCAGGGCGGTAAGAAGCTTGCTACCACTGCGACCAGGGGTGATCGTGAAGATGAGACGGTGGTCGCGCAGCCTCTCAAGTGCGTCCACCATCCAGTCCTTCTCCCCACGCATTTCAATCCGCCCGCACTCGGCTCGCGTTTAACGCAAGGTAAGAGCCAGCGCCAGATGTTCAGTCCGGATGGCCTTCCTCCTGAATCAGGGCCGAAGTGATCCGGAATCTCCCGGTTGGGTTTGAGTGTTGGGCGGCAGCGCTGAGACCGCAACGGTCTCGAGCGCTGTCGCCGTGTTGGTTGGAGGGTCTGGCCGCCTCGAATGCGAAAGCTGGAACTCAAAGACCGTCGATCCCCTTGCCCCCGCCGGTCGACTTCATTCGAGCGCCCTTTCAAACTGAGCTAAGCTGCTCTCAAGCCTCCTCCCGTTAACAATCCAACAGATGTTCTTGTGGAAGTTGATGCGTGTCTGGACTTGCTCACGCTTGATCGCTGAATGTTGGAATTCCAAGACTAGGCCGTGAGGCGTCAACACATCCGCGACGTGAAGTTCCCCGGACTCGGCGCGTCTCCCCTGCTCTTGCCATTCGACAGGAAACTGATTTTTCCACCGCCGATGCCATTCGGTCTCGGGTTCCCACCAACGATCGCAGTGTTGCTTGCTTTTGTGTGCCCAGTGCCAGACGCGAAGATTCCCGCATTTTGCTATGACTGCCTCACCACAATGCGGACAGGTTCCATGCGCGTTCGGAAAGGGTTCAACGCGGACTCCCTCTATGTTGGCAAACTTCATTGTTCTAACCTTTCAAACTTTGAGCTCATGCTACGATGACAGGTCGAATTTCAAAGCCATTCCCTCGGCCGCTGTCACTAAACGCATGTAGCGCTCGACATAGGCGTTCTGCTGAGGCTTTCCGGGCTGGATGTAGGTCAGGGCGACGCCATGTTTCTCGGCCCAGGTCATCAGGGTGGAACTGACGTATCCGGGGCCGTTGTCGACCCGAATTGCCAGAGGTTTGCCACGCCACGCGATGATCCGGTTCAAGGCTCGAACAACACGCTCGGCGGGCAGCGAGAAGTCTATCTCGATACCCAGGCCCTCGCGGTTGAAGTCGTCCAGAACGTTCAACAGCCGGAACTGCCTCCCGTCAGCCAGGCGGTCGGCCAAGAAGTCCATCGACCAGACCATGTTGGGCGCATCCGGCACGGCGAGTTCATCGGGCTTTTCGCGTTTCAGCCGACGTCGTGGCTTGATCCGCAGGTTCAACTCCAACTCGCAATAGATCCGGCGCACGCGTTTGTGGTTCCAGACATGCCCCTTCACGTTCCGCAGGTGCAGGAAACACAATCCGAACCCCCAGGTCTTGTGCGCCCTGGTCAGCCCGACCAGCAGGTCGGCGATCATCTCGTTCTCTTCGTCACGCTTCGGACTGTAGCGGAAACAGGTCTCGCTGACGCCGAACGCGCGGCAGGCCAGCGCGATGCTGACCCCTCTTGTCGCCACCGCCTTCTCGGCCAACTCGCGGCGTTGAGCTGGCCCGGTCATTTTTTTCCCAGAGCCTCCTTCAGCAGATCAGCCTGCATGCTGAGATCCGCGAACATACGCTTGAGGCGCCGGTTCTCGTCCTCCAGCGCCTTCATCTGGCTCACCATCGACGCGTCCATGCCGCCATACTTGGCGCGCCACTTGTAAAAACTGGCGGTGCTGATCCCGTGCTCGCGACACAGTTCCGGCACTGCCACCCCGTTCTCGGCCTGGCGCAACACCGCCATGATCTGCGGTTCGGTGAAACGGCTCGTTCTCATTCGAATCTCCTCGGCTCTCGCCACGAGAAAATTCTACAATCTCATCCCGTTAACCATGGGGAGGATTACCCCGGGCAAGTCGCGGACATCCGCCCGCGACGCCTCGTCGATGCCGCGCAGGCGACCAGGTCGAATGTCGAGGCTGGGCGGCGGTTAATCCGGCAGGCTCTGCATCCAGCGCCAGGTTGCCATCATGCCATCCTGCAGGCTCGTGGCGCTCTTCCAGCCCAGAAGTTCCCGAGCGCGGCTGACATCCAAGACCGATGTCGGCACGTCGATGGTGCGGGCCGGTTTATAGATCACGTTCAGATCGATGCCGGTTATATTCGAGATCACGTCCACGATCTCGTTGATGCTTGTCCCTTCACCGCTGCCTCCGTTCAAGACGCCCTCGACATCGCTCGGTCCACCTCGGACGCACAGATCGGCGAGATCGGTAACGTAGACATAATCCCTCACGACACTTCCGTCGCCCCAGATCTCGATCGGCAGGTCATCTTTGGCCCGACGCAGGAAGGTGGAGATCACGCCCTGTATACCCGAATGCGCCTGGCGCGGGCCGTAGGGGTTTGATCCGCGGATAATCAACGGTGACAGGCCATGTTTGCTCCGGTAATGCTCTAGGTATTGCTCGATGGCGACCTTCACGATGCCATAGGAGCTTTGCGGCCGCAGCGGGTGGGTCTCGGGCGTCGGGACCTGTTCGGGGATGCCGTAGACCGTTCCGCCAGAAGACATGTAGACGATCCGCCTGACACCGACGCCGCGCATCGCATCGAGAAGGTTCAACACCGCGATGAGGTTGTCCTGAACGTCCGCCTGCGGGTTCAGTTCGGCCGTCCCCGGAAAGGTCGAGCTGGCGAGGTGAAACACGATGTCCACGCCCGTGAGCGCCTCGATGACCGCCATCCGGTCGCCGAGACTGCCGAACTGGTAGTCGACCCCGGGAAGCGGCGGGCGAGACCACTCGGGGCGCCGGTTGAACGAGCGCACCTTGTGGCCGTCCGCGAGAAGCCTATCGACCACATGCGAGCCGATAAAGCCGCAACCGCCGATGACTAGAGCCTTCACACCTCGTTCCTTCCGTTCCCGTCGCGACCGCCCGTGTTCGCGCTTCTGATAGCAAAATGCCGCAACTCGCGCGGTTAGGTTCGTTTCGGATCGGTCTCCGCCGCGCTCGGCAGCGCGAGTCGTTCGATCCGCGCGGCATAGCCGGAAAAGTCGAAACTGGCCTCGGCCGTCTCGCGCGAACGGTTCCGGACGAAGGCCAGCAGATCGCCATCCGTTGCCAGCGCGCGAACCTTGCTGCTCAGGTCACTTGCGTCAAGGTAGCGGGCAACACAAGCCTCGCCCAATCCCGCTTCGGCAAGAATAGGCGCAATACCGCTGGCGCGGTCGAAGCAGACGACCGGAAGACCGAAGCTCAGCGCATCGACGGTCACGTTCGGGAGCGGGTCGAGCCGCGAGGCCAGGACGAAGACGTCCGCCGTGCGGTAGGCGGTTTCGATCTCGCTGGTCGGGGGGAGGATCCTGAGCCGCCCCTCGAGCCCGGACCGCCGGATCTGGTCGGCCAGATACACCGAGTATTGGTGATCTCGGTTGGGATCGTAACCGCCACCCAGCCAGACGAAGTCGTACCGGTCGCCACCGGGTCCCTGCACGAGCTGGTTGGCGCTTTCGATGAAAAGGTCGAGGCCCTTGCGAATCTCGACGGATCCCGCGCCCAGGACGAGGAACCGGTTTTCCGCTCCGGCTGGCCGCAGTGTGTTTCGGAGCCCGGTTACCTCTTCTTCCCGCCGTGACGCGTCTCCGCCGGAGGAGGGGACGTTGCAACGCCCCTGCGGGATGACCTGCACCCTGTCAGATGGTTCGATCACGCCGGTTTCGATCGCGTTCTCGAGTGTCAGGGGGCTGGAAAACACCGTGGCGATTGAAGCGGCGTTGATCTCGCCGAATACCTTGTCGCGGTTCGGCGTATAGCTTGCGAACTCGTGGATCAGCGTGACCACCTGGATCCGGGCCGCTTTCAGCGCCGGCAGCACCGCGCTCGACTCCACGCTGTTCACCACCGCGAAGGCGACTTCGCCCTGGCCCAGGAGCTGCCTTACCATGTCCTGGTAGACCCGCGCCCTCACGACGAGACGATCGGCCGTGAAGACCGCGGAGCTCGTCTCGCGGAACGCATCAAGGAGCGCGCCCGGTCCAAGCGCGAAGAACACGACGTTGTAGCGCCGCGCCAGTTCCTCACCGAGGTTCAGCGCCAGAACCGGCGCACCGGTGCGGCTGGTCTCATGCGTGACGACAAGCACCGTCGGCTTGGCCGGGTCGCGGGGCCGCGCGCCCTTGAGGACCCTGAACCCCTGCTGGAGTTTCGGCTCGTCGGCTGAGTTCAGCACGAGCGAGCGATAGGGGTCGCGCTTCGCGGCGCTGCGCGCAAACCGGCTGACCATGCGCTGCGGAAGCACCGAGCCGCCGGACGACAGGGCGAAGAGCA
This sequence comes from Defluviimonas sp. D31, assembly GCF_033436765.1. NCBI lineage: Bacteria > Pseudomonadati > Pseudomonadota > Alphaproteobacteria > Rhodobacterales > Paracoccaceae > Albidovulum > Defluviimonas sp. D31. The sequence goes on from NZ_JAWQFN010000003.1 coordinate 372,699, forward strand.
AGCGAAAGACGAGAAGCTCTAGTGCGGTCTTGCCCGGATTCCGGCGCGCTTGGACCAGTTGCAGTTCGAGATCCTTCGCGTAGCTCTCGAGTTCGGAATCGGCCATGCGGACTCTCATTACTTCGTCGGCGGACATCGCCGCACCTTACGCCAAGCGCAGCTCGGCAAATTTATTCGCGTGATACCGCGCAACCGTACTACGGACTGCCGGAAGGCCGCTCGAGAAAGCATACGACCCGCCCGGAGCAATTGCTCGAGTCGATTCAGCTTCTTGTGCGCCAGTGTCGTGCGGTTCCACGCGCCGGCCAATAGCGATTTCGCCGGTATTGCGCAACCCCGCCACGGGAAGGGGTCTTTCTCACTCAGGGTGTAGCGCATGACCACCGGCCGATCGGCGCGGTTCGCCGTTTCGCAGTCCGAAAGCGGTGCCCGAAAAGCGTCGATCATCGACACCGGCACGATTGCCCAAGCCGCATGCCGTAGCGTGGATTGACACTGTCACTTGAGCTTTAGAAGTCGAGCGACCAGCCCGCTCCGAGCCGCGCGCCAGCGATATGCCCAGCTGCGCCGCTGTTGCGCCGAAGCCGTCGCGAGTTGAGCTTGGAGCGTTTCATGCAGCGCCCCGAATTCGGTCTCGAGACTGCGAACCTTTAGAGAATGGTCCAACGAATCGCTGATCACCAGTTCGGCCGCCCGATCGGGGTCGTGCCGGTATTTCGCCGAGTAGGTAGCAAGCAAAGCCTGGAGGCCATTGCGTAACGTTTCGACTTCGGTCTCTAGGTTGCGAATTCTCATCGACTGGTCCAGCGTCACGCTGGTCACCACCTCGACCAGGCGGTCGCGGACCGCTTCGGTATCCGGCATGCTCGGCAGAGTGTCCGGCGAGACGGCCCGCGGATCGAAACCGAAATGCTCTCGGTACGCGGCAAATACATCCTCGTTCTCGGCGATGATCTCGGACGTCGAGGAAAGGTCGAAAGCGTCTTTGAGAATTCCCGAAACACTTGGAGAATCATTGGGAGATACTCCAACCGCGTTCGTGAATACGTCGGGAAGCATCGCATCGCTTACAAGGTTCGAAAAAAAAGCTCGAAGGAACATCTCATCGGTTGTCGCCGTGGTGTTTTCGCGAATCTCTGGCGCTGTTAAACTGAGCGACACAGCATCTGCGAAATCCTCTACGACATTAGAGCAGGCGTCGTAGCTTCGAACGATCACATTACCCGGGAATTTTTTTTCCCAGAGCAGTGGTGCTTGATACCAGGAAATCAATTCGCGAGCTGATGAATGATAGGAGTGAAGTGGCCCCGGGACCGCTTTGTGAACCACTCTCCATTGATAATACGCAGAGGGAAGCCAGTTCACGGGGTCGCGAACATAGCAAACGATTGAAATTTCTACGCCACGCTCTTCGAGACGTCTCAGGAATGGTTCCATCAAATCATAACAAAGCGCCATGTGTTCGTTCGAGAAAACAAACGATAAGATCCCGTCCTTGGACCGCTTTTCTTTAAAGTACTGCCAAATCTTCTCTGCCGAGGCCTGCTTCTCCTCGACACTTGATTTGATTAATTTCTCTTGACCCACATAATACTTGTAGGAAGCGTCAATCACGTCGAACCACAAGCCAAGATACTCGACGCGCTGATCCTTTAACGCCTTCGCGTTTTGTCGCAATGCGCTCTGAATCGAACTTGTGCCGGTTTTCCCCATCCCGACGTGGAAAATAAGCCGGATCGGTTCAGGTTCTTTTACCATCCCTTCCACCCATTCGCTCCGGTTCACCTCTCGCGAGATACGGGCTCTACCTTCCACCCTGACAGGCCCTGTCTCCCGGCTCGCCAGAGTTTCGCAGGAGTGCTCCCGCCGTTGACCTGCCCCGCGCCATCCCTGTTCAGACCGCGAGACCTTGGGATGATACCTTTCCGTTTCCGGCTCGGCGAGCGCGGGGGTCCTGATTTGTCGGCAACGAATGTGCCGACACAAGCATCGGCGGTTTTTCCCCGCAGATCAAGATTAGGTAACCGCTTGAGTTTTGAGGCTGCGCCCCTCGAATACGAGAAGGATTACTCCAAAAAGCGCCCGCGGGCGATCGTCATCGCGTGAGACCGCGGATATTGGTCACGCCCGTGCGGAAACCGGCATGGGCGGGAACGACCCCGAAAAGACGCTCGATCGCGTGCAGAAGCGAGCCGTCGTAGGGGAGCGGCTCGGTGGGGTAATCGTTCCAGTCCAGTCCGAGCGACACGAAGCGCCGGATCACATCCGCACGCGCCCAGAACATCGAGCCCATCGGGTAGTTGATATGCTCCGGAAGAACATAGATCCCCATCCGCGCGGCGATCGGCGCGGCATGGGACTTGTTCTCGGCCCATCCTATGAGATGGGGGTCGTCGGGATAGACAATGCCGAGGTCCGGCGACGCGGCCATCGCCGTCGCGATTCGGTCGAGCATCGCGCCGCCCTTCGGTCCTCCCAAGGTGTTTTCCATCAGGAAGTCGACCCAGTTCTCGACGGTCTTTTGATCGCCGATGTCCTTCGACCTCTTGGTGTGAACGTGACCGACAATGTCGAAATCCGCGATCATCTCGGGGCCGAACTCGGTCAGGAACGGCGCAATGTCTCGGCCGCGGTTGGGCACGGAACGGAGTGCGGCGACGGGGCCGTCGTATGTATCGAGTGCGCCCTGTATCTCGGCCAACCGGCCTTCCGGGGCGCTCACGAACAGGCTTGGCCGGGTACGATTGGCCTTCAGGCGCGCGATAATGTCTTTGAATTCCTCGGTGAAGAAGGCGTGGACATGCAGCGCAACCCGCTGCGAGTTCAGCGCGCCGGTCTCGACCGGGCTGATCTCATCGATCACCTCCGCCTTCCAGCGCCCTTCGGGCCGGCCGGCGTCGAGGAACTCCACTAAGGGGTCTTTGGCTTTGCCCCAACCGTTCTCCTCGGCGTAGATCAGCTGGTTGAACCCCGGCATCGGCTTGCGAAGGTTCGGCCCGGATCGATTCGTTTCGAGATAGTTCCGGATCGTCTCGTCCTCGTCGGTCGTCTTGCTCCGGGGCGCGCGATAGAAGTCACTGCGGAAGGCCCCGAAGTCGCGGATCCGGGCGAGATCCGCCTCGATCCGATCCGCCTTTCGTCCGCCTTCCTCGCCGATTTCCTCAAGCCGGCGGGTGTAGGCTTCGAAATCGAAGGTCTCGCGGGCGAGAGCGGTGCCGCGTGCGGCGACCTCGGCGAGCCGGACGGGACTCTCCGCCAGCGCACGGATCTTGTCGGCCATCTCGGTCGTGTCGAGATAGCTGGCGACACAGTCTTCTCCGAGACCGGCGGCCCTGAGGAATTCCGCGATACCGGTCGTGCGGTCGAAACACATAACCGGCTTGCCCGCCAGCAGCATGTCGATCGCCACGTTCGGCAGAGGGTCGAGTCGGGAGGACAGAAGCATCAAGTCGGCACAGGCATAGGCGTGATCAATCTCGCTCGTGGCCCGCACGATCTGCAGCTGCGACTGGATGCCAGCGCGCTGGATCTGGTCGGCAAGATAAACCGAACGGTGGACGTCATTCTCCGGGTCGTAGCCATGGCCGAGCCAGACGAAGCGGAAATGGCCGCCGCCGGGTCCGGAGATGACCCGTGTTGCGGTTTCAATGAATAGGTCGATCCCCTTGCGGGTCTCAATCGTGCCCGCACCGATCACGAGGAACTCGTGATCTTCGACGCCATTAGGTCGAAGTACGCTTTCGAGCCAGCGCCGCTCGTCTTCGTTCGGCGCTTGGTCGCCATTGAACGCTACGCATTTGCCTTGGGGAAAGACATGCACGTTGACGGTCCGTTCGACCCCGGGCCGGGCCAGAGCATTCTCGAGCGTGATGCCGGTGGAGAAGACAATTTGGTCGGCAGCGGCAAACACATCCGAGAAAGCCGACTTCGGTCGTGTGTAGGCGGCGAATTCATGCAGGAGAGCCACCGACGGCACACCTGCCGCTTTCAGCCCCGGCAGCACGCAGCGCGATTCCACGCTGTTCACGAAGGCCATTGAGACATCGTGCTGCCGCGCGAACTCCGCGACCTTTTCCGATATGCGCTCGGGCTTCATTTGTCGGCGGTCCAGCTCCAGCAGTTCCACGCTCTCGGCGATAAAGTCTGGAACGAGGGCACCGCCGCCGAGCACGACCGAAACCACGTCGTGGCGCTTCGCCAGTTCCCGCACCAGGTTTAGCGCGAGGATCGGCGCGCCAGTGCGCGAAGCGTCGTGGCTGACGACCATGACCGTGCGCGCGAACTTCATCGGACGCCCCTGCCGCGCAATTTCGGTCGTGACGGCGCTGGTCACGGGGCTCTGTACGACGTCTGGCTCGAAGTCACGAAGAGACCTTCGTGGATCCCGTTTCTGCGCCGATCTCAGGAACCTCTCACGACGCCGGTCGGAGAAGAGACCTTCAAGCTTCGCAAGGAAATAGAGCGCTTGCGCCACATGCTTGCGCCGGAGGGACTTCCACGGCTTCTGGCGCGCGTCGGCCAGCTCCTGTCGCAGCCTGTTGGTCTGCTGAACGAGCGGGTCGTGCTCATGACTCTGATACCCGGTCTCGGCGACCCGAGTGTTAAGAAGGAATTTCTCCTCTTTTAGATTGGCTAGTTCCAGATTGCGTTCGTTTAGCAATGAGAGGATTTCGGTTTGTTTGGCCCGCAAATCGACTAGTTGGGCGCGGGTTTCAACCTGCCGGCTGCGGAGGTCATGGATTTCTTGATCTTTTTTATTGGAAATTTCCGCAAATTGAACCTCGCGTTCGCTGAGTGTGCGTTCCGCAGTCGTCTTGCCGCCGATGGCCGCGAAGAGCGTGACGATCAGCTCGTTCGTGCGGGAATCTAACTCTAGATCAACAAAGCCCCGCAGATCCTCCGAGATATCCGCGCCCCAGAAAAGGACACCCAGACCGTGGCAGTGGCGGAAGTTCAGCGACGGTCGCTTGTCCCGAATCTCCGCCCAGTAGCGATGGACACCGAAGTTCCGCTCGCGGACCTCAGTGTCGTGGAACAGGACCACCGCCGAGGTGGAGAGCTTCGGAATCCAGCTCTCGAAATCCTCTTTCACGTCCTGATAGAAATGCCTGCCGTCGATATGGAGCAAGTCGACGCTGCCGTCCTCGATATCCTCAAGGGCTTCGGCGAAGGTCTTGCGCAGCAGCCGGCTGAAGCCAGCGTATTTCCGGTTTTCCGCGACGACGCTTTCATAAACGCTCTTGTCGTAGAATCCGGTATGTTCCTCGCCGACCCAGGTATCGACGGCGAAACATTCCGTCGGCAGGCCGGCGTCCCGCACGGCCTCGCACATTGCGAAGTAAGAATACCCGTAATGGCTACCGAGCTCGACAACGCGCCGTGGCTTCATCGCCCGTACCAGCCACATGGCGAAGGGTCCGTGCTCGAACCAGGCGGTCATCGGGACGTAGGAGGGAAACGTGATCTCTACATCAAGGAATTTCACGGCGTCGTCCCCAATCAATCGACTCCTCAGCGCAGAGACATGCGGCTATTCGCGACAAAAACACCTAGCCCCGAAAGCCTGCTTGCCTTGCCCTCGCGATACGGCGCGCCGACGAACTTCCGGCCTGCAAATCCTCTTCGGTGTAATCTGAGATTGACCGCTTGCGCCTGCATCTTTTATCGGCCGCGTTCTTAGATTGGGCCTGTTGGGCAGTCAAGGTCGCACCCGTCAGGGTGGCATAATTTTTCAGAACACAACAGAAGGAAGAATCGTCCGACCTGCCCCGCCGTTCCGCGCGAAGCCCCCTCTCCTTTTCCTCTGCCAGATCCCTACTGAGCTGAAGCAAGCCAGGATCGCCAGGCGTGGCGGAGAGCGCCTCGTCCAGAACCGCGCGCGCCGCTTCGGCACCCTCCGTCGCCGCCGCGAGGCGGACGACCATGATCCAGGCGTCGCTGCGCTGCGGGTCCACCGGCGACAACCTTCTTGCGCTTGATGATGACCGGCGCGGCATTGGTTTGCCCAGCCATCCCATCCACCTTGTCTTTCACCCGTGAACAGGACTAGCAGCCGCGCCTTAATGCGCGGCTAACGGGGAAGGGGCGGTTCCGGCAGGAGCGGGGCAGAGGGGCTACGGGTGAGCGCGTTCTATCCGGCGCAGCGCTTCTCGGCCTCGTCGAGCGCGGCGCTGATCCCGAGGAGCGAGAACGTGTCCTTGGTCTCGGTCCCGCGGCTCGAATGGGCGGTCACGATGGCAGAGGCGCCGGCCTTCAGCGCGGCGATGATCTTCGCGTCCTCGTCCTTCGAGCCCGACCAGGCCCATTCGCCCTCGGAGAAGAGGTCGAACTTGGTGCCGCCGATGTCGAGACCCACGGTCGAGCCGTCGGCGAAGGGATAGCCGCCGGTGAACGAGACCTCGCCGGCCGCGCCGGGGCGGTAGGTGACGAAGAGCAGGATGTCACCGCGCCGCACCTCGACGGACTTGCCGTCCTTGGTGTTCACGGTCTCCTTCGGGGCCGAGACGCCCCAGCATTCCTTCGGGCTTTCCTCGACGAAGACGCTCCAGTCGGTATCGGCCGCGACCCGGTTGGTTGAGACCTGAGCCGTCGCGGCTGTGGTCATGCCCAGCGTAAGAAGTACGGCGCCCGCGATACGCAGATTCGATGAAGTCATTGTCCTGCAGCCTCCAGCTGTCTGCCTCCGCGCGGCCCGCCGCGGCGCCTCGACGGCGCCATTTTCTGTGGCGGGACGCATTCCAACTCGATATGGACCTCTTATCCCAGTTCTGCGCCACGGGAAAAGCCCCGGCGGCAGAAAATCGCGCAATGGTGAGGGCGAGATGGCGGCTATACCGATGATCGAACTCTGGCGGGGCGGAATGCTCGAAAGCGTGCATTCCGGCCATGCGGTGATCACCGACGAGAAGGGCGAGATCGTCGAGGCCTGGGGCGATCCCGACGCGGTGATCTTCCCGCGCTCGTCCTGCAAGATGATCCAGGCGCTTCCGCTGATCGAGTGCGGCGCGGCCGAGGCGGCGGGGCTCACCGACCGCCAGCTCGCGCTGGCGAGTGCAAGTCATTGCGGCGCGCGGATCCATACCGAGGCGGTGGAGAGCTGGCTGGCGGATATCGGGCTGTCGGAATCCGACCTTCTCTGCGGCCCGCAGCTTCCCGATGATCACGAGGCACGCAACGGGCTGATCTGCTCGGAGACCGCGCCCTGCCGGCTCCACAACAACTGCTCGGGCAAGCATGCCGGGTTCCTCACGCTCGCGCGGCATCTCAAGGCCGATCTGCGCTATGTCGATGTCGCGCATCCGGTGCAGCAGGCGGTGAAGGCGGCGTTCGAGGACCTGACCGGCATGACCTCGCCCGGCCACGGGATCGACGGCTGCTCGGCGCCGAATTTCACCACGACGGTGCATGGCCTCGCCCGCGCGATGTCGCGGTTCGCCACCGCGCGCGAGGATGGCGACGCGCGCTCGCGCGCCGCTCACCGGCTGGTGCGGGCCACGACCGCGCATCCCGAGATGGTGCTCGGCGAGCGGGGGAGTTGCACGCGGCTGATGCGGGCGATGGAGGGGCGGGTCTCGGTCAAGTACGGCGCCGAGGCGGTCTATGTGGCGGTGATCCCGGAAAAGCGCATGGGCATCGCGCTGAAGATCCTCGACGGGCAGGTGCAGGCGGCGCAATCGGCGATCACGGCGCTTCTGGTGCGTTCGGGCGTCCTCGACCGCGGCCATCCGGTCGTCGGCAGCTACCTCACCGACCCGATACTGAGCCGGGCCGGCGAGGTGGTGGGCGAATACCGGCTCGGCGCCGGCTTCGCGGGCTGAGGGCTTACATCTCCATCGCCTCGGCGACCTCGACCGAGCCGCCTGCCTCGAGGATCGGGCAGCCCTTGGCCATCGCGACCGCCTTGTCGATCGAGGCGGCGGTGACGAGCGAATAGCCCGAGAGCGGGTTGGCGCCGCCGTTCGGCGCGACGCCCGTGGCGGAGATGGTCTGCGAGGGGCCGACAGGGTTGCCGCCGTCGACGACGGCGGAGCCCATGCCGGTGAGCCAGTCGGCCCAGGCTTTCATCACCTTCGCGCCCTCCTCGGGCGTCTCGGGCATCTTGCCGCCGTGATAGGCGAATACGAATTTCGGCATCGTTTCCTCCTTTAGGGTCAGGCTGGGGCGAAGCGGCGCTCCAGCTTCTTCAGGCTCGATGTCCAGCCTTCGGTGTGGCGCTGCGCCGCCTCGTCGTCCGGCAGTCCGACATGGTCGAGCACGAGCCGCACCCGGCCCGGCCCGAGCGGTTCGAGGCCGAGCGTGACATGGCTTTCCGGGCCGCGCCGGTCGGCCTCGTCATGCCAGGCCCAGGTGAAGCCGACCGAGGTCTGAGGCCGGACATGGGTGACCTGTCCCGAGACCTTGTAGCGCTGGCCTTCGGAGCCGGACATGACCGAAAACCACGGGCGCTCTCTGGAGAAGTCGAGCGCGTGTTCGGGCACGCTCAGGCCCTCCGGGCCCCACCATTGCACGAGGCCGGCGGGGGTGGTGATGAAGTCCCACATCTCGTCGAGCGTCGCGTCGAGGTCGCGGGTCAAACGCAGGTCGGGCATCAGCGGCTCTCCTTCCTTCGGTTTCCGATGGCGGCTTCCAGCCGGTCGAAGCTCGCTTCCCAGAAGTCGCGGTGTTCGATCACCCAGGCGGATATGGCCTGCAAGGGGCGCGGCGCGACCGCGTAGATGCGCCGCTGGCCGTCGATGCGCTGGGTGACGAGGCCGGCCTCGCGCAGCACCTTCAGGTGGCGCGAGATCGCCGGCGCGGTGATGTCGGCGATGTCCGCCAACTCGCCCGCGGATTGCTCGCCTTCGGCCAGCAGGCGCTCGACGATGGCGAAGCGGGTCGGGTCGGCGAGCGCGGCGAAGATGTCGGGAAGCGGCGTCATGAAGAGATTATTTCAGATTCGGTTAATTAACGCAAATGTTAATTATGTGCGATCGACCGGTGATCCGGCAGCGCGCCCGTTCCGGGCGTACGGCTTTCCTCTCGCGCCCGCCGCGGGGCGGCGGGCACTCGGATTGTCGCGGGCGGTGGGGTGGCGTCCGTCAGGCGAAGTCGGTGACGGTATAGCCCTGGATATAGAGGAGCGCGGTGAGATCGCCGTGGTTGATGCGGATCTCGCACTGGGCGGCGACCGAGGGTTTGGCGTGGAGCGCGACTCCGGCGCCGGCGAGGCCGAGCATGCCGAGATCGTTGGCGCCGTCGCCGACCGCCATAACCGCGTCATGGCCGATGCCGAGACGCGCCGAGATCTCGCGCAGCGCCGCCATCTTGGCCTCGCGGCCGAGGATCGGCCTGGCGACATCGCCGGTGAGCCGGCCGTCGGCGGCGAGGAGCGTGTTGGCGCGGTGTTCGTCGAAGCCGAGATGGGCGGCGACCGCCGTGGTAAAGGCGGTGAAACCGCCCGAGACCAGCGCCGCGTAGCCGCCATTGGCCTTCATCGTCGCGATCAGCTCGCGCCCGCCGGGCGTGTAGGTGATGCGGGTCGCCAGCACCTCGGCGATCACCGATTCGGGCAGGCCCGCGAGCAGGCCGACGCGTTCCAGAAGCGCGCCCTCGAAGTCCAGCTCGCCGTTCATCGCGCGGGCGGTGATCCCGGCCACGCGTGCCCCCACACCCGCCATGTCGGCCAGTTCGTCGATGCATTCCTGGCCGATCATGGTCGAATCCATGTCGGCCAGCAGCATTGTCTTGCGCCGCCCCTCGGCCCTTTGCACGACGAGGTCGATGCCGAGCACCTGCAACCCCTCCCAGGCCTCCCAGCGGTTCGCGGGCACGGCCGGCAGCGCGAATTCCGCGGCGATTCCGGGGTTGAGCCAGACCGCCTCGCCGCCGCCCCAGGCGTCGCGCAGGGCTTCGACCGTGGCGCGGGACAGGTCGGCGCGGGTGGGGTTGGCGAGAAGCGTTGCGACATGCATGGGCAAGTTTCCGATAGTGGATAATGGGTGTCGTTTTTTGTGGCTCAAGCGGCGCTTTAGATCACTTTTCCGGCTTGTGCCAGTCTCCGCGCCCCTCTATCTCCGGCGGTGGGACACCCCTCCCCAACGAGGGGCGCTTATCTGGAAGGATACCATGAGCGATCTGACGACTCCGGCCGCGCGGCCGGCAAACCCGCGCTTCTCTTCGGGCCCCTGCACGAAGATCCCCGGCTTCTCCCTCGACATGCTTTCGGATGCACCGCTCGGCCGGTCGCACCGCGCTGCCGTCGGCAAGGCCAAGCTGAAAGAGGCGATCGACCTCACCCGTGATGTGCTTGGCGTTCCGGCCGATTACCGCATCGGCATCGTGCCCGCCTCCGACACCGGCGCCGTCGAGATGGCGCTCTGGTCGCTCCTCGGTGCCCGTCCGGTCGAGATGCTGGCCTGGGAGTCGTTCGGCGAAGGCTGGGTCACCGACGTGGTCAAGCAGCTGAAACTCGATGCCACCGTGAAGAAGGCGCCCTATGGCGAGATCGTCGATTTCGCGACGGTCGATTTCGACCGCGACGTGGTCTTCACCTGGAACGGCACGACCTCGGGCGTGCGGGTGCCGAACGGCGACGCGATCCCTGCCAATCGCGCAGGTTTGACGATCTGCGACGCCACCTCGGCCGCCTTCGCGATGGACCTGCCGTTCGACAAGCTCGATGTGGTCACCTTCTCCTGGCAGAAGGTGCTGGGCGGCGAGGGCGCGCATGGCGTGCTGATCCTCTCGCCCCGCGCCGTCGAGCGGCTGGAGAGCCATGCGCCGGCCTGGCCGCTGCCGAAGATCTTCCGCATGACCAAGGGCGGAAAGCTGATCGAGGGCATCTTCACCGGCGAGACGATCAACACGCCGTCGATGCTCTGCGTCGAGGACTACCTCGTGGCGCTGAAATGGGCGAAAGGCCTCGGCGGGCTCAGGGCGCTGGTCGCCCGGGCCGAGGCGAATGCGAAGGCGGTGCGCGACTTCATCGCGCAAAAGGACTGGATCGCCGATCTCGCGGTCGATCCGGCGACGGCCTCGACGACGAGCGTGTGCCTGAAGTTCACCGACGCCCGCATCGCCGACGGCGCGGCCTTCGCCAAGGCGGTCGCGAAGCGGCTGGAAAAGCTGGGCGTTGCCCTCGATGCCGGCGCCTATCGCGACGCGCCGGCGGGCTTGCGGATCTGGTGCGGCTCCACGGTCGAGACGTCGGACGTGACCGCGCTCATGCCCTGGATCGAATGGGCCTTCGAGACCGAGATCGCGGCACAGACCGTCGCGGCCTGACCCCCAGGCGATTGCACCCCCGCCACGGGCGGGGGGTTCCCCAAGGTTTTCCGCCCGCGTGGCGGACAGATGACAGGACCCCAGATCATGGCCCCGAAAGTACTCGTATCCGACAAGCTCAGCGAAACCGCCGTCCAGATCTTCCGCGACCGCGGCGTCGAGGTCGACTACCTGCCCGACCTCGGCAAGGACAAGGACAAGCTCCTCGACGTGATCGGCCAGTATGACGGCCTCGCGATCCGCTCGGCGACCAAGGTGACGGAGAAGATCCTCGCCGCCGCCGGCAACCTCAAGGTGATCGGCCGCGCCGGGATCGGTGTCGACAACGTCGACATCCCGGCCGCCTCGAAGAAGGGCGTGATCGTCATGAACACGCCCTTCGGCAATTCGGTCACCACCGCCGAACACGCCATCGCGATGATGTTCGCGGTCGCCCGGCAACTGCCCGAGGCGAGCGTCTCCACCCATGCCGGCAAGTGGGAGAAGAACCGCTTCATGGGGGTGGAGCTCTTCAACAAGACGCTCGGCGTGATCGGTGCCGGCAATATCGGCTCGATCGTCTGCGACCGGGCGCTGGGCCTCCATATGAAGGTCGTGGCCTATGACCCGTTCCTCTCGGAGGAGCGCGCCAAGGCGATGGGCGTGACCAAGGTCGAGCTCGACGAGCTACTCGCCCGCGCCGATTTCATCACGCTGCATGTGCCGCTGACCGACAAGACCCGCAACATCCTCTCGGCCGAGAACATCGCCAAGACGAAGAAGGGCGTGCGGATCATTAACTGCGCCCGCGGCGGGCTCGTCGACGAGGGCGCGCTGGCCGAGGCGCTGACCAACGGCCAGGTCGCCGGCGCCGCCTTCGACGTCTTCGAGGTGGAGCCCGCGACCGAAAGCCCGCTCTTCCACCTGCCGAACGTCGTGGTGACCCCGCATCTCGGCGCGGCGACGACCGAGGCGCAGGAGAACGTGGCGCTTCAGGTGGCCGAGCAGATGTCGGACTATCTTCTGACCGGCGCCGTGCAGAACGCGCTCAACATGCCCTCGGTCACGGCGGAGGAAGCGGCGGTCATGGGGCCGTGGCTGAAGCTCGCCCAGCATCTCGGCGCCTTCGCGGGCCAGCTCACCGACGAGCCGATCAAGGCGATCAACGTGCTCTATGACGGCTGTGTCAGCCACATGAACCTGGAAGCACTGAACTGCGCCGCGATCGCGGGGATCATGGCGGCGACCAATCCCGACGTGAACATGGTCTCGGCCCCGATCATCGCGCGCGAGCGCGGCGTCAAGATCGCCACGACCCGGCAGGAAAAGGGCGGTGTCTTCGAGGGCTACATGAAGCTCACCGTGGTGACGGACAAGCGCGAGCGCTCGATCGCCGGGACGGTCTTCTCGGACGGCAAGCCGCGCTTCATCCAGATCAAGGGCATCAACATCGACGCCGAGATCGGGGCGCACATGCTCTACACCACGAACGAGGACGTGCCGGGCATCATCGGCACGCTGGGCCACACGCTCGGCCACGCCGGGGTCAACATCGCCAACTTCACCCTCGGCCGCGCGGCGCAGGGCGGCGACGCCATCGCGCTCCTCTATCTCGACGAGGCGCCGAAGCCGGAGGTGCTGCGGGCGCTCGAGGCGACGGGCAAGTTCCAGCAGGTCAAGCCGCTGGTTTTCGACGTGGCCTGAGGCTAGAGGCCGGCGCTGCTTAGTAGCGCCGGCCAACGACTACGGACGAGAGTCCTCACGGATGCGCAGAGACCAAGCGGACAGTCAGCGATGCTCCCGCGCGGCCCAATTGTCGCGTGACATCCGATAAGTTGCCCAAGCAGGGTTTTCAAAACCAAGCTGCAGATCATCAGCTACCTTGGCTTGAACATCGTCAGATTGCGCCAGACCGCCAGGCAGCGCTGCCAGTATTCTCTGAACCGCCTGCCGTGGTTCCAGCAAGCTCTCTGCCGCAAGCTGTCCGATTCTTATCGATACTTGGCGAAGTGTTTCGCCGAACCCCTCGTTCTCCAGTTTCGACGCGCGCCAAAGGTCGAACTCAAGAACTTCATTCATCCGCTCCTCGCCGAACGTATTTCTGAGCGTGTGCCGTTCAGCGGGAACAAATCCCAGTCTGCGCTGAACCGCGTCGCTTGCAGGGTTCAGTTTGGGCCATACGCGCGTATAGACCGCATCGGCGTCTGACCTTTCGAACACATGCCTGCAAAGCAGGCGAGATGAATCGCTTGAAACCCCTCTACCCCAATAGGTTCGGGCGACGGCAACAAATGTCGCCACCGTGTTGTGTGGTAACCCCGGCGCTACAAATACGCCGCGTATTCCCACAAACTGGTTGTCCTTGGACATGTCGCGGATGGTCCACAGGCCAATGTGTTCAGCGTTGCCGGTATTTCGCCTCCCGTCGACGGCGAGGGTATCAATCCAGGCATCGGTTGCTGCCAAAGCGCCGTCCCGCGAGGAAACGTTGTGGACGAGCGTCTTGGCGACCTCCGCATCCCCAAAAATGCACTCTGCCACCTCAGAGCGATCCGCAACCAGGCTCGGCCGCATTCGGTATCCAGAACGATCGAGATTGGCTTCCAACCAGCATTCCCTTCTTCGATCGAGCCTCTTGCAAATTACTGGTTTCGGTCAAGGGCCGGAAATAACCAAGACCAGTGTCGGAAAGTCCACCATGGTTCAAACCAGACGTCCTGACGGCCCCGGAAAACGACATGCCCGCGTCGCTTCCGCTGAAGCGCCAGTGTCCGCTTTCCGGCAAAACTCCATCCGTTTCCCTGAGTGGACAGGACGCCGCCATGCACCCGCCCGCCTTCGACGCGCTTCTCGAAGCCCTCGCTTCCATCTACCGGTCCGAGGGCCGCGAGGCGGCCGACCGAACCTCTCACACGCTCCTGACCACGCCTGCGCCCGAGGCTTTCGCACCGCAGCCGCCCTGCGCGCTCGACGCGCTCATTCGCGACCTGCTCGCGGCCTCGGACCATCCCGCCGCCGCCGCGATCCTCGCCGCGCAGGAGCTGATCCCCTGGGGCACCAACCCGGTCGCCGACCGGATGAGCGACACCGCCGCCGCGATCTGCGCCGTGACAACGCTGATGGGCCCCGACGGGCCGATCCCGGCGCCTGACCTTCGGCTTGGCCTCTTCTACCAGCGTCCGAACAGCTACTATGCGCTCCATAACCACGATGCCGACGAGACCTATGTGATCCTCGCCGGTCAGGCCTTCTGGACCGCGGGCGAGGACCGGCGGATGCGGGTTCCCGGCGACATGATCCACCATCCAAGCCTGATGCCGCATGCCTTCCGCACCGGGCCCGAGGGCGTGCTTGCGCTCTGGCGATGGTCGGGCGACGTGAACACCCATTCCTACGCCTTCCTAGACGATCCCGAGGAACTGATCGCCTGATCCGCGATTGCCTCCCGGTCCATGCCCGCGATAGGGTCCGGCCGAGGCAGCCGGACGGACGACCATGCGGACCTATGCGATCGGCGACATTCACGGCCATCTCGACAAGCTCGAGGCGGCGCATCGGAGCATTGACGCGGACCGCGCGCGGGTCGGCGATGAGGCAGCGCCCGTCGTGCACATCGGCGACCTCGTCGACCGCGGTCCTGACAGCCGCGGCGTCATCGACTTCCTGATCCGGGGGCAAGCCTCCGGCGCGCCCTGGGTGACGCTCAAGGGCAATCACGACCGCATGTTCGCCGAGTTCCTCGACGACCCGGACAGCCATGATCCGGGCCTTCGCGTGAGCCTGCACTGGGTCAGCCGCAATCTTGGCGGGGCGGCCACTCTGGCCTCCTACGGCATCGAGAATATCGAAGAGCGACTGCTCTTCGACCTCCATCAGGAGGCGTCGGTCCGCGTGCCCGAAGATCACGCATCCTTCCTGCGCGCGCTGCCAAGCTATTTTCGGCATGGCGGAACCGTCTTCGTTCACGCGGGCATCCGGCCGGGCGTTCCGCTGGAGCAGCAGAGCGAGGACGACCTTCTCTGGATCCGGGGCGAGTTCCTCGACGATCCGCGCGACCACGGCGCGCTCGTGGTGCATGGCCACACGCCGGTGGATATCGCGACGCATTACGGCAACCGGGTGAACATCGACACCGGTGCCGGCTACGGCCGCGCGTTGACGGCTGTTGTGATCGAGCAGGGGCGGGTCTGGCGGCTTGGCCCAGAGGGGCGCACCGAGATCGTACCGACTTGTTGAAACCCGCGGGATCAGCCGGGCGAAGGGCGCATTGGCCGGGCTCTTGCGGGCCGCGCCGCTTCGGTGCTTGATCGGAGGGGTGAATCCGGATTGCTCAACGACGATCGTGACAGAAACGACAGGTGGCCAGCGATGAAGCCGCGACGGTTCTTCGCACCGATGACCATGCGGTCGAATCCCCGGCTGGTCCGCCACAGGATCGCCGATCCGGGCTGGACCCTGCCGGACCTGACCATCGCCGTCCTGGCCGATCTCCATGTCTGCCGACCCTGGACGCCGCTCCCGGCGCTTCGCCACATCGTCGGAATCACGAATGCGCTCGGTGCCGACCTGATCCTGCTGCCGGGCGACTTCATTGCCGACGCGAAGCTCCCGGGCCGTGGCGAACCGGCGGAAGCGGTTGTGGCGGAACTCAGCCGCCTTTCGGCGCCTCTCGGCATCGCGGCGGTGCTCGGCAACCACGACTGGTGGGACTGCAGGCTTGCTCAGAGTACCGGGTTTTCCCGCAACTCTGTCGCCGAGGCGCTGGAGCCCAGCCCGATCGCCCTGCTTGCGAACCGTGCGATCTGCCTCGAACACGGTGGCGGGCGGTTCTGGCTGGCCGGGATCGACAGCCAGCATGCGCTGAGGCGGCACGGCCATCCCGGTCTGCACGACCCGGACGCCGCCTTCGCCGAAGTGCCCGAGGGCGCGCCGGCGATCCTCATGGCGCATGAGCCGGACTACTTCGCCCAAGGTGATGCCCGCGCGTTCCTGCAGATCTCCGGTCATACGCACGGCGGCCAGGCGAACCTTCTCGGATGGCGGCCGATGACACCCTCGGCCCATGGCGGGCGCTATGCCTGGGGCCATGTTCGCGAGGGCGGGCGGCACCTGATCGTCTCGGGCGGAATCGGCTATTCCGGACTTCCGCTCAGGATTCTCCAGCCACCCGAAATCACGCTGGTCATGCTGCAGCGCGGCGCCTAGAGTTTCCTCGGATTTGACCAAGGAGGCTTTGAATGAGCGACGATATCGTGATTCTCTCCGGCGCGCGCACCGCGATCGGAACCTTCGGCGGCGCACTGGCCGGCATGGCGCCCATCGACACCGCGACCGTCGCGGCGAAGGCCGCGCTCGAGCGCGCCGGCGTCGAGGGCGAGCGCATCGGCCATGTCGCCTTCGGCCATGTGATCAACACCGAACCGCGCGACATGTATCTCAGCCGCGTCGCCGCGATGCAGGCGGGCGTGCCGAACGGGACGCCGGCGATGAACGTCAACCGGCTTTGCGGCTCGGGCGTGCAGGCGATCGTCTCCTGCGTCCAGTCTCTGAGCCTCGGCGATGCCGATTTCGCGCTGGCCGGCGGGGCGGAGAGCATGAGCCGCTCGCCCTACGCGATGCAGGCCGCGCGCTGGGGACAGAAGATGGGCGACACCAAGGCGCTCGACATGATGACCGGGGCGCTCACCTGTCCGTTCGGCACCGGCCACATGGGCGTGACCGCCGAAAACGTCGCCGCCGAGCATGACATCAGCCGCGCGGCGCAGGACGCCTTCGCGCTGGAAAGCCAGAACCGCGCGGCGAAGGCGATCGCCGAGGGGCGCTTCAAGGAGCAGATCGCACCGGTCGAGATCGCCTCGCGCAAGGGCACGATCGTCTTCGACACCGACGAGCACCCGAAGGCGACGAGCCTCGAGGCGCTTGGCGGGCTCAAGACCGTGTTCAAGAAGGACGGCACGGTAACCGCGGGCAATGCGAGCGGCATCAACGACGGTGCCGCCGCCGTGGTCCTGGCGCGGGCCGGGGCGGCTGAGAAGGCCGGGCTGAAGCCGCGCGCGCGGGTGCTGGGCTATGCCCATGCCGGTGTGCGCCCGGAGGTGATGGGGATCGGGCCGGTTCCGGCGGTCGAGGCGCTTCTGAAGCGCACCGGGTTGTCGGTCGGCGATTTCGACGTCATCGAGTCGAACGAAGCCTTCGCGGCGCAGGCGCTCGCGGTGACGAAGGGGCTCGGCTTCGATCCGGCCAAGGTCAATCCCAATGGCGGCGCGGTGGCGCTCGGCCATCCGATCGGGGCGACCGGGGCGATAATCACGATCAAGGCGCTCTACGAACTCGAGCGGATCGGCGGCAAGAAGGCGCTGATTACGATGTGCATCGGTGGCGGTCAGGGTATCGCGCTCGCCATCGAGCGGATCTGAGGCGGAGAGGCCGGGGGCGCTGCCCGTCGTCCATTGGTTCTTGAACCAATGGCGAGCCAATGGATGACGCCCCTGGGTATTTCGACAATGTAGAAGATCAGGGGCGGAGGGTCACGGTGGACGTGGCGCTCCGCCCTTTCGCGTCGATGACCGAAAGCGTGAGGTAGCCGGCGTCCGGTTTGTGAAGGGCGGATTCGCGGGTGCGGAGGGCGAGGATCACCGGGGCGCCGTTCGCGAGCCAGGTGAAGGGCGGCGTGCCGCCCCGGACCTTGAGCGCGAGCGCGCCGGGGGTTTCGACTTCGGCGCCGTCGGGCGGGAAGGCGATCTCCGGCGCGTCGGGACTGGCGGCGAAGGCCGCGCCGCGCGGGCGGAAGCGTTGCAGCGGTTGCGGCAGGCGGGCGTTCGCGACGATGAGCGTCGCAGGCGGCGGCGGCGGCAGGGGATCCGGGGCGGGTTTCAGCCGGGCGAAGGTCTCGAAAACAAGGGGGGCCGCAAGCTCGCCGCCGAAGGCGCCGGGGACCGAGGCTCCGTCGGCGCGGCCGATCCAGATCCCGGCGACATGGCGGCCGTCGAAGCCGATCGCCCAGGCGTCGCGGTGGCCGTAGCTGGTGCCGGTCTTGTAGGCGAGCCGGTGCGAAGGCGCGCCCGCCGGCGGGGCGAGGCCCGCGAGGATGTCCGTGGTGAGCCAGGCCGCCTCGGGTCCGAAGAGCCTGCGGTCGAGCGGTCGGGCGTCGCCGGGAAGGACCGAGAGCCGGACCGGCGCGCCGAGGCGGGCGAGGGCGGCGTAGCTCTGGACCAGGTCTTCGAGCGTCACCCCGACGCCGCCGAGCGCCACGGCGAGGCCGGGCTGGCTGCCGGGCAGCGCGGGCTCCACCCCGGCCCGGCGGAGCGTGGCGAGGAGGCGGGCCGGGCCAAGCGCCTCGGTCAGGCTGACGACCGGGATGTTGAGCGAGAGCTGTAGCGCCTGCCGCACCGGGATCGTGCCGCGGAAGCTCCGGTCGAAGTTCTGCGGGGCGTAGGTGCCGAAGGCGGTCGGGCGGTCCTCGATTAGGGTTTCGGGATGGGCGAGCCCCTCGTCGAAGGCGAGCGCGTAGACAAAGGGCTTCAGCGTCGAGCCGGGCGAGCGGATCGCGCGGGTCATGTCGATGAAGCCGCCACGGCGGTCGTTGGTCCAGTCGGGCGAGCCGACCGAGGCGAGGATCTCGCCGGTCCGGTGATCGGCGACGAGAAGCGCGAGCGAGGCGCGGGCGAAGGCGTGCCGGGCGGCGCGGGCGGCGAGGGTTTCGAGTGCCATTTGCAGGCGGGCGTCGATCGTGGTCGGAATCGTCCGGGCCGCGGGATCGGCGCGGCGCAGCCGCTCGGCGAGATGCGGGGCATGGGCGGGGAAGGGTTTGCGCGTCGTCGGCACGGGCTCGGTGAGCGCGGCCTTGGCGCGATCGCGGTCGAGAAAGCCGGCCCCGGCCATCCGCGCCAGCACCCGGGCACGGGCCGCCCGCGCGGCACCGGGAAAGCGGTCGGGCCGCCGGGTCTCGGGCGATTGCGGAAGCGCGACGAGGAGCGCCGCTTCGGCGGCGGTGAGGCGGCGCGGCTCCTTGCCGAGCCAGGCGATCGAGGCGGCGCGGAGGCCTTCGAGATTGCCGCCATAGGGCGCAAGGCGGAGGTAGAGCCCGAGGATCTCGGCTTTAGTCAGCCGCCGTTCCAGCGCCAGCGCGACCCGAACCTGGCGGAGCTTGCCGGTAAGTCGCCCGGTGCCGCTCTCTTCGAGGAGGCGGGCGACCTGCATCGTCAACGTCGAGCCGCCGGAGACGATCCGGCGGTTCAGGGCCGCCTGAACCGCGGCGCGGAGAAGCGCGCGGGGATCGACGCCGGCATGGGAGAAGAACCGCTTGTCCTCGTAGGCCACGAGCATGCCGGTGAAGAGTGGATCGACCGGGCCGGGATCGAGCCGCCAGCGCCCGTCGGCGACGGTGAAGGCGCGGAGCAGCGTACCGTCGCGGGCAAGCACCTCGGTCCCGGTCTCGACCGCGAGCGGCGGCAGCTCGGTCCGGTCGATCCAGAGGTCGGCCGCGTCGCGCGCCAATGCTGTCGCGAAAAGCGCCGCCGCGAGGGCTATGGGTGCTGTGGCGCGCACCGGGCTACTCGCTCACCACGACCCGGCCGGTCGCGGTCCGGGCGCGGTAGTCGGGGCGGTACATGTCCTCGACGCTCGCCGCCGGGTGGCGGAAGCTGCCGGGCGAGATCGCGCGGACGAGATAGGCGAGCCGGAACGGTTCGCCCGTGGTCCAGTCCACCGCCGCGAGGAAGCGGTCATGGCGGAACTCGGTCGTCCGTGTCTCGGCCACGCTGTCGAGCCAGCCGAGGGCGGCGATGTCGCCGGCGCGGATAAGGCTCGGGTTGTCGATCTCGAACCCGGCGGGGAGCGGGTCGTCGATCATCAGCCGCGCCTTGCCACTGCCGTGCGGCGTGACCTCGATCACCGCGACGAGCCGGGCGCCCTGCCTGACCGTGGCGATGTCGGCGGGTTCGCCCTCGAGCGTGTAGTAGCTCCGGGTGATCGCGTAACCCTTGCCGCCCGCGGGCTCCGGTTCTGCGGGTACGCCGAAGGTGGTGAGCGTCACCGTCGCGTCGCGGTCCGCGCCGTTGGCGATGACCTGCGGCGTGGCAGCGGCGGCTTCGAGCACCCGGACGAGCGGGCCGTCCACCGCGTCGCCGTTGACTGTGAAGCCCTCGGTGCCGGGCCGGTCGATCAGTGCGTGGGTGGCGAGAAGCGCCCAGGTCGCCTCCTGCGTCGAGAGCCGCTTTCCGGTCAGCGCGCGGGCCACGTCGTTGCCGAGCGTCTCGGGGCTCACGGCGGCGGAGCCGGCCTCGGCGGCGAGCGCCAGAAGCGCGGTGGCGTCGCGCAGGTCGGTGCCGTAATCGGCGCGCCAGAGCGGGGCCTCCTCGGTTCCTGTCCGGGTGTCGATGAGCCGCGCGGCCGCGGTGAACATCGCGTCGGCGCGCCGCTGGTCGCCGTAGGAGGCGAGCGCCGCGCCGAGCTGGGCGGCGGCGATCGGGGTGTCGAAGGCTTCGGTCTTCACGTCGGCGTAGTAGCGCAGGTCGCCCACCGCCGCCGCGCCCTCGCGCGCGAGCACCATCAGCGCATAGGCATAGGCGCCGCCGTCCGTGTCGAAGTCGGGCGCGTAGTTGATCTGGTTCCTGAGGTTGTCGAGCGCGCTGCGGAACGCGATGTCGGGCACCGCGTAGCTCTGCGCTTTTGCCCGGCTGAGGAAGTCGGTCACATAGGCGTCGAGCCAGAGGTCGCCGGTATCGGCGTGCCAGAGGCCGAAGGCACCGTTCGAGGACTGGTTAAGCAGGATCTCGGCGATGCTCTCCTCAACCCGCTTGCGGATGTCGCCGGACTGGCCGGTGCCCATCGCCCGCGCCACCTCATCGAAATAGAGGAGCGGCAGCGCCTTCGAGGTGAGCTGCTCGGTGCAGCCGTAGGGATAGGCGTCGAGCGCGGCGAGAAGGCCCGGCGCATCGAAGCGGGCGATTGGCCCGACCGCGAGGGTGGCGCGGCCGGAGCCGGGGACGAGCCCGGCGAAGACGTTGGCGTCGAGCGTGAAGGCGTCGCCGGCGGCAAGGTCGAAGCGGCTCTGGCGGGCCACTTCGGGCTCGTTCGACTGGACGGGCAGGGCGAGGTCCTTCACCAGTTGGCGCCCATCCGGCGTCGTCAGCGCGACCCGGATGGTACCGGTGTCCTCGGTGTCTCCGGCGGTGACGGGCACCGAGACAACCGCCTTGCCGCCTTCGGCGAGATCGAGCCCGGAGGGTGCCGCGCCGAGGGTGAGCCCCTCGCCGCTCACGTCGAGTCCGATCCGCCCGGCCGTGCCGGTCGCGTGGACGATTTCCAAAAGCAGCCGGCTCTCGTCGCCGGGCGCAAGGAAGCGCGGGAGCGAGGCGGTCACCACGACCGGGTCGCGCACCAGTACCTCTGCTTCGGCCTGACCGATGGCGGATTTCGACCAGGCGACGGCCATGAGCCGCACCGTGCCGTTGAAGGACGGCAATGCGAACTCGGTCCGCACGTAGCCGTCGGCACCCACGGTCAGCGGGCCGGAGAAATAGGCGACGAGTTCCTCGGTCGGTGGCGGCGCCTGCATCTTCAGCCCCGAGGCGCCGTCGCCGCCGGAGCGCACCGCGCCCATCACGCCCGCCTGGCCGTCGATCAGCCGTCCGTACAGGTCGCGGATCCCGACGCCGAGCTTCCGCTGGCCGAAATAGTGCCCCTCGGGGTCAGGCGAGGTGAAGCCTGTGAGGTTCAGAATGCCGACATCGACGGCGGCGATGGTGGCGTGAACGGGTTCGCCCGCCGTCGCGCCCTCGACCTTCAGCGCGACGGGCAGCGGTCCTCGTGGCGCGGCCTCGGGCGCGACCTCGAAGGTGGCCGCGAGCCTGCGCGAGCCGGGATCGACCGCGGCGTAGGAGAGCCCGAGCGCCCGCGCCGGGGCGCGGCCCGCATCGGCATCGAGCGGCCGGATCACCGAGGCCGCGACATAGGCGCCCGCGCCCCAGTCGTCGGTCACGGGCAGTTCCACAAGCGTCTCGCCGGCGGTGACCGGCACCGCCTTCATGTCGATCAGCCGGTTCGACATCACCGTGACCAGCGCCACGCCGTCGGCGCGCGGCTCCAGCCGCACCACGGCGGTGTCGCCCGGCCGGTAGGCGGGCTTGTCGAGCGTCACCGGCACCTTGTCCGGCGTCTCCGTGGCGTCGGCGGGGGCGTACCAGCCGGCGTAGAACTCGACCGAGGCGGCGCTGTAGCTGCCGTCGGCGGCCTCGACGACCAGCTCGTAATTGCCCCAGTCGACCGGGGCGCCGATGGCTTGAGCGCCTTCGGCGGTCAGCGTCACGTCGCCCTCGGCGACGCGGTGGCGGGTGGTCGTCACCTCCCAGTTCCACTGGCCGTAGAGCGAGTACCACTGGTAGTCGGTCTCGATCCGGTTGAGCGACCAATGGGCGCTGCGCGCCGCCGGGGCCTCGTCCGGGCCGACCGCGATCAGCTCGAACCGCGCCTCGTCGCCTTGGGCCACGGTGCCGCCCTCGAAGAGCGGCTTGATGCCGATCACCGGGGCATCGGGCAGGATCCGCCGGGTGACTTCGCGCTCGACAGGGCGGCCGGAGCCCTCCTTCAGACGCACCGCGAAGCGCGCCTCCAGGGGCCGGTTCCCCGCTTCGCCGAGATCGGGGAGCGCCGCGGCTAGCGTCGCGCGTCCCTCGGCATCGGTCGGCCCGGCCTCGGGCAGGGCGTCGCGGTAGGGCGAGAACGGTTCGTCATGGCGGCCGAAGCGGTACCCGGGAAAGGCGTCGAGCCTGTCGAGCGCGGCGATCCTCAGATCGCCCTCGACCGCGAGCCCCGCACCCGGCGCGCCGAAGAGGTAGCGCGCGGCGATGCCGAGCGCGGGCGTATCCGCAAGGCGCAGCGCACCCTCGGGCAGCGTCAGCTCGAAGTCGATGCGCTCGGGCAGGAAGTCCTCGACGAGGAGGCTGCCGGCGGCAAGCACCTTGCCGTCCTCGACGAAGCTCTCGATCCGCCAGGTGCCGCGCGGCGCGCTTGCCGCGAGGGGGAGCGTCGCGACATGGCCGCCCGCGCCCGCCGCAGCGGCGAGGATCCGGCTGTATTCGACGCCGTCGGGCCGGAGGAGCCGCACCGTCATCGGCAACCCGTCGAGCGCCTCCATCCGCGTGTCACGGGCAAGGATCGTCGCGTGGACCGTCTCGCCGGCGCGGTAGGCGCCG
Organism: Defluviimonas sp. D31; assembly: GCF_033436765.1. Classification (NCBI taxonomy): domain Bacteria; kingdom Pseudomonadati; phylum Pseudomonadota; class Alphaproteobacteria; order Rhodobacterales; family Paracoccaceae; genus Albidovulum; species Defluviimonas sp. D31. The sequence goes on from NZ_JAWQFN010000003.1 coordinate 396,134, forward strand.
CGGTCGGTGGCGAGAAAGACGTCGATCGGCGGCGCGGCCTCGCGCCCGGCGACGCCGCGGTCGGAGAGGTCGAACTCCGGCTCGGTCAGCGGCAGGAAGGCGAAGTCGCCGTCCTTCTCCACAGTGACGAGCGCGGGGGCGGCGCCGCTGGTCCCGGCGGTCAGCCCGGCGGCGAAATGGGCAAGGCCCTCGGCGTCGGTCCTGGCGGTCGCGATCACCGCGTTGGCGCGCGACAGGAGCGTCGCGGTGGCGCCCTCGGCGGCGCTCGCGTCCGACAGCGCGCGCACCACGACATGGAGCCCGTCCGTGCCCTCGAAGCTGGTGAGCCCGAGATCGGAGATCACGAACCACTGGGTCGCGGGTGGATGGTCGAAGGGATCGAGCCCCGGAACGCCGGCTTGCAGCGCGTAGATGCCGGGCCCGAGGTCATTCATCACCGCGTCGAGCGGCAGCCGCGTGGTCACGTCGCGGTTGACCTCCATCCCGACCTCGCCGGTGCCGGTCCAGACCTCCTCCGCCACCTGGCCCTTGAGGTTCTCCGACGACCAGTAATCGAGCGGGCGGCCGAAATAGTCGCTCTGGATCGCCCTGATCAGGTTGCGGTCGGAGATCCGGAGGAGCGAGAGGTCGACCCGGTCGGTATTGACGGTCTCGACCGGAATTCCGGCCCGGTCGGTCCGGGGCAGCACATAGGCGCGGCCGGGAAACCGCACGGCTGGCGCCCGGTCGCGGACATAGAGATTGAGCGTCACGTCCTTCGCCAGTTCCTCGCCATCGGCGGCGGGCAGCCCCTCGCGGAAGGTCACCGCGTAGCGGCGGCCGTGCTCGACCCCGCTCACGCAGATCTGCCGGCCCGAGGCATCGACGGCGAGGCCTGCGGTGTCGAGCTTGACGAAGGGGTCGTAGTCGGTCCCGGCGCGGATCAGGTCGGCGCTGAAGGTGGCGCAGATCCGCGGCGTGGCGCCGTCGCTGTCGACTTGGGTCTCGGCGATGCGGAAGCCGTACTTGCCGATCGCGTCTTCAAGCGCCGCGGCGGTTTCGTCGCGCGGCTGCAGGCGCTGGGCAAGGCGCAGGGCCGGGATCATGTCAGGGCCGCGTTCGACCGTCTCGAAGGCGCGGGCGAGGGTCGCGAGAGCGGTGGCGCGAAGCGCAGGGGCACCGGCGCGCAGATAGGCGTTGACCGCGGCGGCGGCGGCGCGGTCGGCGTTCTCCCGGCGCTTGCTCCGGTTGGCCGGAATTTCGAGAAGCGCCGCCGCATAATCGGCCCAGAGCCCGGCCGAGTCGGAGATGTTGAGCGCCGCGCCGGTTGCCTCGGCGACGCCGGGCCAGTCCTCTGCGTCGCGCGCCGCCCGCGCCGACGCGACCAATTCGGTCTCAGTCGCAGTTCCGGTGACATGGGTCGCAGAGAGGTTATTTGCCTGCGTGAGCGCCGCAGTGAAGTCCTCCTCCCTTAGAAACGAGAGATCCGTGGCCAATTGCTGCGCCTGTTCGGCGACCCCTTCCGCGGCGGCGAGGATGCGGCCTGACACGGCGCCGGAATAGGGTTCTGCCGCGCCGGCCTCGGTTTTCAGGAAGCAAGATCCGGCGCGGCGGTTGAAGGTGAAGGCCCGGCAGGCGCCGTCGCTGAGACATGCCGACGCGCAGGCGTCGTAATCGACGTCGAACAGAGCACGAAGGTCCGCGCCGGGGAAGTCGACATTCTCGATCAGGACCGCGCGTCGGTCGGGAATGTAGTCGCGGTCCTGGGCCGTGGCGGCGGAAACTGCAAGCAGCGCCACGAGAGCGGCGGGCAACACCCTGAGCATCGAAATCCCCTGTTCTCGGCAATGCACGGATGCTCGCATGGCGTCGGCGGACATGGCAAGGCTGGCCCCCGGTCGTGGAGCGTTTAAGCCTTCCTTCATGCCGGTGCGTCATGGTTGCCCTGCGCCGAAGCGGCGCGGTCGGACCGGAGGCGGGTTTGAGCATTGCCGAGAAACTGGCGAGGGAGCGGCGGGCGAGGCTCGCCGCCGAACGCCTGCTGGAGCAGAAACAACGAGAGCTCTTCGCCGCGAATTCCCAGCTCTCGCATCATGCCCGGAAGCTGTCCGACCAGATCGTCGAGCAGCGCCACGGGCTGGAGGAGGCGCGGCACGAGGCCGAATCGCTGAAGGGTCAGAACAGCCGCTACCAGTACGATCTGGAGCGCGCCAATGTGGAAGCGGAAATCGCCCAGCGTCGGCTCTGGGAAGCGATCGAGACGATCGAGGACGGGTTCGCGGTCTTCGACGCCGACCTGCGGCTGGTCACGGCGAACCGGGCCTATCGCGGGCTTTTCGGCGCGCACAGGGATTTCGGCGTCGGGTCCGACTACGACAGCATTCTCGCGGCCTTCGGCGAGGCCGGGCTTGGCGACATGGGCGAGGAGACGGTTCAGGACTGGTACCACGAGATGATCGCGCGCCTGGGCCGCGACGAGATCGAACCGACGATCGTCAGCCTCTCCGACGGCCGCCACATCAAGCTCATCGACAGGCGCGGCGAAGCCGGCGACCTGGTGTCCATGGCGCTCGATATCACCGACGCGGTCGCGCGCGAGGCCGAGCTGGAGGAGGCGCGGGTCAGGGCCGAGGCGGCGAACCGCGCCAAGTCCGCCTTCCTCGCCAACATGAGCCACGAGATCCGCACGCCGATGAACGGCGTCGTCGGCATGGCCGAACTGCTTTGCGACAGCGAGCTGAACGAGGAGCAGCGGCTCTTCGCCGAGACGATCAAGTCGTCCGGCGAGGCGCTTCTGGCGATCATCAACGACGTGCTCGACTATTCGAAGATCGAGGCGGAGAAGCTGAAGCTCTATCCCGAGCCGTTCGATCTGGAACGCTGCCTTCACGAGGTCATGCTGCTCCTGCAGCCGGCCGCGCGCGACAAGGGGATCAAGCTTCTGGTCGATTTCGATCTGTTCCTGCCGACGCGATATGTCGGCGACAAGGGGCGGATCCGGCAGATTCTGACCAACCTGATTGGCAATGCGGTGAAATTCACCGCGGCCGGCCACGTCCTTACGCGGATCGTCGGGATCGACTGCCCCGATGGCCGGTTCGACCTCCACATCACCGTAGAGGACACCGGCATCGGTATTCCGGCGGATTTCATCGACCACGTCTTCGGGGAATTCAACCAAGTCGAGGACCAGTCGAACCGGAAGTTCGAGGGCACCGGCCTTGGCCTGGCGATCAGCCGCCAGCTCGTCGAGCTCATGGGCGGGACGATCTGGGTCGACAGCGAGCCGGGGCAGGGCTCGTGCTTCGGCTTCCGCATCACGCTCGCGGCGGCCGAGCCGCGTGACCCGATCGACCGACCGGAACGGCCGATCCTTCTCAAGCGGGCGCTGATCGTCGACGATGTCCAGCTTAATCGGGTGATCCTCGAACGCCAGCTCGAGACCTATGGACTCGAGGTGACGATGTGCAACACCGCGGCCGAGGCGCTGCGCACCGCTTCGGCGCAGCCGTTCGACGTCATCCTGACCGATCACGAGATGCCGGACATGACCGGCCCCGCCCTGGCCGCGGCGCTCCGCTCGGCCGGGATCGACGCTCCGATCGTGTTGCTGTCGTCGGACCCCGCCGCAGCTGACGGAGCTTCAGCGGGCCTGGCGGCAGTGCTCTGCAAGCCGATCCTGCGCCGCGATTTGTTTCGCGCGCTGGAGGACCTCTCCTATCCTTCCGCCGACGAGCCCGCGCGGGCCGGCCTGGACGCCTCCGCGCCGGCCGACGCAGGCGGGAGGCAGATGCGCGTGCTCGCGGCCGAGGACAACCGCACGAATCAACTCGTCTTCCGCAAGATGGTTGCCGATTTCGACATCGACCTTACGTTTGCCTGCAACGGTCGCGAAGCGGTCGAGAAATGGCGAAGCTTCAAGCCCGACCTGATCTTCATGGACATCTCCATGCCCGAAATGGACGGGCGCGAGGCCGCCCGGAAGATCCGCGCGATCGAGGCCGAACAGGGTTTGCCGAAAGTGCCGATCGTGGCTCTCACGGCACATGTCATGGAAGGAGACCGGGAGGCCGTCAGCGCGGCCGGAATCGACGAGTACCTGACGAAGCCGCTCAAGAAGGTCGCGATTTCCTCGAAGATCGACGCGTATTGTCCGTCCTCGGCACGGCCCGCACAAGACTGGGCGGCCCGCTTGGGTCCGGCCTGACCGCGCAGCGCGCCCGGTGGCGCGGTCTGCGAACTGACCGGGCGGTTGAGTTGCCGGGGGCGGAGCACGGCGCCCGCGGTCGGTTCGAGGGGAGCGGCCGACGGTGCCGCGGGCCTGTGCAGCGCCGCTGTTTGGCTCAGCGCCGCCCGAGCATCGCCAGCCGGATCAGCGCCCGCTCCATCACCGCCATCGCCGGCGCGCGCGACGCGGAGCGCAGCGTCAGATCGGTGTCGGTCAGGATGCCGAGCGCGTTCTCCAGCCGGTGCATTCCCCAGTTCTGCGCCTGCCTGAGCATCCTGTCGCGGCGCGGTCCGAAGACCGGCGGGCGCATCCGGGTGATGCCCTCGCTCGGGCCGCCCGGCGCGGAGGCGGCCATGTGCAGGGTGCGGAAATGGCGCATCGCGGCGATCGACAGGGTGACCGGGTTCACGCCCTGGCCTTCCAACCGGCGCATGAGCGGCCCGACATCGGCCACGCGGGTTTCGGCCACGGCGTGAAGGACGTCGTCGACCTCCGCCTCGATCGTCGCGGGCGCGCAGGCTGCGACTTCAGCGGGCGCCAGCGGCGCGGAATCGCCGAACTTGTAGAGCGCGATCTTTTCCACCGTCTGCCGGAAATCGCCCGGGTCGAGATCGCGGGCCAGCGCGAGCAGGTCGGTCATCGCCTCGCGGCCGATATCGGCAAGGCCTGCCTTGGCGAGTACCGCCTCGATCTCCTCGCGCGAGGGCGGGTCATCGTAGATCCCGGCCGCATAGGCGTTCGGATGCTCCTCGAAGGCCTTTTTCAGCGCCGATGCCTTGGTCAGGCTGCCGGCCGTGACCACCAGCATCGCGTCGCCCGGCTTCCAATCCGCGAGTGCGGCTTTCAGCACCGGCGCCAGCCCGTCGGCGGCGTCCTCGACGAAGGCCACGCGCGGGCCGGGGAAGAAGCCTTGCGCTTTGAGCGCGTCCGCGACGAGGGCGGGATCCTTGCGCAGATCGGCGGCCGGAATCCGCGTCAGCCGCATCTCGGCCTCGCCCTCGGGCCCGATGAGCGCGGCGATGACTTCCTGCCGTTTCAGCGCGACACGCATCCCGTCGGCGCCGAAGATCAGGAGCCCCGCCCGATCGGGCTCCGGCTTCGCGAAGAAGCGGGTTGCTGCGGCGCCGGCGAGCTTCACGGGCTTTTCCGGTTGCCCGAGGTCGCGATCAGCCGGGTGACGATATCATCCGCGAGGATACGCATCAGGCGCGTGCGCGCGTCGGCCTCGGCGGCTTCCGTGGATACCGGCGTGCCGAAGGCAGAGTAGCTGGTGAACGAGGTTACGCGGCCCGAGCTGACGGTCTCGTTCGTCTGCGCGTTGCGAAGGGTGAAGTTGGCGGAACCGATCACCTGGTAGCGGTTGATCGCGTTGTCCGGTGCGACCGATTGCTCGACCGTCCGGGTGTCGATTCGGTAGCCAAGCTGGAACTCGGGAGAGCCGGTGCGCCCGAGCCGTTCCTCAAGCCGCTCGAGAAGGTCGAAACCGTCCTTGTCGCTGGGCGCATCGACCGCCACCCGGTCAAGAAGCTCGACCGCGGCGCCATCCGGCCCGTAGGCCGGGGCGAAGCCGCAGCCAGAAAGGGCCGCGACCGCCAGGAGGGCGAGGATGCGCCTGCGCTCAGACCACGACATTGACGATGCGGCCCGGAACGACGATCAGTTTCTTCGGCGCGGCCCCGGCCAGGGCCCGGATAACGGCGTCGTCGGCCAGCACGATCTTTTCGACCTCGGCCGGGGCCATGTCCTTGGGTACGCTGACTTCCCCCCGGCGTTTGCCATTGATCTGGATCGGCAGGACCACGGTGTCCTCGGCCAGCATCGCCGGATCGGCTTTCGGCCAGGGTGCCGCGGCGACGAGCCCCTCGCCCCCGGCAATCGCCCAGACGTCCTCGGCCAGGTGCGGCACCATCGGCGCCATGAGCTGCGCCAGCGTCCGCATCGCCGTGCGCTTGGCCGCGGCAGAGGCATCGGACTTCGAGAAGGTGTTGGTGAACTCGTAGAGCTTCGCCACCGCCTTATTGAAGGCGAAGCCCTCGATCCCCGCCGTCACGTTGGCGATGGCCCGGTGCATTGCCTTCAGGAGCGCCTCGTCCTGCGACGTATCGGTGCCGCCGCGGCTGTCGATTTCGGCGGCGAGCCGCCAGACGCGGGCGAGGTGCTTCTGCGTCGCCTCGGCACCCGAGGCGGTCCATTCGACGTCGCGTTCGGGAGGGCTGTCGGACATGACGAACCAGCGCGCGGTGTCGGCACCGTAGCGGGCGATGATGTCCATCGGGTCGACGACGTTCTTCTTCGACTTAGACATCTTGATGACAGGCCCGATCTCGACCGGCGTTCCGTCCATGAGCCGGGCGCCCTCGGCATCCCGCATCACGTCGTCTGGCGTGTGCCAGATGGGGCGTCCGTCCGGCCCACGCGTCGCATAGGTCTCGTGCGTGACCATGCCTTGGGTGAAGAGCGCATTGAAGGGCTCGATCGCCTTCTTGGGCAGGTGCCCGGTCAGGTGCATCGCGCGGGCGAAGAACCGGGAATAGAGCAGGTGCAGGATCGCATGCTCGATGCCGCCGATATACTGGTCGACGTTCATCCAGTAGTCGGCGTCTTCCGCGCTCGTCGGGGTCTTGGCGTGCGGCGCAGTGAAGCGGGCATAGTACCATGAAGAATCGACGAAAGTGTCCATCGTATCCGTCTCGCGCCGGGCCGGCGCGCCGCAGCTCGGGCAGGCGCAGTCGCGCCAGGTCGGGTGACGGTCCAGAGGATTGCCGGGCTGGTCGAAGCTGACATCGTAGGGCAGCTCGATCGGCAGGTTCTCTTTCTTCTCCGGCACCACGCCGCAGTCGGTGCAATGCACCACCGGGATCGGGCAGCCCCAGTAGCGCTGGCGGCTCACGCCCCAGTCGCGCAGGCGGTAGTTGGTGACGCCGCGGCCGACGCCCTTGGCCTCGCAATGGGCGATGGCGGCATCGACGGCCTCGTCCCCGGTCTGAACCTCGGACCCGGCGAAGCCGCGAACGTAACGGACGCGCTCGGACTTCATCGGGACGAAAGCCTCGATCAGCGGTGCGTCGTCGGCGCCCTCAGCGACAAAGACCGCCGGGATCGGGAGGCCGTATTTCGTCGCGAAGTCGAAATCGCGCTGGTCATGTGCCGGGCAGCCGAAGATGGCGCCGGTGCCGTAGTCCATGAGGATGAAGTTGGCGATGTAGACCGGAAGTTCCCAAGTCTCGTCAAAGGGATGGCGAACGCGGATGCCGGTGTCGAGGCCCTTCTTCTCGGCCTTCTCCAGCGCCTCTTCCGAGGTGCCGATGCGGCGGCATTCGGCGACGAACGCGGCGATCCTCGGGTCGTGCCGCTCCAGGTTCTTGGCGAGTGGATGGTCGGGCGAGATCGCGGCAAAGGAGGCGCCCATCAGCGTGTCGGGCCGGGTCGTGTAGACCTCCAGCCGGTCGAAGCCCTCGGGCGCGCCCGAGGTCGCGAAGGCGAATTGCAGGCCCCTCGACTTGCCGATCCAGTTGGCCTGCATCAGCCGCACCTTCTCGGGCCAGTCCTTCAGACCGTCGAGCGCCTCGAGAAGCTCACCCGCGAAGTCCGAGATGCGGAAGAACCACTGGGTCAGCTCGCGCCGCTCGACCTCGGCGCCCGAGCGCCAGCCCTTGCCGTCGATCACCTGCTCGTTGGCGAGCACGGTCATGTCGACCGGGTCCCAGTTCACCACCGCGTTCTTGCGGTAGACGAGGCCCTTTTCCATGAAGTCGACGAACATCGACTGCTGCTGGCCGTAATACTCCGGGTCGCAGGTGGCAAACTCGCGGCTCCAGTCGATGGAAAGGCCGAGGGGCTTCATCTGGTCGCGCATCACCGCGATGTTGCCGTAGGTCCAGTCCTTGGGGTGGCCGCCGCGTTCCATCGCCGCGTTCTCGGCGGGCATGCCGAAGGCGTCCCAGCCCATCGGATGCAGCACCGAGTAGCCGCAGGAGGACTTGTAGCGCGCCACGACGTCGCCCATCGTGTAGTTGCGCACATGGCCGATATGGATGCGCCCCGACGGATAGGGGAACATTTCCAGCACATAGTATTTCGGTCGCGAAGGATCGCGCCGTGCGGTGAAGCATCCGGCCTCTTCCCAGGCCTCCTGCCATTTCGGCTCGATGACGGCGGGATCGTAACGCGACATGTCTGTTTCCTCGGCGCTTGACCCGGCCGGTTATACAAGCGCCGCGCGCAAGGTCCAGAGTTTCCCTCCGGATCCTTTCTCCCGTACCGACAGCCTTCGGCTGGCCGGCGGTCCGGCGCTCAGAGACCGCCGTCGCGGATGCGAAGCTGGCGGGCCCGCGTCAGGATCGCGTCCTCGACGGCCTGGGTGGTGGCGGTGTCGACCGGCCCGGACTTGGACATCAGCGCGACCTTCAGCGACCGCGCGTCGAGCGCGGGATCCTGCACGTAGATCGTGGCACGATAGGCGCGCCCACCGCCGGGAGGCGTTCCGAAACCCGTCACGATCACGCCCGAGAACGGGTCGACCGATTGGATCGGAAGGAAGTCGAGCACTTCGAGTGAAGCTTGCCAGAGGTACTTGTTCACCTCCAGCGTTGTGTTGGGATCGGAGGAATTTCCGAACAGATCCCAAACAGTTGAGCGTTCCGGCGCGGGCGAGAGGCGGGCCAGGTTCTCGCGCTGCGCATCGGCGGCGGCGCGGGCCTCGAGCGTGGCGACATCCGTCGCGGACGCGCGCGGCCCGAACAGGCCGCCGCTGCTGCAGGCCGCCAGAGAAGACACGATCCCGCCGAGAATCGCTCCGCGCACCAAGATCCGGATCTTCATGAGCACCCCGTGACTGTCTTGATCCGCTGTCTAGCCGAGCCGAACCGTACGAACAAGGCTTTTCGGGCAAGGCAACCGGGGCCATGAGCGGACCCCCGCAGCGAGACTGTGGCAAGAACGCACCATCGCGATCCGGTCTTTCCGCGAAACCCGCCGTTTCCGTTGCATTGCAGAGGCTAAGTGGAGAAATAGACGCATACCCAATTCGGATTCCCCTGAGTTGGGCCCACCTTTAAAGACAACGAGGGAATACGAAATGAAAAAGCTTCTTCTCGCTTCCACCGCTCTCGTCGGCTTCGCCGGCGCCGCGGCTGCGGAAGTTTCGCTGTCGGGCTACGCCGAAATCGGCGTCCGTGGCGGCTCGGGCAACTTCGGCTCCGTGACTGCGATCGAGACCCAGTTCCACAACGACGTCGTCATCAACTTCAACTTCTCCGGCTCGACCGACAACGGCCTCGAGTTCGGCGGCAAGGTTCAGCTCGACGACTCGAACGGCTCGAACCCGAACGGCATTCCGCGGTTCGACGACGAAGCCTTCTTCGTTTCGGGCACCTTCGGCCGCGTCACCCTGGGTGAGACCGACGGCGCGTTCGACTGGGCGCTCTCGGAAATCTACTCGGGCACCGCTCTCAACGACGACCACTCGACCCATGCCGGCGCCTACTGGTACACCGGTCTTGACGGCACCTACGACAACCAGATCGCTCGCTACGAGTACTCGTTCGGCGACTTCGGCATCGCGGGTTCGGCCGAAATCGACGACACCGGCGTTGGAGACACCGTTTGGGGTCTCGGCGGTAAGTGGGCCGGTTCCTTCTCCGGTCTCGATATCGGCGCTGGCATCGGTGTCCAGGACAACGGCGTCAACACCGTCTGGGGCCTGAGCGGCCGCATCGCGATGCAGCAGGGCTTCTCGCTCTCGGCTGGCTATGCTGACCTCGACGGCACCGCGTTCCACACCTCGAACGGCTTCACCACCACTCCGCTGTCCGACTCCTGGTGGGGCGTTGGTGCGGCCTACTCGGCTGGCGCGCTTACCGTCGGCGCCAACTACGGCGCGTTCGACACCAATCAGGGCACCATCGATGGCTGGGGCCTCGTGGCGAACTACGACCTCGGTGGCGGCGCTGTTGCCATGGCCGGCTACGGCTCGGGCGACGCTGCTTCCTGGAACGGCGGCGGCAAGGACACCTGGTCGGTGGGCCTGGGTCTGTCGTTCTGATCGAACGCACGATCGAGCAAATCGGAAAGAGCGGGCCTTGTGCCCGCTTTTTTATTTGGCATCATTTGCCTGACGCTTCGACTGGGCAACTCGACACTCCGCAGTGCTGAGGCTAAGGTCCGCGCGATCTTGTGACCTTGGAGAAAGAGATGGCGGTGCTGACTGCGACGGAAATCCAGAACACCTACGCCGAGGCACTCAGGCTTCAGAATGCGGGCAATCGCGAAGCCGCGCTGAGGATTTATCTCGACCTTATCACAGACCACCCGCGCGTCGCCGAGGCGCAGTATCAGATCGGCGTGATCCATATGGCGGAGAACCGCTTCTCCCGCGCGATCCCGCATCTCGAAGCCGCCGCTCAGCTGAAGCCGGCCGAGGGCGCGATCTGGAAGGTCTGGACCGAGGCCGTGGCGCTTGGCGGGGACGCGGCGGCCGAGGAGACCTATCTGCGTCTCCTGAAAACCGCTCCGGTGCCGGTCAATATCAAACTCGCCCTTCAGGATCGCTTCGGGGCGCGGCGAAGCTCGACTCGCCCGGCGACACGGGGTGTACCACCGGCCGAGATGCGGCGCCTGGTCGGATTGATGGATGCTTCACGTCCTGCGGAAGCGGAACAATTCGCTTCTCGGCTCTTGGTCGCTCATCCCGGTTCGGCACCAGTCCTGAACATTCTCGCTACCGCGCAGTCAGTCCAGGGCAAGGCCGCTCTCGCCGAGGCGGCGTTCCGCAAATCGATCGCCGCAGAGCCGGGCTACGCCGAGGCTCATGACAATTTCGGGCGGTTCCTGATCGACCAGCGTCGCGAAAGGGAGGCCATAGACCACTTCCGCGAAGCCGTGATACTCGCGCCGGGCCTGCCGTCCGCACTTGTCAACTTCGCGAGTGCTCTCACCCGGACTGGCAATGCAGAGGCGGCGCTTGTGCTGCTCGACCGTGCAGAGCGCGCTGGGGTCAATGCCGCTGCCCTTTATATGGCGCTTGGCAATGTGCGGATGCGCATGAAGAACTACGCCGGCGCGGAAGAGGCGTTCGCGCGGTCGCTGGACGCGTCAAAGGGCAAGGCGATCGAGGCCATCGGCATGCTCGCGCAGGCGCAGGCCCGCATCGGCAAGGACGATGAGGCGCTGGCGAACTTCAACCGCGCGCTGGAGTTCGACAAGGATTCCCCGGTCGCGACCGCCGGCAAGGCGACCCTGCTGCAGGCCTTCGGTAATTTCGAGGAGGCGGATGTCCTGTTCCGGCGCAGCTTCGAGCTCGATCCCGACAACGGCGAGAACTACCGGGTCTTCATCGCCTCGCACAAGACCAAGCCGGGCGATCCGATCATCGACCAGATGCTGCGGCAATATGAGAATCCCCGGCTATCGGTCACGGACCGCATGAACCTCGGCTTCGCGCTCGCGAAGGCGCTCGAGGACACCAAGGACTACGGCCGCGTCTTCCACTATCTCGACGAGGCCAACCGGCTGATGTGGGCGGCCTCGCCGCACAACATGGCGGCGCGGCGCAAGGTCGTGGACATGACCAAGAACGCCTACGCCGATTTCGACTGGCACGGCGCCTCGATCGAGGGGGCGACGGACTACGCGCCGATCTTCGTGACCGGCATGCCGCGGTCGGGCACGACGCTCGTGGAGCAGATCATCGCCAGCCATTCCACGGTCTCCGGCGCTGGCGAGGTGGGCGAGGCGGCGCAATCCGCGCACCGGTTCCTCGCGGATGGCAAGAACGCACGGGCGGTCGGCGACATCCCGGCGGAGGAGATCGCCGATCTCGGCCGCGAGATGGAACGAATCCTGCGCGCCCGGCGTCCCGAGGCCGAGCGGGTCACCGACAAGTCGATCCAATCCTACATGCACCTGGGCCTCATCCGGCTTGCCATGCCGAACGCGCGGTTCGTCGTCGTGCGCCGTGACCCGCGCGACAACCTGCTGTCGATCTACAAGAACAAGTTCCCCGAGGACACGCACCAGTATGCCTACGACCAGCGTGAGCTCGTGCGCTACTACGGCACCTTCGTCGAGATGATCGACTTCTGGCGCGAGCTCGTGCCCGACTGGTTCTACGAGGTGCAGTACGAAGAGCTCGTGGCCAATCCCGAGGAGGAGACGCGCAAGCTGATCGCGGCCTGCGGGCTCGACTGGGAGGATGCCTGCCTTAGCTTCCACGAGACCAAGCGCAAGATCGAAACCCTGTCGGTCTACCAGGTGCGGCAGCCGATCACCAAGAGCTCGGTCAAGGGCTGGCAGCGCTACGAGAAGGAGCTGAAGCCGATGCTCGATGCGCTGCGGGAAGGCGGTTATGTCGCTGACTGACATTGACGCTAGGATCCGCGGCGCCGAACGCGCGGCGGGGCGGGGCGAAGGTTCTGTGACGCTCATCGCGGTCTCGAAGGTGCAGCCGCTCGACCGGGTGGTGTCGGTGCTGGAGGAAGGCCACCGCGTCTTCGGCGAGAACTATGTGCAGGAGGCGGCGGGCAAGTGGCCGGCGCTGCGGGAGCGGTTCGAGGGCATGAAGCTCCACATGATCGGGCCGTTGCAGACCAACAAGGCGAAAGCCGCGGTCGAGCTTTTCGACGCGATCCATACGCTGGACCGTCCCTCGCTCGCCGAAAAGCTCGCTCGGCTCGCCGACGCGCGCGGAGCGTGTCCGGAGCTCTTCGTCCAGGTCAATACCGGCGAGGAGCCGCAGAAGGCGGGCGTTCTTCCGGCCGATACCGACGCATTCGTCGCCGCGTGCCGCGGGCTCGGCCTGCCGCTCGCGGGGCTGATGTGCATCCCGCCCGAGGGGATCGATTCCACGCCGCATTTCGCGATGCTGCGGGCAATGGCGGAGCGGAACGGGTTATCCGGCTTGTCCATGGGTATGAGCGCGGATTTCGAGGCGGCGATTGCCGAAGGTGCGACGCATGTCCGCATCGGCTCGGCGATCTTCGGGGCGCGGGATTACGGAGCGCGCTGAGGGGGCTTTCCGCCTCCTGCCGACCATGCGGCGAACGCACCCCCGAGCATGATTTCAGGCAGGACGGAGTCAGCGGCCGGGGACGATCACCCTTGTTCCCGGCGCCGCGTGGCGGGCGATGAACAGCAGATCTTGGCGCGCGAAGGCGAGGCAGCCGGCCGTCGGAAAGCCCGGGCGGCGCCATTGGTGGATGAAGATCGCGGAGCCGCGACCCGGCGTGGCATCGGGCCAGTTCCAGTCCAGGGGCAGGATCAGGTCGTACAAGGGATCGGCGCGACGGAGGCGCTCGGCGCTCTTGCCGAAGGGTTTGCGGGTCAGGTGGTTGTAGTCGGGATGGTCCGGTGCGTCGCACCAGCGATCCTCGAGGCGGATCGGTCTGGCCCAGGGCGGCAGGCTTCGGGCCGCGATTCGGTCGGCCCGGTACAGAAGGCCGATGACGCGGTGGAGGCCGGTCGGTGTCGCGCCGTCGCCCTCGCGCTTGTCGGACCGGATGCCGCCGCGCCCCGCCGAAACCGGGAAGGTACGGCCGAGAAAGCGCAGGCCAGTCGGGGTCAGGACGAGGTCGTCTGGGCTCATAGCAGGTGGCCGGATTTCCGCGCCTTGGTGGCGAGGTAGCCTTCGTTGTGGCGCGTCTGGCCGACCTTCAACGGCACGCGTTCGGAAACCGCGATGCCCATCGCCTCCATCATCCGAATCTTGGCCGGGTTGTTGGTCAGGAGCCGGACGGAGGAGAAGCCGAGCTGCTTCAGGAGGCCCGCGCCGAGGCGGAAATCGCGTTCGTCATCCTCGAAGCCGAGGCGATGGTTCGCCTCGACCGTGTCGAAGCCCTGGTCCTGCAGCGAATAGGCGCGCATCTTGTTGGCGAGGCCGATGCCGCGGCCTTCCTGGTTTAGGTAGAGCAGCACGCCCGCCCCTTCGGCGCCCATCTGGGCGAGAGCGGCGCGCAACTGCGGACCGCAGTCGCATTTCAGGCTACCGAGCAGGTCGCCGGTAAAGCAGGCCGAATGCAGCCGCGCGAGGACCGGCTTGTCGCGCGGTGGGCGGCCGATTTCGATCGCGTAGTGTTCCTCGCCGCCGTCGTCAGGACGGAACACATGCAGCCTCCCGGCCTCGGCCGCGACCATCGGCACGCGGGCGGCGATCACCGGATGGAGCGTGCTCGCGCGGGCGAGTTCGGGAGCCGCCCGGTCCCAGTCGATCAGCGTGAGGTTCTCCGTCGCGGCGAGTCGCAGCGCATCCGGTGCCGGCACGAGCAGCGCCGCCGGCAGGAGCCGGGCGGACTTGGCCAGGGAGATCGCGGCGCGTGCGAGCGTGGCATCGCCTTCGCGCAGGCTCTGGAACGGGCCTTTCATCGGCGCCCGGAGATCGTCGGCCGGATCGGCGGCCGCTGCGATCCAGGCCGGGGTCGCATCGCCGGGAACGGCCAGCCGAGCGATGTCGTCGTCGTAGGCACGCGCCTTCAGCGTCTCGGCGCGCCGCGAGGTGATCGCGAGCGTGAGCGGCCCCAGCGCGTGGAGCGCGGCGAAACGGTCCGGGTCCAGCGCCTCGGCCGCCAGCGCGAGCGCCGACTCGCCGCCGGCGGTGAGGATGACCGGCACCCCCATGCGCAGATCGGCGCGGGCGCGGTTCAAGCGTTCGATGATGTCGGGGCCGAGGGGCATTGGTTATCCGCGCTGGTTTCAGGTTTCTAGATAATCCGGCGCGGCGCGAATTGAAACAATTCCCGAGAGAGCGACACGAGCGCGTGAGAAAACCGTTGCATCCCTTGCCGGTCTCCGGGCGGCGGCACATCTTCGAATCCGGAAGCGGAGGGCAACATCATGGCCAATCTGAAAAAAATCCTGCTTGTCGACGATGACGACGATCTGCGCGACGCGCTGGCGGAACAGCTCCTTTCGACCGAGGATTTCGACGTCTTCGAGGCCGGCAACGGTGTCGAGGGGATCGAGAAGATCACGGCTGGTATCTTCGATCTCATCATTCTCGACGTGGGCTTGCCGGACACCGACGGCCGCGAGCTGTGCAAGAAGATGCGCAAGCATGGCGTGAAGTGCCCGATCCTGATGCTGACCGGGCATGACGGTGACGCCGACACCATCCTCGGGCTCGATGCGGGGGCAAACGACTACGTCACGAAGCCGTTCAAGTTTCCCGTCCTCCTGGCGCGGATCCGGGCGCAGCTCAGGACGCATGAACAGTCCGAGGACGCGATCTTCCAGCTCGGGCCCTACACGTTCAAACCGGCGATGAAGATGCTGATCGACGAGAGGGATCGCAAGATTCGGCTGACCGAGAAGGAAACCAACATCCTCAAGTTTCTCTACCGGTCGACCGAGGGCGTGGTGCCGCGCGACGTGCTTTTGCACGAGGTCTGGGGCTATAATGCAGGTGTCACGACCCACACGCTTGAGACGCATATCTACAGGCTTCGCCAAAAAATTGAGCCAGATCCGTCAAATGCGCGCCTTCTTGTGACCGAATCAGGCGGGTATCGTCTGGTAGCGTAGACGAAAGAATCCCCTGGCCGCGTCGGGGTTATGACGCGGCATCCTCCCTGTTGGACTGGCCGGGCTTAGTGCCCGGCCTTTTTTTCTGGATGGACCAAGCCCTCGTCGGATTACTCGACCGCCGCCGTTGTCGCCGGCGGGAAGCTCTTGTCGGCCAGGAACGGGTAGGCGATCGCCGCGAGTTGCTGGCGCTCGGGTCCGTCGATGCGCAGGAAATGCCAGCTTTCGCCTTCGCTAACGGCGAGAAGCGGCTGTTGATGGCGGGTCTTCTTGCCCTTGGACACGGTGGTGAAGGCCGTGGGAATGAGAACCCAGGTCGCCTCCGTGCCGTCACCGAGAGCCGAGTCCTCGGCGTCGAGCGCTTCGAGGTTGGCGGTGACGTTGCGGTATTTCGTGCCCTTCATCAGGTCCTTCGTCTGCTCGACCAGCGTCGATTCGAGTTGCTTCGACTCGATTCCGCTGGCTCCGGCGAAGACATTGAGAATGCGCGGCGGCAGGGCGCCGACGATCTTTTCGGCGTTGCCGGCCGTGATCGAGCGCAGATAGGAGTCTAGCGATCTCTGCATCGCTTCCGCCTCGGCGGGGCTGAGCGGGCGGGCGGCGGCGGGAAGCGCCACGAGGGCGGCAAGGGCGGCGGCAAGAACGATACGCATCGAGACCTCCTTCGGCGTCTGGCTGTGGCCGATCTTGCATAGCGGCGGCACGGGCTCAAGGGCCGGGCGTGGACATTCGCGATCCTCCGCCGTTAAGGTCGCGCGGCGCACGCGAAGCAGGAGAACGAGATGCCCTTCACCATCGCCACTTGGAACATCAACTCCGTCCGTCTGCGCGAGGCGCTGGTGCAACGGCTGTTGGCGGAGGAGGCGCCGGATATCCTCTGCCTGCAGGAATGCAAGTCGCCCGTGGAGAAGATCCCGACCGAGGGCTTCGCCGCGCTTGGCTACCGGCACATGGTGGCGCGGGGACAGAAGGGCTACAACGGCGTGGCGATCCTGTCGAAACTGCCGCTCGAAGAGGCCGGCGCACACGATTTCGTCGATCTCGGCCACGCTCGCCATGTCGCCGCGCGGCTCGAGAACGGGGTGACGATCCACAATTTTTACGTCCCGGCCGGCGGCGACATTCCCGACCGCGAGCAGAACGTGAAGTTCGGCCAGAAGCTCGATTACGTCACGGCGATGCGCGACTGGGCGCATGGCGAGAAACCGGAGAAGGCGATCCTCGTCGGCGATCTCAACATCGCGCCACGCGAGGACGACGTGTGGAACCACAAGCAGCTACTGAAGATCGTCAGCCACACGCCGGTCGAGGTCGAGCATCTCGGCGCGGCGCAGGACGCCGGGGCCTGGGTGGACATCACCCGCAATGACATCCCCGAGGGACAGCTCTACAGCTGGTGGTCCTACCGCTCGCCTGACTGGGATGCGGCGGACAAGGGGCGGCGGCTCGACCACATCTGGGCGACGCCCGACATCGCTAATGCCGCGCATGGAAGCCGGGTCCTGCGCGCCGCGCGTGGCTGGGAGCAGCCGTCGGACCACGCCCCGGTCTTCGCGACGTTCGATCTCTGACCGGAACGGCTGCGGAACGGTTCTGCGTGCGTCACACCGCGCGGGGCGCGCGCCGCCGCAGCCGCGCAAGGCTGAGTTCGAGCGCCTCGAATTCCAGCAACTCACGGCGGGCCGGGCGGGAATGCACGGGCAGGGCGCCCCGCGCGGCGAGTGCGCCGGGCGCGGTGGTGCGCGCGAGCGCGGGATTGGCGGCGATCCGGCCGAGATAGAGGCTTTCGGTCCAGACCCCGCCGGCGGCGATCAGTGCGTGACGCTCCAGAAGCAGGCCGTGGCAGATGGAGGTTTCGGCCTCCGCCTCCCACACGGCCGTTTCCCCGTTTACCAGGTATCGCGCCTCGACGAGAACTTCGTCCTCGCCGAAATGGTATTCGACATCGGCACCCGACAGCGCGATGCGCTGGGACGGCTGCACGATCAGGTCGCTGCCGAGGCCGAAATACGGGGCGATGAGCCGGACCGGCCGGAAGCGGCCGATCGCGGGAACCTCGATGCCGCCCTGCCAGAGCACCGGTTGCAGCCCGTTATCGGCCGTCAGGACCAGATCGCCGGGACGGATCGTTGCGATCGGACGCGGACCGTCGGCGGTCACGATCTCGGTCCGGGGCGCGAGGCCGGGCGTCGGCCCCACCGTCTGCCAGTGATCGGCGAGCCCGAGCCAGTTCAGCGCCGAATGGCGCTGGCCTTCTCGGTCGGTGTCGAAAAGCGCGCCGATCTCGCCGGCCAGCAGCGGCAGCGCGAAGGCCGCCTCGTGCTGGCGGATCGTGCCGCTCGTGAGGTTCTCCGCGGTGAGCAGGCTCCGCCCCCGGCGGTGGTCCCAGTGATAACTGATCCGGAGCTGGCCCGTGACCGGAACCCGGCCGAGGCCGATGGAAAGATGGCTGACGTCCGGCCCATGCCGGCGCAGGAAGTGCATGCGCCCGTCGCTCGTCGCCTCCAGTGCGAATATGCGTTGGGGTTCCATCCGCGGCGCGAGGCGCAGGACCGGGCCGCGGGTGCGCGCGATCTCGTCGAGATCGAGTTCAAGGACGAGCGTGCCGATGTCGAGCCGCGCCGGGAGCTCCGGTTTGCCGATCCGGCGGGTCTGGCCACCCATCTGGCGGAGCGCAAGCCAAGTCATGCCATGTGATCTCCGCAGGCGGAGACCGGCGCCGCAACGTGTCTGCCCGGGCTGCTTGTTCTTGCCATGTTCCCACTATGTCGGGCGGCGCGTGATTTGTGAATCGTCAATTTGAATGCCGATTCGCAGCGATGGCGGATCGGTGGCGGCGGTGCAACAGTCGCGCCGCATTGAAGCTTTGCGCCGAAGCGGCTAACGCTGGGCCGCTGTTTGAAGGAGTGCACCTTGACTGATCCCGTCGATGCCGTCCGGCTGACCGCCGACCTGATCCGCTGCCCTTCTGTCACGCCCGAGGAAGCGGGGGCTCTGGTCCTCCTGCAGGCGCTGCTCGAAGGCGCCGGCTTCGAATGCCACAGGGTCGACCGCGCCGGTACACCCAATCTCTTCGCACGCTGGGGCAAGAAGGGCGCGGAGCGCACGTTCGGCTTCAACGGCCACACCGACGTGGTGCCGGTGGGCGATACGGGCGCCTGGAGCCGCGATCCGTTCGGGGGCGAGATCCTGGACGGCTGGCTCTGGGGTCGGGGGGCGACCGACATGAAGTCCGGGGTCGCGTCCTTCGCCGCCGCCGCGGTCGATTTCGTACGCGCGACGCCGCCCGATGGCGCGATCGTCCTGACGATCACCGGCGACGAGGAGGGGCCGGGAACGGACGGAACGGTGGCGCTGCTCGACTGGATGGCGGCCGAGGGCGAGGCGATGTCGGTCTGCCTCGTCGGCGAGCCGACCTGCCCGGAGCGTATGGGCGACATGATGAAAATCGGCCGACGCGGTTCGATGAACGTGCAGATCGAGGCGCAGGGTGTGCAGGGCCATTCGGCCTATCCGCACCGGGCGAAGAACCCGCTTCACGCGCTGGTGCGGCTTCTGGACCGGATCGCCTCGGAGCCGCTCGACGGCGGAACCGAGCATTTCGACGCCTCGACGCTGGCCGTGACCTCGGTCGATACCGGCAACACGGCGACGAACGTGATCCCGGCGCGGGCGCGGGCGGCGGTGAACATCCGCTTCAACGACGCCCATAGCTCGGCGAGTCTCACGGATTGGCTGAAGGCCGAGGCGGCGACCGTCGGAGCCGAGACCGGGGTCGGATTCCAGGTCGCGGTTCAGGTGTCGGGCGAGAGCTTTCTCACCCCGCCCGGCGATTTCGTGCGGCTGGTGGCCGGGGCGGTGGCGGCCGAGACCGGGGTCGAGCCGGTTCTGTCGACCTCGGGCGGGACGTCGGATGCGCGGTTCGTGAAGGACCATTGCCCGGTCGTGGAGTTCGGGCTGGTCGGCAAGACCATGCATCAGGTCGACGAGCGGGTCGAGGTGGCTCAGATCGTTGAACTGAAGGCGATCTACGGCCGGATTCTCAGGGACTATTTCGCCTGACCTTGGCCACGGCGGAGAGTGCGGGAGCCTCCGGCGTGGATATTTCGGGTAAGATGAAAGCGCCACGGTTTTGCGCATGACGTGGCATGTGGCTCGTGCTAGCGAGTGGCTATGGCACGTATTCCTTCCAAGACCGAGATCCTCGACTGGATCGCCGACAATCCCGGCCTTTCGGCCAAGCGCGATATCGCGAAGGCCTTCGGCATCAAGGGTGCCGACCGGATCGAGCTGAAGCGGATCCTGAAGGAACTCGAGTCCGAGGGCAATCTGGAGCGTCGGCGCAAGACCTACCGCGATCCGGAAAAGCTGCCGCCGGTGACGATCCTCGCGATCCTGCCGCCCGACCGCAATGGCGACCAGTTCGCGCGGCCGCTGGAATGGCAGGGCGAGGGGCCTGAGCCACGGGTGCTGTTCCAGCCCCGCAAGGCCGACGCGCCGGTGGCCGAGGGCGACCGGATTCTCGCACGCGTCACCGAAGTGCGGGGCGAGGACCATCACTACGAGGCGAGGCTGATCCGCAAGATCGGCGCCAATCCCCACAAGGTCATCGGCATCTTCCGCAAGTCGGCCGAGGGCGGGCGGATCGTGCCGATCGACAAGGGCTCGGAGAAGGAATGGGTCGTCGCCTCCGACGCCACGCAGGGCGCGAAGGACGGCGAGCTGGTGGAGGCCGAGCAGGCCGGGCCGAAGGGCCGGATGGGCTTGCCGAGGGCGCGGATCCTCGCGCGGCTCGGTGATCCGTCGGCGCCGAAGGCGGTCTCGCTCATCGCGATTCACCAGCACGGCATTCCCGACGACTTCCCCGACGCAGCGATCGAGGAGGCCGACGGCAGGAAGCCCGCGCCCCTCGGCGACCGCGAGGACCTGCGCCATCTGCCCTTCGTCACCATCGACCCGGCCGATGCGCGCGACCACGATGACGCTTGCTATGCCCATGCCGACGAGGACCCGAAGAACGAGGGCGGCCATGTCGTCTGGGTCGCCATCGCTGATGTCGCGCATTACGTCACGCCGGGCTCGGCCCTGGACCGCGAGGCAAGGGTCAGGGGCAATTCAACCTACTTTCCAGACCGGGTGGTGCCGATGCTGCCGGACCGGCTGTCGGGCGATCTCTGCTCGTTGCACGAAGGTGTCGCGCGGCCGGTCCTCGCGGTCTGGATGAAGCTCGACTCGAAAGGCCGCAAGGTCTCGCACCGCTTCACCCGCGCGATGATCAAGTCGGTCGCGAGCCTCAATTACACCGAGGTGCAGGAGGCCGAGGACGGCCGCCCGAACGAGCGTTGCGAGGCACTTCTCGGCGACGTCATCAAGCCGCTCTACGCCGCCTACGAGGCGACGAAGACCGCCCGCGCGATGCGCCAGCCGCTGGACCTCGACCTGCCGGAGCGCAAGATCGTCCTCAGCGAGGAGGGCGAGGTTCTGTCGGTCGCCTTCCGCGAACGGCTCGACGCGCACCGGCTGATCGAGGAATTCATGATCCTCGCCAATGTCGCCGCCGCCGAGGAACTGATCCGACTGCGCCGCCCGCTTCTCTTCCGGGTGCATGAAGAACCGTCGCCCGACAAGCTCGACGCGCTTCGCGAGGTGGCCGAGGCGTCGGGCTTCACGCTCGCCAAGGGCCAGGTCCTCAGGACCGAGCATCTGAACCGGCTGCTGGCTCAGGCCGAGGGCACCGATTTCGACGAGCTTCTCAACATCACCACGCTGCGCTCGATGACCCAGGCTTATTACCACGCCGAGAACTTCGGCCATTTCGGCCTTGCCCTGAAGTCCTACGCGCATTTCACGTCGCCGATCCGGCGCTATTCCGACCTGATCGTGCACCGGGCGCTGATCCTCGGCCACGGCTGGGGCGAGGACGGGCTTTCTGCGCAGGACATCGAGATGCTGGAGGACACCGCCAAGCATATCTCCGAGACCGAGCGCCGCTCGATGGCGGCCGAGCGCGACACGACCGACCGCTACCTCGCGGCCTATCTTTCCGAACGGGTCGGCAACGAGTTCACCGGCCGCGTCAGCGGCATCGCCCGCTTCGGGCTCTTCGTGAAGCTCGACGAGACCGGAGCGGACGGGATCATCCCGATCCGCACCTTGGGGCGCGAGTTCTTCCACTACGATCCAAAGAGCCAGACCCTGATGGGCGCCGATACCGGGACCGAGATCGGCATCGGCCAGCGGGTGACGGTGCGCCTCGCCGAGGCGGTGCCGGTCACCGGCGGCCTGATGCTGGAGCTTCTGGAGATCGAGGGGCGGCCGATGGCCGCCGGCGCCTCGGCACGGCGCGGCAAACCGGCCGGGCGCCGGCCCGGCCAGGCGAAGGCGAAATCGGCGCGCACCAAGCGGCGGGTCGAGCGCAAGCGGCGCTGAGGGTCGCGGCGGGCCGCCGAGCGTCTCAGGCGACTCTTTCCCGAAAGGCGTGGTGGCGCTACACTTCGGGCAAAGAAACGAACGAGGCAGGTGAGACATGCGACACACAGCCGGAATCGTCACGCTTTGCACGTTGCTCCCGCTCGCGGCGGAAGCGGCCGGACCGGTGCCGGGCGTTCCAGCCATTGAAGGGACCGTCATGGAGAACCCCGAGAAGATCGTCCCGGCCGCGTACAACCAGGGCTTCGACCGCTGGATCAACGGCTTCCGCGGCCGCGCGACGGCGCAGGGGATCCGGGCGGATGTGTTCGACCGCGCCTTTCAGGGCGTCGAGTACAATTCCGACGTGATCGCCAAGGACCGCAACCAAAGCGAATTCACCAAGACGATCTGGGACTATCTCGACAGCGCCGCCTCGGAAAAGCGCGTGGCCAACGGCAAAGCGGCGCTTGCGGAGCACCGCAAGCTCCTCGAACGGATCGAGGTGACCTACGGCGTCGACAAGGAGGTGGTGGTGGCGGTCTGGGGTCTTGAAAGCTCCTACGGCACTTACCGCGGCACGATGCCACTTATTGAATCGCTGGCGACGCTGGCCTACGACGGGCGGCGGGGCAGCTTCTTCGAAAGCCAGCTCATCGCGGCGCTTAAGATCGTCCAGGCCGGCGATGTCGACCCGCGCGCGATGACCGGAAGCTGGGCCGGGGCGATGGGGCATACCCAGTTCATCCCGACCTCGTATCTCGACTATGCGGTGGACTTCACCGGCGACGGCAAGCGGGACATCTGGTCGGACAACCCGGCCGATGCGCTGGCCTCTACCGCGGCCTACCTCGCCCGCTTCGGCTGGCAGCGCGGCCTGCCCTGGGGCGTCGAAGTGCAACTGCCGAGCGGCTTCGACTTCGGCCTCACGGGCGACCGGATCAAGAAATCGCCATCGGACTGGGCGGCGTTCGGCGTGCGCGACATGGACGGGCGGGTGGTGCCGAACCACGGATCGGCCTCGATCCTGATGCCGGCCGGCGCCCGCGGCGCGGCCTTCATGATCTTCAAGAACTTCCAGGTGATCGAGCGCTACAACGCCGCCGATGCCTATGTGATCGGCGTCGGCCACCTCGCCGACCGCATCGCCGGCGGCGGCCCGATCCGGGCGGGCTGGCCGCGCGACGACCGGGCGCTTCTCTTCGCCGAACGTCGCGAGTTGCAGGAACGCCTGACCCGGGCGGGCTTCAATACCCAAGGCGTCGACGGCAAGATCGGCCCCAACACGATCACCGCGATTCGCGCCTACCAGCAGGCGGTCGGCATGATCCCCGATGGTTACGCAAGCCTCGACGTCCTCAAGCGGCTGAGGTGAAAGAACCCTGCCGCGCTTGCGAGGCAGGGTGCTTCCACTTGGACGGTCATCGGCGTCCCCGCCTGTACCGCTCAGCCAGTCTTCCCGATTCTGGTTTCCACTTGGTTAAAATATCCCGGGGGAGTGGGGGCAGCGCCCCCACGCGGGTCGGGACGCGGAGCGCCCGGGACAGAGCTTTCAATGCCTCCGGCGGGGATATTTTTGCCAAGTGGAAGCGGCAAGCCGGGCGATGGCGGGGGCGTGAGCCGCGCCCGCAGAAGCGCCATCGGATGGCTCCGGAGTGTGAGCCGCAGCGCGGCGTAATCCTCCACCACATGCTCGCCCTCGCTCATCGCGGCGAAGGTCACGGCCGGCTCCATGATGCCCTCGCCGTCGATGTCGTCCGCGAAGAGCGGCAGCGGCCGGTCGGTCGTGGCGCGCGCGGCCCAGAGCGCGTCGCGGCGCGACAGGCCGAGGCCCGCGAAGGCGTCGGCTTCGGCCAGAAGCGTGAGCGTGCGCGGGCCGATGCCGGCGCGGCGCCAGACATCCTCGACCGCGCGGTAGCCGTTGCCGCGTGCCGCCGTGATCCATTCGCCCTCCGCCTCGGTCAGACCCCGGATCTGGCGGAAGCCGAGGCGGAGCGCGAGCCCGCCCTCGCGCAGCGTCTCCATCCGGTTGTCCCAGGTGCTCGCGTTGATGCAGACCGGCAGCACC
Source organism: Defluviimonas sp. D31 (assembly GCF_033436765.1). Lineage (NCBI taxonomy): Bacteria > Pseudomonadati > Pseudomonadota > Alphaproteobacteria > Rhodobacterales > Paracoccaceae > Albidovulum > Defluviimonas sp. D31. Next base: position 420,328 of record NZ_JAWQFN010000003.1, read on the forward strand.
GTGACCCCATGCGCGCGCGCGTCGCGCACGATCTGGGCCGGGGCATAGAAGCCCATCGGCTGGGAGTTGAGGAGCGCGCAGGCGAAGATGCCGGGATGGCGGTATTTGAGCCAGGCCGAGGCATAGACCAGAAGCGCGAAGCTCGCGGCGTGGCTTTCGGGAAAGCCGTAGCTGCCGAAGCCCTCGATCTGCGAAAAGCAGCGCGCGGAGAAGTCGTCGTCATAGCCGTTCGCGCGCATGCCCTCCATGAAGCGGTCGCGGAACTCCGAGACGTTGCCGTGCTTCTTGAAGGTGGCGAGCGAGCGGCGGAGCCGGTCGGCCTCCTCGGGCGAGAAGCCCGCGCCGATGATTGCGATCTGCATCGCCTGTTCCTGGAACAGGGGCACGCCGAGGGTCTTCTCCAGTACCGCGCCGAGCGCGTCGGAGGGAAACGTGACACGCTCCTGCCCGTTCCGGCGGCGGATGAAGGGATGTACCATGTCGCCCTGGATCGGGCCGGGGCGGATGATCGCGACCTGGATCACGAGGTCGTAGAACTTCCTTGGTTTCATCCGCGGCAGGAAATTCATCTGCGCCCGGCTCTCGACCTGGAAGACGCCGACAGAATCGGCCTCGCAGAGCATGTCGTAGACCTCCGGGTCCTCGGCCGGGAGGGTGGCGAGCGTATAGCCGGTCTTGTGGTGCCGGGCGATCAGGTCGAAGGCCTTGCGGATGCAGGAGAGCATGCCGAGCGCCAGCACGTCGACCTTGAGGATGCCGAGCGCGTCGATGTCGTCCTTGTCCCAGGGAATGACCGTGCGGCCCTCCATCGTTGCGTTCTCGACCGGCACCAACTCGTCGAGGCGTCCCTCGGTCATGATGAAGCCGCCGACATGCTGTGAAAGGTGGCGGGGAAAGCCCTGGATCTCGGCGATGAGGTCGAGCGTCTGCAGAAGCCGCCGGTCGGTCGGGTCGAGCCCGATCTCCTGCAGGCGCCCGGGCGAGACCGCGCCGCCGCCCCAGCCCCAGATCTGGCTCGACATGGCCGAGAGCGTATCCTCCGATAGCCCCATCGCGCGGCCCACCTCGCGCACGGCGCGCTTGCCGCGGTAATGGATCACGGTGGCGCAGAGCCCGGCGCGGTGGCGGCCGTATTTGGCATAGATGTGCTGGANGCGGCCCACCTCGCGCACGGCGCGCTTGCCGCGGTAATGGATCACGGTGGCGCAGAGCCCGGCGCGGTGGCGGCCGTATTTGGCATAGATGTGCTGGATCACCTCCTCGCGCCGCTCGTGCTCGAAATCGACGTCGATGTCGGGGGGCTCGTCGCGCGCCTCGGAGACGAAGCGCTCGAAGACCATTGTGCCGATCTCGGGGCTGACCGAGGTGACGCCGAGCGCGTAGCAGACCACCGAATTGGCCGCCGAGCCCCGGCCCTGGCAGAGGATGCCGCGTGCCCTTGCGAAGGCGACGACATCGCGGACGGTGAGGAAATATGGCTCGTAGCCGAGCTTCGCGATGAGGGCGAGTTCGTGCGCCGCCATCGCCCGCACCCGGTCCGGCGTACCGTTCGGATAGCGCCAGCGCAGGCCCTCATGTGTCAGGCGCGCGAGGCGGGCGGCGGGTGCCTCGCCCTCCGAGACTTCGGAGGGATATTCGTAGCGCAGCTCGTCGAGCGAGAAGGCGAGGCGGCCCGCGATCTCGCCCGAGCGGTGGACGGCGTCCTCGTGGCCCGCGAAGATCCGCAGCATCTCGGCCTCCGGGCGCAGGCGTTGTTCGGCATTGGCAAGCGCGGCACGGCCGAGATCGTCGATGCGGGTGCCGGTACGGATCGCGGTCAACACGTCGGCGAGACGGCGGCGCGCGGGCTGGTGCATGAGCGGGCGGGCGGAGGCGACGGTCGGCAGGCCGAGGTCGCGGGCGAGGGCGGCGAGCCGGTCGAAGCGGGCGCCGTCCGCGCCGTCGTAAGAGGGCGCCATCAGGAGCGCGAGCCGATCCCCGCCAAGGCGGCGCGTCAGCCGTTCCGCCCGTGTCGCCCATGCGCCCGCGCCGCCCCCCGGCCTGTCCGCCCGTGTCACCGTCTCGGATGGCGGGTGGAGGAGCAACTCCATCCCCGTCCCGCCCCAGGCGAGGAGGTCGTCGAAGTCGAGATGGCATTCCCCCTTCGGCGCCCGGAGCCGCCCGGCCGAGATCAGCCGGCAGAGCCGGCCCCAGCCGGCACGGTCCCTTGGCAGGGCGGTGACGGTGAACCCGTCGGCCAGCCGGATCAGCGCGGCGGGGATGAGGCGCGGCGCCGTTCCCGTCTTGCGCCGGATCTCCCGCGCCGCGACATGGGCACGGACGATCCCGGCCACGGAGTTCACATCGGCGATGGCGAGCGCCTTCTGGCCGCATTCGGCCGCCGCGCCCATCAGCTCCTCGGGATGCGAGGCCCCGGTGAGGAAGGTGAAGTTCGACGTGGCGGAGAGTTCAATGAACATGGGCGGGTCCTTGCAGTCGCATCATAATATTCATGTTTTGTTCTTATTGCGAGTCCCGCAAGGCGAGGCTGCCGCCGGCGACCGTCATTGCAGACAGAAATTGCTGCTTTCACTTTCTGTCCGAAAATACTCTCGGGGGTGAGCCCCGGATGCCATCCGGGGCGAGGGGGCGGAAAGCCCCCTCAGCCGCAAACTGAAACGGCCGCCCGGAGGCGGCCGTACCAGAGCGTCGGGTGCGGGTTTCTCAGCCCTTGCGCGCGGCGCGGACCGCTTCCTCGAGCTTGCCGAGGGCCTCGGTGAAGACGCCGTCCTGGATGGTGATCGGCGAGAGGAAGCGGATCACGTTGCCATGCACACCGCAGGTCAGGAGCAGGAGACCACGGTTCAGCGCCTCGGCGCGGACCCTGTTCGCGAAATCGGCCGAGGGCTTGCCGCCGAGATTGAACTCGACCGCGTTCATGAAGCCCGGACCGCGGATATCGACGATCTCGGGCACGTCGTCGCGCAAGCTGGCGAGGTGCTGCTTCAGTCGCGCACCGAGCTGGTTGGCGCGGTCGCACAGCCCTTCTTCCTCGATCACGTCGAGAACCGCGTTCGCGGCGGCGATGCCGAGCGGGCTGCCGCCATAGGTGCCGCCGAGTCCGCCTGGCGCCGGGGCGTCCATGATTTCGGCGCGGCCGGTGACGGCCGCCAGCGGGAAGCCGCCGGCGAGCGACTTGGCCATCGTCGTGAGGTCGGGCGCAACGTCGTGATGGTCCATCGCGAACATCTTGCCGGTGCGGGCGAAGCCGGTCTGCACCTCGTCGGCGATGAGAAGGATGCCGTGCTCGTCGCAGATCGCGCGAAGCGCCGCCATGAACTCGCGCGGCGCCTCGTAGAAGCCGCCCTCGCCCTGCACCGGTTCGACGATGATCGCGGCGACGCGCTTGGGGTCGACATCGGCCTTGAAGAGGTAGTTGAGCGCGTCGATCGACTTCTCGACCGTCATGCCGTGCATCGGCACCGGGAAGGGCGCGTGGAAGACGTCGGCCGGCATGCCGCCGAAGCCGACCTTGTAGGGCACGACCTTGCCGGTCAGTGCCATGCCCATGAAGGTGCGGCCGTGGAAGCCGCCGGTGAAGGCGACGACGGCCTGGCGGCCGGTCGCGGCGCGGGCGATCTTGACGGCGTTCTCGACCGCCTCGGCGCCGGTGGTCACGAAGATCGACTTCTTCTCGCCTTTGCCCGGAACCATGCCGTTCAGCCGCTCGGCGAGGCGGACATAGTTCTCATAGGGCACGACCTGGTGGCAGGTATGGGTGAAACGGTCGATCTGGTCCTTGACGGCCGCGATCACCTTCGGGTGGCGGTGGCCGGTGTTCAGGACCGCGATGCCGGAGGCAAAGTCGATGTAGCGGTTGCCTTCCTTGTCCCAGATCTCCGCATTCTCGGCCCGGTCGGCATAGATCTGCGTCATCACACCGACGCCGCGCGACATGGCGGCCTTGCGGCGGGTTTCGATCTCGGCGTTCAGCATGGTGGGTCTCCTCGGAACGTTGTCCGCTCCCATTAGTCCTTCGGCAGGAAATGATCAATATTGCGAATTGATGCACAATAAATTTATCGCTATGGGATGAGCCGGGCAAGCAAGGGACCGCCGGGCATGGATTTCGACACCGGATCGCGGCTGAAGGAAGAGCGCGAGAAGCTGCGCCTGTCGCAGCGCCAGCTCGCGGCGGCGACGGGGGTGACGAGCGGCATGATCTCGATGATCGAGCAGAACCGCACCAGCCCCTCGGTGGCGACGTTGAAGAAGATCCTCGCCGGGCTCGGGATCTCGCTTGGCGATTTTTTCGCGGGCGGCGGTGATGGCGGGACGAAATGGCATTTCCGGCATGACGAGCTGCGCGAGATCACGCCGGCGGCGAAGCTCGGCGAGGCCGGTGCGCGCGTCGTTTTCCGCCAGGTCGGCCGTCCCGGCGCCAGTGCGATCCAGATGCTCCACGAGACCTACGCGCCGGGCGCAGATACCGGGTCGGAGCTTTACAGCCACGACGCCGAGGAGGCGGGGATCGTGATCTCGGGCCAGGTGCTGGTGACGGTGGGCGCGGAGACGCAGCTTCTGACCGCGGGCGACGGCTATCTCTTCAACAGCCGCACGCCGCACCGGTTCCACAATCCGGGGCCGGAGGATTGCGTCATCGTATCGGCCTGCACGCCGCCGACCTTCTGACCGCGGGCCGCCGTCGGCGGAATCGTGCGGACCGCCCGAGGCGATTTCGGCCAGGCTTGGCCGAGAGAATCCCCGCTTATGGCCAGACCGGCGCCAAGGGGCGATCCTTGGGGTCCTAGTCCCAAAGGAAAGGAGCCTCTCATGGACTATGAACAGCACATGCCGGGCCGCTCCTCCTACGATCCCTCCCGCGCCCGGCCGCAGATGCCCCGCGAGGGCGGGGCAGGCCGCGTCCTGCTTGTGACCGCCGTCGTCATCGTGGCTCTCGCGCTGGTGCTCGGGATGGCGGGCGGTGGCGGGGAGGTCGCGCCGGCCGATCCGGCCGCCGCGCCCGCAGCTACGGAAACGGCGCCTGCGACGACCGAGTGACGTCACCTACAGGACCGAAGGGGCGGGCGCTCAGGCGCCCGCCTTCGATTCGAAAAGCGGCAGCCGGGGGGGCTGGCGCCGCGTGGGCGCGGCCCTTGGTCAGCCACGCGGCCGCGAAGGGGAGGAGTGCGATGCCCGCGCGCCAGATGTGGTGGTGGCTGGCCGCCATCGCGGCCTTTGCCGAGGCCCCGGCGAGGAAAATGGCAGGATCGCTGTTCCCGATACCGGGAAGGTCACGCGGCGGCCGGTCCAGTACGGCTTGCCCGCCGCATCGCGTTCCTGGCCGCGATAGCTAAGATGGGAGATTCTGACGGCGGCGAATGAAACGGTCCGCCCCCCGACCATCGGCTTGCAGCAGAAATCGATGATCGAGGCTGCGAACCGATTGCCGGGAAACGTTGCACAGACGAGAAACGCGGCCGGAAGAAAGAGGCCGAGATAGTCCAGCGCCCGGCGCAGCGCCATGCAGGACGGGACGAGATCGGCATCGGCGATCTTCGGGTCGGGTCGGTCATCGGGGGCTCCGGGTTTCTCCGGGGGCGATGATTGCCCGACAAGGCGGGCGTTGCGCGTGGCCGGGCGCCGCGCGCGCCGTTTAGACCCCGGCGAGTTCGGTCAGAACCGCCTCGGCGGCGGCGGCCGGATCCTCGGCCTGCCAGATCGGGCGGCCGACGACGATATGGTCGGCGCCGTCGGCGATCGCCAGTGCAGGGGTCGCGACGCGCTTCTGGTCGCCGAGCGCGGCACCCGCCGGGCGGACGCCCGGGGTGACGATGAGCCGGCCCGCAGCTTCGGGCAGGGCACGGATCATCGCGGCTTCCTGGGGGCTCGCGATGACCCCGTCGGCGCCGGCGGCGAAGGCGCGGGCGGCGCGTTCGGCGACGATCTCGGGGATGTCGCCTGGCCGGATCAGCGCCGCGTCGAGATCGGCGCGGTCGAGCGAGGTCAGGATCGTGACGGCGAGGATCTTGAGGTCCTTGCCGGCCGCGCCTTCCTTGGCGGCGCGGACGACATGCGGATCGCCGTGGACGGTGAGGAAATCGAGGTCGTATTGTGCGATGCCCCGGACCGCGGCCTCGACCGTCGCGCCGATGTCGAAGAGCTTCATGTCGAGGAAGATGCGCTTGCCGAGATCCTGCTTGAGCTCGTTGGCGAGCGCGAGGCCGCCGCCGGTCAGCATGCCGAGGCCGATCTTGTAGAAGCCGACCCGGTCGCCGAGCCTGCTGGCGAGATCGAGCCCCGCGAGGGCGTTGGGGACATCGAGGGCGACGATCAGGCGGTCATCGGCTTTGGGATGGGGCACGGCGGTCTCCTTGGCGCAGAGTCCGCGGCGGTTTCGGACGCCGCGCTCGCGCTGTCAAGCCGCACCGCCGCATATCATCGCTTGAGGTGCCCAAAGCCGGGCTATCGGCGCGGCAGGGTGCGCCAACGGATCCGAGCCGGACCGGCTCAGGCGGCGCGGCGGCTGGCCTGGCCTCTCGGGTCGGCGGCGAAGGCCAGTTTCGCCGCGCCGAGGAGCCGGGCGCGCAACGATGCCGCACCGGGGGCGCGGGCCGGGGCCGAGATCCGGAAGAAGGCGCTGAGCCTGTCGTCGTTAAGGAGCACCGTCAGAGCGACGACCGCCTCGACCCGGCCGGTTCGGCGGTCGCGCCGTGCGTGGGCGATACGGGCGGACAGGACGCGCATCGGATCACCGCTTTTCGCGGAACGGGCTGGGCACGCCGGGCATCGGGCCGTCGCGGTGGGTCGCGAGCGCCATCCATTGCGGTGCGAGCAGCGATTGCCGACCACGGGTCCAGAAACTGGCCGCGCGGACAAGGGCGCTGGCGAAGCGAACAGCCGTCTCACTCATCACGAATCCTCCGTTAAGGTTAAGTCCGATTAGGACCGAAACTCCTTTCGAAATCGTTTCCTGCGCGGCGGCCGCACGTCCTTGAAATCTCTCGCGCGGATGGCCAAGTCACATTCGAGATCCGGGATGTATCGTGCTGCAGAAGCGGGCGATCGGACCCGGGGGCTAGCAAAGGAGAAGCCGATGAACATGGAGAAGTTCACGGAACGGTCGCGCGGTTTCCTTCAGGCCGCCCAGACCATCGCGATGCGCGAGGGACACCAGAGGGTGATGCCGGAGCATCTCTTGAAGGCTCTGATGGACGATGACCAGGGGCTCAGTGCCAACCTGATCAAGCGGGCGGGCGGCGAACCGAAGCGCGTGGCCGAGGCGGTCGACGCGATTATCGCCAAGACGCCGAAGGTTTCGGGCGGCGATGGCCAGGTCTATGTCGACACCTCGCTTGTCCGCGTGCTCGACGAGGCCGAGAAGATCGCGAAGAAGGCGGGCGACAGCTTCGTTCCGGTCGAGCGCGTCCTGATGGCGCTCGCCATGGTCAACACGAAGGCGAAGGACGCGCTCGATTCCGGGGCGGTCACGGCCCAAGCGCTGAACGCGGCGATCAACGACATCCGCAAGGGGCGCACCGCCGACTCGGCTTCTGCCGAGGAGGGATATGAGGCGCTGAAGAAATATGCCCGCGACCTGACCGAGGCCGCCGAAGAGGGCAAGATCGACCCGATCATCGGCCGCGACGAGGAGATCCGCCGCGCGATGCAGGTTCTCAGCCGCCGCACCAAGAACAATCCCGTCCTGATCGGCGACCCCGGCGTCGGCAAGACCGCGATCGCCGAGGGCCTTGCCTTGCGCATCGTCGACGGCGACGTGCCCGAGAGCTTGAAGAACAAGCGGCTGATGGCGCTCGACATGGGCGCGCTGATTGCCGGTGCCAAATATCGCGGCGAGTTCGAGGAGCGGCTGAAGGCGGTACTGAAGGAGATCGAGGCCGCCGCAGGCGAGGTGATCCTCTTCATCGACGAGATGCACACGCTCGTCGGCGCCGGCAAGTCCGACGGCGCGATGGATGCGGCGAACCTGATCAAGCCGGCGCTGGCGCGGGGCGAGCTGCACTGCATCGGCGCCACCACGCTCGACGAATACCGCAAGTATGTCGAGAAGGACGCGGCCCTTGCCCGGCGCTTCCAGCCGGTTCTGGTCGATGAGCCGACGGTGGAGGACACCGTCTCGATCCTGCGCGGCATCAAGGAGAAATACGAGCTGCACCACGGGGTGCGGATCTCGGATTCGGCGCTTGTCGCGGCGGCGACGCTTTCCCAGCGCTACATCACCGACCGCTTCCTCCCGGACAAGGCGATCGACCTCGTCGACGAGGCGGCGTCGCGGCTGCGGATGGAAGTGGATTCGAAGCCCGAGGAGCTCGATGCGCTCGACCGCGAGATCCTGCAAAAGCAGATCGAGGCCGAGGCCTTGAAGAAGGAGGACGACGCGGCGTCGAAGGACCGGCTGGAGCGGCTGGAGAAGGAACTGTCCGACCTTCAGCAGCGCTCCGCTGAGATGACGGCGAAATGGCAGGCGGAGCGCGACAAGCTCGAATCCGCGCGCGGGCTCAAGGAGCAGCTTGACCGGGCGCGGAACGAGCTTGACCACGCCAAGCGCGAGGGCAACCTGGCGCGGGCGGGGGAGCTGTCCTACGGCGTGATCCCGCAGCTCGAAAAGCAGCTTGCCGAGGCCGAGGACCGCGATGACGCGCTGATGGTCGAGGAAGCGGTGCGGCCCGAGCAGATCGCCGAGGTGGTGGAACGCTGGACCGGCATCCCGACCTCGAAGATGCTCGAGGGCGAGCGCGAGAAGCTTCTCAAGATGGAGGAGGAGCTTGGGCGCCGGGTCGTCGGCCAGCATCGCGCTGTCGAAGCGGTGTCGAAGGCGGTGCGCCGCGCGCGCGCCGGGCTTCAGGACGAGAATCGGCCCTTGGGCTCGTTCCTCTTCCTCGGGCCCACGGGCGTCGGCAAAACCGAGCTGACGAAGGCCTTGGCCGAGTACCTCTTCGACGACGAGCATGCGATGGTCCGCATCGACATGTCGGAGTTCATGGAAAAGCACTCCGTCGCCCGACTGATCGGCGCGCCTCCGGGCTATGTCGGTTATGACGAGGGCGGCGTCCTGACCGAGGCGGTGCGGCGCCGGCCGTACCAGGTGATCCTCTTCGACGAGGTCGAGAAGGCGCATCCGGATGTCTTCAACGTGCTCTTGCAGGTTCTCGACGACGGCGTGCTGACCGACGGGCAGGGCCATCATGTCGACTTCAAGCAGACGCTGATCGTGCTGACCTCGAACCTCGGCAGCCAGGCGTTGAGCCAGTTGCCCGACGGCGCCGATGCCGCACAGTCCAAGCGCGACGTGATGGACGCGGTGCGCGCCCATTTCCGGCCCGAGTTCCTCAACCGGCTCGATGACCAGATCATCTTCGACCGCCTGACGCGGGGCGACATGGGCGGGATCGTCGAGATCCAGCTTCGCCGGCTCGAAAAGCGGCTGGCGCAGCGCAAGATCGCGCTCGACCTCGACGAGGCGGCCAAGGTCTGGCTGGCCGAGGAAGGCTACGATCCGGTCTTCGGTGCGCGGCCTCTGAAGCGGGTGATCCAGCGCCATCTGCAGGACCCACTGGCCGAGATGCTCCTGGCCGGTGACGTGAAGGATGGCGACACGGTCCATGTCAGCGCCGGGACCGAGGGGCTGATCGTGGGCGAGAGGGTCTCGAAATCCACCCGGCCCCGGCCCGAGGAGGCGGTGCTGCACTGACAAGAGGGGGGCGGAGCGATCCGCCCCCTTTGTTTCAATCGGCCAACGAAACTTTGAGCCGGCTTTATTGGGCGATTTCCGGGACCGGGTGTAGGGTCACCGTCAAAAGGATTTGCCGGAGACCCCGATGCGCCGTTTTCGCCCCGATCTGACCTGGTCCGACGTCACGCCGAAGGCGGCGTTCCTGAACCGCCGCCAACTCATCGCCGGAGCGGCGGCTCTGGGCTTTGCCGGCCCGGCCGCCGCGAAGCTGACCTATGCGCCCTCCTCCTATTCGACCGACGCCGAGCCGAACACGTTCGAGCAGATCACCCGCTACAACAACTTCTACGAGTTCGGCACCGGCAAGGACGAGCCGATGGCCCATGCCGGCCAGCTCACCACCGACCCCTGGGCGGTGAAGATCGACGGCCTGGTCGAGAAGCCCGGCGACTACGACCTTGCCGACCTCCTCAAGGGCGTCGCGCTCGAAGAACGCATCTATCGTTTCCGCTGCGTCGAGGCCTGGTCGATGGTCGTGCCCTGGATCGGCTTCCAGCTGTCCGAGATCCTGGAGCGGGTGGGGGTGCAGCCCGGCGCGAAATACGTCGCCTTCGAGACACTGGTCAGGCCCGAAGAGATGCCAGGCCAGAACTACCCGATCCTCGACTGGCCCTATCGCGAGGGGTTGAGGCTCGACGAGGCGATGAATCCGCTGACGATCCTCGCCACCGGGCTCTATGGCGAGGAGATGCCGAAGCAGAACGGCGCGCCGATTCGGCTCGTCGTGCCGTGGAAGTATGGCTTCAAGTCGATCAAGTCGATCGTGAGGATCAGCCTGACCGAGACCCAGCCACCCTGCACCTGGAACATGCTGCAGCCGCGTGAGTACGGCTTCTATTCCAACGTGAACCCCGAGGTCGACCATCCGCGCTGGAGCCAGGCGACCGAGCGGCGCATCGGCGGCGGGCTCTTCGCGGGGCGCGAGCCGACGCTGATGTTCAACGGCTACGGCGACGAGGTGGCCTCGCTCTATGCCGGGCAGGACCTGACGAGGGATTTCTGAGGTGATCACCCGCCAGTCGACGCTGACCTGCCCGCATTGCGGCACCGCCAGGACGGAGACCATGCCGCTCGATGCCTGCCAGTTCTTCTATGACTGCACCGGCTGCGGCGTCGTCCTGCGGCCGCGCCCCGGCGACTGCTGCGTGTTCTGCTCCTATGGCGATGTGCCCTGTCCGCCGGTCCAGGCCGGCGAAAGCTGCTGCGGGCAGACATGAGCGTTGCCGACCGGATCAACCGCGCCGCCCGCCGCGTGCCCGCCTGGCCGGTCTACCTGATCGGAGCCGCGCTGCCGGTCTGGCTGTTCTGGGAAGGCACGACCGGCGGGCTCGGTATAGACCCGGTGAAGGCGATCGAACAGCGGCTCGGGCTCTGGGCGCTGAAGCTGATCGTGGCCGGGCTTTGCATCACTCCCTTGCGGCGTTTCGCGGGGGTGAACCTCGTGAAGTACCGCCGGGCAATCGGGCTCATGGCCTTCTTCTATGTGATGCTGCATTTCCTCGCCTGGCTCGTTCTCGACATGGGGCTTCTCTGGTCCCAGGCGCTGGGCGACATCGCCAAGCGGCCCTATGTGACCGTCGGCATGGTCGGACTTGTCGCGCTGATTCCGCTGGCGCTGACCTCGAACGACTGGTCGGTGCGCCGGCTCGGGGCGCTGCGCTGGCGGCGCCTGCACCGGCTGACCTATCTTGCCGCGATCGCGGGCGCCGTTCATTTCCTCTGGCTCGTGAAAGCCTGGCCGGTCGAACCCTTCCTCTATCTCGGCGCGGTTCTCGGGCTCCTGGCGTTGCGCGCGATTCCCCGAAAGAGCCGCGCAGCGGCCTGACTCGGCCCGAACCCGGGGCGGGATTCGACGCCGAAGCCGAGGCGGCAGGCCCGAGTCTGTGGATAACCCCGGATGTGGTGTCGGCCTCGCGAGTGGCCGCGCAATCTTGTTGCGGCGGCGCGGGTCGAATTGTTGTCTTCATTTCCCTAACCCCAAGATATTGGGGTGGTTTCCGGCGCTGACGAAAAAAGTTCGCCGGTCTCGAAAAAACCGCTTGCGGAGATTGGTGGTGATCCGTAAATACCCCCTCACCGAAGCGGGACAGACTGCTGCGGTGGACGGAACGGCGGCGACGCTGGGAAGTTGAG
>NZ_JAWQFN010000030.1:0-10072 GCF_033436765.1 Defluviimonas sp. D31
CGCGTTGCAACCCGCTACGATCGATGCCCAAAGGTCTTCCTGTCCGCCGTCGCCCTCGCCGCAACCGTCATGTTCTGGCTTTGAAAATCAATGAGTCTGGAGCCTAAATCTCGTGCCCCGGGCTCGCTTCAGGTGGATCTCCACTCGACCAGGCATGCCGTGGAGGAGGATCGTTAGGTATCTCCCAGTCCTGGCCCTGCCGAAGCGAACAACCTCCCTTTCTGGCATACCATGACACTTATCTCTCGGTCGGCAGTATTGGCCCCGATCACCGACGATCGACTGCCCGGTGCAACAGTCTCCATACGCTTGGAAAGCACTTCTCGTCGCAAGGCCAGTGCAGCAATTGCTGCGGAGACCAGCGCACCGAACAAGGCGGGCAGTGCCCCGACGTAAAGATCGTGCGCCGCCCCGAAAGGAGCCGCACCAAGTTGCAGGCGCCTAAGGGAAAGAGTGTCCTGCTGCAATCTGCCCAGCATGACTAGTCCGGAAGCGACCAGCGCCAGCAGGGTGGGAATGCCGCTCCAAGTCAGTGTGCAGATTCCAAGGAGCAACGGAAACACGCCAAATGCGATCTTGCGCATATGCTCCGCCCCGAGAAACAGGATCAGAAGGGTCTGCACCCCGCCCAGCCACGCCACGGCCGCACCGCTCCAGGCGCCAAGCAGGGCATATTGTGTCCCGTATCCTAGTCCGATCGCGGCCTGCACGTTTAGTATTCCACGGCGGGTTCGCATGAGAGGCCACGTCAACTGGGCAGCGAGGCCAATCGCGCCGGGCAGCAGCGCAATGCTTCCGGGTTCGAGGAGTTCATGCAGCGTGATCATCGGTCTTCTCCTGATCCGCGCCGAAACGTGGCGCGGGTCAGGGCTACCGGAGGGGCCGATGGCGAACTTGGGGCCAGTCTGGGGAATTGGTGAAGGAGCCGTGGGGAATCCTGACCCAGCCACGGAACCAGCGAGGCAGAGCGCCCGCGGCACACACAGCCGTCAGAAACCGAGTTCCTTCAGGGCGCGCTCGATCTCGTCCCGGCTGGCGTGCTTGGCAAAGGGAAAGGCGCTGAAGAAGGCCTCGGACGACATGCCGGGGCGTCGCGACCGGGCATTCTCGGCCCAGTACCGGGCGCGGTCCCGATCGCCGGCCAGCTGGTGGGCAACGGCAGCGACGCAGGCCAGAAGGTGATGTGCCCGGGGCGCACGCGCCCCCCTGTCAGACCATTTTGCTGCCGCTTCGTAATCCCCGTCGACGACGAAGGACTGTGCGTGGGTCCCCAACATGGCGTAGTGGAGCGGGTCGAGCGGACTGAGCGACATTGACCGGATCGTGTTGGCACGTGCCGCCTCACCCTTGCCGGACAGGACGTCCATCAGCCCCCTGACATAAAGCGCCTGGGCGTAGTTCGGTGAAATCTCGACGCTGCGGTCAAGCCAGCCTGCGGCCCCGTCCAAGTCCCCCTTCAGCCAGCACACGCGTCCCATACAGTAATTCGCGAAGGGATCGAGCAGGTCGAGGTCAAGGCTGTTCTCTGCGGACTCTAGGGCGGCGTCGATCGCGCGCTGACGTTCCGGGCCGTATTGCATGAAGCCGTTCTGGAACTGGGTAAAGGACAGGCCGGCATGGGCGCGGGCGAACCCCGGCTCGCGCTCGATGGCCGAACGGAACAGCTCGGCCGCTGCGTCGTTGTCGGGCCGGTTGAACCGGTACATATGCTGCAGTCCCAGGTGATAGGCCGACCAGGCATCGAGATTGCCGGTCGTGTCGAACCGGGGCGTCCTGACCTCGTTTTGGGGAATCCGCGTCTCCAGCGCGGCGACCAGGCTGCCGACGATGTCCGACCGGATTTCCTGAACCGAGTCGGACGTCCCCCGATAGGTCTCTCCCCAGATCGCACGGCCCTGAAGTGTCTCGGTCAGTTCGACCGTCACGGTCACGCGGCTATCCGACAGGTTCACGAGGCCGGACAGGATGTATCCCACCCGCAGCACGTCGCGCAGCCGCGCGGGGTCGTGCTCCATGTCCCGGAACCGGAACGACGATCCACGCGCCACCACGTCGATCCAGCGCAGGCGCGACAGGCCCGAGATCAGCTCGGCCGGAACACCCTCTGCAAGCGTGGCGCAGACCGGCGAGGGTTCGAGCGACTGGAACGGCAGAACCGCGATGGACGGCTTTCCCTCGTCCAGGGAAAGGAGAAAATCGGTCTCCGGCAGCACGACTTCGCTATCGGCAGTTTTGGCACGGGGCATGATCCGGACATCCGCCACGCAGCGAAAGCCACGCCCGTGGACCGTGCGGATCACCTCCTGCCTGCGGCCGTCGTCGCCCACAGCCTTTCGGGCCTCCTTGATCGCCGTCGAAATTGCGCTGTCCGAGATCGCGCGACCGTCCCACACGACATCCACGATCTCGTCCTTGCTGACGAGGCGGTCACGGTTCTGCAGCAGGAGGGACAGCAGCGAAAGGACGCGCCCCTCGACCGCAACGACCTCGCCCGCGTGCGAAAGTTCGCCGCGGACTTCATCTAGCTCATATGCCCCGAATTGCAGCCGCATGGCGTAATGATACGCCGCACTCGGGCGTTTATCCAAGAATTCCTCAGACTTCCACAGGTTTACCTCAATCGCCGGGGGGCGGGATCGTGCAGGTTGCCTGCACTGAAGCGAGACCAGACAGGAAAGGAATTCCCATGTCCCGCACCACAAAGGCGTTCGCCTCCTGCATTGCCCTTGCACTGTCGTGCCAGGGCGGATTTGCCGACACGGTCCGCGAGGCCGCACTCAAGTCGCACCCGTCCCAAGGCGAGGTGCACGCGATCCAGGGCGCGCGCGTCGCGCTGGCCACGAGCACGGCCGGCGTCCATTTCGACTTCCAAAGCGCCGAGCTGCACCCTGGCCACGCCTACACGCTCCTGATGGCAGTCATGAACCGTCCTTCCGAGTGCCCGGCCCTGCCCTGCACGCCCAAGGACGTGCTCGGGCGGTCCGACATCGTTCGATCCGACGTGGGCGTCGTCGGCGGTGCGGTCGCGCGCGCGGACGGCACCCTGTACATTACCGGCATCCAGAAAGTCGGCGCGTTGCCGGAGGCCTTCTTCGGCCATGGGCTTCAGGATCCGCCGGCGGCCGAGATCCACTTCGTGCTGAACGATCATGGCCCGGCCATCGAGGGCCGCATGGTTGAGATGCTCGGCACCTATCGCGGGGGCTGCACGGACGAAAGCCTGCCCCCGCCCATGCCGGCCGCCGCGCGGGCCTCGGGAAACACCGGGCCTAACACATGCCGCCTCGTACAGAACGTACAGTTTCTTCCCGAACGGCCTGAAAGCTGAGCCGAACCCAAAGGAGATCACCTCATGACACGCGAAACCAAGATCGACCTGCCCGCCATCTTGACGGACCTGGGTCCCAAGTTCGCCCAAAGCGCCGAATGGCTGGATGCCACTGACGGCTTCGTTTCCGAAAACTACCAGTTGCTTCGCGATCGAAAGGTCTTTTCGGCCCAGGTGCCCATGTCCTACGGCGGCGGCGGCGCCAGCCATGGCGAAATTGCGGAGTTCATCCGCGGCGTGGCGCGGCATTGCCCGTCCACCGCGCTCGCACTGGCGATGCATCAGCACCTCGTATCTGCGGCGGTCGCCAACGACAGGGCGGGCCGTCCAGGCAAGGCGCTTCTTGAAAAGGTGGCGGCAGGCGAACTGGTGCTCGTCAGCACCGGTGCCAACGACTGGCTGGAGTCAAACGGGACTGCCAAGCCTGTCGACGGCGGCTACAGGATCAGTGCGATAAAACCCTTCGCCAGCGGCTCTTCAGCCGGGGACATGATGATCACCTCCGCCGTGCTCGATCTGCCCGGGGAAGCGCCCCAGGTCCTACACTTCCCGCTGTCGCTCAAGTCCGAGGGCGTGACGCTCATGGGCGACTGGCAGACCATGGGGATGCGGGCCACGGGATCCCAGACGATCCAACTGTCGGAGGTCTTCGTGCCCGAGGCGGCGATTTCGCTACGCCGTTCGCAGGCCGGATTCCACCCCGCCTTCAGCGTCATCCTCACGGTGGCGATGCCGATCATCATGTCGGCCTACCTCGGCATCGCGGAAGCAGCCGCCGAGATAGCACAAACGCGCGCGAAAGGGCGCGCAGGCGATGCGGTCACGCAAATCCTGGTGGGCGAGATGGAAAACCTGCTGACCACCGCGCGGCTCGCGCGCGACGACATGGTGCGGCTGGCGAACGATCTCGACTTCGCCCCAACCGTCGAGCTCGCCAGTGCCATCCTGACCCGAAAGGCGATTGCCGCACGTCACGTGATCGCGACGACGGAGAAGGCGCTCGAAGTGTTGGGCGGATCCGGTTTTTTCCGCAAGGCCGGGATCGAGCGGCTCCTGCGTGACGCGCACGCCGCCCAATTCCATCCGCTTCAGGAGAAGCGCCAACAGGTTTTCACCGGGCGCCATCTTCTGGGGCTTGCCCCTGTCGAGACCGGCCAAACCAAAGATGACGTCCCGCGGGCGGCGTAGCAGCCAATGGACCCCGCAGAAGGAAACACGCCATGAAACGCACGCTTCTGATCGCTTCTTCCCTCGTCGCCCTTGCGGTGACCGGTGCCGGGCTCTCCGGCATCGGCGGCCCGGAGTGGATGACGGCGTCGGCCGGACTGGGCAGCCCGCCGGCGTCCGAAGACGCGGGGCCGGTCCGCCGTCCCGTCCTGGTGGCGACGGTTCGCGCCGACCGGAGCGAAAGCGTCGTCAGCTTGCCTGCCGTGATCGCTCCGGCTACCGAGGAGACCCGCGCCTTCCAGGTGAACGGGCGGCTGGTCGAGCGGCTTGTTTCCCTCGGGGACATCGTTCGTCGGGGCGACGTTCTTGCCCGCCTCGACGACAGCGATTTCCAGCTGGCGCTCCAGGCCGCCGAAGCCGAACGCGCCGCCGCCCGGGCGGCCCACGAGAAGGCAAGGCTGGCCCTTGACCGCGTCCGTTCGCTGCAAACGGGCGGATGGGTCAGCACCCGCGCCTCCGACGACGCCGAGGTGGCGTTCGAAGAGGCCCGCGGGCGGTTCGAACAGGCCCGGCGCGCGGTGAACCTGGCGCGGAACGCGCTCGATCATGCCGTAATAAGCGCCGACGCCGACGGCGTCGTGACCCGCGAATTTGCCGAGCCCGGCCAGGTCGTGGCACCGGGACAGCCGATCCTCGGCATCGCGCGGGATGCCGGGCGTGAAGCCATTATGGCGGTGCCGGAAGGGCTTGTCGCCGATCTCCGGACACGCCGCGCCGTCGTCGCGATCTGGTCGGAGGACAGCCGGGTGATCCCGGCCCGCCTCGTCGAGCTCTCGCCGATCGCGGACCCGGTCACGCGCACGTTCGAGGCGCGCTATCGCCTCGACCGGCATGGGGCCGCCCCCGCGCTCGGGATGAGCGCGACGGTCCGGCTGACCCGCACCGAGGACACGGCAACGACCGAGGTTCCCTTGTCGGCGCTGTCTTTCGATGCGCAGGGCCCGTCGGTCTGGGCCGTGGACGAAGAAGGCCGCACGGAACGGCGCCCCGTCGCCATCGTCGGGATTGGCACCGATACCGCGCGCATCGCGAGCGGTCTCCGCGACGGAGAGCGGATCGTCGTCATCGGGGTTCACAAGATCCGGGCGGGCGAAACCGTCCGCGCAATTCAGAAGGAGGGCTAGGTCATGGGAAACGTCAACCTGTCCCGTTTCGCCGTCGGTCACCCGGTGCTGATCCTGTTCCTGATGCTCACCTTCGCCATCGCCGGGGCTCTTTCGTTCCAACGCCTTGGCCGGGCCGAGGACCCGGACTTCACCATCAAGGTGGCCATCGTCTCGGCCGCCTGGCCCGGCGCGACCGCAGCCGAGATGCGCGACCTCGTGGCGGACCCGGTGGAAAAGAAGCTGCAGGAGATGGAGAACCTCGACCGCGTGGAAACCTACACGACGGCCGGCTTCATGGCGACGAACGTGGTTTTCCGCGACGAGACCGCGCCCGAAAAGGTGCCGGACCTGTTCTACCAGGTCCGCAAGAAGCTGGACGACGTCCGGCCGTCCCTGCCTGCCGGGATCATGGGTCCGCAGGTCAATGACGAATATGGCAACGTATACTCCGTGGTCTACATGCTGTCTTCCGAGGAGCTCGATCTGGGGCAGTTGAAGGACATCGCCGACGACATTCGCCAGCGGCTCCTGCGCGTGCCCGATGTCAAGAAGGTCGACCTGTTCGGCACCCAGCCGGAGCGGATCTACGTGGAGTTCAGCCACGCCCGGCTGGCCACGCTGGGAATCGGACCGCAGGAAATCTTCGCAAGCCTCGCGCGGCAGAACGCCGTTGCCCCGGCGGGACGGTTCGAGACCTCATCGGCGTCGATCCCGGTCCGGGTCACCGGGGCGCTTGACGGCATTGCGGCGATCGAGGCCGTGCCGGTCGCCGCGGGCAACCGCGTGTTCCGCCTGGGCGACATCGCCACGGTGCGGCGCGGCTTTGCCGATCCGCCGGCCACGTTCCTGCGGCAGAACCGCGAGCCCGCCATCGGCATTGGCCTGTCGATGCTGGAAAACGGTAACATCATCGATCTGGGCCACGCACTTGACGCCGTGATGGAGTCGATCCGCGCCGACCTGCCCGTTGGCATCACGATCGACCAGATCGCTGATCAGCCCGAGGTAGTCGAACACTCGATCTTCGAGTTTCTCAAGGCCTTCGCCGAGGCGCTGGTCATCGTGCTGGTGGTTTCCTTCATGTCGCTGGGTCTCCGGACGGGAGTGATCGTTGCGCTTTCGGTGCCGCTGGTTCTGGCCATCGTCTTCCTGATCATGTCGGCCATGGGGATCGACCTGAACCGGATCACACTGGGCGCGTTGATCATTGCGCTGGGGCTTCTGGTTGACGACGCGATCATCGCGATAGAGATGATGATGGTGAAGATGGAGGAAGGCTGGGACCGCGCCAGTGCCGCCGCCGCGGCCTGGGACATCACGGCCTTTCCGATGCTGACCGGCACGCTCGTGACGGCAGCCGGGTTCATCCCCGTGGGTTTCGCCGCCTCTGCCGTGGCGGAGTATTCAGGCGGAATCTTCTGGGTCGTCGCGATCTCGCTTCTGGTATCTTGGGTCGTGGCGGTCCTGTTCACACCCTATCTGGGCGTGAAGTTCCTGCCCGACGCGAAGGCGCAAGACCCCGGCCATGATCCCTATGGAGGGGCGCTTTACCGCAGGCTTCGCGCCATGGTGGACGGGGTCGTCCGCCATCGCCGCAAGGCCGTCGTCGCCACAGCCGCGATCTTCGTGGCCGCGGTCCTTGGCTTTCTGAACGTGCAGCAGCAGTTCTTCCCGCTTTCCGAGCGGCCCGAGTTGTTCCTACAGATGAACTTGCCCGAAGGGTCGTCCATCACGGCAACCGCCGCGGCCGTCGCCGAGGCCGAGGAGCTCCTGGCCGAAGACCCCGACGTGATTCACGCCACCAGCTACGTGGGCCAGGGCAGCGTGCGCTTCTGGATCGGGCTGAACCCGGTCCTGCCCAACCCGGCCTTCGCGGAAATCGTGATCCTGTCTAAGGACACCGAGGCCCGCGAACGGATCAAGGCCCGGCTGGAAGGCGCCATCGCGGACGGCGCCCTGAGCGGCGCGCGCACCCGCGTGACACGTTTCAACTTCGGGCCACCCGTGGGGCACCCGGTTCAGTTCCGGGTGCTGGGGAAAGAGCCCGCCCGCGTGCGCGAGATTGCGGAGGACGTGCGCGCGATCATGGCACGCCATCCCGGGGTCGTGGAGCCGCACCTGCAGTGGACCGAACAAGCACCGGCAATCCGTCTGACCGTGGATCAGGACCGTGCGCGTGCTCTTTCCCTTGCGACGCAAGACGTGGCCGAAAGCCTGCAGACCCTGATCTCCGGGTTGCCCGTCACGCAGATGCGCGAGGGCAACGACATGGTGACGATCGTTGCCCGCGCGAGGGCGGACGAGCGGCTGGACGCGGGGCGGGTCGGTGACCTGACCATCGCCACCCGCGGCGGCGTTGCCGTGCCGCTTGCCCAGGTCGCCCGGATAGAGCCTGCATTCGAGGACCCGATCCTCTGGCGGCGCAACCGCGACCTGATGATCGCCGTGCGTTCCGACATCGTGGACGGCGTGCAGGCGCCCCAGGTCTCGACCGAGATCCGTCAGGCGCTCGCCTCCCTTGTTGCGGCGCTGCCCGAGGGATACCGGATCGAAACCGGCGGAACCATCGAGGAAAGCGTGAAGGGCAACGGCTCGATCTTCGCCATGTTCCCGATCATGCTCGTGGTGACGCTGACTATCCTGATGGTCCAGCTGCAAAGCTTCGCACGCCTTGCGATTGTGTTGATCACCGCGCCACTGGGCATCATCGGATCGTCCCTTGCGCTGAACCTGTTTTCCGCGCCGTTCGGTTTCGTCGCGCTCTTGGGCCAGATCGCGCTTGCAGGCATGATCATCCGGAACTCGGTGATCCTGGTCGACCAGATCGAAGCCAATGTCGCGAACGGGCTGGATCGCTGGACGGCCATCGTCGAGGCGACGGTCCGCCGCGCGCGCCCGGTCGTCCTGACGGCCATGGCGGCGATCCTGGCGATGATCCCGCTGTCGCGCTCGGTCTTCTGGGGACCGATGGCGATGGTGATCATGGGAGGCTTGTTCGTCGCGACCCTGCTTACGCTGTTCTTCCTCCCGGCTCTCTATGCTTGGTGGTACCACGTCTCGCCGCCAAGCGTCGCGAAGGAGAGATTCAAGATACAAGCGCCCGACGTGAAGATTGCTGCGGAGTAGGCGAGGAAGCGAAATTGCTGCGACGAATGCCGCATCAGGTTCGGAGCAGACAGTTGTTGCGCAGCGGGTCTTCTTTGCCGGAGGAACGTCCGCGCCGGGCTCATCGGAGACATCTGAGGCTTTTTGTTAGATGACCGCTTTGCAGGACAAAGCGGACCTTGGCGGTCCAGGTCTGCACGGAACCCCGCCATGATGGTCCAGCCACGCACGGGCGGCATGGGCGCTCGGGGTCAAATGAAGCAGCCGGACTTGCCAGATATGCCAGGCCGTGAAATCGTCGGCCCATGGATGATCCTGCTTCAGTCCTTGCACCCGCGGGTCGGGAATATCGTGGTTCGACCACCGATCCTTTGCGTTGGACGACCTGGAGCCCAAGAAAAGGCGACATCCTTGTCTGCACGCCGCCCAAGTGTGGAACGACCTGGACACAAACCATGCTTGCGATGCTTGTCAATGGCAGTGCGGATCTGCCGGACAAGGTACCGGTGCTGTCTCCGTGGGTTGACGCGGACCTCGGGGTTTCCGCCGATGAAGTGGCGACGACGCTGGCGGCACAAAAGGAGCGGCGGGTGGTGAAGACGCATACACCGGCAGATGGGTTTCCGATCTGGGAGGGTGTAACAGTCATTGCTGTCTACCGACACCCACTGGATGTCTTCTTTTCCCTACGCAAACACGAAGCCAACAAAAGAGTTGTCACGCCGGATCACCCGATGAGCTTGCCTGTCCCGGATTCCATCCGTCGGTTTATCAATGATCCAGTGGACCCGGACGATTTTGACAAAGACACATTGGCGTCCTTGACGCTGCACTATTCCGAAACGGTCCTTTCAGGACGCTATCCAAACCTGGACGTCTTTCACTATTCGGACATGTTGCCCGACGGTCACCGCACTGTGCAACATCTGGCCAAGGCTGCTGGCATTGAGGCCAGCGCAGAATTGATTGATCAGGTCGCAGCAGCCACGGTTTTCGGGGCCATGAAGGCTAGAGCAGTCGACTATGCTCCCGTGGGCGGTACCGGCTACTGGAAATCCGACGCCGGATTTTTCGACTCCGGTAGCTCTGGCAAGTGGGAAGGCCAGCTCTCGCCAGCAGAGATCGACCTTTTCAATACACGCCTTGCTGAACTTGTGCCCGACGAAAAGGCGCGAACTTGGCTGCTCGCGGGCGGCAGTTAGGCTCCAGACCCATTGATTTCCGACTTTCGGCGTGATTCAGGCTCCGCAAGGAGACCTGAGCATGAGCAACCTTTTCTGGCTGACGGACGAGCAGATGGCGCGTC
>NZ_JAWQFN010000031.1:0-9558 GCF_033436765.1 Defluviimonas sp. D31
ACAGCCTGGTCAGGTGAACCCAAGGTCTGGATCGTCCGCACCCCAGACATAGGCCTCACGAAACTCGCGGCGGCCGGCATGAAGGACCGCTTTTCTTCTGCGGTGCAACTGAAGGCATCAGTCGATCGGCATACTGCATCGGCGAGCGTCGGAGCCGAAGCATTTCCGGTATGGGCTCGACCCGGTCAACTGAGCGATTTTGTCGAATGACTGATCAGAAACGCAACACCGACATTCAGGCCAAATTTTCGAGTTTTCGACCATGAACGACTACTTCGCGCAGGAGCAGACACTGGCGAAAATTCAAGCTATGACCGACATGCGGGACTTTCCAGACCTCCGGCTGTTCGGTTTTAACTGGTGCGAACGGCCCGAAGCCGCCATTCAACACGACATTGCCATGCCGCGGTGCAGCCCGTCGAACCGGCCGTTCGCTGCGGTCGCTAAGGGTCCGGGTGTCCCGGCAATCAGGTTCGAGAGCAAAGCCGCTTCGCTATCAGTCCGAAGATCCCTTAGAACGAAACTCCAATGGAGAAATGCCGTGGATATGTCGGAATGCGCGCGCGAAATGACTTGGTGTGGCGTAGTTCAGTAGCGTTGCGATCTCCGTTATGCTCTCCTGGCTGTCGACCAAGAGTTCAGCCGCACGACGCATCTTGGCAAAATTGCATATGGACCGAAAGTTGCTCCCCTCTCGATCGAGCTGACGCTGAAGCGACCTTTTGCTCGTGCCCATAAGGAAAGCGATGTCTTCGAGCGTCGTCTTGTCGTCTTCTAGGTTTTGGATAACCAAATGTTCAACGATTTTTGGAAAATCACACGGCGGCCCTCCACCACATGCTCGTACGACGTCGCCTCGCGTGGTGCGGCCGGTAGATGCATTAGGGTTGGGTGAATACAGGTCTTTGTTCATTATCTCCAAAGAGATACTGGCCTCGTCGCAGCGAACGCGCGTACCGAGTGCCATCTCGAGCTTTGTCATGGAGTGGTCCGCAACAAAGTCCAGCCCAATCGAGACAGGACACCACTTCGGTCCTTTGAAATGTCGCGGAACACTCAGCAGCGGCCCCAAAGCCGCCAAGGCGACTTGATCGTAGCCTGGAACGTGCCTTTCGCCGAATGTGTATTCAAAGCGGGAGCTGGTCTCGCCAACGCATATATTCAATCGGTCGTTGTTGGCGTGAAGGTACATGATGGTCGTGGCACGCTTCAGGGCTGCCCATAAATTCGGGGCCTCAAGCACGTAATCGCCCCAGGCACCGTAATCTCGGATCGAAAGGTGGCCTGTGAACGTAAGGCCGAACAGATCGTCTCCCGCGCTTTGCGCTGCGGCGTCCAGCAGCCTGTTGAGCGCAACCTCGGGGACGTAAAACCCGACCCTCGATGAGATGTCTTCCGGAAGCCCGGCTGCTGCCAGAGATTTTTGAAGAACCCGGTCTCCAAGTGTTTGAACGATCATATCTGGCACCGAGCCAAGCGCCTCGGCCACCGTCATGGAACGAGAGGCTGCCATTCTAGAACGATCCTTCGAGTTTCTGCCTCGGTGGCGCGATATGGTTCATCTGTCATCGAACCTGCCGATAATCTCGTCTCATCGTCCGACTCGAGTCAACCTTGGGCCGCTCTGACTAACGTTCTGGGGGGGAACGCGATGATTGGGTTTATGCACCGCACAGTTTTTTTTGCTGCCTTTTTGGCATCGACGGCGGCATACGGGCAGGAAAAGCCCAACATCGTCTTTATCTTCCTCGACAACTTCGGCTGGGGCGAACCGGGGTTCAATGGCGGCGGTATCATCCGTGGTACGGCCACCCCGGAAATGGATGCGCTCGCGGCTGAGGGCCTGCGCCTGACGAATTTCAACGTCGAGAGCCAATGCACCCCGTCACGTGCGGCGACCATGACCGGGCGGTACGGCATCCGGAGCGGCAACCACACCGTTCCACTGGGCGGCGGTGTCTACGGTCTGACCCAGTGGGAAATTACAATGGCCGAGATGCTCAAGGATGTGGGCTACAACACGGCCATGTACGGCAAGTGGCATCTCGGCTGGTCTGAGGGTCGCTATCCGACCAATCAGGGCTTCGACGAATTTTATGGTGTTGAGACCACGGACGTGACGGTCTGGCGCTCACTCCCCGGATTTGCCGACGCGAACATGGAAGAGCCGGTCGTTATGCAGGGCGTTGCGGGCGAGCCGGCGACCGTGGCGCGAGACTACGATCTTGACTATCGCGGCGAGATAGACGGCGATCTCACCAGGAAAGCCATCGAGTTCATCGAAACGCAGAGCCGGCAAGACGCCCCGTTCTTCATCTATCTGGCATACACGCAGACCCACTATCCCAATATTGTCTCCCAGGAGTTCACCGGGGCCACTGGAAAGGGGGTCTGGGCAGATATTCTTCGCCAGACGGACACCTATATCGGGCGCGTCGTGGATGCGTTGGAGACCGCAGGCGTTTCCGACGACACCTTGGTCATCTTCACGGCCGACAATGGGCCCGAAGCGGTGCCGATCGGGAACGCGAACGCCTCGCCGACACCGCCCATTCAAGGGACCGCGGGTCCGTGGCGGGGAACGTTGTTCACCAGCCTCGAAGGCAGCCTGCGCGTACCTTTCGCGGTCAAGTGGCCGGGTCAGATTCCGGCCGGCTCAGAAAGCAACGACATTGTGCACTCGATGGACCTGTTCCCGACACTTGCGGCCTTTGCCGGAGGAGAGGTGCCGACAGATCGGGCCTTTGACGGGATCGACCAGTCTGATTTCTTTCTCGGAAACCAGCCGAACTCCAACAGAGAAGGTGTGATCGTTTACATGGGCGACCAGATCTTTGGCGTGAAGTGGAACGACTGGAAGGTCCTTTTCAAGGAAAACCAGACGATCTTTGATCCCACCGAGTCTTTTGACACGCCTCGCGCCTACAATCTGCTGAATGATCCGCATGAGCGCGACAGTGTTCTGTTTCCCAATACCTGGGCAGTCGAGAAAGCCCTGCCACAATTGCAGGAGCATCTTGCGACCTTCCAGAGGTATCCGCCGATCCCTCCGGGAACGCCCGATCCTTACATGCCTTCGGCCAACTGAATTGACGACCAAGAATGAACGGACAAAAAATGCGTATCTTTTTCTCTCTTCCGCTAGCGCTCCTGGCCTGCACAGGCCTTGTGGCACCCTCTGTCGCCCAGGAAGGCGGACAGGTCGGCGAAATGAGCCTGTCGATCGACGATATGGGCGAACCCGCTCCCGATGACTTCTCGCCATATGCCGGCCGAGACTTTCCCACACGCCCGCTCTGGGGCGATACCCACGTGCATACGTCGAACTCTCTCGATGCGCGCGCGTTCGGGGTCGTCCTCGGTCCCGCCGATGCCTACCGCTTTGCGCGTGGCGAGGAAGTGATCACGTCGCATGGACTAAGGGTCAAGCTCTCGCGCCCGCTCGATTGGCTCGTTGTCGCGGATCACTCGGACGCAATGGGGGCGATGAACGAGATCGTGGCCGGGAACGCGACCCTGATGCGCGACCCTACGCTCCGAGACTGGAATGATCGTTTGAACCAAGGGGGTGACGTGGCTCTCGCGACGACCATGGAGGTGATCGAGACATTTGCCGGGATTACGGGAGATTCACTTCCCAAGGCAATTGCCGATCGCCGGTTCGTGCAGTCCGTCTGGGACGATTTCACGGCGATGGCCGATGCATTCGACGATCCGGGAACATTCACGGCCTTCATCGGCTATGAGTGGACCTCGACGGAAGCCGGCAACAACCTGCACCGCAACGTCATCTACCGCGACAACGCGATCCGTGCGCGGCAAATGCTGCCATTCACCACGGCGGAGACATTCAATCCCGAAGACCTCTGGGACTGGATGGAAACCTACGAGATCGAAACCGGCGGTCGAGTCTTGGCCCTTGCACATAATGGTAACGTGTCGAACGGTCTGATGTTCCCGGTCGAGACCAACCCGAAGACCGGCGAACCGTTGACCGGCGACTATGTCGAACGCCGCGCCAAATGGGAGCCGATGTATGAGATCACCCAAATCAAAGGAGATGGCGAGACGCATCCCTTTCTGAGTCCAAACGACGAGTTCGCGGATTACGAGACCTGGGACAAGGCCAACCTCGGACCGACACCGAAAGAAGACTGGATGCTTCAGTACGAGTACGCGCGTGAGGCCTTGAAGAATGGGCTCAAGCTCGAAGCTCAGCTTGGTACCAACCCCTACAAGTTTGGAGTTGTAGGGTCCACGGACACCCATACCGCGCTCGCCACCGCAGAAGAGGACAATTTCTTCGGCAAACATTCCGGCGTCGAGCCAGAGGCCGAACGCTGGAGCCACGTCGTTGGAGATTTCGAGGGGCTAACCGTTCTCGGATGGGAAATGGCGGCCTCTGGTTATGCAGCCGTCTGGGCAGAAGAGAATACCCGCGAAGCGATCTTCGATGCGATGGAGCGCAAAGAGGTCTACGGCACCACCGGCAGCAGGATAGCTGTCCGCTTCTTTGGCGGGTGGGATTTCACCGAAGAAGACGCGCGTTCTCGCTTGCCAGCAGAGATTGGCTACGCGAAGGGCGTTCCAATGGGTGGCGACCTCTCCGAAGCGCCCGAAGGAGCCGAAGCGCCCACTTTTCTCGTGGCAGCACTAAAGGACCCATTCTCAGGCAATCTCGACCGTATCCAGATCGTCAAAGGCTGGCTCAACGCCGAAGGCAAAACCGAAGAACGGGTCTACGATGTCGCATGGTCGGGCGACCGCGAGCCGGACGCGGACGGCACTCTGCCTCCAGTCGGCAGCACGGTGGATGTGACAACTGGCACGTTCACGAACTCAATTGGCGCACCGGAACTCATCGCGGTTTGGACAGACCCCGACTTCGACCCGTCCCTGAGTGCATTCTACTATGCGCGCGTTCTTGAAATCCCGACTCCGCGCTGGACGGTTTATGACGCAGTCCGGTTCGGGGATGAGCTTCCAGATGAAGTGCCAACGTCAACACAAGAACGCGCATATACGTCACCGATCTGGTTCACGCCGGCGGGCTGACGGATGATGGCGTTTGGGATGACACTAACCCTCGACCGTCCGTTCAATGGCGCGGTCGAGGACGTAATTGCCGCGCTCGCGGAAGAAGGATTCGGGGTCATTTCTCGCATCGACCTCGACAAGGCGTTCGCTGAGAAGCTTGGTGAGGCCTTTCACCGCTATACAATACTTGGGGCATGCAACCCGAAACTCGCATTCCAGGCAGTGAACGCCAGGCCCGATGTGGGTTTACTCTTGCCCTGCAATGTGACGGTCGAGGAAGTTGAGACCGGATCAATTGTGAGAATAGTAGATGCCGGTCAAATGATGGACATGGGAGATCTGTCCAAGACACCGGAAATCTCGGAGCTCGCGACTGATGCCGGTGATCGCCTGAGTCGCGTTGCCTCAAGGCTGCAGCAGGAGCGCTAGCGCTAAGTCGGCGTAAGCTAATAGATCATTGAGCGAGCGGACTCCGTTTGGAGATGGATGGATAACTAGCAATGCGTGCCGCGACCACTGCGAGCGTTCGCTTTCACCGCTGCGTGACAGCGACAGGCTCTGGTCGGACTTTACACGCGGGAACCCGACGATCTCGGGCGGTCGGTCCCGACCCTTGACTGGCGGTTTGTCCGAATATGCGAAATCAAACTTCGGCGCGGTGAACGACTGATTCCGGCTGACCCTCTGAGACCTTTTGCGAACGACAGCTTTCGTCACCGCTGAGAGTTTTGTTCGCAGTCGCAGAGAAAATCCGGATTCCGCCCGCAGTGTCGAATGCTGCGCCGCAGACCAAGGTCCGAGACGGGCTCGACCCGGTCATCTGAGTCTTTTGCTCAGATGACTGGTTATAAGCGTATTGCCGACGTTCAGCGCAAAATTTTCGAAACCCCGATCATGAACGACTGCTTCGCGCGGGAGCGGACGGCGGCCAAAAATGAGGCTACGTCCGAGTCGCGGACGAAGCCGACAATCAATTCAGCTTCCGAATTTTCGGCGGAAACCAGTTGCCCGCTTTTACAATCTCTTTCGGAACATAGGCCCTGAACGTCAGCGAAAACGGTTTTCCTTCAGCGGAGGGCAACCAATTCGCGGAAGGAAAAGAACCGTTCTCCGACGGGGCGATAAACATGGACACACCGCTATCCGCGCCCTTCTCAAGCGGCGAATAGGAGTTGAAATTGAACCTGTCGATTGCATTTGGAACCACACGGTAATCGGGTAGATCCACTAAGATAACCGACCAGTATCCGTTCACTACCGCATCGGGACTGCTAGTTTCGTTGAATTCGATAACATAGGTACTGCTGCCATCCAGCGGCTTGCCGTTCCCATCGGTAGTGGCCACGAAGTAGATTACTTCATGCGTTGTGTTCGCCCAGATCCCAACCAGATTGGCCGCTGTTCTGATCCAGTAGTCGTCGCCGTAGATTCCGCCCACCAAGACGCCCAACCAGTTGTTCTGAAAAGAACCTGCTTCGGTCACCGCAAACTTCAAAAATTGCGGAATGACAGTTTCAAGAATTGCGCCTGCAAGGGCGTCCCGCTGCGCTGGATCAGAGGCTACACGCGCCACGGCCCGAACCTTGGCTTGCATCTGTGGAGCAACCGGAATGCTATCCAGCGCCGCTGAGAGTAATTCATCTGTATGATCGAAAATCTCGACACCGATCAGTGACTGGTTATCGAAGATAGGCAAGCTTGAAGGCGCCGAAATCGCGGGTTCGCCGAGAGTGGACATAGTGAATTGGCGTTGCAGGGAAACTGCACCTTCCACATCCGTTTGCAGCTCGACCCGCGCCAGCATCTTTGCCTTTCGGGAGGGCAGCACGACAGGTACGGCGCCCTTCGGTATCTCGGCAACCGTGTCGGGTGTCACGAAGGCATAGGTTCCGTAAGGGTTCAGAGGATAGTCGCGATCGTTGATGTTGGTGACAACATTGCCCCACTCATCGCAGATCTGGACCGTATAGTAGCGGCCTTCGACCTGCGGAACCTCCAGTAAGACGGCGCTTTGATCATCGACCGCAATCCAGGCTTCGAGATAGGCTACATCGAGGTTGGGGTTCACGAAGTCGGCGGCACCAACAGGGTTATACTTGATGACGTTGTAATCTACCCCATCCTCGGCAATGTCTGTCTTTTCTTGTCGGTCAACAAGCGCACGACCCAGCAGGTATACATAGGCGTCGGCAATCGTCGCATCGTCGAGAGGCGTTGTCTGCTGCGCAAGGGCGGGTTCTACAACAACTACTGTGAGCAGGACGACGATTGCGCGCTTTAAACTGTGCAACATGAATGGGCCTCTTAGGTTCGACTGGACCGTTTTCCTCAATAAAACTCGACT
Source organism: Defluviimonas sp. D31 (assembly GCF_033436765.1). Classification (NCBI taxonomy): domain Bacteria; kingdom Pseudomonadati; phylum Pseudomonadota; class Alphaproteobacteria; order Rhodobacterales; family Paracoccaceae; genus Albidovulum; species Defluviimonas sp. D31. The sequence goes on from NZ_JAWQFN010000031.1 coordinate 7,382, forward strand.
TGGTCAAGCGTGAAACACCTTGAGACCTCCGGCAAACGATTGATGGTTACTTTGTGCTCAACGCAGAAATTCTCCGCGGTTCGCATTGATGACCGCGGTGCGTACGAAGCGGTCGCACACGCCCGCCATATCCAACCTTGCGGCTTACTCACTTATTTCTATGCGTTTACTTCCAAAAGTGGCCGAGTAATCTGCTCACGTTGTCAGGCTACGATCGAGGTCTTGGAATGCCGTCACGGCGCAGTGTTTTGAAAAATATCATTGGTACGGTGTCGTACGCCGCGCTTGTACCGGCTGTTGCCAAACCTGCACAGGCCGCTCCAAAGCGAAGTGATGAATTCATTGATTACGATGCGCTAGGCATGGCCGAGTTGATCAAGAAAGGTGAAATCTCCGCTCGTGAAGCAGTCGAAATCACGATTCGCAGGATTGAGGCGGTAGAACCCATCGTCAATGCGATCACGACCCGCACCTATGAACGAGCCTTCGAGAAGGCAGAAACGATCTCGGCGGATACGACATTTGCGGGTGTGCCGATCCTGATCAAGGACATGATTGACGTTGGCGGCGTACGGCGGACGGACGGCTCGCGAATGATGTTGTCGAATATCCCTGCTGAAAACGTTCCCTACATCGACGGGGTTGAAGCCGCCGGCATGAACATCATCGGTATGACGAACGTGCCGGAGTTCGCGCAGTTGGGTATCATCACGAACAACTCGGCTTTCGGCGCGACGCGCAACCCTTGGGATCTGTCCGTATCCGCTCTTGGCTCCTCCGGGGGGGCCGCAGCAGCGGTTGCCTCGGGCATGGTGCCTTTGGCTCATGGTACGGATGGAGGCGGCTCTAATCGTTTGCCAACCGGCGCGCAGGGTTTGTTCGGTATAAAACCGAGCCGGGCACGCATGCTGCCCGGCGAAGCTGGCGGCGTGCACGGGCCATTCAAGACCAATCAGGCAATCAGCCGCACGGTTCGAGACAGTGCTGCGTTGTTTGTGCACACGGAAGACCCGAACGGGCCGTTTCCTACGATCGGGCTGGTCACGGGACCGTCAACAAATCGGCTCAGGATAGGATTTGCCCTCACGCTGGATGGCGGCGAACCGGTTCATCCGGCAGTTGCCGCCGCCCAAGAGAATACGGCGCAGTTGCTGCGGGACCTGGGCCACGAAGTTGTCGAGGCGGCCATTCCAATAAATGCCTCCGAATTCTTCACGAATTTCAACGGCGCGTTCCTCGGCCAGTTTGGCGTGTTCTCCGATCAGGCGAGAGCGATTACTGGAACCAACGCGATGGACAGTGGTCTCCTTGATGTCTTTACGGCGAGCCTGATCGAATACGGCAGCAATATACCAGCAGACTTACAGGCGGCAGGTCTGGAGTATCTCGCGACGGTGCCGGGGCTTTTCACTCAGGTCTTCAGTGACGTCGATCTTTTGTTGTCACCTTGCATGCCCTTTTTGTCCATTGACGCGAATGCACTGTCACCCGACACGATGGTCAACGAGTCCGTCGTCAACTTTCTGCAGGCAGGTTTGTCATACACGGCACCCGTAAACGTCTCAGGTCATGCGGCCATGTCGGTGCCGCTGAACTGGGATCCGGAGACGGGTCTGCCGATCGGATCGATGTTCCAGACGGCCACGGGCAACGACCGTTTGCTCTACGAGTTGGCTTTCGAACTGGAAGAGGCGCGCCCTTGGAAAGACCGCTGGGCACCTTATTCATGCAAGTACATCCCGGTGTGATACCAAAGTACTCACCACGGGCCCGTGGGGAAAATCAATTTCATCCAAGCAAAAGGAACCAGCATATGCATTCATTTCGACTTTCTGCCGCAACTTTTGTCCTTGGGATCTTGGCTTTCGGTTTCCCACACGCTGTGAGCGCGGATGGCAATTTGTCCGATCAGAGAATGGCAGACAGCCCGGAAGCTTTGATCAGAAGTCTTGGCGAAGTCTCCTTCCTGACCCCTGAGGAAATGGCCGCGAAGAAACAGGCGGAGTTGTCCGGGCTCATCCAGCCGTTTGACATTCCGCAGACGCCCCAAATTCTCGATCCGCGCATGGATGTCAATCCCGGCGCAAAGTTGGTCGGCGTAGCGGCGGAATAGTCCCCAACGGTTGGGACTATCGCGCGTCTTGACGCGTGTGCTCCCCACAAAGCTGACGCGCGGC
>NZ_JAWQFN010000032.1:0-7907 GCF_033436765.1 Defluviimonas sp. D31
CGCGTTGCAACCCGCTACGATCGATGCCCAAAGGTCTTCCTGTCCGCCGTCGCCCTCGCCGCAACCGTCATGTTCTGGCTTTGAAAATCAATGAGTCTGGAGCCTAGCTGAATGGCCGCTGTGCAGACAAGCGCAGCGGTCAAGGTCTTTGGGTTTAGTTTTCGCATTTCATTTCTCCCGGTGTCGATGCCTCGAGTTCGGTGGAGAGTTCGATCTGCGCTGTGCAGGATCGCCCCTCCACCTGATCCGTGGCTGTTGTCGCCCCGGTTATTCGAAGACAGAACCGGAGAGCGAGAATTCGTCGACCGCCCCGTCGCCCCGAATGAAGATCCGGTGGTTGAATCGCACGAAGTTGAGTTCGCCAGACGGATCTTCGAGCAATTCGCCAAGGGATCCCTCGTTCGGGCCTTCGGTGATGATAAAATAGCCCTCGGCCGTGTTGGCCACATTGGCAGGCGCGGGGTCCGCTCCCTTGGTCAATGCGGAGAACTGGACAAACACATATTTGTCGCCCTCTTTCCGGATCTCGATGTTCTGGGAATTCCCCTTGAAGACGCCGACGAAGGGATCGAGCACAGACGGATCAACGCCCGCTGCGACCGGAGAGTCGGCCTCGATTCCCGTGAAGGCTTTGACCATTTCGTCCGCAATTTTACTGTAGGCTTCGACTCCGCGATCGCTGTGGACCATGATCACCACCGCAAAGTCGTGTTCCGGGATCAGCTTCAGAAAAGACCGCGTGCCGGGCCAATTCCCCCCGTGGAAGGGGCTGGTGACGCCGCCGTAGTCGTGGACGAACCACGTCAGTCCGGTAAATTCGCCGGCCGCAGCGTCGACTGCCGGAGCATGGGCATAGTCCAGCGCTTCCATGGATAGCAGCTGGTTCCCGGAGGCGTCCTTGCCGTCCAGCTGAAAGCGGGCGTATTTCAACATGTCGGTAACCGTAGACCGGATTCCGCCGGAGGCTGCGGACTCTCTTATCAACGGAATGTAGTACGGCTTGAGATCACTGATGCTGCCTTCCCCGTAGATCGGCGGATGACCCCATGCGTAGTTTTCAGCCGGCGGGGTGGCGTCGTAATTAAAGGATGACGAATCCATGCCGAGCGGAGTCAACAGGTTCTCTTCGATCAGGGTCTCGATCGGTTTTCCGCCGACATGCGACACCACATGGGTCGCGAAGGTGATGCTGGTGTTGTTGTACATCCAGGTTTGACCAAACGGATAGATCTGCTCGACGTAAGCCGCCTGGAGCATGACCTTCTCGCTGATCGACCCACCCGGAGGAACAGGAAGGAACCCATGGTCGCCATACCAGCCAGCGTGATGGTGGAACAGGTCGACGACCCGCGCTTTCGACGTCGCGTCGGGATCCGCGACCCTGAACCACGGCAGGATGTCGACGACACGCGCGTCCAAATCCAGATCGCCCCGTTCGGACAGCTGCAGGGCCAGAGTCGAAAGGAAGGTTTTTGTCACAGAGCCAATTTGGAACTGCGTATCAGTGGTAACGGGCTCTCCGGTGGTTACGTTCGTGACACCGAGTCCGGCGCCGTAGGCGTTGGGCCCATGGATGACCCCGATACCAAGTCCCGGGATTTTCAGTTCCTTGATCAGTTCAGAGGCTTCGGCGAGGACCGCATCAAAGGTCGCCTGGCCCTCTTCCTGTGTCATGGCCTGCTGTGCGAGTGCCGGTGTGACGCACAGTAGCGACGAAGCAAGCAGGGCAGGTATTGGTTTCATTAGGTTCTTCACTGGGTTCTTCCTTTGCATTGGGGTCTTCACCGGATGTCTCCTGGCGGGATAACGATGGCTCTTCCCGGAGGGTTCTGTCTTCGCAGTGCAGGATCGCACAGGCAGAGCCTGCCCGGCGAAGTTTCCCCGTTTACTGCTTCGCCATCTGCCCAAGGTAGAAGTAGTCGAACAGCGAGCGGGTGATCTCGGCAATTGCCCGATCCCTGTCCGCCTCGGATGTCTCGCTGCTCTTGGTGAACACGGCGATGGCAAACCGACGACCGTCGGGAAGCGTGATATAGCCAACGTCATTGGCCACTCCCCCTATGGTTCCGGTCTTGTGCGCCACGGGCGTTCCCCTGGGCAGCAGCCCCTTGAGCCGGCCAGCGCCGGTGCGCGTGCGTGACATGACATCAATCAGGAAGTCGCGGCTCTCGGCGCTTGTCGCCGTGCCACTGTCGATGGCAAGCAGGAGTTGCAGCATCGCAAGGGGCGTTGCGTGGTCGCGGGGGTCAGCCTCAAAGTCCAGATTGCGGTCACCCATCATCGTCAGGAGCTCCGGCCGGGTCACAAAGGCCTCTGTGGCGACTTTCATCGTGGCTGGTCCCGGCAGGCCATAGAATTCCCCGATGATCTCGCCGGTCGTACGATCGACCCTAAAATCGGTGATCCCGAGCCTGCGCAGGTTTTCGGTCACTGCCGCGGGTCCGCCGGCCAGCCCCATCAAGGTGTCGGTCGCCGTGTTGTCGCTCTCCGTGATCATGATCTCCATCAGGTTCGCCACCGAAAGCTGAAGCCCGGGATGCACGAATGTGTCGCTCAGCGCAGCGTCCCCGATCATCATCATGTCGGGTGTGACGTCGACCATATGGTCGAGGTTGAGTTCCCCACTGTCCGCGCGATCCAATACCGCAGCGGCGATCGCAACCTTGTAGGTGCTGGCCATGGCGAAGGTCTCATCGCCATTGAACGCGATGACGTCGTCGCCGCCGATTTCCTGCGCCGCGAAGCCGATGCGCCCGGCAAGCCCCGTCGCGACCCGCTCGATCGCGGCCCCAACGGACTGGCCTTCTGTTGTCTGGCCGTATGCCGGGCCGAAGGTGGCAGCCGAAACAGTCATCTGCACGGCAATAAGTGTTGCTGTCAAAAGCGATTTTCTGGCTTTTGCGGTGTTTTCCTTCGACATTTCATGGCTCCAACGCTTTCCGAGATCGCCAGGGCCGCGTGGCCATCGCCCGGGTCTCATCGTTTACGGCTTGTTAATTAACATGCACGAGGCCCATGCTGTTTGCGGCTCATGCCACCTGTGTCATAAACTTGTCCCGCAAGGTTAACCTCAGGGCGTTGAGGGAACAGCAAGAATGAGCAAGAAATCTGGCCCGAGATTCACGCGCGGGATGTTGCTTTTGTCCCCGTTCGCAAGAGCCTTCACCGCGCGGGGCGGCGATATTGAAGCGCTCCTGGTCCGAAACAGTATTCCCGTCGACGCGCTGACCGACCCTGAGATGCTGGTTGACGCGTCCGCCTGTTATTCCGCCATGGAGGATATGGCGGAAACTCTCAGCGATCCGTATTTTGGCGCAAAGGTGGCAATCGAAACAGCGACGAAGGGAACGCCTGCGTTCCGGGATTCGGCGACCCATGCTCTCAATTTGGGAGACTTTCTGTCCCGGCTGGTGGAGGAAGTCTCAAAGCAGGTTGATAACGTGCGGTACTCCGTTTCCATCACACCCGGCATTGTAACCTTCGACATTCACCGCACGGTCAAGGTTGCCAAGCCGTCAAAACAGTTGGATGCAGTCGGCGTCGCACTTTATGTGACTTTGATAAAAAATGGGATCGGAGAAACCTTCGACCCCAAAGACATCCTGATCACTATACCGACCACCCAGGGGCTTCCGCCGGGTTTCCTTCCGAAACAGGCGCTTATCACATCCCAGATCGACGGCTTACGGATTGCGTTTCCGCCGCACTGGCTTTGGGCACCATTCTCGCTGGACTGGGACTTGGTGAAGGCATCACGAGGGGAGTTTGCCACAGATGGCGCCAGCGAAGCGACCCTTTCCTATCTTCGCGGCATACTGACGGACAACATCGCTTATCAGGATCTGACACTGAACGATTTTGCCTCGATCTGCCGCATGCATCCACGCCGCATCCAGCGCATCCTGTGGGCACAGGGCACCTCCTACAGTCAGATGAAGGACGACGTGCGCAAGAGCATCACCGAAGACCTCTTGTCGAACACGACCCTGCCCATCGCGCAAATCGCTCTTGAGGTGGGGCTCTCCAGCTCGGCCGCCCTAGACCGGGCATTCCGGCGATGGACCGGCAAGACGCCGTCAGATTTCCGGGGTGATCTCCCCCGCTATCGGGCCTATCCGGGGCCAGTGACGGGGTCACGCTAGCAGAACTCGGATGCTGAAGGGTCCACCAGCGTGCCCGATCGCAGCGTGTTATGGGAACGAACAAGCGTCTGCCCCGGAGCACTTCCGGTATGGGCTCGAAAGAATCCTTCGCTGCAGCGACCTCGAAGGTCAGCTCTTGGCGGAGCGCCAGATTCCTTACTGAACGGAAACCGGCCGCAACATGCCGTCGGTATCCAATTTCAGGGCGCTCCGCCAGAGCGGCGTCTTGAAGACGTGGTGCACATGCTTGCCCGCGCACTCTTGACGAGTCTGGACAAGTAACCCGGCCCATTCAAGCGGGCGCAAGACGCACGAGGAGAACGCAGCCATTTCGCGCCACCCGGCATTGTCCCAGTCATGCTCCTGGCCATAGAACGCCGCGAACAATGCCCGCTCGGTTGTGCCGTGGTCGGCTTCGACGTTGATGACATTCATCCAGACATCCCACTTGCCGAAGGGACGCTCGTCAAAGCGGGCATAGGAGGCGTGATCGATCTTGAGAACGTAAAAGGGGATGAGTTCGGCAAAGAGCTGCGCAGGTACCTGCGCCAGCTCGGCGCCGCGTCTGGTCAGCCTGAACTCGCCCTTGAAGTGCCGCCCCAGGCGCAGGGTGATCATAAGGTAGTGCAGCACCTCGAGCGGTGGGAATTCGTACTCATTGATGACCTTGCTGTAGCGGAACATTTCTTCGGCGCTTTTCCCGGGCCAGTCAAAGTGCTCGACCGCCCAATGAACGAAGACACGCTTGAATGCCTTGGTTTTCGTCAGACCGATGGACCCGTGTTCCTGCGCGTACCGCAAGGTCAACAACGCCGCACGCAACATCGGCGAATGCGCGAGGTCGGGATGGTCATCGGTAAGGCTGCGGAATTCGATCATGGCGGAATGCTGCCACGAGGCTTTTGTCGACGCCAGACGCAGAACGCCCCCGCCTTTCAGGAGGACTCGTCAAACGTTGAATCGGCGTTGACAAGAATTGCACATAAGCAAAAAGCCCCGCGTGGCGCAGGGCTTATGTCTTTGGTATTAATAGATAAATTTGGTTGCGGGGGCAGGATTTGGCTTATACCGAACCCACACTGAGCTACGTTAGGATAAGCTTGAGCGACAAGGGCAGCAGTGTGTGCCGACGAAACGCAACCACCATCGCCTCCTCGGCCTCGCTGAGAATGGTGGAGCGCGGTTCCTTCGGACCGTTCTTGCGATCCTCGACCGTCTCGCGCTTGCGCCACTTCGCGACCGTCTTCGGATTGATGTCGAGTTCCCGGCTCAGTGCCGCGGCCGAAGCTTGCGATCGCTGTATTGCAGCTCTGACGGCGTGCGTGGTCGTGGCGCTGCCGTGACGTATCTGTCCCATAGTGCGTCCTTCCATTCCAACGAATGGATCGCACCATCAAACCGTGGGATCAAACACGGGTCAGGTTTCGACATCAAGCGACGCTAGTCGGCGCCCTGCCTCGCCGCAAGCCAGGTTCCTCTGACACCGCCCAAGATGATGTTTGACGAAGCGCGGGTAGTGACTCAATGTGGCGTCGGGAAAATGATTGGGCGGCGCCGTGGTAGATTTTTCAGACACGTCTTCCTGGAAAGAGAAAAACGCAACGACTTTGATTTATGCTTATGACTTCGAGGGCAAGCGCCGCGAAGGCGAGCTCGAAAAACAGCCGCATACGTTAGGGGTTTCACTTGAAAGCCTGTCGATTGTGGAAACAACCTCATGGGTGTTCAAGAACGATGACGAGCCGAGCAGTAAAACCGGCTATGCCTTGGCAGAGCATATCTGGGGCTCTGGGCGTCTTCAGGTTTCTTGTCTTCATGCATTCGCGCTGGGGACAAACAAGAACGAGTGCTTCGATACCATCGCCATCAGGATCTACCCCACCGATGAGGAGTCCCTCATAAAGACGAGCCGCTTCGACAAATGGTCTTTCAGGGATGGGAAAAACCAGCGCCCCTCGGAGGGCTGGCTTCAGGACGAAATAGGTCGGATCGACTACTATTCTGCGAATGAATACATGGAGAAATCGTCGGTAACGGCGCGCCTCTTCCTCGACAAGAAAAGCTTCGACGCTTTGGTGTTGAAGGTACGGGCCGGCGGAGCGCTTGGCTCGGTGCATCTCGTGATCTTCGCGGATCTTTACCAGTTTGCGTATGAAGCTGCTTTTGCAGATTTCGGTGAGACCAGGAATTACGGGATACTCTGCGCGGATAAAAGCAGTGGACGGACAGGCTTCACGAGGGCGCGTCTCGACGAAATGCGGCTGGTATGGTCGGCATTGACTCCAGCCGGCCGCGGATCAGGCGCGGATCTCGGTACGGACGATTTTCTTGACGAAGATCCGCACCGCGGTCAAGACGCCGTCGCGTTCGCTGTCGAGCGGGTTGCCGGCGATGTCAGGCACCTGCGTGACAGAATGGACGGTCTATATCTGGGCTCATTCTTGCTGGTCGCGTTGCTGGCGGGCTTCGGTGTTTCAAATTGGATGGGATTCTGATCGAGGCGCGCGCGGTCAGGACGCGTTGTTCTTGGACCGGTATGCCGCTCACCGCTTTGGTGCGACGTGAAGGGCTAGCTTGAAACGACAATGCAAATGCATTACCTTCTGGGAAAGCCATTGACGGCCCTCCCGGGAGGATCATATGCCTGTGCTTGCCACGGAAGTATCGACGCTGACTGACCGCTATCAGACGACCGTACCGAGCGGCGTTCGCAAGCAATTGAAGCTCGGGAAGGGCGATCGGATCCGCTACTGCACGGATCCGAGCGGCAGGGTTTACATTGAGCCGATCCGATCTCGATGGGACGATCCAGCACTTGAGGCATTCCTTGATTTCATCGAGGCTGATGTGAGGGCGCACCCAGGCCGTTTGAAGGCCCTCGACGGTGCGTTGCATGACCGCATCGCGGCATTGGTGGGCGATGTCGACGTCGATCTCGACGAGCCCTTGTCGCCGGATGACGAATGACGCGGCCATCTGACCCGGCGGGAGCGCCGCTGGTCGTCAATGGTTGGTCCATCTACGCGCATCCGCTCTTCCTTGGCCAGCTCGAGAGCCTGATCGAGGAAGTCGAGCAACGAAAGGTGCGAGACCCGGACTCGTGGCATAAGAAAAATTGCACCAAACGGTTGGCCGGGATCTTCCAACTGGTTGGCGATACGATACCGGCCGACCCGACGGCGGCACAGTTCCGGCAAGGCGGCACGCTGGGCGCCAACCGGAAGCATTGGTTTCGGGCCAAGTTCTTCCAGCAATACAGGCTATTCTTCCGGTTCGACAGTGCCAGCAAGGTAATTCTGCTGGCCTGGGTTAACGATGAAGGAACCAAGCGCGCTTACGAGAGCAAGACGGACGCCTACGCGACGTTCAAGGGCATGCTGGACGGCGGCAATCCGCCCGACGACTTCGATGCCCTCATGAGGGAGGCGGCAGCGGCAGCTAAGCGTTTCGCGCGGAGCCTGGGGGCCGCTACTGTTTTCCGGTGAGCCGATCCCGCCATTGCAACGCTTTCTGCTCGAGTTGCTCGCGGGTGTCGCGTGTACCCATGGACCAAAGCTCGCTGAAATACCAGAAAAGGCGCACGCCCACCTCTTCGGGCTGACCTGAAGAATGCCAGGCTCAAGTTTTCTCGATTTCCTTGGGTTGGCAGCGATCGCCCTGTCAATCCCGGCGCAAAGTTGGTCGGCGTAGCGGCGGAATAGTCCCCAACGGTTGGGACTATCGCGCGTCTTGACGCGTGTGCTCCCCACAAAGCTGACGCGCGGC
>NZ_JAWQFN010000033.1:0-7862 GCF_033436765.1 Defluviimonas sp. D31
AAGAAGAACCGCGCCGCTGCTCTCGCCGAGTGGCGCGGCCTCGGCGCGTCATAAGGGACAGCGATCCTGCCCTTGTGGAGACGGGTTCGAATTGGTCTGACACCACCCACCACCTGCTCAAGCTATTCGCCGAGAATCGTGGCCGGGTCTTGAACCGCGACCAGATACTCGAGGGCGCGCATGACAGATCATGGGAGCCGTTCGACCGGTCCATCGATATCCGAATTTCACGGATACGAAAAAAGATCGAGCGCAATCCCCAGAAGCCCGAGGCCATCCGCACGGTTCGCGGTATCGGGTACATCTACGATACCGCGTGATCTGCGCACCTCATGAAGCAAGGCATCGAAGCACGGCTGGGGGACTCCAAAGGTCCCCCCGTTTTGATTCGAGGCGCCGAACTTGCCAAAGAAGCGGTACGTCTCGGTTCAAAACCATGAGGTTCGGAGCCGTCCACAAATGACAGCACCTACGAAAGCCCCCTGCCCGCCTCAAGCCAAGTTCCTCTGACATGACCCCCGTTGTTTTTCAAGGAATACGGGTAAGGTCGATGCCGAACCACTTCATCGACAGTCCCGTCAGCGTCCCGTCGGCATGCATCGCGTCAATGATTTCGGTCAGTCGGGCAGCAAGCTCCGGGTCGCCGGGCTCGATCGCGACGGCCTGTGGCACGTAGTAAAGCGGCTGGCCGACGATGCGCAGGGACCGGCCCTTCTGGATCTCGCCCATCAGCACAGGCAGGTAGTTGATCGTCGCGTCGATTTCGGAGTCCGGCCATTTTTCCAGCTCGTCCCACGGCGCTGATTCAGTGTCGTAGGTGACGATGACCGCATCGTCGATCACATAGGTCACAGGCGGCGACTTTTCTATTCCGGTCAGCTCGTGACGCAGGTAAAGCTCGTAGTTCGCGGCTTTCAGAACGCCAAAACGCTTGCCGCTGGCATCTGCGGGCGTGTTGATCTCGGTATTGTTCTTGTTCACCGCGAGCGAGCCGACCGCGTAGGTGTAGATGACCGGAAAATCCAGGTTTTCGCCCCTTTTGGCCGTCGGTGTCATGCTGCCGATCGAGGCATCGATGGCGCCGTTCCAGTGCCCGCTGGTTTCCTGTTCCCAAGTAAGGATGCTGTCAAACCTGCGTGGCTCGACGCCAAGACGCTTGGCAACCTCGTTGGCGACGTCGACGTCGAAGCCGGCGTAGTTGCCGTTTTCATCCAGGTATGAATAAGGATACCAGTCTGGCAGGCCCACCAACGAGATATAGCCCCGCTCCGTGATCCGGTCGAGGACTTCGCCCGCGCCTGCGATCGTCGCCGACGAAGCGGCTACCGACGCGATGACGGACACCGAAAACAATCTAAGCATACCTTTGCACTTCCTTCGACTACAGGTTCGGTCGTTCAGTTTCCCTTTGCCTTGCAGCACGCGCCCGACGATTTCTGCAGCCTCATGGAACGGCCGTCAGGTCAAGGCCGAACCACTTCTTGGAAATCCGCGTCAAACTGCCGTCGCTGCGCATGTCGGCGACGATGGATGCGAGCTTGTCGGCCAGTTCTGGATCGCCTTTTTCGATCGCAATCGCGCCAGGCGTGTAGAAGATGGGCTGACCCAGAATCCGGATCGGCTCGCCTTTCTGGACTTCGTCCATGAGTGCGACCAGTGCGTTGATGGTCGCGTCGACCTCGACTCCATCGCCTTTTTTGAGGGCAGCGAGCGGTTCGCCTTCGACCTCGTAGTAAACGACGACCGGGTCGTCGATCGCGTAGTTGACCGGCGGCGCATTCTTGATGTCCATCGGAACTCGCTGAAGATACACGTCGTAGATGGATGTCCGCAGCACGGCTATCCGCCTGCCGCTTGCCTCGGCTGGCACATTGATTGTCGTGTTGTCCCGGTGGACCGCGACAGAGGCCGGTTGATAACTGTATACCGCCGGGAAGATCAGGTTTTCCCCCCGCTTGGCCGTCGGCGTCATGCTGCCGATCGAAACGTCGATGACGCCATTCCAATTGCCCCCGGTTTCCTGCTCCCAGCTCAGCGCGCGTTCGATCCGCCGCGGCTCGACCCCTAGGCGCTTAGTGACCTCGTCGGCCACCTCGACGTCGAACCCGGCGTAGTTGCCGTTTTCGTCCTTGAACGAAAATGGCGGCCAGGCCGGTTCGCCCATCAGCAGCATGTAGCCGCGGTCCATGATCCGATCGAGAACATCGCCTGCAGTGGCTGGCAAACCCGTGCCAACTGCAACCGCGAATACACAGGCTCTGAACGAGAATGAATTCATGGCGGTCCTCCGCATTTAATTGAGACTTCGCGTTTGCATTCGTCTGTGCTTCCTTTCTTGTTTACGTGCCCGCACGGGAACGGTCCACGAACGGCAGGCGGAATTCATAGTCCTCGGAACTTGATTGCGGTTCGACAAAGTAGAGCCCGAGCATCATGAACGCGAGAGCGCCCCAGGCGAGCGGCGACATGCTTTCGTCAAGCAGCAGCATGCTCCAGATGATACCGGCGATGGCGATGGCATAGGCTGCCTGGCTGGCAAAGACCGCACCCGCTATCGTTGCGACCGAAAAGCTGAGAACCGTTCCAAGCGCGCTGGCGACCGCGATCAGGAAGACGATGGTGGCAAGGTCAGTCGTGATGCCCTCGATCCTGACCGGTGCACCGGCAAGCAGGGCCACGACAAGGGTGATAACGCAGGAAATCGTGGCCATGATGCCCGTCGAGTGGATGATGTCGGTCCCGTCGGGTCGGCGCGATGCCAGAAAGATATCCTCTACCGCAAAAAGGAACGGGACCGACGCCGCCACAAGCAGCCAGAACCAGGTGTCCCCGCTTCCAAGGGATTCCCGCGACAGAATGACCAGAGCCGAACCCGCCAGGCCGAACGCCAGGCCGATCATTCGTTTCATTGTCGCCTTTTCCAGGCGCAAGGCCGCGGCCACGGCAAAGACCATGAACCCTTCCAGCGTGACGATAAGCGAGACGGTGGTGGCCTGGACATGTGCGGTCACCCAGAACAGGGCCAGCTGTTGCAGGACGCCGACCAGGATGCCCCACCACAGGCAGAACCGAAGCAAGGCCATGTCCGGCACTTGGAACTTTCCGCGTATGGCGCTGGATGCCAGGCAAAGCGCGGCGATGATCAGGTTGACCCAGATGGCGAGCGCGAGCGGCTGCGAGTCAAGCGACGCCGCCATGCGCGACAGCGGCGCGAGCAGACCCCAAGATGCACCGACGGCCAGCACCAGCAGGCTGCCGCGAAGCGCGCGCACGTTCTTTCTGAGCTTCAGTTCGCGCCGATAGATCTCCTCGGCCATGCCCTTGAAGACCCGCGCTAGGCGCCCGAGGTTGTCGGTTCGGTCCGCGACGTTCTCGATCTTTAGCCTTTCGGGCTGGAACAGCCCATTTTCCAATTCCTCGGCGGCAGATGTCAGCTGATCGACGTGGCGGCGAAACTCACGCTCGCGGTCGCGGTTGTGCTTCTTTTCCAGCGAGGACGACAGGCGGGCGCGCAGGATGACCGGATCGAAATCCTTGGGCAGGAAATCCTCAGCCCCAAGTTCGATTGCGCGCACGACGCTGGCCGTGTCGTCCTCCATCGCCGAAACGACGATGACCGGAATATCCGACAGGTCCGTGTCCGCCTTCAAAGCGGCCAAAACCTCGAACCCGTCCATCACCGGCATCACGATATCCAGAAGGATCGCGTCGACGGGGTGGTCGCGAAGCAGTTGGATCGCGGCGGCGCCCTCATCGGCGGTTTCGACCTCGAACCCGAGCTTCTTAACGGCAGCCGACAGCTTTTTCCTGCTGGTCGCGTGATCGTCGACAACTAGAACGCGATCTGCCATAGGTTGAAATTCCCCTGAATTCACGTTCTTTTTTCGAATAAGCTACGCCAGTCCCCCCCCGTTGAGAAGTGATTTCAAGGCGCCGCAGGCGGCCGCGAACGCGGCCTCCACGTCGGCGACGCGCTGGAACGCGTCGGCAACCGGTCCGGTGGCCGCTTCATGTTCCAACGCGGCGCAGATCTTGGCCATATCGGATGCGCCGAAATCGCGCGCGGCGCCCTTGGCCGTGTGCGCGGCCCGCCGGAAAGCCTCCCAGTCCGCGTTTTCCGCGGCGGTGCGCATGGTGACGAATAGAGGTGGGGTGTCCTCGACAAAACTGTCGAACAGATCCTTCAGATCGTCCATCTCGCCGCCCATGGCGCGCAACAGGCGCCGCAGGGCGTCAAGATCGATCGCGCTGTGCTCAGCCATCGCTGTCTCCACCTTCCAACCTGGCACGATCGCCGACGCGGTGCAGGCAGGCCACCAGCGCATCGATGTCGATCGGTTTGCTCAGGTAGTCATCAAATCCGTCGGCCAGGTATTTTTCCTGGTCCGTTGCCAATGCGTTGGCGGTCAGGGCCACGATCTGCGGGCAGTGCCGGGCGGTCATCTGCGCGCGGATCCTGCGGCAGGCCTCGACGCCGTCCATCTCAGGCATTTCGATGTCCATGAAGACAAGGTCGTAGTCACGTCCCCGGCAGGCCTCGACCGCCTCGGTGCCGCTCGCGCGGAGGTCTGGTTCAAAACCAAGCCTGCTTAAGATCTTGCCGCCGACCTTGCGGTTCATTGGATAGTCGTCGACCAGAAGGATCGCCAGTTCGGGAAGGCTGGCGGACACGGTGGGCGCGGTCCTGCCCGTTGTAGCCGCCAGAGTGACGCCATCGGTGAAAAGGGCAGCCAGGGTGCGCCGAAGCTGGGCGGACTTGATCGGCTTGCCCAGAACCGCAGCCATGCCTTGCTCCTGGGCGCTGCTGCGCAGGTCCGACAGGCCAGCCACCGGCGCAACCGACAGGATCAGCGGCGTGGAAGCGGCGACGAATCCGGCAATCGCCGCGGAAAGTTCGGACGCGTGATCGACACCAAGCGTGGCTGCGTCGACAAAGGCAACATCGAACCTGCTCCGGTCCAAGGCGGCACGCGCGCCTGTCAGGTCACCCGCAATCTGGCAAGACAACCCGAAAGCGGAAAGGCGCTCGTCCAGGCTGGCTGCGGCGTTGGCGTTCGCCTCGACGAGCAGTGCGGTTTTTCCCGTGAAGGTTTCGATTTCCCGGCTGCGGTGGTCGGCATTCTCGACAACCGGCAAGGTGAAGGAAAAGGTCGTACCCTGTCCCTCCTCGCTTTCAACCCGGATTTCACCGCCCATCAGCTCGACCAGGCGCTTGCTGATGGCCAGGCCAAGGCCGGTTCCACCGTATTTACGGGTGGTTGAGGCATCGACCTGACTGAAGGACCGGAACAGGCGGTTCATGCGACCCGCCGGGATACCGATTCCGGTGTCGCGGACGGCCATGACAAGGCAACTGGACACGGTCGCATCGCGCCGAGCCGAAAGCTCGATTTCACCGCGCTCGGTGAATTTGACGGCGTTGTTCAGCAAGTTCAGAAGCACCTGGCGCAGGCGCAGCGGGTCGCCTTCCACGCTTTGGGGAACGTCTGGCGCGACACGGCAGATCAGCTCGATCCCCTTCGAAAAGACCTTGGTCGAGACAAGGTCCGGAACTCCGTCGACCAATTGGACAAGATCGAAGGGCACCGTTTCGATTTCCAGAGCGCCGGCCTCGACCTTCGAGAAGTCGAGAATGTCGTTGATGATCGACAAAAGCGTCTCGGCCGCCTCGGACGTGGTATCGGCCAGATCGCGCTGCTCGGCGCTGAGCTGGGTTTGCTGCATGAGCTGGGTCATGCCCAGGATGCCGTTCAGAGGTGTTCTGAGTTCGTGGCTCATGGTGGCAAGGAACGCGCTTTTCGCCTCGTTGGCCCTGTCGGCCTCTTCTTTGGCCCGCTGCAACTCTTCGGACACGCGTTTCAACTCGGTCACGTCGGCATAGATCGCGACAGTCCCGCCCTCGTCGGTCCGGCGCTCGCTGACGCGAACCCAGTCGCCGTCCGACAATTGCTGAATGAAGGCCGGATCGGCCCCGCCGTGCCGTTTGAGCTGCCGGTCCACCCAGAGGGCAGGATCGGCCACTGCATTGCTGAACCGGCCCGCCTGCGCGGCCTCTTTCATGATCTGACAAAAGGTCGGCGCGGGACCGCCGTCAGGGGTATCACCCAATGTCATGATGCCCCGATACCGCGTGTTCGCTACAACCAGCCGGTCCTCAGCGTCGAAAAGCGCAAATCCCTCGGAGATACTCTCGATCGCGTTGGTCAGCCGCCGTTGGCTTTCGCGCAGGACACGGTCACGTTCGGCGATCTCGGCCACGAAGAATTCGAATGTCTTGCTAAGGTCGGCGATTTCGTCCTGACCACCGGAAAGCCGTTTCAGCTCCTCGGGGTTCCCACCCTCGCTCATTACCTGGCGCAGGCTACCCAGGCGCCCAATGACGGAAGTGCGCAGATACCATGCGGCCAGCAATGCCGCCGCCAGGGTCGCCAGACCGGTTATCTGCAAGGCCGAGGTCCTGCGCTCTGTGTCTTCGGCGAGGTTGGCGTTCTGCGCGCGGATATCCGCCGTCAGCTTTTCGGTCAGGGCGCCGACATCGGCGACGAGCTGGTCGGACAACGCTTCGCTCTCTGCCAGAAGGCCGGACAGATGCGTCAAGAGCGCGCCCTGTTTGCGCGCAAAGGCCGCGACACCTGCGCTTCCGACAACCGCATCGCGCAGCGCCACCGCATCCGCGACAGCCAGATCAGCTCCGGTCAGGACGCTTTCAGTCTGCGCCTCCAACTCTTCCAGGCGCGCCTCCGAGGTCGCGGCCGAGATGTCGAGCAGAAGCGATCCCACTTCTAGCAGTTTCGGCGCCGCGCTTTCGTTCCGATCGGATGCCTTGCGCAAGGCCTCGGCCGCCGCGGTCAGCGATCGCTTCAACGATTGCTCGTTGGCTGCACGATCGAACAAAGCCGTGGCCAGCCGGTCGAGGTTGGCAAAAAGCGCATTGGCCGAGGTCCGGATCGCGGCGACTTCGTGAGCGTCTCCCGTGGCCGTCCCGAGTTCGTCGATCAAGGCCAGAAGCTTGGCCTTCAGTTCGAAACTGGTGATCGAAAAGGCGAGCAGGGCAGAGCTGCCCCCCTGTCCCGCATAAAGATTGGGGGCGACCCGGGCCAGCTCCTCTGCCTGCCGAATAAGATCCTCTGACGCTCCGAAACTTTGCAACTGCACGGTCGCGATGTGATCGAACTCGCTTTGGGCATTCTGAAAGGAAATCGCGGCCACAAGGCTGGCGCCAATGCCCAGGATGGAAATCGACGCGAAAGCCAATACAAGACGACCCGAGATCCCAAGCCTTGCGGCGCGGATCGTTGGCGTGGCAGGGCGGTCCTCCGGTTCGCGCAAGTCAGCTGCTCCACCGTCATGTCCTGGGCGCCATGATGGACAATGTTTTGTCCACGCCAAGAAAAATCTTCGGGGGGAGCTGACAGACGGATTCGAACCAGTCTCCGAATGGACAGTGAGCTTGCCGCCAGTGTGCCGGACCCAACCGTCTTCCGATCTGGCCGACAGTTTGCGGCCTGGCTCGGGCTCGTTCCAAGACAGAACTCCTCATGCGGCAAGGACCGGCTGGGATGGGTCTCGAAGATGGGCAACGGCTACCTGAGCCGATTGCTGGTCGTCGGCGCGACCTCGGTGACACGGCGCGCGCCAACCACCAACACGCGGACCGGTGCCTGGGTCGGCGCTGTCAGAAGGATTCCGGTTGAGACGGTCAGGGTGGCTTCGTAGCGTCGGCTCATGACCAGGCCTGACCCCTTCAACTACTTACACAGCAGCCCGGAGATCATCCGTCTGGCGGTGATGCTGTACGTCAGATTTCCGCTCTCGCTCCGCAATGTCGAAGATCTGCTGCACGAGCGCGGCATCGACATCAG
>NZ_JAWQFN010000034.1:0-7670 GCF_033436765.1 Defluviimonas sp. D31
TGATCTCGCGGCTCGTCTTGAAGTATTTGAACGGGTCAGGTTTCGACATCAAGCGACGCTAGTCGGCGCCCTGCCTCGCCGCAAGCTAGGTTCCTCTGACATCGCCTGCACCGCTGCCCCCATCAAGGTGCTCAACTTGACACCGCCCCATGCGCCACTTTGCCAGAAACCCAAATAGTACCAAAATGATTAGTAACCGCGTTTCTAAGGCCGACTGCCTGCCTATCTTTCTGGAAATCCTAGCGTCGCCAAGGCGTCGGACAGCACTTCTCGCTTTGCCTTATTTCTGAATGGGAACGCGGTGAAGAATGCCTCGATCGAAACATCCTTGCGGCGCGCCTTCGCCTCCTGCGTCCAGTATCGCGCCTGATCGTGGCGACCGGCGGCTTCGTTTATCACAGCAGCAAATGCGTTGATCAGATAATGCGCGCCCGGCGTCCGCGCGCCCTGATCTGCCCAGCGCGCGGCCTCGTCCATCTCGTCCAATTGAAAATGCGCCATGCCCTTTGCCGCAAGCATCGCATAGCGGAACGGGTCGAGCGGGCTGAGGCTGATTGATTTTTCAAGATTCTCAAGGGCGACTTGCCCATCGCCCGCCATCAGATCGGCCCAGCCATGCGCGTAGTAACCCTGCGCGAAACTGGGGCTCAGACTACACGACCGTTCCAGCCAGGACTGCCCCGCCGCTGGGTCGCCCCTGAGCCAGTGGGCGCGGCCGAAGTTAAAATTCGCGAACGGGTCCATGGGATCAAGCTCCACGGCCCGCTCCGCATGGCGCCTGGCATCGTCGATGGCGCGCGCATGATCTGTCGAATAGCGCAGAAACGCCGCCTGGAAGCTGACGAAGGACTGGGCCGCATGGGCGCGGGCAAAGAGCGGATCGAGTTCGGTTGCACGCTGGAAATAGTCGGCGGCACGGGCATTGTCCCCCCGGTTGAAGCGGAAGGCATGCTGAAGGCCGATGTGATAAAGTGACCAGGCATCAAGACCTGATGGTGCACGCAACCGCGCAAGCTGCGCTTCGTGTTGCGGGATGTGCAGTTCCATCGCCGAAATGATTAGGGCAACGATCTGTTCGCGCATGTCATGCACATCATCGATCTTGCCCGAGAGCCGATCACCCCAGACGACCTGCGAGCTCCGCGCATCGACAAGCTCGATCGCGATGCCGAGCGCGGGACCGAGGATATCAACCTCTCCCGACAAGACATAGGTCACGCCAAGCGCCGAGCGGATCGCCTCGAAATCCTGCAACGGCGGGCGAAACCGAAAGCTCGACCCCCGTGCCACGACCTTTAGCCAGCGCAGCCTTGAAAGGATGGAGATCAGTTCACCCGGGATCGCGTCGGCAATCGCGGAATACACCTCGGAACTGCCGATAAGCGTGAATGGCAGCACCGCGATCGAAGGCCTTTGCTCCACCGGAACCGTCTCGACAGGTTGTGCAACTTCTTGCAGTCGCGGCTCCGTCACAACTGCAGGCGCTACGATCCGAACATCCGCGACGAACCGGAATCCCCGGCGGTGAACCGTGCGGATATAACGCTGCTGTTTACCATCGTCTCCAAGGACGCGGCGCAGCGACTTGATCACCGTCGAAACCGCCGCGTCGGAGATGAAGCGCCCGTCCCAGACCTTCTCGACCAGTTCGTCCTTTGCAACCAGACGTTCGGCATTCTGCACTAGATGGCTCAGCACCGCGTAAGCCATCGGCTCGACCGGCAACACGTCATCTCCTCGGCGCAGATCGCCCCGGTTCAGATCAAGCGCGAAACCGTCGAACGCGTAATGCAAAAAGCCTTCCCCACCGAAACTCAGACTTTCCCCACAAATTACCCACCCCCTGCTCAAGACCACAAGCAAAAGCTGCCTGTATTGCTTTCCCATCAGCCCGGAAAGGGCCCGGAACGAAGAAGGAAAGCGAAATGGACGACTTGATGAAGAAAGACCGCAGGCCCCGCTATGGCAGCGGCTTTGACGGGCTTTCGCGACTGATCCCGAGCGACACCTCCCGCCGCTGCTACGCAGAGAGGAGCCCATTGCTCTCCAAGCCCCGAAAGGGCGGACGGCATCACTGAATGCGCCGGGCCCAAAAGGCCCGCCATCCCGGACCGGAATATCCGGCCATCGCCACAAACCTCGAAGATCAGACACAGAAAACTCTTGAAAGGAACGAAAATGCAAACTTCCACGATGACCAAGCCCGTATCGAACCGCGTCAATACCGAAGCCCTGATCGGCGCGCGCGGCGCGTTCGCCGAGATGCCCGAGGCGGCTGCCTTCACCTTCCGCAGCATCTGCGACTGGAAGGACGGTACCCACAGCACCAATGCGATCAACGGTTACTTCGGCCTCGGACAGAACCACGAACGCAAGGAAACCTTCCGCATCGACAGCGACCATCCAGAAGTTTTTGCCGCTGCCGACCGCGCCCCGACCCCGCCGGAGATCGTTCTGGCCGCGCTTGCCAGCTGCCTTTCCGGCGGTGTGGCGGCCGTCGCCCAGCACCGCGGCATCCAGTTGCACTATGTGCGCGCGATGGTCGAAGGCGACATCGACGTGCGTGGAATCCTCGGCATGGACCCGGACATCCGCAACGGTTTCTCGGCCATCCGCGTCAATTTCGAAATCGACGCCGACGCGACCGCCGATGAAATCCGCGCGCTGGTGGCCCAGTCGCAGAAACGCTCGGCCGTCTTCGACATTCTCACCAACCCGACGTCCGTCAACGTGAAAGTTGCCTGACCTAGCCGGTCCGACAGGAGCAAGACCCATGAAACACATTGGAACCCTCATCATCGGCGCCGGCCAGGCCGGCCTCGCGATGAGCCGCTGCCTGTCGGACCGCAACATCCCCCATGTCGTCTTGGAGCGTGGTGAGATCGCGAATTCCTGGCGGCATGAGCGGTGGGACAGCCTGCGGCTGCTCACCCCCAACTGGCAAAGCCGGCTGCCCGGCTTTGCCTACCAGGGGGACGACCCGGACGGCTTCATGACGATGCCCGAGGTTTCCCGTTTCCTGAACGATTACGCCGCCGCCAGCCACGCGCCCATCGAAGACCGCACCCGCGTTCTCTCCGTCACGCGCCACGGCGATGTCTACCGGGTTGCTACCGACCGGGGCGACTGGACCTGCGGCACACTCATACTGGCCACCGGGGCTTGCAGCATGGCTTCGGTCCCTAGATTTGCAGCGGAGATTCCGGACCGGATCGAACAGATCACCGCTCTCGACTACCGCAACCCCGACCAGCTTGCGCCAGGCGGCGTTCTGGTGGTCGGCGCTTCGGCAACCGGCGTCCAGCTTGCCGCCGAGATCCGCGCCGCCGGGCATGAGGTCATTCTTTCGGCCGGTGAGCATATCCGTATGCCGCGCCACTATCGCGGGCGGGATATCCAGTGGTGGATGGATCGTGCAGGCATTCACAGCACGCGGATCGACGAGGTCGATGACATCGATCGCGCGCGCCGCGTTCCTTCGCTGCAACTCATCGGGTCGCCCGTGCAGCGCTTTTGCGATCTAAACAGTCTTGCCGAGCAAGGGGTTGAGATTGTCGGCCGCCTCAGCGCCATCCGTGACCGCGCGGCACTATTTTCCGGTGCGCTGCACAACCATTGCGCGCTGTCGGACCTGAAGATGAACCGGCTGCTCGAAACGTTTGATGCCTGGGCCAAGGGAGCCGGTATCACCGGCATCGGCCCGATTGAACGCTTTGCGGCAACGCCTTGTCCCGCCTCGTCACGCTTGATGCTCTATCTCGGCAGTGGGCATGCCCGGACCATCCTGTGGGCGACCGGGTACAAGCCCGACTACAACTGGCTGCACTTGCCGGTCTTCGACCGCAAGGGCCGGCTGATGCACCGAGAGGGGCTGGTGGCACCAGGGCTTTACGTCCTTGGCTTGCCCTTTCTGCGGCGGCGCAATTCTGCCCTGATCGACGGCGTTGGCGCCGATGCCACCGCCATTGCCGATCACATTCTTTGTGCACACGGCCGTTCGGCGGCCTGAAAGGAAGGACTATGACCATGATGAAACCCGAAGCCGATGTGAAACCGATCCCTGCGCGGGACGAGGTTATCCGGCAAGCCCAGTCCGCCGTGATCGACCGGATGCAACGAGACATTGCCGCTGCGTGCAACACACTGGTGACAACCGGCCGGATTGAAGACGGGCTGACCTGCCACGCAGAGCAAGGCAAGTTTCGCGCGACGATGGATATGGGGCCGGGTATGGGCGGCGACGCTGCCGGACCAAGCCCGGGATTTTTCGCCCGCGCCGCTATCGTTGGATGCGTCGGCATCGGTGTAAAGATGATGGCCGCCCGCGAAGGGCTGGTCTTCCACTCGGTCGATGTCGCGATTGAATGCGATTTCGACGATGCCGCGCTGATGGGGCTGAGCACGCGCACTGCCGCCCCCTTGGAATCCCGGATACGGATCCAAATCGCAACGGACGAAGGCCGCGCCGCTGTTCAAGGCCTCGTCGACCGCGCCTTGTCGAAGGACCCCTGGTACCTCGCGCTTCGCGACGCCCAGGTCGTCCAGCACGAGGTTCACATGGTCGCAGATGCGGGCGCCGCCCCGGCCGCATGACCGATCAGACACAATGAAAAGGACAAAAGAAATGCACATGAAACCCATCCCCCAAACTGCCCCGCCGCTTCACGGCTCCATCCTCGAAACGATCGGCAATACGCCCATCGTCCGCATTAACCGCCTCGCGCCAGCAGGTGTCGAGCTTTACGTCAAGGTCGAGGCCTTCAACCCCGGTGGCTCGGTCAAGGACCGGTTCGCTTTGGCCGCGATCGAGGCGGCGGAGGCGAGCGGCGCCCTGAAATCCGGCCAGACCGTGGTCGAAGCGACGTCGGGCAATACCGGCATTGGCCTTGCGCTGGTTTGCGCGGCCAAGGGTTACCCGCTGGTCGTAACCATGGCCGAAAGCTTCAGCGTCGAGCGTCGCAAGCTGATGCGGTTCCTTGGCGCCAAGGTGGTGCTGACGCCCGCCGCGCAGAAGGGCACAGGCATGCTCGCCAAGGCCGAGGAACTGGCGCGTGAACATGGCTGGTTCCTCGCCCGGCAGTTCGAGAATGAGGCCAATGCAGACATGCATTCCCGCACCACCGCGCGGGAAATCGTTGATGCCTTTGGTGGGCAGGGCCCGGACTACTGGGTGACCGGCTTCGGGACCGGCGGCACACTGAAAGGCGTCTCTCGGGTCTTGCGCGCCGAATGCCCCAAGACGCGGATCGTTGTCGCAGAGCCGGACAACGTACCGCTGATGCAAAGCGGAATCGTACAGGAGCGGGATGCAGAGGGCCGCCCGGCGAGCCACCCGATGTTCCGACCCCATCTGATGCAGGGTTGGTCGCCGGACTTCATCGCGAAACTTGCTGAAGATGCCATAAGCGCAGGGGCAATCGACGCGTTCCAACCCGTCGCCGGGAATGCCGCCCTGCAAGCGGCGCGCGCTCTTGCGGCGCAGGAGGGCATCTTCTGCGGCATCAGCGCCGGTGCAACCTTCGCCGCCGCACTGGAAGTGGCGAAGACCGCCCCCAAAAGGTCGCGCATCGTTGCGATGCTGCCCGATACCGGCGAACGCTACATGTCCACGGTCCTTTTCGATGGCATCGAGGAGGAAATGAGCGACGATGAGGTCGCGCTGTCGCGGTCCACACCAGGTGCACGGTTCGACAGCACGGTCCCCACACCGGCGGCCTCTTCGGCCGCACCGACCTGCAAGCCCGAGGCCGCAAAGATGGTCGACGAGATCGTCGCGCAGCATCCCGTTGTGATGTTCGTCCTTGAATGGTGTGAATTCAGCTGGTCTGTACGCAAGCTCTTTGCCGCAGCGGGCGTGCCTTATCACGCGGTGGAGCTCGATGCGGCCGCGATGCAGAAGGACAACTTGGGCGGCGATCTCAGGGCCGCGCTGGGGGTCAGGACCGGCGTACCAACCATTCCGCAGATCTTTGTGGGCGGGACGCATGTTGGCGGTGCGACGGAAACCTTCGACGCGTTCAAGGATGGCTCTATGGCTGAGCGGCTGAACGCTCTCGGCCTCAGCTTCGACGCGAGCAAGACGGCCAATCCCTACAGGTTCCTGCCCGGATGGATGCATCCCCGGTAGATTGGAGTTCGACATGGCACACGCCCTTGCACATCTTGCCCATTCCGATGTTCTGACCCGCGCGGCGGCTTACGCGCGGGACTATCGGAGGGGCAACCACCCGATCAGCCCATCCGCCTCATCCGCCGCACTCAGGGAGCGGTTCTGCCTTCCCCTGACGGATGATGGACTGCCCGGCGCGCGCGTGATTGATGAGTTGATCGCGGCCGCCGAGCCGGGCCTTGTGGGCAATACCAGTCCGAATTTCTACGCCTGGGTCATGGGGGCGTCCGACCCGGTGGGAGTGGCCGCCGACTGGCTCACCTCCGCCTGGGGCCAGAACGCGGCGATCTACCAGTCCTCGCCCGCCGCTGCGACGGCGGAAGAGGCCGTGGAAGCCTGGCTTCTTGAACTTCTCGACCTGCCGCGAGAAAGCTCCGTCGGGTTTGTCGGCGGTGCGACCATGGCCGCCTTCGTGGGGCTCGCCGCCGCACGTGGGGAAGTGCTGCGGCGCGGTGGCTACGACATCGACGCAGAGGGGCTTCAGGGGGCGCCGAAAGTCCATATCTTCCTCAGTGACGATGCCCATGTCACCAACTACGCCGCCCTGCGCCAGTTGGG
The DNA here is from genome assembly GCF_033436765.1 of Defluviimonas sp. D31. Taxonomy (NCBI): domain Bacteria; kingdom Pseudomonadati; phylum Pseudomonadota; class Alphaproteobacteria; order Rhodobacterales; family Paracoccaceae; genus Albidovulum; species Defluviimonas sp. D31. The sequence goes on from NZ_JAWQFN010000034.1 coordinate 6,728, forward strand.
TTTCGGCGAGGCCAATTTTCACAAATTGCCGTCGGACGACGCCGGATTACTGTGTCCGGACGACCTGGCCGTCGCCATGGGTCGTGTTCAGGGGCCAAAGATCGTCGTGGCCCAGGCCGGGCACATCAATTCGGGAGGGTTCGAACCGCTGGCCGAGATTGCGGCGCTGGCGCGGTTGCATGATGCGTGGATGCACGTGGACGGCGCATTCGGACTATGGGCCCGGGCTTCGACCACCCGAAAGCATCTGGCCATGGGGGCGGAACTTGCCGACAGTTGGTCGGTCGATGGCCACAAATGGCTGCAACTGCCCTACGAATCCGGCTTTGCTATCGTCCGAAACAAGATTGCTCATCAACGCGCCATGCAGAAGTCCGCAGGCTACCTGAACGCGGCCGAGGAAGACGGGCGCAACCCATCGGCATTTACTCCGGGCCTGTCGCGCCGCGCTCAGGGCTTTGCCGCTTGGGCGGTGCTGCGCCGCCTCGGCCGCAACGGCGTCGCAGCATTGGTCGACCGGCATTGCGACGCCGCATCCCGACTGGCCCGGCGCATCAGCCGGGTCGGAGGGCTGGAAGTGTTGAACCGCATGGACCTCAACCAGATCGTTGTCGGCTGCCACAGCCTGAGCAATGAATGCTGGAAGATCACCGCGCTTGCCGAACGGCTAAATGCGGGGCGATGCGTCTTCGTTCGTACAGCCCTTTGGAAGGGGCGCACCGTTCTCAGGCTGTCTGTGATCTCCCAGGACTCGGAGGCGCGGCATGTCGAAACGCTCGCCGAATTGATTGAGGGGATTTGGCCTAAGATCGAGACCGAGGCTGAGAACATGGGCGGGTGGTGTCAGACCAATTCGAACCCGTCTTCGCTAATCGGGTTGCATATGTGAAGTCCTTCAGGCGGCTTGACCGCGCTGGCATCTGTGTCCCGGCAGGGTTCACTC
>NZ_JAWQFN010000035.1:0-7097 GCF_033436765.1 Defluviimonas sp. D31
GCCCCGGCTTCAACGCTTGTGATCACGAACTACGAGAACGCCCGGCCCCTCCCCGGCGCCACGGTCATGGCCGCCGGCCACCCGGTCCCGGACGCCAACGGCGCCGCCGCCGCCGCCGAGGCGCTGCGCCGGCTCGACGCCGCGACCGCCACCGACCGCGTCATCGCGCTCATCTCCGGCGGCGGCTCGGCGCTCGCCCCGGCCCCGGCCGAGGGCCTCACCCTCGCCGACAAGGCCGAGGTCAACCGCCTCCTCCTCGCCCACGGCTTCGAGATCACCGAGATCAACCTCGTCCGCCAGACCCTCTCGCGGCTCAAGGGCGGCGGCCTCACCCGCCACGCCGCCCCCGCCCCGGTCACCGCCTACATCCTGTCGGACGTCATCGGCGACGACCTGCGCGTCATCGCCTCGGGCCCCTCCACCGCCCCGATCGGCTCCCGCGACGCGGCCCGAGCGCTCCTCACCGAACGCGGGATCTGGCCCGACCTGCCCGAGCCCGTCCGCGCCCGGCTCGCGCAGCCCGAAGCCGCCCCCGGCCCCGGACCCGCGGCGGCGAACCACCTCATCGGCTCGAACCGCCTCAGCCTCGAGGCCGTCGCTACTGCCGCGAGCGCCCGCGGCCTCGATCCCGTGATCGTCAGCGACCGCCTCACCGGCGATGTCGCCGAGGCCGCCGACGCCATCGTCGCCGCCGCAACCGCCGCGCCCCGAAACCGCCCCGCCTGCCTGATCTTCGGCGGCGAGACCACCGTCACCCTCAAGGGCACCGGACGCGGCGGCCGCAACCAGGAACTCGCGCTCCGCACCGCCCTCGCCATGCCAGACCTCGACCGCCCATGGGCCTTCCTCTCCGCCGGAACCGACGGCCGCGACGGCCCAACAGACGCCGCAGGCGGCATCACCGACGCAAAAACAACAACCCGCATCCGCAACGCCGGCGAAAACCCCAATACCCTCCTCGACAACAACGACAGCAACAAAGCCCTCGACGCAGCCGGAGACCTCCTCACAACAGGACCAACAGGAACAAACGTCGCCGACGTCCAGATAATGCTGCTAGGCGCCGGCTGAATCCTCGGCCGGCAGCCCCCATTCGCGCAGATCGTTGACGAGGATCAGCGCGACCCGGCGGAACGCCGCGCGCATCTTCTCGACATGCGGGCCGTGATGGCCGAGGTCGTCGATCGCCTGGTTCATCAACTCGAGCCAGCTCTCGGCATCCTCGAGCGCGATCGGCACATGGGCGTGCATCAGACGCACCTCCATGCTGCCGTGCTTTTCCTCGTAGTAGCGCCGGCCGCCGAGAAAGCCGCTGAGGAAGTCGAACTGCGCCTCGCGGACATGGCTCAGCCCGTGGCCGCGAAAATGCAGCCGCATCAGGTTCTCGCCGCGCGGATCGCTCTCAACGAGATCGTAGAAATGGTTGACGAGGTCGCGCAGGGCGGGTTCGCCGCCCAACTGGTCGAGGATGCTCGCGGCCATGATCCCTCCTCAGCTCTGGGGTCGCGTCTTCTTCGGGTCGTAATGGGCGAAGGGCACGACCCGTGCCGGCAGGCGCTTCTGCTGCCCGTCGAGCTTGCCGATCTCGACCTCGGTGCCGATCTCGGCATGGGCCACGTCGATCCGGGCCAGCGCGATGTTCTTGCCGAGGATCGGCGAGCGCATCGAGGACGTCACCTCGCCCACCTTCGCGCGGCCGACATGGACCGGGTCGCCGTGGCCGACGTCCACGGCGCTGTCTATTTCGAGCCCGACGAGCTTGCGGCTCGGATGCTCCTTGCGGCGCAACAGCGCCTCGCGGCCGATGAAATCGTCCTGCTTGGACTTCAGGGGCACGGTGAAGGCGATCCCGGCCTCGAACGGATCGGTCTCGTCTGAGAAATCGTAGCCCGCGAAGATCAGCCCCGCCTCGATCCGCACCATGTCGAGCGCCTCGAGCCCCATCGGCCGCATGCCATGCGGCTCGCCCGCCTCCCAGATCGCGTCGAAGACCGTGCCGGCATCGCGCGGATGGCAGAAGACCTCGTAGCCGAGCTCGCCCGTGTAGCCGGTGCGCGAGACCACGATCGGCACGCCGTCCGGCCCGCCGATCCGCGCCGGCGTGAAGCGGAACCAGGCCAGTTCCTCGATCGTGGGGTTGTGCGGCGCGGTCCAGATCAGCCCCTTCAGGATGTCGCGGCTCTTCGGCCCCTGCACGGCGACGTTGTGGAGCTGGTCCGTCGAGGCGCGGACCAGCACGTTCAGCCCGAGCTTCTCGGTCTGCTCGCGCAGCCAGATCCCTGAATAGTCGTCGCCGCCGATCCAGCGGAAGTTGTCGCGGCCAAGGCGGAACAGCGTGCCGTCGTCGATCATGCCGCCATGCTCGTAGCACATCGCGGTGTAGACGACGCCGCCGGTGGTGAGCTTTCGCACGTCGCGCGTCAGCGTGTACTGCATCAGCGCCTCGGCATCCGGCCCGGTGATCTCGAACTTGCGCAAGGGCGAGAGGTCGAGGATCACCGCCCTCTCGCGGCAGGCCCAGTATTCGTCGATCGGGCCGGCCGTGGCAAAGCAGTTGGCCAGCCAGTAGCCGCGATATTCGACGAAGTTGCGGGTGTGCTTGGCGAAGCTGGCGTTGAAGCCGGTCTCCTTGGTCATCTTCGGCTCCGAGTCCTTGGTGGGGCGATAGGCGATCGCGCGCGAGAATTTCTCCGCCCCGGAATAGGTGCGGACGTGGATGTCGGTCGGGTTCCAGCCATTGGCGGCCGTGGTGTCGTCGGGGCAGGCGGAACTCACGCAGACGAGATCGGTCATCGCGCGCAGGAGCACGTAGTCGCCCGGCCGCGTCCAGGGCTCGTCGGCATACATCACGCCATGCGCGTCGAGCCCGGTGTTGAAGAAGAAGTTGATCGCCATCCAGCCCCGGCGCGGGGTGACGCCATGCCTGCCGAGCGCACCGTTGAAATTGTCCGAGCAGTTGGTGTGGCCGGGATAGCCGATGTCGTCGTAGTACTTCGACGAGCAGGCGAGCGCGAAGGCATCGTGGCGGCCGCAGGTGTCCTGCACCACCTCCACGAGCGGCAGCATCTCCTGGTCGTAGTATTTCGCGTGCAGGCCCGGCATCGGATAGGCGTGGCCCATTAGTGTCCGCGTCGTCGTAACGTCGAGCGCGTGCTCGATGCCGCGGTCGAGCTTGCGGGCGTCGAAGCACTGGAAATCCGTGCATTGGCGGCCGTCGACATCGAGGATCTGGATGTAGTCGCCGGCCTTGACGAGATAGGCCTCCGCCGTCGCGGACCGGACCCGAAGGTCAAGGACCGGATCGGCGAGCGGATCCGGCAGGTCGAAGCCCTTGACCGGCCGAAGCGTGGCGCGGCGGATCCTCAAGGTCAGCGGCGTCACCGTGTCCTGGGCGTCGAGGTCCATCGCCCCGCCTGGTGCCGCGACGATCACCACGCCGTCGCGCGCGGCGGTCAGGTCCCACTCGGTCCGCGCCGGGGTCGTCGCGTCGAAAGCGCGCAGCGCGCTGGCGCGGGCGAGGTCGATGCCGCGCGCCGCGATGCCGCGGCGGAGCGCCCGCAGGCTCGCCTCGTCACCCGCCAACAGCGCCTTGAGCCCGGCGGCGTCGGAATTCGCGGCCTGTCCGAGGATACCGGCGTCGATCTTGCCGTCGGGACCGGCGGCGACGATCTCGCAGGGCTGGCCGCCCTCGTCGTTGACCACCGTGATCCGGTCGCCCGTCGCCACCGGAACGAGGATTGCGCCCGCCCCGGGAACGACATAGCGTTCGGTGCCGGGCGGCAGGGTCAGTGCCTCGGCCGTGAGGATGCGACTCGGACGCGGCGGACCCGGAACGAACCTGGCAGGGATCTTGTCGAGCATCAGCGCCTCCGACCGTCGCGATTTGCATCTTCGGAATATTTGTTTATCATGAAGAATAACGCGACGCTACCCGTCCCGCAAGCGAAGATGAGGAAAACATGACGGCGCCGGATCACGGCAATGCTTCAAGTCGCTCCGGACGGAAGGGGGGCTGAGCGCGATGGAATCGCTCTATTTCGGCCTCGCGGCGGCTTTGTGCTGGGGCGTCCACGATGTCTGCGTGCGCTATGTCAGCCAGCGCGTCGACGTCGCGGCGGCGATGACCGTCGTCCTTGCGACCGGCCTCGTGGCGCTGCTGCCGTTCTCGCTTGCCGAAGCGGCCGCGCTGCCGGCGCGCTCGGCGGCACTCGCCGGGCTCGCCGGCCTCGCCTTTGCGGGCGGGACCTACAGCCTCTACCGGGCCTTCGCGATCGGCCCCTTGCGGCTCGTCGCGCCGATCATAGGCGCCTATCCGATCCTGTCGCTCCTCTGGGCAGCGGCGACGGGGACTCCGCCGACGATGCTGCAATGGCTCGCGGCCGCCACGATCGTTGGCGGCATCGCGCTGATCGCCATCCTGTCGGACGAGAGCGGGGCCGCCTCGGGCGGCCGTCGGGCGGCGATGATCTGGGCCGGCCTCGGCGGCACCGGCTTTGCCCTGACCTTCGCGCTCGGCCAGGCCGCGAGCGGCGGCGGCGGCGGGCTGCCCGCGATCTTTGTCGCCCGCGCCGCGGCCCTCGCGGTCGTGGCCGGCGTCGTCACGCTATCCCCCGCACGCGGCCGGTTCCTGCGCGCGCCCTGGCTCCTGCTCGCGACGATGGGCGTGCTCGACGCCGCGGCGCTCGGCCTCGTCCTCCTTGCGGGCGGCCTGCCGCACCCGGAATTCGCCTCCGTCACCTCCTCGGTCTTCGGCGTCGTGACGATCCTGCTCGCCTGGGCCTTCCTCCGCGAGCGGATGACGCTGCCCCAATGGGGCGGCGTCGCTCTTGTCTTCGCCGGGATCGGCTACCTCGGCCTCTGACCTTACGCTGTCAGCCCTTCGGGCTCTGGCAGACCGTTTGCGCGGCAGGCGGCGGTGAGGGTGTTGGCGAGCAGGCAGGCGATGGTCATCGGGCCGACGCCNAATGGGGGCATGAATCGCGGGACGCGGCGGATGACCGCCGCGTCTTTCGCCGTCCGGACCTCTGACCTTACGCTGTCAGCCCTTCGGGCTCTGGCAGACCGTTTGCGCGGCAGGCGGCGGTGAGGGTGTTGGCGAGCAGGCAGGCGATGGTCATCGGGCCGACGCCGCCGGGGACCGGGGTGATGGCGCCGGCGACCTCGGCGCAGCTCGCGTAGTGGACGTCGCCCACGAGCCTGGTCTTGCCGTCGCGCTCGATCCGGTTGATGCCGACGTCGATCACCGTGGCGCCGGGCTTGACCCAGTCGCNCGCCGGGGACCGGGGTGATGGCGCCGGCGACCTCGGCGCAGCTCGCGTAGTGGACGTCGCCCACGAGCCTGGTCTTGCCGTCGCGCTCGATCCGGTTGATGCCGACGTCGATCACCGTGGCGCCGGGCTTGACCCAGTCGCCGGGGATCATCTCGGGCCGGCCCACCGCCGCCACGAGGATGTCGGCGCGGCGGCAGACCTCGGCGAGGTCCTTCGTCCGGCTGTGCGCGATCGTCACCGTGCAGCTGTCGCCGAGGAGAAGCTGCGCCATCGGCTTGCCGACGATGTTCGAGCGCCCGACCACCACCGCGTCGAGCCCGGAGAGCGATCCGTGATGGTCGCGCAGCATCATCAGGCAGCCGAGCGGCGTGCAGGGCACCATCGACTTCTGCCCGGTGCCGAGAAGCCCCACGTTCGAGATGTGGAACCCGTCGACATCCTTCGCCGGGTCGATCGCGTTGATCACCAGATCGGCGTCGAGATGCTTCGGCAAGGGCAGCTGCACCAGGATCCCGTTGACCGCCGGATCCTTGTTCAGCGCGTCGATCAGCGCGAGAAGCGTCGCCTCCGACGTGTCGGCGTCGAGCTTGTGCTCGTAGGAGTTCATCCCCGCCTCCACGGTCGACTTGCCCTTCGAGCGGACATAGACCTCGCTCGCCGGGTCCTCGCCCACCAGCACCACCGCCAGACCCGGCGTGATCCCGTGATCGGCCTTCAGCCGCGCCACATGCTCGGCCACCCGGCCCCGCACCCCGGCGGCGAACTCCTTGCCGTCGATGATCTTCGCACCCATTCCCGTCTCCTTGCTATCCGACCGCGTAGGCACCGCGGTACCGTTCCATCTGCATCCTCGTGGCGCGCACCGCGTTCCGCATCAGCATCGCCACCGTCACCGGTCCGACCCCGCCCGGAACCGGCGTGATCCAGCCGGCGACCTCGGCGCAGGCCTCGAAATCCGCATCCCCCACCAGCCGCGGCCCCTCCGGCGTCTCGACCCGGTTGATGCCGATGTCGATCAGCGCCGCCCCCGGCTTCAGCATCTCCGCCGTCACGAGCCCCGGCCGACCGACCGCGACGAAGACCGCGTCCGCGCGCCGCGCATGCGCCGCCACCTCGCGGCTCAGCGCGTGGCACACCGTCACCGTCGCGCCGAGCCCCATCAGCAGGAACGCCACCGGCTTGCCGACGAGCTCCGAATGGCCGATCACCGTGACCTCGAGCCCGGCGGGATCGAGCGGCAGCGCCTTCAGGATCTCCACAGCCGCCAGCGCCGTGCAGGGGCCGAGTGCCAGATCGTCGTAGACGATGTTGCCGATCGAGGCCGGATGCAGCCCCTCGACATCCTTCAAGGGATGGATCGCCCGCTGCAGCGCCTGGACCGGGATCGCCGCCGGCAAGGGCCGCTGGATCACGATCCCGTGCACCCGCGGATCGGCATTGAGACCGGCGACCACCCCGCCAAGCTCCTCGGCCGAGATCGTCGCGGGATAGTCGCGCGCCTCGAAGCCGATCCCCGAGGCCGCCGCCTGGCGGCGCTGGTTGCGCACGTAAAGCTCGGTCGCCGCCACCGCCCCGACCGAGACCGAGACCAGCCGCGGCGCCCAGCCCGCCGCCGCCAGATCCGCCGCCTCGGCCGCCGCCGCCGCCTGGATCCGCCGCGCCATGGCCCGGCCGTCGATGATCGTCGCGCTCATCCGCCCCGTCTTCTTCCGGTCTCGTCTTCTTCCGGTCTCGTCTTCTTCCGGTCTCGCCCTCTGCTTCGCCCCGCCCGGCGCACGGGGCGCCGATGCGGACCGCGGCCCCGCCACGGGGCCGCGGAACGCGCGG
>NZ_JAWQFN010000036.1:0-6860 GCF_033436765.1 Defluviimonas sp. D31
AAGATAATTCCACTCAGGACGCGCCGGTCGTCCACACGCGGCTTGCCATGGCTCTTGGGGAAGAAGGGCTGAAGACGCGCCATCTGCTCGTCCGTCAGCCAGAAAAGTTTGCTCATGCTCAGGTCTCCTTGCGGAGCCTGAATCACGCCGAAAGTCGGAAATCAATGGGTCTGGAGCCTAGGTTCCTCTGACACCGCCAGGGCCAGCGGTCAGACGCACCGCGCTCAAAGGCCGGACAAATAACCGCAACCCGCTTCGATCCAAGTCGCTCAGGAAAACCCTTGCAAAACAGGAGCCGTCCACAAATGACAGCTCCATTTTCGATGCTTCCTTAACCGAGCAGGAACGTAGCCCGTTCAACGGCCCAGATTGCTGCGACCACGGACACTGACGCAGCAATCGCTCCGCGGGTTCCGATCCAGACCTGGTCCGGCATTCGACGGATCAACAGCGTTGCCGGCCAGATAAATGCGACGATGGCGAGTTGACCGAGTTCGACGCCAATGTTGAAGGCCAGCAAGCTCTGCCAGACATTGTCGGCGTCCACGCGCAGGATCTCCCGGAGCATGAAGGAAAATCCGAAGCCGTGCAGGAGGCCGATTGCGACGGTGACGGCTACGGCGTTGCGGTTGCTGCGCGTGTAGCCGGGACGCTGCATGATTGCATCGGCAGCGGCCCAGATGATGCTCAGAGCGATGGCAGTCTCGACTGCGGGGATGAACCATGTCCCCGAGGGAGCGACCCCGAAGAATCCCAGGCCCAGCGTGACCGTGTGGCCGACCGTGAAACCGGTGACACGTGTAAGAAGCGCGCGGAGCGTCCGGGCGCCGATAACCATGCAGATCACGAAGAGTACGTGATCGATACCCTCAAGGATGTGGCGGACGCCTTCGATGACAAATGATGAGGCCGCCGCGACCGGCGACCCCGAAACCGTGACCGGCTCTGCCATAAGCCCGGTGGCCCGGTAGGTTCGCGTTGTGTCCCCACGGTAGTCGAGCACGAGGTTTGCGGTTTCTTCCTGACCCGGAAGCCCTGGGTCGGTTAGTGCCGAAATCTGGTATTCCGAAACTTGCGTGATCGATGGGTATCTCAGGTGAACGTCCACAACTATGTCGCCAATGTAGGTCTCGTCGGACTCGTTCCCTATGACGGCCCCCTCTGCCAGCGCCGCAACGGCCTCGGCCCTTGTGGCGAAGCCCGGCTCGTTGCCTACCTGATGGATACGGACAGAGATCACCTCGGCAGCGAGCGGTCCGTCATCGGAATCGATCCGGAGCCCGTCTGCCGCGAACTGGCCGAGGCCGAATGGGTCCGCAAGCAATGCCTCGGGATCAAGGAGGTGCATGGGTACCCCGTTCTCAGGCCGGTTCGTGGTGAAGGGCGCTGGCGCGGGAAGCCCGTCTGAGCCAATCGGACCCAGCTTGTCCGCCACGAGGTAGGACATCGGCGTACGAAGGTAGAGGTCGAGCCCGTCAGCCTCATGCACAATATGGAAGATCCGCACATTCAGGTTGAGCTTGAAATGCCCCCAAGCCGCGCCGCCAAGCATCATCGAGAGTAGAGCAAGAACGAGTACCGAAAGCCGTTTCATTGTGGGCCTCACGATTGGGTTTGCGCGCTGAGGATCGTCAGGTCGCCCAGGAACCACCGGTCCCCCTGCCGCGACACGTCGATGAACCCGCGATAGGTAACGAGGCGGCGATGCATGTGCCCCCAGTGGCCGCCGCTCATGGAGGCCGTCCACCGGGCGAGGATCTGGCTGCCGGCGCCATCGGGCGCAGGCGAGATCTGTTCGACCTCGAGATCCGTGATCTCGTCGGTCCGCGCCAACGCTCCAGACGGCAGAATGACCGAGAGGCCGCGGCGCAGTTCGGCACCAACCTCTGCCGACCGATCCGAAGGAACAAAAGTTGTCAGTGCATGATCGAAGCCTTCCTGGCGAGTTTCGAGCATGGCCGTGCCAACATTGTCCAGAAGCCCGGACATGAGCTGCCGTGCCGCCGCGGAATCCGGTGCAGGCTCGCCCGGCAGTGTAATCCGGGTCGTAACCGGGATGGTAATCGTCGCTGCAATCAGGGTAGCCGCTCCGCCGAGCAGTGCCACGCCCCTGCGGGGACCCCGAGTGCGGAACGCCATCCAGGCGGCGCACAAGGCCACGAGGCCGAAGGTCCCCGCCAGCAAAGGCAGGCTGAGTACAGTGGCAGTGGACACGTTCACTGGACGCGATTGCGGATTCTGCCACGTCGTCAGGTGGTTGACCCAACGCACCACCGGATCGTCAGCTCGCGCCAGAGCCGGGACGCCGCCGACCGGATCGGTCAGCGTAACCGGAACAGATTGCACTCCCTCAGGGAACAAATCCCAAGTCATCTCGACTTCTTGCGCGAGGATCGGTCGGGGATACGAAATTACCAGGCCGAGAAGCGCCGTTGCGCGATCGACCTCCTCCGAGTCGTCGAGCACTCGTAGACCTTCGACGCCGATCGCGATGCGGGAAACCTGAATGTCGTCCGGGCTCGCCTTCTCGCCGTCGATTACGACTGGGTTTCGGGTTCGGAAGAAAGCGGCCGCCCGACGCGCGACCTCGGCCATCTGCGCGGACCCGAGGGAACCGGTCGCGCCGAGACCGAGGTCGGCCCAACCCTCGAGGTCCCGCAGGCGGACGATGATTTCGTGCCGGACTTCCCGCGGTTCCATCGAGAGAAAGGACATCAGCGGGGATTTGTGGTGTCGGGTCAGGTTGGGGTTCTCGAAGCTGCTGAACCACGGGTCATCCCAGTCCGGCGCCAGCGTTTCCGCCTGCGAAAGATAGCGGTAATCGGTCACCGGTACGCCGAGATGCTCGACCAGCAGGCCGAGCGAGGCGACGGGTTTGCCCTTGCTGTCGAGCGGTGGCGCGAAGGTGATGCTTTCTGGATGGCCGGTGAAGAGGAATTCCAACTCGGCAAATATCACCTTGTCGCTGCGCGGACGTGGCGGCACGACTGCTATAGCTGCGGTGACACGCGGCTGGCGTGGGCGCAGATCCACCTTGCGGACAACTGGCTTGAGAGGCATCCCGTCCGCCTCGACAACAAGCGTCTTTCCCGTCCTCTCGGCCAGCGATCGACCGGTTCCGTCATCGGTCCCGACGAAATACGGGTAATCGGCCGGGTCGATCTCGATCTTCGCCCGCACCCGATCATCAAGTACCGATATCTCTACGAAATTCGGTGCCGTCTCACCCCCATAAGGCGACACCAGATCGGCTTTCGCGGCGAACGCAAATGGGAAGAGCGTAATGGCGGCGAAGATCGGGCGAAACGAGCGTAGCATGGGTTCGACCTCGGTTTGAGTGTTGAGCCCCGGCGCTCTTAAACGCCGGGGCAGAGCGGTGTGTGTCACTCGTCGCCCGGATAGGGGAAGTCGCGGCCGAGGGCTTGGCTCGCTTCCTCGAAGATCGGCCGCAGCGCATCGTCGACGTCGAAGTAGCCGGACTTCGTGAACTCGCTGAAGCCGATATTGGCGATGTCGATGCCGGTACGCTCCGCGAAAGCTGTCCGGTCGTCCAGCGAGGGCGGCTCGGCAGGGGCGCCCAGAGGCGGTGACCAGGTGCGTTCCTCGGTGACGGCCATCCGCACCCGGATGTCGTCCTTGGTGACGTTCCAGACCATGAAATCGTCGGCCATGCTGAGTGGGCCGTCATAGGTTTTGCGAATGCGCTCGTAGACGGCAGTCGATGTGTCGAAGTCATTGAAGAAGTGATAGGCCACTGCCAGCCGGGGTTGGATCTCGCTCATCACCTTGCCGAAGGCCTCGGGTGCGGTATGCACCTGCGTGCCCACAAGCAGTGCTGACTCCGGGCTGAAGCGCATCTTGTTTACGAGGTCCGGCACGGCGATGAAGCACTCATGGATCGCAAGATCGGCGTCCTTGGCGTATTCGATGAACCATTTATTCGGATAGGTGTCGGAGCTGAAGACGAACTTCAAGCCGTTCCACTCAAGCGCGTAGCTGACCGCGCCATCGATCGCGTGAATCGCCGGGAAGGTGCGGATGGTAACGCCGTTCTCCTCGTAGATCGCTTCGTTCTCGAGCTTGTAGTCGAACTCGGTGACTTCCATGTTGTAGCCACGGAAATCGACGTTTCCGGCCCGTCCGGCCATGTCCCAGGTCAGCATTTTCATCATGTGGTCAAGCGCATAGGCCGTGCCGAGCTCGGGCGTCGCGCCGCTCGGCCCCCAGACCCGCAGCGGTACGTTGCGGCCCATCAAAGCGCCGCCGATAAACAGGTCGTGCAGCGCGCCGAAATGATCGGTATGCAGGTGGCCGACGAAGACCTTGTTGAGGTAGTTGTAGGGGATCTGCAGCGACGAGATCCGCTCGGCCGACCCTGACCCGATGTCGAACAGGAACTTGTCGCCGTTGCCGAGCTCCACCAAGAAACAGGCGGCGGCCTGGGCGGCGCGCGTGGTCGGCATGCCGGTGCCGCAGGCGATGACCCGCATCTCGTCGTCGGCGAGATCTTCGGTGTTGGGGTAATAGGCGTCGCGTTCGCGGTTACTCACCATTGTCGGTGAGACCTCCGCTTCCTGCGCGTAGGCGGCGCCGACCAATGTCAGGCCGTGGGAGCCGGGCCCGCCCGGGGCGGCCAGCCACATTCCAAAGGCCACCCCGACCAGGAAACTGGCCGTTCGCTTGAATGCTTTTCTTCGATCTTTCATAAGAGGTTCCTCCACTGTTGATCGTCGGTCTGCGACATGCCGAGTTCGAGCGATCGGCCGGCGCTGAGCGACAGCGCTAAACGAAGCTAAATTGCGCCATCTTCACGCTGCAGCTCGAGGACCCACACCGCCCTCGTGCCCGACACCGGCCGCGCTCTGATCCGCGTCAGGCGGTCAAACCGAAATGCGCGTATTTTTTTGCTGAGCGATAAAATGACGCAACGTAAGGGAGTCACGGTGACTCACATGGTGAATCACGCGCCGGGAAATGTGATAAAGTTTTGAAACATATGGAATGGCGGGCGGCGATGACGAAAATCCAGCCGAAACCAGAAATCTCTGTGGATGCCAAGAAAGAGGCGCTGGACAGGATTCTTGGCTCGCCAATCCTGGACCAAAGGGAACGGCTGAGGGATTTTCTGGCCTATATCCTGGAGGAGGAGCTTGCCGGCCGCGGCGATGAAATTCGGGGCAAGACGATCGCGCAAGACGTGTATCACCGAACATCCGGGGACGGTGACGATCCTGAGAACATTGTCCGCGTCGATGCGCGGCGCCTTCGCCAGCGGCTCGACCACTATTACGCAACGATCGGCGCCGAGGACCCGGTCCGACTCCAGCTGGATCCCGGCAGCTATCGACCGCGCTTTGAGGAAATGAACGTATCGGATATCAGACCGGAAACTCCGTCTTTGCCCTGGAAGGTCATTTTCGCGCGGTCCCCGGCATATTTGGGCCTCTTCGTGCTCGGAGCTGTGGTGGGAGTTGGTCTGACGACAACCCTTGCGCCGAAAACTCCAGATCAATTTGGGGGACCCAACTCTCAGGAAGCAGGCAAGCAGGTAGCGGCAACCGCGGACAACAAAACCGCTCAGCGAACTGCTGTTTTGGGTAAGTCGCCAGCCTCGCTCGAGGCGATCAACCTCGCCGATCAGGCGCAGCGCATGATCTTTCCAATCTTCGATTTGCCTCGGCAGGAATTGCTGACCTCGGTCTTCGAGCGCGTTGTCGAGCTCGATCCGGACTACTTCGGAGGCTACGCGGGGCTATCCTTCGTGCTGGGCACGCGCGCGCTTCTTTCTCCCGATCCGGAAAGCCGCGCAGACCTCGTCGCGCGGTCGCGGGAAATGGCCGATTCAGCATTACGCCTTGCGCCGACGCAGGCGTGGACCCAATCCGCCCTGGCCTGGGTCAGCTTTTCCGAAAAAGACTATGTGGAGGCCATGCGCCTCGCAGAACTCGCCGGGCAGCTCGACCCGGAAAACGGGCAGATCCTCGATATACTTGGCTCAATCGCGTTGTTCTCTGGCGATTTCGAGCGCGCGATTGCGGCAACGAACGACGGGCAGGCACGGGTCGGGAGTCTGCAACGCTTCGCCAACCGAAATATCTTCGCGGCAGCGAGCTATCATTTAGGCAACTACCGAGATTCCTATGAGGGATTCGAGAATGCGGCGGCCGCCGGCGACCCCTTGAGCGCGCCCTCCCTGGCGTATCAGGCGGCGGCATTCGCCGCAGTTGGCCGAGAGACGGACGCGCTACGCAAGCTCGATGAACTGAACCGTGCTTGGCCCAGTGCACCGCTTGAGGCGATGCTTTACGGCATACACCGAGAGAAGGCAGATGCTGACGCGGTCTTGGACAGGCTGCGAAGTCTGGGTTGGAGCGGGCGAAAAGTCGACACAAGTGCTTCCAGCAGCCTTCGGCATGAGCAACCATAAATTTCGCCGAGTAGATATATGCCGCGATGGCAGTGTCAGAGGAACCTGGCTTGAGGCGGAACAGGGGGTTCGGTAGCCTCTCGCCATGACCCAAGCCAGCCCCTTCAAGTGGTTCAAGACGAGCCCCGAGATCATCCGTTTGGCGGTGATGCTGTACGTCCGCTTCCCGCTTTCGCTGAGGAACGTCGAAGACCTGTTGCACGAGCGCGGCGTCGATATCAGCCACGAGACCATCAGGTTCTGGTGGCATCGCTTCGGTCCGATGTTCGCCGCTGAGATCCGGAAGCGCCGGATCGGGCGATGTCAGAGGAACCCGGCTTGCGATTAGGCAGGGCGCCGACTAGCGTCGCTTGATGTCGAAACCTGACCCGTTCAAATACTTCAAGACGAGCCGCGAGATCATCCGCCTGGCGGTGATGATGTACGTGCGCTT
>NZ_JAWQFN010000037.1:0-6659 GCF_033436765.1 Defluviimonas sp. D31
TCGCCGATCTGGCGGAGCATCTCCGCGGCCATCGGGATCGCGGCTTTGCCAATCGCGACAACCACATAGGCCCCGCCCGGGTCGGGGCGGGGCAGCGGGGCCGCGGTCAGGGCGGCGCGCAGGGCACGGGCGGGATCGGCCGCGGCACAGGCCGCTGCGAAGAGCTCCGCGGCGGTCTCGCGCAATGTGATCACGGGGTCGGCCGCAGATCCCGCCATGGCCTCAGGCCCCGGCGATCTGGCGCGCCTTCTCGACCAGCACCTCGGCCTGGCGGATCGAGGCGTAGTCGATGAGGCGGCCGTCGAGCGAGACGGCACCCTTGCCCTGGGCGGCGGCTTCCTCCATCGCGGCGAGGATCCGCTGGGCCTTGGTGACCTCGGCCTCCGAGGGGCTCATCACCTCGTTGGCGAGCGCGATCTGGGAGGGATGGATCGCCCATTTGCCCTCGCAGCCGAGCACCGCGGCGCGCTTGGCGGCGGCCTTGTAGCCCTCGGGGTCCTGGAAGTCGCCGAAGGGTCCGTCGATGGGGCGCAGGCCGTTGGCGCGGGCCGCGACCACCATGCGGGCGAGCGCGTAGTGCCACATGTCGCCCCAGTGGACGGCGCGGGAGCCGTCGGCGAGCGGGTCGGTCAGCACCGAGTAGTCGGGGTTGACGCCGCCGATGATCGTGGTGCGGGCGCGGGTCGAGGCGGCGTAGTCGGCGACCCCGAAGTGGAGCGATTCGTTGCGCTTGGAGGCGGCGGCGATCGCGGAGACGTTCTGCATGCCGAGCGCGGTCTCGATGATGTGCTCGAAGCCGATGCGGCTTTTGTAGCCCTTCGCGTCCTCGATCTGGGTCACCATCATGTCGACGGCATAGACATCCGCCGCGGTGCCGACCTTGGGAATCATGATCAGGTCGAGGCGTTCGCCGGCCTGTTCGACGACGTCGACGACGTCGCGGTACATGTAATGGGTGTCGAGGCCGTTGATTCGGACCGACATGGTCTTCTTGCCCCAGTCGATCTCGTTGAGCGCCTTGATGATGTTCTTGCGGGCCTGGGCCTTGTCGTCGGGCGCGACCGCGTCCTCGAGGTCGAGGAAGATCACGTCGACGTCGGATTGTGCCGCTTTCTCAAACATTTGCGGGGCGGAGCCGGGGACGGCCAGCTCGCTGCGGTTGAGCCGGGCGGGGGCCTGCTGGATGACGTGGAAGCTCATGGGGAAGATCCTTCGGGATTGCCGCGATGCAGCGGATGGGTGACGGCCGCCATTCAAACGCGCAAGAGTTCTTTCCTGTCAAGCAACAAAATTGCGTCAAATCGCGCCGCGGCGACGCTTCGCGCAAGCCCGCCCGGCCCCCCTCCGGCCCCCCTCCGGAGGCGGTCGGCGACCCGTCGGCGCGGTGTCGGCACAGTGTCGGGCAAGCGTCGGGCTCAGTCCCCGGGGCGGGCCGGGGCGCCGAGCCGGGCGGCGTAGTAGAACGCGATCGCCTGGGCGCGGCTGGTGACGCCGAGCTTCTCGAAGAGGTTCGAGAGGTGGAACTTGACGGTGTTGGCCGAGATCGCGAAGTCGCGGGCGAGCTCGCGGTTGGTGAGCCCCTTCGAGAGCGCCTCGAGGAGCGCCCGCTCGCGCCGGGTGAGGCTCTGGATCGGGTCGGCCTTGAGCTCGCGGATGTCGAGGAACGGGAACACCATCTGGCCCTGGGCGACGGCGCGGCAGGTCTCGAGGAGCTTCTCGACGGGCGTGGTGCGGGCGACGAAGCCGGCGGCGCCGGCGAGCATCGCGAGCCGCGGCACGTCGCCCCTGGGGTCGTCGCCGTAGACGACGAGGCGGGGCGCGTGGGGCTGTTCGCGCAGGACCTCGATCAGCTTCTGGCCGCCGAGTGCCGGCAGGTTCCAGTCGATCACGCCCACCTTGACCGGGACCCGCATCACCGCGCCGAGGAAGCCCTCGGCGGTGGCGGTGGTGGCGACGAGCGAGAATCGGGGGTCGCGGTCGAAGATCTCCGACATCGCCGAGAGGACGAGCGGATTGGGGTCGGCGAGCGAGACCGCGATCGGGGCGGATTTGTCGTCAAGCTGTTGCATTTCCTGCCTCTTTCGCCAGAACCTACCCGATAGGGCGGGCAATCCTCCGGTATACCTCGGTATCCATGCCAATATGGGTAGGAAATTCCCCATACCATCGGATACCCGAAAGCAGGAGTAACGCAGGTTGTGACGCGGCGGCAAGTCGGATTGTCTTGCGGCAACGGACCCCGCCCCCGTGCCGACGTCCGCGTCCCGCCCTCCGCCGCGCCCCCCGCGGCCCGAACCAGCAGGTCCGAGAGATGAACGAACCGACGATCTTCCCCGCCCTCGAGATCCCCGAGACGCTCGCCGCAGGCCCCGGGCCCGGCAACACCGATCCCCGCGTGCTCGCGGCCTTCGCCCGCACCGGGCTTGCCGACCACATGCAGGCCGACGTGCTGCGCGGCATGATCGAGTGCAAGCAGATGCTGCGCCAGGTCTGGGGCACGAAGAACACCTACACCTACGGCGTCGGCGGCACCGGCTTTTCCGGGCTCGACTGCATGCTCGGCGCGATCCTGCCGGGCGACAGCGTGGTCGCCTTCGTCAACGGCACCTTCTCGGGCATCGACGGGCTGACGATCCGCATGAAGGCCGCGACCCGCGAGGAGCTGCGCGCCAACGCGCTCGACCCTGAGGCGGCTTCGGTCACCATCGTCACCGTGCCGCACGGGCAATCGGTGACGGCCGAGACCGTCGAGAAGGTTCTGGCCGAGAAGAAGCCGAAATGGGCCTTCATGGCGCATTGGGAGACCGGCTCGGGCCGCGTGAACGACCTTCGGGGCTTCTCGGAGGCCTGCGAACGCCACGGCGCGATGGGCCTGGTCGACGCGGTCTCCTCGCTCGGCATCGCCGACTTCTCGATCGACGACTACCCGGGCGTGGTCGGCTGGGCCTCCTGCCCGCAGAAGGGGGTGCTCTGCCTGCCGCTCACCTACGCGCCGGTCAGCTTCACCGATCGCTACATCGCCGAGGTCCGCGCCAATGGCTGCGCGTCCTACGTCCACAACCCGGTGCTGGAGGCCCGCCACTGGGGCGTCGTCGAGGGCCGCGACGTGGCGGCGGGCTCCTACCACCGCACCCATTCGGGCTACGCGGTCGCGGCCTTCCACGAGGCGCTGCGGCTCACGCTCCAGCAAGGGATCGCGCAAAAGGCGCGCGACTACGCCTTCCACGAGAAGGCGCTGAAGGACGCGGTCACCGCGATGGGCTGCACCGTCACCTCGAACATGACGAGCCTCGTCGTCCTCAACCTGCCGGCCGCGCTCGCGGGCCGCGAGAAGGAGCTGGTGCAGGGCGCCCGCGCGAAGGGCTTCGGCATCTGGCCGACGCTCTCGGAGCCGGTGCAGGTCCGGATCGGCATCCTCAACCAGCTGAGCCAGGCCGCGATCACCGAGATCGTCACCCGCTTCGGTGCGGCGATGAACGAGATGGGCGCCGGCATCGACATGGACCGGGTCCGCGAGGGTCTCGCGCGCCACTACCAGACCGCGATCGCGGCCGAATAATCTCACCGGGAGGATCGAGATGGACATCCACGAATACCAGGCCAAGGAGATCCTTGGGAAGTTCGGCGTCACGGTGCCGGAAGGCGGGCTTGCCTACAGCCCCGAGCAGGCGGCCTACCGGGCGCGCGAGCTCGGCGGCAACCGCTGGATCGTCAAGGCCCAGGTCCATGCCGGCGGCCGCGGCAAGGCCGGCGGCGTGAAGCTGTGCAATTCCGAGCACGAGATCCTCGACGCCGCCGAGAGCATGTTCGGCAGGAAGCTCGTGACGCACCAGACCGGGGCCGAGGGCAAGGGCGTCTACCGCGTCTATGTCGAGGCCGCGGTGCCGTTCGAGCGCGAGATCTATCTCGGCTTCGTCCTTGACCGCTCCTCGCAGCGGGTGATGATCGTCGCCTCCTCGGAAGGCGGCATGGAGATCGAGGAGATCTCGGCCGAGAAGCCCGACAGCATCGTGCGCTCCACCGTCGAGCCGGCGGTCGGGCTGCAGGAGTTCCAGGCCCGCGAGATCGCCTTCGCGCTCGGCATCCCCGCCAAGCTCACCCAGCAGATGGTCCGCACGCTGCAGGGCTGCTACCGCGCCTTCACCGAGCTCGACGCGACCATGGTCGAGATCAACCCGCTGGTGATCACCTCCGACGACCGCATCCTGGCACTCGACGCCAAGATGACCTTCGACGGCAACGCGCTCTTCCGCCATGCGCAGGTGGCCGAGCTGCGCGACAAGTCCCAGGAGGATCCGCGCGAGAGCCGCGCGGCCGACCGCGGGCTCTCCTACATCGGGCTGTCGGGCAATATCGGCTGCATCGTCAACGGCGCGGGTCTCGCCATGGCGACGATGGACACGATCAAGCTCGCCGGCGGCGAGCCCGCGAACTTCCTCGACATCGGCGGCGGCGCCACGCCCGAGCGGGTGGCCAAGGCCTTCCGGCTGGTCTTGTCGGACGCCAACGTGCAGGCCGTGCTGGTCAACATCTTCGCCGGCATCAACCGCTGCGACTGGGTCGCGGAGGGCGTGGTGCAGGCCTTGACGGCGAACCCCGTCGACGTGCCGGTGATCGTGCGCCTGGCCGGGACCAACGTCGAGGAGGGCCAGAAGATCCTCGCCAAGTCCGGGTTGCCGATCATCCGCGCCACCTCGCTGATGGAGGCCGCCGAGCGCGCGGTCACCGCCTGGCAGAACGACAAGTCGCAAAACACCAATGTGAGGGCCGTCTGATGAGCATCTTTCTCGACCGCACGAGCCGCGTCATCGTCCAGGGCATCACCGGGCGCATCGCGCAGTTCCACACCAAGGAAATGATCGACTACGGCACCAATGTCGTCGGCGGCGTCGTGCCCGGCAAGGGCGGCGAGACGGTGCACGGCGTGCCCGTCTTCAACACGGTGAAGGAAGCCGTGGCCGCGACCGGCGCCGATGCCAGCCTCGTCTTCGTGCCGCCCCCCTTCGCGGCGGACAGCATCATGGAAGCCGCCGACGGCGGCATCCGCTACGCGGTCTGCGTGACCGACGGCATCCCGGCCCAGGACATGATCCGCGTCAAGCGCTACATGTACCGCTACCCCAAGGAGCGCCGCATGGTGCTCACGGGGCCGAACTGCGCCGGCACGATCAGCCCGGGCAAGGCGCTCTGCGGCATCATGCCGGGCCATATCTACCTGCCCGGCCATGTCGGCATCGTCGGCCGCTCGGGGACCTTGGGCTACGAGGCCGCCCAGCAGCTCAAGGACCGCGGCATCGGCGTCTCGACCTCCGTCGGCATCGGCGGCGACCCGATCAACGGCTCGTCGTTCCGCGACATCCTCGAGCGCTTCGAGGCCGATCCCGACACCCATGTGATCTGCATGATCGGCGAGATCGGCGGGCCGCAGGAGGCCGAGGCCGCGGCCTATATCCAGAGCCACATGACCAAGCCCGTCATCGCCTATATCGCCGGTCTGACCGCGCCCAAGGGCCGCACCATGGGCCATGCCGGCGCGATCATCTCGGCCTTCGGCGAAAGTGCGTCCGAGAAGGTCGAGATCCTCTCGGCGGCGGGCGTCACCGTGGCCGAGAACCCCTCGGTCATCGGCGAGACGATCGCCCGGGTGATGAAGAAAGCGGCCGCGTAACGGCCGCGCAAACGGAGGCGATGATGGCGAAACCCAGGGTGCTGGTGACGCGGGCCTGGCCCGCATCGGTCGAGGCGAAGATGGCGGAAGCCTTCGACGTCACGCTCAACCGCGACGACCGGCCCCTGGGCGCGGCCGAGATGAGGGCCGCGCTGACCGACTACGACGCGGTCCTGCCGACCGTGACCGACCGGCTGCCGGCCGATCTCTTCGACGCGCCTCAGCTCAGGGCGAAGATCCTCGCCAACTACGGCGTCGGCTTCGCCCATATCGACACCGATGCCGCGAAATCCCGCGGCATCACCGTCACCAACACGCCCGACGTCCTGTCCGACTGCACCGCCGACATCGCGATGACGCTGATGCTGATGGCCGCGCGCCGCGCCGGCGAGGGCGAGCGCGAGCTGCGCGAGGGCCGCTGGACCGGCTGGCGCCCGACCCATCTGATCGGCACCAAGGTCTCCGGCGCCACGCTCGGCATCATCGGCTTCGGCCGCATCGGCCAGGCCATGGCGCAGCGCGCGCACCACGGCTTCGGCATGAGGATCCTGGTGCAGAACCGCTCCGCCGTCGCCCCGGAGATCCTCGCCCGCTACGGCGCCACCCAGGTCGCCAGCGTCGAGGACATGCTGCCCGAATGCGACTTCGTCTCGCTCCACTGCCCCGGGGGGGCGGCCAACCGCCACCTCATCAACGCCCAAAGGCTCGAGATGATGAAACCCTCCGCCTTCCTCATCAACACCGCCCGCGGCGAGGTCGTCGACGAGGCCGCCCTCGCGCAAGCCCTCTGGTTCAACACCATCGGCGGCGCCGGCCTCGACGTCTTCGAACGCGAACCCCGGATCCACCCCGACCTCATGGGCGCCGACAACCTCGTCATGCTCCCCCACCTCGGATCCGCAACACGCGAAACCCGAGAAGGCATGGGATTCCGAGTCCTCCAGAACCTCACCGAATACTTCGAAGGAAAAACACCCCAGGACAAGGTTGC
>NZ_JAWQFN010000038.1:2500-5688 GCF_033436765.1 Defluviimonas sp. D31
CCTGACTTTTCCTGGATCAAATCAAGCGCAAGAAGGGCGTTTGGTGGATGCCTTGGCAGTAAGAGGCGATGAAAGACGTGGTACTCTGCGATAAGCCATGGGGAGCTGAGAACAAGCTTTGATCCATGGATCTCTGAATGGGGAAACCCACCTGACAGTTTGTTATTGTTACTTCGGTAATCAATAACGGGCTGAGACAGGTACTTTTACCCTGAATACATAGGGGTTTAAGAGCGAACCCGGGGAACTGAAACATCTAAGTACCCGGAGGAAAGGAAATCAATAGAGACTCCGCTAGTAGTGGCGAGCGAACGCGGACCAGCCGAGCCATGAGAACGACCAGAATGATCTGGAAAGATCAGCCATAGTGGGTGACAGCCCCGTATGGGAAGTTCGATTGGACGTATTAAGTAGGGCGGGACACGTGAAATCCTGTCTGAAGATCGGGGGACCACCCCCGAAGGCTAAGTACTCCTTACTGACCGATAGCGAACCAGTACCGTGAGGGAAAGGTGAAAAGCACCCCGACGAGGGGAGTGAAACAGTTTCTGAAACCGGACGCCTACAAGCAGTCGGAGGGGCCTTGAGCCCTGACGGCGTACCTTTTGTATAATGGGTCAACGACTTGGTCTTACGAGCAAGCTTAAGCCGATAGGTGTAGGCGCAGCGAAAGCGAGTCTTAAAAGGGCGAATGAGTTCGTGGGATCAGACCCGAAACCAGATGATCTAGCCATGTGCAGGATGAAGGTAAGGTAACACTTACTGGAGGTCCGAACCGACACCCGTTGAAAAGGGTCCGGATGACGTGTGGCTAGGGGTGAAAGGCCAATCAAATCTGGAGATAGCTGGTTCTCCGCGAAAGCTATTTAGGTAGCGCCTCGGACGAATACCTACGGGGGTAGAGCACTGCATGGGTGATGGGGTCCCACAGACTTACTGAGCCTAAGCAAACTCCGAATACCGTAGAGTACTATCCGGGAGACACACGGCGGGTGCTAACGTCCGTCGTGAAGAGGGAAACAACCCTGACCTACAGCTAAGGCCCCCAATTCGTGGCTAAGTGGGAAAGCATGTGAGACGACCAAAACAACCAGGAGGTTGGCTTAGAAGCAGCCATCCTTTAAAGATAGCGTAACAGCTCACTGGTCTAAACAAGTTGTCTTGCGGCGAAGATGTAACGGGGCTCAAGCCACGAGCCGAAGCTTAGGATGCACAGCAATGTGCGTGGTAGCGGAGCGTTCCGTGATATAGCACCATCCGACTTTAGCCTTCTTCGGAAGGTTCCGGTCGGAACGGTGCTGACTGTGAAGCCGGCCTGTGAGGGATCCGGTGGAGTGATCGGAAGCGAGAATGTTGACATGAGTAGCGACAAACAGGGTGAGAGACCCTGTCGCCGAAAGTCCAAGGGTTCCTGCTTAAAGCTAATCTGAGCAGGGTGAGCCGACCCCTAAGGCGAGGCCGAAAGGCGTAGTCGATGGGAACCAGGTTAATATTCCTGGGCCAGGAGGATGTGACGGATCTCGAGGGTAGTTTCTTCTTATCGGATTGAAGAGGCTGCTTAGAGGTCCCTGGAAATAGCCCTCCATAAGATCGTACCCTAAACCGACACAGGTGGACTGGTAGAGAATACCAAGGCGCTTGAGAGAACCACATTTAAGGAACTCGGCAAAATGCTCCCGTAAGTTCGCGAGAAGGGAGCCCCGTCTGCAGGCAACTGTGGGCGGGGGGCACAAACTAGGGGGTGGCGACTGTTTACTTAAAACACAGGGCTGTGCGAAGCCGTAAGGCGACGTATACAGTCTGACGCCTGCCCGGTGCTGGAAGGTTAAAAGGAGGGGTGCAAGCTCCGAATTGAAGCCCCAGTAAACGGCGGCCGTAACTATAACGGTCCTAAGGTAGCGAAATTCCTTGTCGGGTAAGTTCCGACCTGCACGAATGGCGTAACGATCTCCCCGCTGTCTCAAATGTGGACTCAGCGAAATTGAACTGTGTGTCAAGATGCACACTTCCCGCGGTTAGACGGAAAGACCCCATGCACCTTTACTATAGCTTCGCACTGGCATCAGGATTGTGATGTGCAGGATAGGTGGTAGGCTTTGAAGCGGGAACGCCAGTTTCCGTGGAGCCTCCCTTGAGATACCACCCTTCGCACTCTTGATGTCTAACCGCGGTCCGTTATCCGGATCCGGGACCCTGCGTGGTGGGTAGTTTGACTGGGGCGGTCGCCTCCCAAAGAGTAACGGAGGCGCGCGAAGGTTGGCTCAGAGCGGTCGGAAATCGCTCGTTGAGTGCAATGGCAGAAGCCAGCCTGACTGCGAGACTGACAAGTCGAGCAGAGTCGAAAGACGGCCATAGTGATCCGGTGGTCCCAAGTGGGAGGGCCATCGCTCAACGGATAAAAGGTACGCTGGGGATAACAGGCTGATGATGCCCAAGAGTCCATATCGACGGCATCGTTTGGCACCTCGATGTCGGCTCATCTCATCCTGGGGCTGGAGCAGGTCCCAAGGGTATGGCTGTTCGCCATTTAAAGAGGTACGTGAGCTGGGTTTAGAACGTCGTGAGACAGTTCGGTCCCTATCTGCCGTGGGTGTAGGATACTTGAGAGGAGTTGCCCCTAGTACGAGAGGACCGGGGTGAACGTTCCACTGGTGGACCAGTTGTCGTGCCAACGGCAGTGCTGGGTAGCTATGAACGGACAGGATAACCGCTGAAGGCATCTAAGCGGGAAGCCCCCCTCAAAACCAGGTATCCCTTGAGAGCCGTGGAAGACCACCACGTCGATAGGCCGGAGATGTAAGCGCGGTAACGCGTTCAGTTGACCGGTACTAATTGCTCGATAGGCTTGATTTGATCCAGCAGAAGCCAGACTTCTGTGGTCAAAAAGCGGACTTGGACCGCTGATTGTTGTGCTTCTTTCTCGGTTTGGTGGTCATAGCACGAGCAAAACACCCGATCCCATCCCGAACTCGGCCGTTAAGTGCCGTCGCGCCAATGGTACTGCGTCTCAAGACGTGGGAGAGTAGGTCGCCGCCAAACCTAGAAAGAAGCACAAACGTATCTCTCAACGATGTGGCCCCAATACAATCTCGTTCCGTGCGGGCCAAATGGCGCGGGGTGGAGCAGCCCGGTAGCTCGTCAGGCTCATAACCTGAAGGTCGTAGGTTCAAATCCTACCCCCGCAACCA
>NZ_JAWQFN010000039.1:0-5489 GCF_033436765.1 Defluviimonas sp. D31
AGAAATCAATGAAGCGCTATGGTCGACCGCACATTTTCGTCACCGACAAGCTGCGCTCCTATAGCGCCGCATTGAGGGAGGTTGGTGCGACCGACCGCCAGGCAACTGGTCGCTGGCTCAACAATCGGGCGGAGAATTCGCACCTGCCGTTCCGACGACGAGAACGGGCAATGCAGCGATTTCGGCGGATGCGAAGTCTGCAGATGTTCGCCGCCGTCCACGCCTCGGTCGTCAATCATTTCAATCAGGAACGCCACCTCTATTCGCGACAAAACTTCAAGCTCAACCGCGCCGCCGCTCTCGCCGAGTGGCGCGGCCTCGGCGCGTCATAAGGGACAGCGCTCCTGCCCTTGTGGAGACGGGTTCGAATTGGTCGGACACCACCCTCGGCACGTTTCTTGCGGATCTCGGCGGCGAACATCGGTCCGAAACGCTGCCACCAGAACCGGACCGATTCATGGCTTATGTCGATGCCACGCTCGTGCAGCAGGTCCTCGACGTTACGGAGCGAGAGCGGGAAGCGCACGTACATCATCACCGCCAGGCGGATGATCTCGCGGCTCGTCTTGAAGTATTTGAACGGGTCAGGTTTCGACATCAAGCGACGCTAGTCGGCGCCCTGCCTCGCCGCAAGCCAGGTTCCTCTGACACCGCCGTCCTGCCAGTCTCAACCGGATTCCTTCTGACAGCGCTGTTGGGGAGGCTCAGCCCCATGTGGCAACGTTCAACGCCAAAAGTACACAGGCCGCCTCGCGACGAACCTGAACGCCCTCACGCCGTGGCGTCAGTTTGTCGGTTCCTGGCTGAGCGGCTCCGCCATCCCGGCCACCTCTTCTGGCACGGGAGCAGGATAGCCGATACCCACCTGATAGAGCGTCGTTACCCCGACGGCGGAAACCGAGTTTGCAGAGTAGTCCTGGCAGTAGTTGCAGAGCTGGTCCTGCTCGGAAACATAGGTGGCTAACAGGGCTGGAGGTTCGTCGGCCAAAGCCGAGCCAGATTGACAAAGAATGCCCGTCACCGCCACTATGAGGCACTTCCGTGGATGCGGCCGAGAGATATGCATGTCCACCTCCTTGTGAAGTTAGTGCTGTCTCCGTATTTTGTATTTGCGCAGGCACCGCGACCGGCGTTCGGTTCACTGGACACTGATCGCCACCGGGTGTCCTGCTCATCATTTCGTAGCACCATTCCCACTCAGGATCGCCCCGCATTTGGGGGGAATGAAGGCAATCAGACGATCCGCGCGGGGCCGATCGGGCGGCCTGGGCGGACGTATTCGGCAGGAAAATGAGGGGCAGCACGGAACTGGGACGCTGCGGATGAACGATCGCTTCGAAACGGCACTCGAATCCATCTACGATTCAGCCTTGGACCCTTCGCGCCTGCCCGATGCGCTCCAGCACATTGCGGATTGCTTCGGCGATGTCGGTGCGTCCGTCGTGTGGGCGCGCGACGACGGCGCCATCGGCACCATCGTCGCGCCAAGCCAGCAGCGCGAGCAGATCCTCTATGAGGACGGCGCCTGGAATACGCGCGACCTGCGGGCGATCCGCGCCATCGAGCGGGGATATTTCTTCAGCGGAGAGCCATTCACGGACCGACATCTCTGCTCCGAAGAGGAAATGCGCTCTGCCCCGATCTATGCCGATTTCCTGTTGCCGCTGGGGATCGCCTGGATCGGCGGGGTCGCGGTTTCGCCGGATCCGCGTGTCGGCGTGCTGCTGTGCGTCCATCGCAGCGAGAACCGCCCGGCCTTCTCCGAGGCCGAGTTGGCAGAGATTGCCCGGTTCGGCCGGCACCTGGAACGGTCGCTGCGCCTGGGCATACACCTGTTCGACGCGCGGCAGCTGGAAAATGGATTGGGCGATGCGCTGGCCCGTCTTCACATCGGGGTCTTCGCACTCGATCCGCGCGGGCGAGTTCTGTTTTCGAATGCGGTGGGCGAGCAGTTGATCGGTGACGGTCTTGGCCTTGCGAACGGCCGTCTTGTCGCGGAAGAGGCCGGAGCACGCGGGCGCCTGGAGACCGCGCTGATCGGAGCGTCCTCGCCGGTCCGGGCCAAGAAACTGGGCGAGCTTGGGCCCGTTATGGTCCATCGTGGTAGGGGAAAGCGCCCCATCGCTGTCTACGCATTGCCCCTTCTCAATGCGATCGGCCCCGCTGCCGAGATCTTTGCCCACGCGAGAGTGGTCGTCGTCGCGATGGACCCAGACACGGGCGCCCCCACCGATCCGGCGGTCGTTCGCGATCTGCTGGGGCTGACGCTGGGCGAAGCGCGGGTTGCAGCCTTGGTGGGTGCCGGGGTTCCGCCCCAGGAAGCGGCCAAACGCCTTGGCATCACCGAAGAGACGGCTCGTTGGACATTGAAGCAGGTTTTCTCAAAGACCGGCATTTCGCGCCAGAGCGAACTGGTTCATCTTCTGAGCAGGCTCGCCCTGGACTGAACACCTAGTCGGCGCCCTGCCTCGCCGCAAGCCAGGTTCCTCTTACACCGCCCCCATGCTTGACATGGGCATTTGACGATGTGCGCCACGGATGGGGCGTCTCGACAAGCACGCGTGTTGGTGACAGTCTCGTTGGGCCAAGACCGCCCAAGGTGGCATGACCTTAGATCCGTCAAGTTCAAGCGTACCGCGAGGAGACGCTATACCATTCGACGCCGCACGACGTCGCGCCTTTGCCGACTTCGCGCTTCGCACTCGATATGACGATATCCCGTTGCGCACGCGTGAGCGCGTGAAGGATTATTGCCTCGACCTGATCGGGGTGAGCGCGGCGGCGGCACAGATCGAGGCCGCGAGAATCGGGCGGGAAATGGCGGTCAGGCAGATGAGCGCGGGCGCCGATGACGCACGCGCACGCATCTTGTTCGATGGACGTTGCGCGAGTCTTGTCGGCGCCGCCTATGCCGGTGCGACGCAGATCGACAGCCTTGATGCGCATGATGGGTATAGTGCCGCTAAAGGCCATGCCGGGTGCGGTCTTCTGCCAAGTCTCCTGGCCTTTGCAGAAAGAAAGGGCGAATTGACCGGGGAAGACTTCCTGACATCTCTGGTCGTCGGATACGAAATCGCATGCCGCGCCGGCCTAGCGTTGCACGGCACGGTGTCCGATTACCATACGTCCGGCGCTTGGGTGTCACTCGCCGTCGCCGCGCTCGGCGTTCGATTGCTCAATCCGCACCCCGATATCCTGCGCCATGCGATTGGAATCGCGGAGTATCATGGCCCGCGTAGCCAGATGATGCGCGAGATCGGCAATCCCACGATGCTGCATGATGGTTCGGGATGGGGTGCCATGGTCGGCGTCTCGGCGGCGGAATTGGCCCTAATGGGTTACTCCGGCGCGCCAGCCGTGACAGTGGAAGGCGACGACGCATCCGTCTACTGGGAGGATCTCGGCCACACGTGGTTGACGGATCGGCAAAACATCAAGCTCTATCCGATATGCCGATGGGCGCATGCGCCGGTCAAGGCCGCGCTAGATCTGTGCGCGGCGCACCATCTCCAAGCCTCCGACATTGCGTCGATCCACGTTGAGAGCTTCCACGAAGCCACGCGCCTCGCGCGCGGGATTCCGGAGACCACCGCCGTGGCGCAGTACAGTCTGGACTATCCGGTTGCCGCCGCTTTGGTCTGCGGCGCACTCGGTGCCCATGAGGTCTCGGGGAAGACCTTCCATGACCCAGAGATCGCACGGCTTGTATCAGTGACCACGGTGGCCGAATGTCCGCACTGCAACGCCAACTTCCCGGCCGATCGTCTCGGTCGCACGATCCTCACCACATTCGACGGCCGCACATGCGACTCCGGCATCGTCCGCGCGCCGGGCGAACACTCCAACCCAATTTCACGAGACGGTATTGTAGAGAAGTTCCGCACGTTCACTGCACCGGTTCTGTCGGCTGAGCGAAGGGCCTCGATTGAGCATGCCGTGTTCTCGCTGGGCAATCGGCCTGACGCCCTGTCAGCATTGCAACAAGCGCTCTACGAACCGATCGTATATTCAGGCGTGGCCCATCATTCGCACTAGACGCACGACTCGACGAGCCCCAATATTTCCCTGACTGCAGTCTGTTGACGCAGACGTGATGCGGGAAGAAATGATGTTGAGCTGGAATCGCCGAGGCGAGGGGCCAGATGTCCTGCTGGTCCATGGATTTCTAAGCAGCGGGCTGATCTTCAGCCCGTTGACCGATCATCTGTCGGACGACTTCTCCGTCACGACCATTGACCTTCCCGGCTTCGGCGAAAGCCATGACATAGCTGTGCCGCCGACCGTCGAAGAGCAAAGTGAGCTTGTGCTGGAAACCGTAAAATCCATCGGCTTGAAGAAATTTTCAATTCTCGGCCATTCGCTTGGGGCGATGATCGCTCTTGAGATCAGCCTCCGGCATCGAAATCTGTTGGAAAAGATGGTTCTCTACGGAGGCTGTCCCGACGGTTTCCTGCCGGACCGCTTTGAATCTACCGAAAGCAGCGTCAGGAAGCTCGAAGAAAAGGGTATGGAGGCGTTTGCGGCCGGCATCGCCGCAGAATGGTTCCGACGCGACAAGGATGACCCGATGTTCAGTTTCGCGCTCAAGGCCGGCGCGCGATCGAACCCGGACGGCGCGTTCGTCCACCTCAGATCCTGGGATCATTGGAAGGCCAGAGACCGGTTGGGGGATGTCACGACATCAACTCTCGTGGCCTGCGGTGATGGCGATCGCTCTACGCACCCCGACTTGTCCATCGAGATGTGGAGAAAGATTCCCAACGCCCAGCTCTTCATTGCACCGAACGCAGGTCACGCCTTTCACCTCGAGATGCCAGAAACCTTCAACTTGATCGTCGAGCGGTTCCTGAAGGAGTAAGGCGATGTCAGAGGAACCTGACTTGCGGCGAGGCAGGGCGCCGACTAGCGTCGCTTGATGTCGAAACCTGACCCGTTCAAATACTTCAAGACGAGCCGCGAGATCATCCGCCTGGCGGTGATGATGTACGTGCGCTTCCCGCTCTCGCTCCGTAACGTCGAGGACCTGCTGCACGAGCGTGGCATCGACATAAGCCATGAATCGGTCCGGTTCTGGTGGCAGCGTTTCGGACCGACGTTCGCCGCCGAGATCCGCAAGAAACGTGCCGAGTGCTTGCGTTCTGGGCCGCAGTGGCAATGGCATCTCGACGAGATGTTTGTGAAGATCAACGGCGAGCGGCACTACCTCTGGCGGGCCGTCGAGGCGCTGTCAGAAGGAATCTGGTTGAGACTGGCAGGTCGGCCTCGTAGCGTCCGGCCATGACGAAACGCGACTCTTTCAAGTATTTCCACAGCAGCCCGGAGATAATCCGCCTTGCAGTGATGCTCTATGTCCGGTTCCCGCTGTCGCTTCGGAACGTCGAGGACCTGCTTCACGAGCGCGGGATCGAGATCAGCCACGAGTCGGTGCGGTTCTGGTGGCAGCGTTTCGGCCCGATGTTCGCCGCCGAGATACGCAAGAAACGGGCGGA
>NZ_JAWQFN010000004.1:0-411470 GCF_033436765.1 Defluviimonas sp. D31
CCTACGAGGAACCGAAGAACCCCGAGCTCAAGGTCGAGACCGAGAACGTCGACGTCGACAACTGCGCGCACCAGGTCATCCTGAAGCTCGAGCAGATGGGCCTGATCAGGGCCTGACGGCATTGGGCCGGACCTGCGGTCCGGCCCAGTTTCATCTGTTGGCAGCCGCCAACCCGCTCCTCGGGCTACAATACTGGCCATGTGCCGACGTCGTCGCTAAACTTCGTTTCAAGGCGGCAGGGGCGACCGCCGAGGCGGGATCGGAGCGAGCGGCATGTGGGCAATCGTCGAACAATCCGCGCTGGCGCTTTTTGGCGCGCTGCGCGACCTTCTCGCGCCGGCGTTGTTCTTCTTCCTGCTTGCGATGCTCCTGCGCGGACGCGCGGTCTTTCACGACATCCGCCGCGTCTGGCCGGAAACGCGCCTGAACCTCGAATTGCTCGCGTTCAACGCCTTGGTCGTGGTTCCTCTGATAGGTCTTGTCGCGACGTTTCTTGCGACCACGATCCAGTCGCGCGGTCTCGTGTTTTTCGATCCCGCCGACTGGGCGCGTTTGCCCACGCCGCTGGTGATCTTCATCGTCATCTTCATTGGAGATTTCGTAGGCTACTGGCGGCATCGGCTGGAGCATTCCGTACTGCTCTGGCCCTCTCATGCAGTGCACCATTCGGACACCGCGATGACCTGGCTGACGCTTGAGCGGTTCCACCCGATCAATCGCGTCACCACTTTCGTGATCGACGCCTCCGTTCTCATCCTTCTCGGCGCGCCGCCATTCGCCATCGTCGCCAACAGCCTTGTCCGGCACTACTACGGCTTCCTGATCCACGCCGATCTACCGTGGACCTACGGTCGCCTCGGCCGGATCTTCGTCTCGCCCGCCATGCATCGCTGGCATCACGCGGCGGACGCGAAAGCCTTGAACACCAACTATGCAACGGTCTTCTCTGTCTTCGACCAACTTTTCGGCACATTCCGCGTACCGGGCCCTTGCACGGCACCACTCGGCATCCTCGACGACCTGCCCGCGACGTTCGGGGCGCAACTCGGTTACGCGTTCCGTCCGAACGTCTATCGCAAGCTCATGGCCCACAACGCCCGGCGTCGCGCCAACCGAATAGGCTGACCGTGCGGGCACCGCAGCGGAATGCTCTACTCGGACTATGAGAAAAGATCGTCACGTCCACCTGTGCGGGCGCCTGCGACGGTACGGAGCCTCAGTGAACGCTGACCGGAGCCATGTCGTTCTGCCGCGCGAGGATGAAGGCCATCTCGCGGTCCTTGACCAGCGCCAGTCGCTCGCCGCTCGCGTCATGGACCGCGTAGAGCGTGTCGAGACCGTCGGCCTGTGCCTGGATCTCTTCAGGCAGGTCTGAAACCTCCACCGCGCGGACATAGACGATACGCTCGCCCGCCTCGGGTCCGAAATCGTACTTGGTGTGCATGTAACCTTACCTCCTTACCCTTTGGTGATGCGGATCGTCTGCACCACCTTCTCCGGGACCGAGCGACGCAGATCGACATGGAGAAGTCCGCTCTCCATCGTCGCGCCGGCGACATCGACGCCCTCGGCCAGGACGAAGCTGCGCTGGAAGGCCCGCGCGGCGATGCCGCGATGCAGGAACACGCGGCCCTCGTCGGCCTCCTCGGCCTGGCGGCCGCGAATCATCAACTGCCGGTCCTCGACCGTGATGCCGATGTCGTCCTCGCGGAAACCGGCCACGGCCAGCGTGATGCGGAACTCGTGCTCGGAGGATTGCTCGATATTGAACGGCGGATAGCCGTCATTGCCGGATTTGGCGGTGCGCTCCACAAGCCGCTCCAACTGGTCGAACCCCAGAAGGAAAGGGTGGGCGGCAAAGGTCAGTTTTGTCATCTCGGCATGTCCTCGGATTCAAGCGACACATCGCGAAACCCCGGCTTCCGGCAGTCCCGCAATTGGAATATGGATATCTCTCGCCGCCGCGACAAGGCATGGCAATGCTAAATGCTTCCCGCAATCACGCGGAATTGCTATCTTTCCAAGGGCCGCGATGTCGCGACTCAAGAACACAGGGATGGAATGAACGTCCGCATGGAAATGGACAACACGGAGGTTCTGCGCGTCAAGCTCGAGGTGCTCCGACAGGAGCATCGCGATCTAGACGAGGCGATCCATTTGATGGAGTCCTCCGGTCGCGCCGATCAGCTCACGCTGAAGCGGCTCAAGAAGCAAAAGCTGATGCTGAAGGACCAGATCGCGCGGATCGAGGACATCCTCACCCCCGACATCATCGCCTGATCTCCGGATCAGATCGCAAGCCGCCAGAACCCCGCGCCGAGCGCGAGGCAAAGCGGCCCGTAGAGCCGCCGGTCGAGTGTCGCGAAGGGCTCATCGGGAAAGTGCCGGCGCCAGGCCGGCAGCCAGGCCGCGATGCCGCGTCCGGCGAGGATCGTGCCCGTGGCCGCGAGCGCGACATCGCGCGGCAGGCCCGGTGCCCACCAGAGAAACGAGGCCGCGCCCAAAAGCGCCGAGGCGCCCAGCGAACAGGCCACCGCACCCGGCATCTCCCGCCGGCCCGGCGTACCGATCACCGCCCGCGCCAGCGCGGTTTCATCGCGCAGCGGAAACCAGAATCCGATTCCCCAGGCGATGTGCAGCACCGCCAGGAGCATGAGGATCGTCGTGAGCGTCAGGACCAGGAGCATCATGGCGGCACCCTATCGCGGCTTCCGGTGCCGTCAACCGCCGCCACCGGGCGCAATCCGCCCCCGATCCGCCGGTTCGGGCTCTTGCCCCGCCCCGGCCCGTCGCTATAGTGCGCGCTCCAATCCGGGGCGAAGGACGGCACCATGAGCGTGAAGGTCGGCATCATCATGGGGTCGCAGTCCGACTGGCCCACGATGAAGGAGGCGGCATCGGTTCTCGACGAGCTGGGCATCGCCTACGAGGCGAAGATCGTCTCCGCCCACCGCACCCCCGACCGGCTCTGGGCCTATGGCAAGGCGGCCGTTGAGCGGGGCCTGCAGGTGATCATCGCCGGCGCCGGCGGAGCCGCGCATCTGCCCGGCATGATGGCCTCGAAGACCCGCGTGCCGGTGATCGGCGTTCCGGTCCAGACCAAGGCGCTTTCGGGCGTCGACAGCCTCTATTCCATCGTCCAGATGCCGAAGGGCTACCCGGTCGCCACGATGGCGATTGGTGCGGCCGGTGCCGCCAATGCCGGGCTGATGGCCGCCGGCATCCTCGCCCTTTCCGACCCCGCCCTCGCCGCCCGGCTCGACGCCTGGCGCGACGCCCTTTCCGCCTCGATCCCCGACGAGCCCAAAGATGACTGACACCCTGCCCGCCGGTTCCGTGATCGGCATTCTCGGCGGCGGCCAGCTTGGCCGCATGCTTTCCGTCGCCGCCGCGCGGCTCGGCTACAGAACCCATATCTACGAGCCGATGGCCAATCCGCCGGCGGCCGATGTCGCCCATAGGGTGACGACCGCGCCCTACGAGGACCTCGCCGCACTTGAAGCCTTCGCCAGGTCGGTCGCCATCGTCACCTACGAGTTCGAGAACATCCCGACCTCGGCGCTCGACGCGCTCGAGGCGCATTGCCCGATCCATCCGAACCGCCGCGCGCTCTCGATCAGCCAGGACCGGCTGATCGAGAAGTCGTTCCTGCGCGATCTCGGCATTCACACCGCGCCCTATGCCGCCGTCGACGATGCCGCCGACCTTGCCGAAGCCATCGAGGAAATCGGCACGCCTGCGATCCTCAAGACCCGGCGGCTCGGCTATGACGGCAAGGGCCAGGAGCGGCTGAAGTCCCCCGATGACGCCGAGGCGGCGCTGACCGCTATGAAGGGTGCCCCCGCGATCCTCGAAGGCTTCGTCGAGTTCAGCCACGAGGTCTCGGTCATCGCCGCGCGCAGCCTCACCGGCGAGGTCGCGGCCTTCGATCCGGGCGAGAACGTGCATGTGGGCGGCATCCTCAGCACGACGACCGTGCCCGCACGGCTGACCGAGGCCCAGCGCACCGACGCCGTGCTTCTGGCCGCCAAGATCCTCAACGCGCTGAAATATGTCGGCGTCATGGGCGTGGAGCTCTTCGTCACGAAGAAGGGCCTCATCGTCAACGAGATCGCGCCCCGCGTGCACAATTCCGGTCACTGGACCCAGAACGGCTGCGCCGTCGACCAGTTCGAGCAGCACATCCGCGCCATCGCGGGCTGGCCGCTCGGCAACGGGTCGCGCCATTCCGACGTGGTGATGGAGAACCTGATCGGTGACGACATCACCCGCGTCCCCGAGATCGCGCGCGAAAAGCACGCGGCGATCCATCTCTACGGCAAGGCCGAGGCGCGGGCTGGCCGCAAGATGGGCCATGTGAACCGCGTCACCCCGCGCTGAGGATCACTCCCCGGGCAGGTGCGCGACGATCCTGAGGGGGCCGCCCGAGCCGCCCTCGATCATCATCGGCAGCGCCACGATCATGGCGCCGGTCGCGGGAAGATCGCTCATGTCGCCGACGTTTTCGAAGACGGGGATGTTGTGGGTCATGAGTTCGACATGCGCCGCGAAATCCTTCGACTGGCCGTAGTCGATAGAGGGCGTGTCGATCCCGACGGCGGCGATCCCGCGTTCCACCAGCAGCGCCGCGCCATCGGCCCCGAGACCGGGGAAATGCAGCTTCGCGACCGCCTCCTCGCCGCGCTCGTCGGTCCCCATATAGGCCTTGCGGTCACCGTAGAGCCCGGCGCGCCCGGCATTCAGGAGCACGATCGTGCCGGCCCCGATCGGCCCGTGCTCGGCCTCGAACGCCTCGATATCGGCGGCGCTCACGAGGTAGTCGACATCGGCCGTCGCCTGCTCCGTCACGTCGATCACCACGGCCGGCCCGATGAGCCGGTCGAGCGGCACCTGGTCAGTGGTATGCGCCCCTTCGGCGAAGTGGATGGGCGAATCCATATGAGTGCCGCCATGCTCGGCGGCGGCGAAATTGTAGGCCGCATAGAACCAGCCACCCTCGGTATGGCCGTGGAAGACCTCGGTCTTGGTGAACATCTCGGCCGTCGGCCAGTAGACCGAGTTCTCGTTGAAGGGATGGGTGAGTTCGATCCAGCGCCCCGCGGCGAGGTCCTGCGCCGCGGCCGGCAGCGCGAGGCCGCACCAGATGGCGGCAGTCGTCAATCCGGTATGCATGGCAATCCCCTGTCTGAGGTCGCGCAGCGCCGAAAGGCGCCGCAGCCTGTTACAGGGTAGCGCAGCCGGACCCGTCGACCAAGCCGTCGGGGCTCACTCGATCAGCCGCTCCGCGGCTTGAAGATAAGTGAGATCGTGGTCGAACCAGCCTTTTTCGAGGAACTCCAGCACCTCGGCGATCACCAGGGGATTGTTCATCATGAAAGTATGGGTGACGGGCAGCACGATATGGTCAACCATGCCGCCGATCCGGGTGCTGTCGACGCTGACCTTGCCGTCGTCCTCGCCCGAGATCACCGCCGAATAGACCGGGTTGAGCGAGCGGTTCCCTGCAATGATGCCAAGGTCGAACTGCACCGCCGGCAGCGCGTTAGGCACACTCGCCGGCCCGGTGCCAAGCTCCAGCCCCGCCGGGCCGTTGATCCAGCGGAACGGGCCGAGATCGCCGAAGGCGTCCACAAGCTCCGAGCCGTGGTTGGGCGGCGCCAGCATCACCACCCGACCCATCCGCTCCGACCTGTTGTCGGCCAGCCAGGCCCGGACCAGTATGCCGCCCATCGAATGGGTGACGAAGGACACCCGCTCCTCCTCGCATTTCGCAACGGCAGGACCGACATATTCGGCCACGAGATCCGCGATCGGCACCGTCGTTGACGGATAGTCGACGTTGATGACCCGGTGCCCCGCCCGCTCCAGCGCCGCCTTCATCACAAGCAGCGAAGAGTCCGTCCGCGCCAGACCATGCAGAAGCACGATGCAATCCGCCCGCGCGGGGCCGGTGGCAAGGGTCGCAAGGGCAAGAAGCAGCGCTTTGATCATGGTTTTGACATAAGAAGTTTACGCCTTCGATGCGAGCCCCTTGCTCTCGCCCCGACGCTTCGTCACTCTGGCGCGATGAAATCCCGACTGCCCCGCCTGGCAACCCGCGCCATCATCCTCGCCGAGGGGAGGCTCCTGCTTGTCAACGCCTATGCCGGACGCCGCTCGGACCTCTGGTGTGCGCCGGGTGGCGGGGTGGAACCGGGCCGCTCGCTGCCGGACAATCTCATCCGCGAGGTGCACGAGGAATGCGGGTTCGACATCACGGTCGGGCCGCTCGCGCTGGTCAACGAATTCCACGATCCGCGCACCGGGTTCCATCAGGTCGACCTCTTCTTCCGCTGCACGATCACCGGCGGCCGGCTCGATCCCGGCTGGGCCGATCCTTCGAAGGTCGTCCATACCCGCCGCTTCTTCGCGCAGGAAGAGCTGCAAGCGATCCGGCTGAAGCCCGACAGCCTGCCGCGCATCGCCTTCGGCGCCGACGGGCCCGCGCATTACGACCCGCTGGAGGTCATCGTCCAATGAGCCGCGCCTTCGTGAAGGAGGATGGGCCCGACAACGAGCCCCTCCCCGATCTTCCCGTCTCGTCGCATCCGAACTACGTCACGCCGCGCGGACTCAAGGCCTTGCGCGACCGGCTCGCGACACTACAGGCCGAGCTTGCCCGGCTCAAGGCGCGTGCCGAGCGGCTCGACAAGCTGCCGGAAAAGGCCGCCGAGCGCGACATCCGCTATGTCGAGGCGCGGCTCCGTTCGGCGATCCTTGTCGACCCGGCGGACCAGCCCGGCGGCGAGGTCGCCTTCGGCGCGCGGGTGACCGTGGCCGACGAGGACGGGGCCGACGCTGTCTACGAGATCACCGGAGAGGACGAGGCCGACGCGAGCCTCGGCCGCATCGCGCCGCAATCGCCGCTCGCGCGCGCGCTTCTCGGCGCGCGGGTGGGCGACGTCGTCGAGTGGAAGCGCCCGGCGGGACGTGTCGAACTGGAAATCCTCGCTATCGCCTATGCCTGACGGGCCGGACGCACCGCGAAGGCGACGCCGCCGAGGACCAGGATCGCCGAGAGCGCGAAGCGCAAGGTGAGGACCTCACCGAGAAGCACCATCCCGCCCGCAAGCGCGATCACCGGCACGGTGAGTTGCGCCACCGCGCCCCGCGCGGCGCCAAGCTCGGGCAGCACGCGGTACCAGAGCGCGTAGCCCAGCCCCGATGTCACCGCGCCCGAGATCACCGAGAGTAGCACCCCCGAGGCCGTCGCCGGAACCGCGTCCGCCGGGGCGAAGGCGAAGACGAGCCCTGCCACCGGCAACGCGAGGATGAAGTTCCAGGCCGTGGCGCCGAGCGGGTCGCGGGCGCCCCGCGCCGAGAGCGAGTAGAAGCCCCAGCCGATCCCCGCCGCCGCCATCAGCGCCGAATGCAGCAGGACCTCCCCGGCGCCCGATCCCGGCGTAAGGAGGTAGACCAGCCCGAGAAAGGCCATCCCCGCCCCGACCCAGCGCCGTGCCGGCACCCGCTCGCCAAGCGCCAGCGCGCCTGCGAACATCGTGACCTGCACCATCCCGAAGAGAATGAGCGCCCCGGACCCGGCATCGAGCGCGAGATAGGCGAATGAGAAGCCGAAGAGATAGACGAGCAGCGACAAGGATCCCGCGACCCGCCCGCGTGTGCCGGGCCAGACCGCGCCACGCCCGGCAAGCGCCCGCAGCCCGACCAGTGCCCCGAGCATGCCCGCCCCGGCGAGAAGCCGGATCACCGCGAAATCGACCGGACCGATCAGCCCTGTCCCGACCGCCATCCGGTTCAGCACCGAATTCGCGGCGAAAGCCGTCATGGTGAGCGCGGTGAGCAAGAGCAGTCGCATGGCCCTGCCTACACCGCCACGCCCGCGCCGCCAACGGCCTTCGTCGTGCCGGATATGACGCGGAACTATCCCGCCGGGACGAGCGGTCAGACACCGAATGCACCGCCTGACACGTCGCGCCTTTTTTACGGTGCGGCCGTCTTTCACCGATAACAGGTCAACTGTGCTATGGAGGATGCCGGGAGGGGCCGGCCGGCCGCCGGCGTCGGCCGGATGAAGGGGTGTGGGGGACACATGCTGAAGACGACCGGCCTTTTGCTGATGACGTTTGCCATGATCCCCACGGCCATGCCCGCCGGGGCGCAGGAGGCGGTGTTCATCATCCGCCACGCGGAGAAGGTGGCCACCGGCGAGGACCCGAACCTGACCGATCAGGGGCGTGAACGCGCGGTCGCCTGGGCCGGGATGCTGGAACGCGCCGGGATCGACCATGTGATCACCACCAGCGCCCTTCGAACGCGGGAGACCGGCGGCATCGTCGCCGACGCTTTGGGTGTGGATCGAACGCAGGTCGAAATCGCGGACGTGACGGGTTTGGTCGATCTCCTTGCCTTCGACCATGCGGAGAGCCGCGTTCTGGTCGTGGCTCACGAAGAGACGATCCCGTCGATTCTGACCGGGCTTGGCATCTCCAACGAGATAGACGTCGACCCGGACGACTACGCCAATCTGTTCATCGTCACGACCCCGGACAGCGAACACCCGGTTCTGGCGCATCTCAGGATGCCGACCGCTGCCCTTGCCCCATAGCCTCCTCTTCAGGCTCGAAACGATCCGACCCGGATCCGGGCCATTCCCAAACGAAAAGGGGCCCTGTGCGGGGCCCCTTCCCTGTTCCTTGCCGGAACGGCGTGATTACATCATGCCGCCCATGCCGCCCATGTCGGGCATGCCGCCGCCGGCGGCGCCCTTCGGCTCGGGCTTGTCGGCGACCATGGCTTCGGTCGTGATCAGGAGACCGGCGACCGAGGCCGCGTCTTCCAGAGCCGTCCGGGTCACTTTCGCCGGGTCGATGACGCCGAACTTGAACATGTCGCCATATTGTTCGGTCTGGGCGTTGAAGCCGAAGGCGAGATCCTTCGATTCACGGACCTTGCCGGCCACGACCGCGCCATCGACGCCGGCGTTCTCGGCGATCTGGCGCAGCGGCGCTTCGAGCGCGCGGCGCACGATGGCGATGCCGGCTTCCTGGTCGCCGTTTTCGCCCTTCATGCCTTCCAGAGCCTTCGCCGCCTGGACGAGAGCCACGCCGCCACCGACGACGATGCCTTCCTGAACCGCCGCACGGGTCGCGTTCAGCGCGTCATCGACGCGGTCCTTGCGCTCTTTCACTTCGACCTCGGTCATGCCGCCGACGCGGATGACGGCGACGCCACCGGCGAGTTTCGCAACACGCTCCTGCAGCTTCTCGCGGTCGTAGTCCGAGGTGGTGTCCTCGATCTGGGTGCGGATCTGGGCGACGCGCGCCTCGATCTCGGACTTCTCACCGGCGCCATCGACGATCGTCGTGTTGTCCTTGGTGATCGAGACCTTCTTGGCGCGGCCGAGCATGTCGACACCGACATTCTCGAGCTTCATGCCGAGGTCTTCCGAGATGACCTGACCACCGGTCAGGATCGCGATGTCCTGCAGCATCGCCTTGCGACGATCACCGAAGCCCGGCGCCTTGACGGCGGCGATCTTCAGGCCGCCACGCAGCTTGTTGACGACGAGCGTGGCCAGCGCCTCGCCCTCGACGTCTTCCGCGATGATGAGGAGCGGCTTTTGCGACTGAATGACCGACTCCAGCAGCGGAACCATCGGCTGCAGCGACGAGAGTTTCTTCTCGTGCAGCAGGATCATCGCGTCTTCGAGTTCCGCGATCATCTTGTCCGGGTTGGTGACGAAGTAGGGCGAGAGGTAGCCGCGGTCGAACTGCATGCCCTCGACGACTTCGGTCTCGGTCTCGAGGCCCTTGTTCTCCTCGACGGTGATCACACCCTCGTTGCCGACCTTCTGCATCGCGTCGGCGATCTGACGGCCGATCTCGGCCTCGCCGTTCGCGGAGATGGTGCCGACCTGAGCGACTTCGGCCGAGTCAGCGACCTTGCGGGCCGCGCCCTTGATGTGCTCGACGGCCTTGTGCACGGCGAGATCGATGCCGCGCTTGAGGTCCATCGGGTTCATGCCGGCGGCAACCGACTTCAGGCCCTCGCGGACGATCGCCTGGGCGAGAACGGTCGCGGTGGTGGTGCCGTCGCCGGCCTCGTCGTTGGTGCGGGAAGCGACTTCCTTCACCATCTGCGCGCCCATGTTCTCGAACTTGTCGGAAAGCTCGATCTCCTTGGCGACGGTGACGCCGTCCTTGGTGATGCGCGGGGCGCCGAACGACTTGTCGATCACGACGTTGCGGCCTTTCGGGCCGAGCGTCACCTTCACCGCGTCGGCGAGGATGTTGACGCCCTTGAGCATCCGGTCACGGGCATCGGAATTGAATTTGACGTCCTTAGCAGCCATGTTGGCTTCTCCTGGTTGTCTGGATGGAATTCGAGGTCAGCGAGGGTCTCAGGCGATGATGCCGAGAATGTCGCTTTCCTTCATGATGAGTAGCTCTTTGCCGTCGATCGTCACTTCCGTGCCCGACCACTTGCCGAAGAGGATGCGGTCGCCGGCCTTGACCGACGGCGCGATCAGCTCGCCGGAATCCTTGCGCGCGCCTTCGCCGCACGCCACGACTTCGCCCTCGGCCGGCTTTTCCTTGGCGCTGTCGGGGATGATCAGACCGCCCTTGGTCTTCTCGTCGCTTTCCACACGCTTGACCAGCACACGGTCATGAAGCGGTTTGAAATTCATCTGGCCACTCTCCCTTGGGGTTCCAGGTTGAAGGATGATTAGCACTCGATGCGAGTGAGTGCTAACATGCCGTAGTTAGGCGTCGCTCCTGCGTGAGTCAACTCCCGCGTGCCGCAAAATTTCCACGACTTCCACATGGCCCTGCCGAGCCGTCCGTGCAAGGATGCCCCGACAGTGAATTCTTGTATGCAGCGAGGAAGTTCCCATGCTTCGCACCGCCTTGGTCTGGATCCTTTTGGCATTTAGCGTGAAGGCGGCGACCGCCGCCTGCAACGGCACGGACCTCGCCCAGACGATGGCGCCCGATGACCGCGCCGCGATCGACGCCGCCATCTCGGCGGTGCCCTATGCGCGCGGCAATGCCTGGCTGGCCCAGCGCGGCGACGCGCGGCTGTTCCTCGTCGGCACCTACCACCTCGATGATCCACGCCACGACGCGGTGCTCGAGCGCATCGGCCATGCGGTTGACGAGGCCAAGGTGGTTCTGGTCGAGGCGGGACCGGACGAGATGGAGAATCTGACGTCCGAAATGACCCGGCGGCCCGACCTTCTGTTCACCACCTCCGGCCCGACGCTGCCCGAGCGCCTTGACGAGGCGGATTGGCAGATGCTCGCCGACGCGATGCGCGAGCGCGGCGTTCCGCCGGTCCTCGCCTCGAAGATGCGGCCCTGGTATGTCTCGATGATGCTCGGCATCCCGCCCTGCGCCATGGAAGAAATCGGGGCGGGCTCAAGCGGCCTCGATGCGCGCATCATCGACCGCGCCGAGGCCAAGGGGATTCCGCTGTGGGCGCTGGAGCCCTACGACACGATCTTCGGGCTTTTCGATGCCATGCCGCCTGAAAAGCAGCTCGACATGATCCGCGCGACGCTCGCCATGGGCGAGCAGGCCGAGGACTACGCCGCGACCCTGACGGAGGCCTATTTCGCCGAGGATGTCCGGCTGTCGTGGGAACTCGGCCGCCTCGCGGCTTACGACCTGCCGGGGATGACGCGCGAAGAGGTCGACGCCGATCTCGTCCTGATGGAAGAGGCGCTGGTCAACCGTCGCAACCGCGACT
This sequence comes from Defluviimonas sp. D31, assembly GCF_033436765.1. Taxonomy (NCBI): domain Bacteria; kingdom Pseudomonadati; phylum Pseudomonadota; class Alphaproteobacteria; order Rhodobacterales; family Paracoccaceae; genus Albidovulum; species Defluviimonas sp. D31. Next base: position 11,749 of record NZ_JAWQFN010000004.1, read on the forward strand.
GGCTTCCGGCGCTGGAAGCCGCGGCCGAGGAAGGTCCGGCCTTCGCGGCGTTCGGCGCGATGCACCTGTCCGGGGAGGAAGGCGTGCTGGCACTTCTGGAACGCGAGGGCTTCACGATCGAACGCCAGCCGTTCTGAAAGCTGATAACCCGGCCGGTCGGGGCGTCACGCCCGTTCGAACACCACCGCCCCGCCGACCATCGTCATGTCCACCTTCGTGGCGCCGATCTCGTACACCGGGCAGGCGAAGATGTCGCGGTCGAGCATCACGAGATCGGCCTGCTTGCCAATGCCGAGCGTCCCGGTATCTGCGCCTCGCCAGGCCGCCGCTGCAGCCTGTACAGTATAGCCCGCGACCGCCTCTGCGCGCGTGATGCGCTCCTCGGGCAGGAACGGCGGCACCCGGCCCTCCGCGACCGGCGGCTGGCGCGTCACGGCGGTTTCGATGATCTCGAACGGGTTGAGCGTCGAGACACCCCAGTCGCTCGACAGCGCCATGCCCGCGCCCGCGTCAAGGAGCGAGCGGAAGGCGTAGATCCAGCGGCTTCGGTCGTTGCCGACCAGCGGCACGGCGGCATCGGTGACGACAGGCTCGTTCCTAGCCCAGAGCGGTTGCACGTTCGCCATGACGCCGAGGGGGCGGAAACGCGGTATGTCGGCGGGGTCGACGAACTGGATATGGGCGATCTGGTGCAGCGAGGGCCAGTCCGCGTTAGCCCCACGCGCCGCCTCGCACCCGTCGAGCGCGGCGCGCACGGCCATGTCTCCGATCGCATGGACATGGATCTGGAACCGCGCGGCGTCGAGCGCGGTGAACATCTCCGCGATCTGGCTTGGATCGAACATCAGCGGCGCGTTGCCGCCGGTCTCGTCCGCATAGGGGGCGATCATCGCCGCGGTGCGGTTCTCGATGACCCCGTCGAGGAAGAACTTGGCTGAATGGACCTTGAAGCGGGGGCCATGGGCCATGGCGCGGAAGTCGGATAACCGCTCCAGCGCCTCCGTCGTCGTGTCAAAGGCGTTGACGAGCGCGGTCGAGGCCACGCGCAGCGTCAGCGCACCCGCATCGTCCAGATCCCGGTAGACGCGGACGTGCCGCTCTTCCACGCGCGCGTCGATAACGCCCGTGATGCCGTGGCGATGGGCGAGCGCCTGCGCCCACAGCACGCCCGCGGCGTAATCCGCATCCGACGGACAGGGCATCCGGCTTTCGGCCCAGTCGACGGCCTTTTCATAGAGCATCCCAGTGGGCTCTCCCCCCGCGTCGCGCACGAAATGGCCGTTCATGGGATCGGGCGTCTCCGCCGTCAGCCCCAGCGCCGCGCAGCCGGGGGTGTTCAGGCAGGCGCTGTGGCCGTCGGAAGAGACGATCAGGCATGGCCGGCCCGGCACCGCGCGGTCGAGGAGATGGCGGTCGAGGTTCCCGGCGTGAAAGATGACCGCGAGCCATCCCGTCCCGTTCACCCAGGGCTTTTCGTGCGTGGCGGCGAAGGCCGACAGCGTGGCGACAAGCTCGTCCGGCGTCCGCGCGGCGGTGAGGTCGGCATTCTGGCTGAAATCCAGCCCGCCGTCCTGAAGATGGATATGGGTGTCCTGAAAGCCCGGCAGGACGAGCCTGCCACCCGCGTCGATCACCTTGGTCGCGGGACCGGCCATGCCGCAGATGTCGTCGTCGGATCCCAGCCCGGCGACGCGCCCGCCTCGGATCGCGAGAGCCTGCGCGCGGGGGATCGCGCCGTCCATCGTGACGATGTGGGCATTGACAACGATCATGTCGGCCGACCGCATCGGAATCGCCTTTCAGACCAGAGTCCGGATGCCAGGCTGAAGCGGGGAACGCCGCCGCGACCTGCGGACAAGTCTCCCGCTCGACATGCCCCCGGCCGTGATCATGGCTTCCGCGCCCTCAGATGGGTCGGGCAGTGTTCGCCGCTGTCGAGAACCGGGATCATCCGCTCCCATATGCCGATGTTCTCGTCGACGAAGTCCTGCCCGACGACCCCGGCCGCCGCCCTGCCCACCGGTCCCTTCAGCCGCTCCAGTTCGGACTTCGCCGCGGCGCGATACCACTCGTTGCGGCTCGTGATCGTGATGTCCGTGAAGCCTGCCGCCGCCATCGCGTCCCGGTAGCGTCCGGGCGAGGCCATGCCGAAATCGAGCCCCTCGGCGGCGATGTAGGCGGCCATCTCGGGGCTCGGGTCGCCGTCATGCCCGATCAGCCAGTCCGAGGCGAGGAACCAACCGCCGGGCCGGAGCACGCGGAACACCTCGCGCATGAGCGCGTGCTTGTCGGGGATGTGGACGATGGAATCCTTGGAAAACACGATATCGAAGCACGACGGCGGGAACGGCAGCGGACCCGGCGCGACCTTCAGGCATCCGATGCGGTCGCCGAGACCCGCCTCGCCGATCACCTCGCGGGCACGGGCAAGCACCGTGTCCTCGACGTCGATGCCCGAGACGTAGCCCGCGCCGTGGGTGCGCACCAGCGCGATGTCGATCCCGCCCGCGCCGCAGCCGATATCGAGGACGGCCTTGCCGCCGATGTCGATGCCGGCGACGACGCGGCCCACCTCGTCCGGCCCGCCGGGCGACAGGAACCCGGTGCCCCAGAGGGCTTCGAGCGTCGCGACGAGCCGATTGTGGTAGAGTTCTCCGCCTTCCGCTTCCATCGTTCCGTCTCCCTGCTTGCCCGGCGGCAGTGCCCTCAGGCGTCGATCATGCCTTGTTCGAGCGCGTCCCAATCCCCGGCCGGAATGATGCGCGCCGGTTCGTTCGCATCCTTCGTCCAGCAATAGATGCAGAGGAATGGCCGGGGCCCGACCTTCGTCAGATGCGGCACGTCGGGCGCGTTCCAGACCGGCTCATGCGCTGGCTTGATCACGAGCGGGGCATCGGGCGCGAAGCGCCAGCCATGCGGCCCCGTCAAAGGCGCATAGAGTTCGGGCGCGCTGTGGGCGTGGTCGCGATAGAGCAGACCCGGCGCGATCAGGAACAGGCCGAGGTCGAAGTCCTCGGCGGGGATCGCCCCCTCTCCGATCAGCGAGGCATAGGCATGGCCCGCGCGGAACGCGGCACCGATCTCCTCCGGCGGATAGCTGTCATAGGCGCGCCAGCCGAGGTGCGGCATGGCCTCCTCGATCGCGGCCGCGAGGGCGGGCCGCTCCGTGGCGAGCGCCGCCAGCGCATCGGGAAGATGCGCGCGCACGACCGCGAGGTCGGACTGCGCGCCCGGTCGCACCGGACCGTCGCGATGCGCCGCGAGACCCGCGCGGGTCTCCGAGATTCCCGGCCCGGAAAGCCCCGCAAGATAGCGGTCGATTTCGCCCAGAAGCCCGCGCAGCGCCAGTTCCCGGTCCGGCTGCGGCCGGGGCGGAATGTCTGCCCTCAGAGCGCGGGCATTCAGAAGCCCGGCCGGGTCCTCGCCATCGCGGGCCGAACAGATGCGGTAAACCTCCAGCACTTCCGCGGACATGAGCCCCTTGCGGTAGAAATGCATCGCCGCCGCATAGCGGACCCGGCCCGAGCCGGGTTGCCCGAACCCGCCATGAAGCTCCGCGAGCGCCTGAAGGTCGTCGGCCGGCAACGTCATTGGTTGGCCTGGTAGGCGAGTTGGATATCGCGCTCTCGCGCCTTCTCGGCCCGGTTGAGAAGCCATCCGGCGATGAAGACCCCGATCCCGACGATCACCACGGTGATCGTGGCGAGCGCGTTGATGTCCGGCGTCACGCCGAGCTTCACCTTCGACCAGATCAGGATCGGCAGGGTCGTCGTCCCCGGCCCAGTGGTGAAGTTCGTGATGACCACGTCGTCGAGCGAGATCGTGAAGGCGAGAAGCCAGCCCGACATGATCGCGGGCGAGATCACCGGCAGGGTGATGTCCTTCATCACCTGCCAGGGGCGACTGCCGAGATCCATCGCCGCCTCCTCGATCGCCTCGTCGGCCTGAACGAGCCGGGAATGGACGATTGTCGTCACGAAGACCATCGAGAAGGTGATGTGGGCCAGCGTCACCGTGGTGAAGCCGCGCGTCGCGGGCCAGCCGATATACTCCGCCATCAGGATGAAGAGCATCAGCGAGGCGATGCCGGTGATCACCTCTGGCATCACGAGGGGCGCGGTCACGAGGCCGGAAAACAGCGTCCTTCCGCGGAACCGCTTGAACCGGGCCATGGCGATGCCGGCCATCGTGCCGAGGATGGTGGCGAAGGTGGCGCTGAGTACGGCGATCTCGATCGACAGGACCGCGGCCTTCAGCACCTGCCGGTTGGACAGGAGCGAGACATACCACTTCGTCGAGAACCCGCCCCAGACGGTCGCAAGGCGCGATCCGTTGAACGAATAGACCATCATCGACAGGATCGGGATGTAGAAGAACGCGAAGCCGAAGCAGAGCATCGTGATCAGGAAGACCGGACGGCGGTTCATCAGCTCTCTCCCTCCGCCTTCTTCTTTTCCAGCGACTTGCCCTCGAAATAGGTATAGGCCATCAGCGGCCCGACGAGCAGGAGCAGCAGCGCCACCGCGACGGCGGACGCCATCGGCCAGTCCCGCGCCGAGGCGAACTCGTCCGAGATCACGCGCCCGATCATCGGCTGAGAGGACGAGCCGACGAGCGAGGGGATGATCAGCTCGCCCGAGGCCGGGATGAAGACCAGGAGCGATCCCGCGATGATGCCGGGCAGCGACAAGGGAAGCGTCACGTCGCGAAACACCTGAAAGGGGCGCGAACCAAGGTCCATCGCGGCCTCGTTCAGCGAAAGGTCGAGCTTTTCGAGGTTCGCGTAGAGCGGCAGGATCATGAACGGCAGGTAGGAATAGACCGTGACGAGGACGACCGCGAAGCCGGTGTTCATCATCGGGATGTAACGCAGCGCCATGTCGGCGGGCATCACCCAGTTATAGGCGCCGGTCAGGAGCTTGTTGAACCAGCTGTTGGTCCCCATCAGCCCCATCCAGGCATAGACGCGCAGAAGGAACGAGGTCCAGAAGGGCAGGATCACCAGCATCAGGAGGACATTGCGCCACGACCGGCTGACGCGCGTGAGGCCCAGCGCCATCGGGTAGCCGATGAGGAGGCACATGAGGGTGGCGAGCGTCGCGTTGCCGATCGAGTTCAGGTAGGCGCGGATGTAGAGGTCATCGCTGAACAGCCGCGCGTAGTGGTTGGTGTTCATCACCGGATAGTCGCCGCCGAAAGAGAACGGCGGCGCGGTCGGCGTCCGGGTCGCGAAGCTCATCGCGATGACGATGACGAAGGGCAACAGGAAGAACAGCGAAAGCCAGACGTAGGGCGTGGCGATCGTGATCTTGATCCAGCCGCGCCGGTTGAACCATCTGCGAAAAACCGGGGACCGATGTGCCGCTTCCATCGCTTCAGTCCTTCAGGAGGATCGCTGCCGCCGGCTCGAACGAGAGCCAGACCTGGTCTTCCCAGTCGGCGACACGCTCGTTTTCGCCCACGCGCCGCGCGTTGACCGAGTTGACCGACATGACCCGTCCGGACGGCATCTGGATGCGGTAGAGCGAATCCTTCCCGAAATAGGCGAGGTCGCGGACCTTGCCCGGAAAGGCATTGGCCGTCGCGGGCTTCCCGCGCGAGATCGTGAGCTTCTCGGGCCGGATCGCCAGCGTGATCGGCTGGCCGAGCGCCAGGCCCGGTATCGCGCGCGCCTCGACCGTGCCGCCAAGTTCCGGCACCTCCACCTCCGCCGTGTCGCCTTCGGCGGCGCGGACCGTGGCGTCGAAGAAGTTGATCGACCCGATGAAACCCGCGACCAGCTTCGAATTCGGGTATTCATAGACCTCGGTCGCGGTGCCGGTCTGCATGATGCGGCCCTTGTCCATGACCGCGAGGCGCGAAGAGAGCGTCATCGCCTCCTCCTGGTCGTGCGTCACGACGATGAAGGTCGTGCCGGTCTTGTCCTGGATGTCCATGAGCTCGAACTGCGTCGCCTCGCGCAACTTCTTGTCGAGCGCCGCGAGCGGCTCGTCGAGCAGCAGGAGCTTCGGCTGCTTGGCAAGGGCGCGCGCGAGCGCCACGCGCTGGCGCTGGCCGCCGGAAATCTGGTGCGGCTTGCGGTGGGAAAAGTCGGAGAGCTGCACGAGCGCCAGCATCTCCCGCACCCGCTCGGTACGCTGGGACGCCGTCATGTCCATGTGTTTCAGCCCGTAGGCCACGTTCTTCTCGACCGTCATGTGGGGAAAGAGCGCGTAGGACTGGAACATCATGTTCACCGGGCGCTCGTAGGGCGGCAGGTCGGTCATGTCCTGACCGTCGATGAAGATGCGCCCCTCGGTCGGGTCCTCGAACCCGGCCAGCATCCTCAGAAGCGTGGTCTTGCCGCAGCCCGAGCCGCCAAGGAGCGAGAAGATCTCGCCCTTGCGGATCTCGAGGCTGACGGAGGAGACCGCCGTGAACGCTCCGAACCTCTTGGTGACGCCCTCGATACGGATGAAGGGCGGTTCCTTGGTGGCCGGTGCGACGGCGCGCGGAAACTGCGCAATCTTCGCGTCGGCAGTGGTGGCCGGTTCGGGCATCTCGACGGTCTCCTCCGGTGAGTGGTGGCAAATGCGCGAGGCGCGATCAGCCCGACTTGATCTCCTGCCACGCGCGGGTGATGGCGCGGTCCTGTTCCTCGCTGAAGGGCTTCGGCGCCCACATCCGGCCGATCGTCTCGGCATCCGGATAGACCGCCGGATCGTCGAGGATCTCCTTCAGCACGAACTCCCGCGAGGGCACGTTGGCATTGGCGTAGTAGGTGTAGTTGGTGCAGCCCGCCGCGACTTCCGGCTGCATCATGAAGTCGAGGAACTTGTAGGCGTTGTCGCGGTTCGGCGCGTCCGAGGTGATGCACATCACGTCGACCCAGGCCGGCGCGCCAGTCTTCGGCACGAAATAGGCGAGGTTCATCTCGATCCCGGCCTCGGCCGCGCGGCCCGCCGCCGTCGCGTAGTCGCCCGACCAGTTGTTGATGGCGCAAAGCTCGCCGTTCGGGATCGCGTTCAGGTAGTTCGTGTTGTCGAAGGTGCGGATGTACTGGCGGATCGGTTTGAACGCCTCCACGACCTTCTGGTAGTCCTCGACATTCGTCGTGTCGCCGTCGAGCCCGAGGTATTTCAGCACCATCAGCATGATGTCGGTCGGGCTGTCGAGGATCGAGATGCCGCAATCGGCGAGCTTCGCGGCATTCTCGGGATTGAAGATCAGGTCCATCGAGGTCATGTCGGCATCGGGGATCCGCTCGTTCACCATGTCGACATTGTAGGTGAAGCCGACCGAGCCCCACATGTAGGGCATGCCGTATTTGTTGTCCGGATCCCAGCCCGACAGGATGCGCAGGATCTCGGTGTCGAGGTTCTTCCAGTTGGGCAGGAGCGACTTGTCGAGCTCCTCGTAGATGCCGGCCGCGATAACCCGCGGCATGTCGATGCCGGCATGGTCGACGACGTCGTAGCCGGTCGATCCGGCGAGCATCTTCGCCTGCATCTCCTCGGCCGAGGAATAGGTGTCGTAGACGACGCCGATCCCGGTCTGCGCCTCGAAATCGGCGAGCGTCGTCTCGCCGATGTAGTCGGCCCAGTTGTAGACGTTGACGGTTCCGGACTGCGCCCAGGACGGGCGCACATAGGGTGTCGCCAGCGCCGCCCCGATCGCGGTGAGCGTGGTTCGTCTCGTCAGCTGTGTCATGCCTTGTCTCCTCCCTTGGTCTTCGCCGTACCTACTGATGTTATTGGGTTTTCGCGCCGGCGCTACGCATTTCTTCGTTGATGTGGGCCAGTTCATCCTCCGGTGGCGCCGCATCCAGCGTCACGACCGGCAGGAGCGCGCGCAGCCGGTCGTGATGGGCGCGCACGCCGAACTCGAGATCGGAAAGGTGGAAGTCGTCGAAAGCAGAGGACTTCATCGACTCGTTCGACCAGATCGAGAGCTGCTGGTCCTCGTAGGACGTCTCGCGGTCGATCCGGTAGGCGAGGTAACGCGCCGCGCGTTCCTCGCGCGTCTCGTGGGCGCGCCGGTAGAGCCGCCCGCCGACGACGGTCTCGTTCAGCGAGAGCGGAATGTCATGGTAATACTGCGCGCCGTCCGGGGTGAAGGCGATGACCGAGTTCGGGAAGATGCCGTAGTACGTCCAGCTTCGCCGCAACCGCTCCGGCAGCCACTCGCGCTCGGGGCTGAACTTCGTGTAGAGCTTGACCGACCAGAGCCGGCCTGGCTTGTCGCCGAACTCGCCGATGGAATGCGAGATCCCGCCCGGATAGACCAAGTCCCGGTAAGTCCGGCCGTAAAGATCCTGAAGGGCCGGATGCGCCATCGCGACGTGATAGCCCTCGTTGTCCACATCGCGCACCGATTTCCAGTTGACCGGCAGCGGTTCGAACGTCCACCGGCCGAAAGCCTCCGTCGAGAGCAGCTCTTCCGCGCGATAGGCTTCGAAATCCGCGTCGAACGGCTTCATGAGCTCGGCGACGCTGGGCTGCGGGCCGGGCCGGAACCGCAGGAATATGAACCCGTGCCAGATCTCCATCTCGACCGGCTTCAGGCCGAACTCGGCCCGGTCCATGTCGCCGAAACTCTCGGGCCGCGCCGCGCCCCTGAGCGTGCCGTCGAGGTTGTAGACCCAGCCGTGGAACGGACAGACCATCGCCGACTTGCACTGCCCCGCCTCGCCATCGACCAGCCGCGCGCCGCGATGGCGGCAGAGATTGTGGAACGCGCGCACGACGCCATCCTTGCCCCGGACGATGAGCGCCCGTTCGTTCAGGAAGTCGAACGCCAGCCAGTCGCCCTGCCCCGGAACGTCGCTGACATGGCCCGCGATCTGCCAATGCGTCAGCAACACCTCCGAGCATTCGAGGTCGAAGAGCGCCTCGGAGTGATAGGTCCAGCCCGGTAGACCGCGGCGGTCCCAGTCGTTCGGAACGGGAATGGCTTTAAGGCTCTGGTTCATGGCGTCTCTCCTGCGGTCGTCTCCATCTGCCGGCGCACCCATTCGTGGAACCTCAGGATGTCGAATTCCTGCGGCATGAGGCGGCCGCCTGTGTACCGGACGGATCGGAGCCCGCGCTGGTTCATCTCGCAGGCTTCGGCGTCCTGGGACATCACGAGCGTCGCGAACTCCGCGACCGACGCGGCATCGAACCCCGGCTGGGCCAGCGTTTCCTCTGAAAACAGCCATTCCGCCGTGAGCCGCGTCCGTTCCGGCCCGAGCGGCATCAGCGAGACGGCGCGCACATAATCGACATGGGCGACGACGAACATCGTGGGATAGATCGTCACGAAGTTGTGGCCGTTGGCGCGTTCCTCGGCGGTCAGCTGCGCGAATTCGGGGCCGCAGGGCTCGCCGGTCATGGTCCAGGTCCGCGCCTTCTCGCGCAGGGCCGGGGGCCTCGGGGCGCCGCCGGTCCAGCCCGGCGCCTCCTCGGGCGACATGATCCCGTCGCGGTAGACCGGAACCATGTCGCAAAGCTCGGGGTGAATGCCCGGACAGTGCAGGCATTCGTTGTAATTCTCCCAGAAGACCTTCCAGTTGCAGGCGATCTCCTTGACGACGCGGTGCCCGGTGCGAAGGTCCTCCATCGGCCAGTTGTCGAGCGCAGAGAGGCCGAGGTCGGGGGCGAGGTCTTCCGGCTCATCCGCGAGGCAGAGGAAGACGAAGCCGTTCCAGATCCGCACGCGGACCGGAAAGAGGCCGTTATCCTCCTTGCGAAAATCCTCCGTCGGCGTCGCGTGGGCGGTCGAGACGAGCCGCCCTCCGGTGTCGTAGGCCCAGGCGTGATAGGGGCAGCGGATGAGCTTGCCGAGCTCCTGCCGCTCCTTCGTGCAAAGCTCAGATCCGCGGTGGCGGCAAGTGTTGTGAAAGGCGGTCACCGTGCCCTTGCCGTCGCGGCAGAGAACAAGGTTGTGGCCCGCCAGATCGACCCTCCGCATCGTCCCCGGCGCGAGGTCCGAAAGCCGCCCCGCCGCCACCCAGTTCCGCGCCCAGATCGCCTGTCGCTCGCGCTCGTACCAGTCCGGGTCGACATAGGCCGCCGCCGGAAGGGTCTCGGGGCAGTGATCGAGAAGGGGCGAGGCAGGATGGCGGTGTTCGGTCATCGGCTTGTCCTCAGAAGCGTCCGGGCGGGGTCGCGCGGCGGCGGGGCGGGGCGAAGAACGGGCGCTCCGTCACCCGCGCCTCCATCATCAGCTTCACGTAATGCAGCTCGCGCAGCGCGTAGATCTCGGCCCGGAGGCCGCCCTTCGCCCCGGCGTGATGCGGACGGCGCACCTGTGCCAGCGCGATGCTGCGCTTGGTCGACGGCGACCAGGCCGCCGACGTGATCTGACCGACCTCGCGGTTGCGGCCGTCGTAAAGGATCGCGTGATCGGCGGCCACGTTGCCCTCGATGTCGAGCGCCACGAAGGCCCATTCGGAAGTCTGCCCGTCACGCTCTGCAAGAAGCGCCCGGCGGCCATTGAAATGGCCCTTGCCGAAATCGATCATCCAGTCCAGCGCCAACTCGTAGGGCGAGCGCACCCGGTCCTCGCGCAGAGCCTGGTCGGCCGGCACGAAATCCGCGTGCGTCGCCAGGAACCCCGCCTCGATGCGCGCGATGTCGAGCGCGTGCGACCCGACCGGGCGGATGCCGCAATAGGCTCCCGCCGCCATCAGCCGGTCCCAGAGCGGCAGCGCCAGCGCGGGCTCGATCCAGAGCTCATACCCGAGATCGCCGGTGAACCCGGTGCGCGAGATGATCAGGTCGCCCCCCTCGAACGGGAAGGACGCGAAGCGGTAGGGCTTGAGCGCCGAGACGTCGAACCCGGCCGCGTCCAGCACCGAAGCCGTGCAGGGCCCCTGAAGCGAGAGCGCGGCAATCTCCGCCGTGACGTCGTGAACCGAAACCTCGAAGCCGATGGCCGAGTCCAGGAGCCACGGCAGATGGCGCTCCTGGCAGCAGAGCAGGAACTCGGCCTCGCCGAGCCGGAAGAGCGTCCCGTCATCGAGAAGCTTGCCCCGGTCGTCGCACCATGCGGTGTACTGCACCGCCCCCACGGCCACGCGCGCGACATCTCGGAGCGTCAGCCGGTTGAGGTAATCCGCCGCGTCGCGCCCGGTGATCCGGTACTTGATCATCGGGCAGAGGTCGTAAAGGCTCGCCGTATTGCGGATCGCGGAATATTCCATTTCCGCATCCTCAAGGACGAGCGCGGTCGTGTAGCCGGCCCACGGCCCCCATTGGTTCAGCACATTCGCCTCCGCGATGCGCTCGTGGAACGGCGTTGTCCGCAGCGGGGCTTCGTAGTGATGGCGCAGGTCCTTCATGCCGCCACCCCCGAGAGAATGCGCTCCGCCGCGTTCCAACCCGCCGCGCCGGACACACCGCCGCCCGGATGACTGCCCGCCCCGGCAAGCCAGAGGCCGGCGATGGGCGTCGCATACTGGGCAACCTCGGCGAAGGGCCGCAGGAACAGCATCTGCTCGACGCTGAGTTCGGCGTGATGCCAGTTGCCGCCCGCCATACCGTAGCGCGCCTCGATGTCCTGCGGCATGAGAAGCTCGCTGTGCGTGATCAGGCCGCCGATGCCGGGCGCGTAGTCTTCGAGTACGCCGAGCGTGTTCGTGAGCATCCGGCTGCGCGCCTCCTCGAGACCGGCGCGTGGGGCGTGGGGCGCGAACTGTACGATGGCGGACAGAACGTGACCGCCGCCCGCTTCGCGCTCATGCGCCTTCGGCAGCACGATCTCCATGACTGGGCGCTGAGGCACCTCGCCGTATTTCGTCGCGTTGAAGGCCTCCTCCACCGACGCGATATCCGGCGCGATCACCAGCCGGGTCGCTAGGTCGGCGCCACGGAAATCGGGCGCGCCCTTCAGCGCGAGATGCAGCTTGGCCGCGCCGCCGCGCGCGCGGATGTTCGTGGCGCGGCGCACGAAGCCGGTATCGAGGTGCCGCACCCCGACCAGATCGAGGAACGTGGCCTTCGGACCGACCGCCGAAACGACGAGACCGGCCCGGATCTCCTCACCGTCCGCGAGGATGACACCGCAGGCCCGATCCGCCTCGATCAGCACGCGCCCGACGCGCGCCCCGGTGCGCAAGGTGACGCCCGCGGCCTCGGCCGACCGCGCCATCGCGTCAGCCACGGCGCCCATGCCGCCCTGCGGCACAGCGAGCGCGGCCCGTGTTCCGGCGGCCTCCCCGGCAAGGCGGTTGAGATAGAGGATCAGCGAGTTCGGCGACCGCGGCCCGAGCCAGGCGCCGAGCACCGCATCGAAGGCGACGAGCCCCCGCAGCCGGTCGTCCGCAAGCTCGTCCTCGAGCACGTCCGCGATATTGATGAGGGCCATCCGCAGGAACTCGCGGAACTCCTCCTGGCCGAGCCGGCGGAGCCCGAGCCCGATGCGCGCGAGCTTCAGATTGTCGTTCCCGGCCTTCCGCGCGATCCGCGGCGGCGTGACGGCGCGAAACGGCGCGAGGGCATCAGCGAAACCCATCAGGCGCTGGCGCAGCGCCTCCCACGCGCTCCGCCCGGCGTCGTCGATCGAGCCGGAGAGCGCTGCCCCGGCCGGTCCCTCCAGAACCAGATGATCGCCGGTCGCCGACAGGGCCGTCGTCGCGATCCCGGCCGCGGCATAGCTGAGCCCGTGCCGCTCCAGCTCCATCCCGTCCAGAACCCGCGGGTCGAGCGTCGTCAGAAGATGCGCGAGCGGCATCGGTGCGAGGTCGGGCGCGAGCGCCGCGCCGGTCGCCCCGCCGCCCGCACGCTCGGTGGCCTCGAGCACGAGGACGCGCTTGCCCGCCTTCGCGAGCCGTGCAGCACAGGCGAGCCCGTTCGTGCCGCCGCCGATGATGATGGTGTCATACGACGGCATAGGCCTGCCTCATCTGGGTCTTTGCGCGCAGATCGCGCAGGATTTCGGAGGCCGCGTTGCGGCCGGGCGCGCCCATCACCCCACCGCCGGGATGGGCGGTCGAGCCGCAGAGCCAGAGATCGCGGATCGGCGTCTTGTACTGGGCGTAACCGGGCACCGGGCGGTTGAAGAGGAGCTGGTCGAAGGTCAGCTCGCCCTGGAAGATGTTGCCGTCGGTGAGGCCGACCTCCGCCTCCAGTTCGCGCGGGGTCCGCACCTCCATATGCAGGATGCGGTCCTTGAAGCCCGGCGAATACTCCGCGATCTGGTCGATGACCGTCTGCCCGAAGGCGTCGCGGTCGGCGTCCGTCCAGTCGCGCCCCTCGATCTTCGGCGGCGCGTACTGGATGAAGCAGGACATGAAATGCTTGCCCGGCGGCGCCATCGTCGGGTCGATCATCGTCGGGATCATCGTGTCCTGGAACGGATCGCGGCTGAATTGCCCCGCCTTCCAGTCGTCATAGGCCCGCTCCATCCGCTCGACGCTGTCGGTGAAGTGGAGATCGCCCTTCAGCATCGGCGCGCCGTCGGGAAGCGCCGGGAAGTGCGGCGCGGCGTCGAGGGCGATGTTGAGCTTGCCCGACGAGCCGCGGCTCTTGAAGGTTTCGACCCGCTTGACGAAGGCGGGCGGCAGCTCGGCCGTGTCGACATGCTTCAGGAAGGTCCGCTTCACATCCATGTTGGACAGCACGCGCCGGGCGGCGATCTCCTCGCCGCCCTCCAGCCGCAGCCCCGTGGCCCGGCCATTGACGACGAGAACCTTCTCGACCCCGGTGCCCGTCCGCACCTCGCCACCGGCTGCCCTGAGCGATGCCGTCAGCGCCTGCGTGATCGCCCCCATGCCGCCGCGCGCAAATCCCCAGGCGCCGACGTTGCCGTCCACGTCCCCCATGTAGTGATGCAGCAGCACATAGGCCGAACCCGGCGACATCGGGCCGAGCGCGGTACCGATGATCGCCGAGACGGCAAGATAGGCCTTGACCACAGGGTTCTCGAAATACTCGTCGAGAAAGTCCGAGATCGACATGGTCCAGAACCGGATCATGTCGCAGATCTGGGCTTCCGACATCTCGCCGACCTTGCGGCCGAGCCACGCCAGTTCGGCAATGTCGCGCGGCCGGAAGGTCGCGGGATCGGGCGGCGTGCGCAGCAGCAGCGGCCGGATGAAGCGGCAGTGCCGCATCACGTCGCGCGAATAGCGGTCATAGGCCTCCGCGTCGCGCGGCGAATGTCGCATGAGCTCTCGGCGGTTGGCCTCGTGATCGCGGAAGGTCGCGAGATAGCCACCGTCGCGGGTGAAGACCGCGCCGCCTTCATAGGGCAGGACCTGCAGCCCGTGCTTCGGCAGTTCGAGATCGCGCATGATCTCGGGCCGGAAAAGCGAGCAGACATAGGAGCAGTTGGAATAGGTGAAGTCAGGATGCAACTCGCGCGACACCGCCGCGCCGCCGATCCAGTCGTTCTTCTCGACGACGACGACCTTCAGCCCGGCGCGGGCGAGGTAGCAGGCCGCCACCAGCCCGTTGTGCCCCGCCCCGATGATCGCCGCATCGTAGCTCATGCGCGCTTCTCGGCCTCGAAATGCTCCAAAGTCATGTCGACCGCGGTCTCGAACGCCACAAGCGTATCCTCGAGACATGCCGCGTCATGCGCTTCGCACATGAACCAGGGCTCGCGGCTGTCGGGCTCGCAGATGACCCCGAGGTCGTGGAGGTGGTAGGCCATCTGGTCGTAGAACGAGTAGTCCGACGTCTTCCAGTCGCGGTAATTGTCCGGCGCCTTCTCGGCGAAGAAGAGGCCGAACATCGAGTCGTGCCCCGCATAGGAATGCACGATGCCGCGCCGATTGAGGATCCTGGACATGCCGGCTTTCAGGTTCTCGCCGTATTTCGCGAGGGTCTCCAGCGCCGGGGTTTCGTCGAGGATGCGCAGGCATTCCTCGGCAGCCGCGAGGCTGACCGAATGCGCGGTGTAGGTGCCGCCATGCGCCGCGCCGCCGTAGCGGAAGGTCCGCATGACCTCCTCGCGGCCAGCGACCACGGCGATCGGGTAGCCGTTGGCCATCGCCTTGGCGAAAGTGCAGATGTCTGGCGTCACGCCGTGGAGCGACTGCACGCCGCCGCGCGCGACCCGAAAGCCGGTCTTGACCTCGTCGATGATCAGAAGGACGCCGTACTGGTCGCAGAGCTTGCGCGCGAGCCGCACATAGTCGCCCGAGGCCGAGATCCCGCAGCAATTGCCCTGGATCGGCTCGATCAGCATCGCGGCCATGTCGTTGCCGTGGCGCTTGAACGTGTCCTCGAGCCGCTGGAGATCGTTCATCGGCACGAGATGGGCGAGCGTCTTCAGCTCCTGCGGGATGCCCTTCGAATAGGCCACGACCTCCGGGTCGCCGCCGCCGCGCCGGCTCCATTCCTCGACATTGGCCATCCACATCGCCGCATCGAAGAGACCGTGATAGGCGCCCTCGATCAGTAGATAGCTGTCGCGCCCGGTATGGGCCCGCGCCAGGCGCAGCGCCGCCATGACCGCCTCGGTGCCGGAGTTGGAGTAGCGCACGAGATCGACGCCCGGCACCATCTTCGCGATACGGTCCGCCACTGCAAGCTCGCGCTCGGTCGAGAGCGCGAAGACGCCGCCAACCTCCATGCCGCGCCGCGCCGCCGCGTCTACCCGATCGTCGGCGTAGCCGAGGATCGCCGGACCGTAGCCGAGGCGGTAATCGACATAGCCGTTGCCGTCGATGTCCCAGATCCGCCCGCCCTTGCCGTGATCGACATAGATCGTCCGGTCGTCGCCCCAGTACCGGAACGTCGAAGCAACGCCGAGCGGCAGCCTTTTCAGAGCTTTCTGGAACTGTGCATTGGATTTTTCGATTGAGCGTCGGGGTGCCGCGCGCATGTCCTGTCCTCTGGTTGATGGGCAATGACCGGGCCGCTTCAAGTCGGCCGGTCTTTGTCATGGATCCCATCTGACACGCATATTGACTGGACTGTCAATCAATTTTTTGACTGACAATCCAGTCAGAATATGGTTAGGTTGCACATCGGGACGGATTGCGTATGTCTGTCGGCACGCGAGGAGGCAGGATCGAAGCGGGGCGGGATGAACGAGATCGAGAGCAGCACGACCGACCAACAGCCGCAGCCGCGCAAGCTGAGCCGCGAGGCGCGGCGCGAACAGCTCATCGAGGCGACGATCGAAACCATCGGCCGGCAAGGTTACGCCAAGACCACGCTGACGGATGTCTCCCGGCACGCGGGATTGTCGCACGGGCTGGTCAACTTCCACTTCGAGACCAAGGAAAAGCTGCTCGCTGAGACGCTCTCCTATCTGGCCGAGGAATACCGGCGGAACTGGACGACCGCACTGGAAGCGGCCGGTTCCGACCCCGCGCGACGCCTCGACGCGATCTTCAGGGCCGATTTCAACCCGACGATCTGCACACCGTCCCGCCTTGCCGCCTGGTGCGCCTTTTGGGGAGAGGCGCAAAGCCGGCCGCTCTATCAGGAACAGTGCGGATCGAACGACCGGGAATACAACCGGGTGCTTGAGGAGATCTGCCGCGAACTTCTCGCCGAGACCGGCCGCCCCGGCGACCCCGTGCGCATCGCCCGCGTCCTGCGCGTCACCACGGAAGGCGTCTGGATGGACCTGATGACAATGAGCGCCCCCTACGACAAGGAAGAGGCGCTGTGCACGGTCTTCACCTGCGCCGCCGCCTTCTTTCCGGAAAAGTTCACGTCGCAGGGCACCGTGACTTCGGGTTCGCCCGGGCATTCCCCTGTGGCCGATCCGGTCTGACGGCGAGCTTCTAACAGAGCGGGCGCGCTCAGAATGCTGGGCCGCCATCCAGGTCGCTTCATCGTCGTCCATGACGTCGGAAGGTGAACCGACCGGGGGCAGCCTCGAAGCGCCAATCGGAAATCATCGAGGGCACACGGCGAGAGGTGGCGCCGTCGCTCGGTTTCGCCGCCGCAAAGGTCTGCTCCGGGATTGGTCCGGTCGGGTCAGATGCTCGTCATAGGAATAGAAGTGCGCTAGACTTCTTCGCCAGCACCGTCGGCGATCTCGGCAGAGCGCGGTGCGTCCATCGGGGCGGCGCCAATGTCAGATGCAGGTATCGCAGCCGACTACGTCGTGATCGGCGCTGGAGCCGCAGCGATGGCCTTCACGGACACGCTGCTCACCGAAACCGACGCGACCTTCGTCATGGTCGACCGACGTTCCCGGCCCGGCGGGCATTGGAATGACGCCTACCCCTTCGTGCGCCTCCATAGCGCCGCAACCTTCTACGGCGTGAACTCCGCCCCGCTAGGCTGCGGGCGCATCGACCAGGTCGGCTGGAACAGCGGCCATCTGGAACTGTCGAGCGGTGCCGCGATCTGCGGCTATTTCGACGACGTGATGCGCCACAGGTTCCTCGCCAGCGGCCGCGTCACCTTCCTGCCAAACCACGAGTACGAGCCCGGCGGCTTTGCCGCGTCCCGCTTGACCGGGACCCGCACGATCCTGCACGCCCGGCGCAGGGTCGTCGACGGCAGCCATGCCGATACCCGGTTGCCGTCGACCCATCCGCCGTCCTTTCCCGTTGCGCCGTCCGTCCGGCTCGTGACGCCGGACGCCCTGCCCGGCATCACCCGGCCCGCCACCGACTTCGTCATCATCGGCGGCGGAAAGACCGCGATCGACTGCGTGTTGTGGCTCCTCGAGCAGGACCTGCCGCCCGAGCGGATCTTCTGGATCAGGCCCCGCGACAGTTGGTTCTACAACCGCAAGCGCATGCAGCCGCAGTCAGACGTGGCCGCAGAGACCATCGAGCAATACGTGATCGACATGGAATCCGCGCGCGACGCGAAGAACATCGACGATCTGTTTCGCAGGCTCGAAACGAAGAACGCGCTTCTCAGGATCGACCCCGAGGTCACGCCGACGATGTTTCATTGCGCCACGGTCACCGAGGCGGAACTGTCGCAGCTTCGCCGCGTCCGCAACGTCATCCGCAAGGGCCGGGTGACGGCGATCGAACCGGACCGGGTCATGCTCGAACATGGCGACATACCGACGTGTCGCGAAACCGTCCATATCCACTGTGCCGCGAGCGGCGTTCCGGTCCGCCCGTCAGAGCCGGTCTTTCAGGACGGCCGCATCGTCCTGCAATTCATCCAGCATTGCTGGCCCACGTTCAGCGCGGCGGCAATCGCCTTTCTGGAAGCGCGCCGATCCGACGACGCCGCGCGCAATCGCCTCGCCGTGCCCGTCCGGATGGCCGATCGGCCCATCGACTGGTTGCGCGGCGAACTCGCCAGCCGGGAAAACGAAGCCCTGTGGTTTGCCGAGCCCGATCTCGCGGAGTGGCGCGCGGCCGCTCGGCTCGACGGGTTCACCCGGCTGTTCCTGGCGGTCGAGAAAAGCCCGGATCCGGCATTACGGGATCTGCTCAACCGCCTAGAAGCAGCCAGCGGGCCGGGCATCGCGCGGATTCGGACGCTGCTCGAAGCGGCCGGTGGAGCGGGCCACATGTAACGAACCGCCGGGGTCCGCACGAAAACGCGTCTAGATCAGCCCGTGCGCGCGGAACAGCGCCTTGACGTCGGTCTCGGGGCGCGCGCCGAAATGGCTGATCACTTCGGCCGCCGAGATGCAGCCCATCCGCCCCGCCGTCGCCAGCGACTGCCCGGTGGCCATCCCGTAAAGGAAGCCCGCCGCGAACTGGTCGCCCGCGCCGGTCGCATCGACCGGCACCACCCGGTGCACCGGCACCTCGGCCCGTTCCGCGCCGCGCAACAGTATCACGTCGGCGCCCGAGCGGGTGCAGACGATGAGCGGGCAATCCGCCTGCGCCTCCTTCAACGCCGCCTCCAGGTCCTCGGTCTGGTAGAGAGAGCACCATTCGTGCTGGTTGCCGATGACGTAGTCCATCTGGTCGTGAACGAGCCGCCGGAAATCCGCGCGGTGGCGGTCGACGCAGAACGGGTCGGAAAGCGAGATCCCGGCCCGGCCGCCACCCCGGTGGCAGGCTTCGGCGGCCTTGAGGAATGCCGCCTTGCCCTGGTCCTTGTCGAAGAGATAGCCCTCGAGGAAGAGGTAATCCGCGGCCCGCACCACTTCCTCGTCGAGGTCCTCCGCCCCGAAATCCGCCCCCGCGCCGAGATAGGTGTTCATCGACCGCTCGCCGTCATTCGTAACGAAGATCATCGATCGCGAGGTCGGCAGCTCCGCCCGCGCCGAAGGCGGGTTCGGAAAGTCCGTCCCCTCGCCCTCCAGCGACTTCGCGTAGAACCGGCCGAGCGCATCGTCCTTCACCTTGCCGACGAAGGCGGTCTTCAGCCCGAGATTGCCCAGGCCCGCCAGCGTGTTGCCGACCGAGCCGCCGGGCGCCTGGGTGCGCTCCTTCATCGCGGCGTAGAGCGTCTCGCCCCGCTCGCGGTCGACGAGTTGCATGATCCCCTTCTCGATCCCCATCCAGTCGAGGAAATCGTCGTCGCACTGGGTCAGGACATCGACGATCGCGTTGCCGATGCCGACCACCTGGTAGCGGTTGGTCAAAGCGTCTTCTCCTCGTAGGGACAGAGGTCACGGATGTGGCAGGCGCCGCACTTGGGCTTCCGCGCCACGCAGATGTAGCGGCCGTGCAGGATCAGCCAGTGATGGGCGTGGCTCTGGAACTCGGCCGGCACGTTGTCCTCGATCGCCCGCTCGACCGCCTCGACGGTCTTGCCCGCGGCGATACCGGTGCGGTTGCCGACCCGGAAGATATGCGTGTCGACCGCCTGCGCCGGGAAATGGAACCACATGTTCAGCACGACATTCGCGGTCTTGCGCCCGACGCCGGGCAGCGTCATCAGCGCCGCGCGCGAGGATGGAACCTCGCCGCCATAGTCCTCGACGAGGATGCGGCTGAGCTTGATCACGTTCTTCGCCTTCTGGCGGAAGAGCCCGATCGTCTTGATATGCTCGATCAGCCCCTCTTCGCCGAGGGCAAGCATCTTCTCGGGCGTGTCGGCCACCTGGAAGAGCGCCCGCGTCGCCTTGTTCACGCCGGCGTCCGTAGCCTGCGCCGAGAGCGCCACCGCGACGAGGAGCGTGAAGGCATTGACATGCTCAAGCTCCCCCTTCGGCTCGGCCTCGGCCTCGCGGAAGCGGGTAAAGATCTCGCGGATCGTTTGGTAGTCGAGTTGGCGTGACATGGAATCGGTCTATGCCCGCCCGGCCGGGGCGCGGCAAGGGCCGAGCGCGCCGATCCCGTCGTTTTACCTCTCCCCATGCCTGTTAACCGGGCTTTCGCCGTTCCGCGCGATCATCGCATCGGACCGGCAGGGAGGGACGGCATGGGGAGCGAAACGGGCCTCGCGGCGGGCACCCGCATCGCCACCACGCGCGGCCCGGTCGCGGTGGAAGGGCTCTGCCCCGGCGACCGGCTCCTGACCCGCGATCACGGCTACCGGCCGCTCCGGGCGCTCGCCGGCACGCTGCTCGCCCATCCGGTCGAGATCGCGACGGGCCGCCTGGGCTTCGGGTGTCCGGACCGTCCGCTGCGTCTCGGCCCGGAGCACGGTGTTCTCCTCCGGGCGCCCGGCCTTGCCGCCCGGTTCGGCACCGCCGAGCTGCTGGCGCGGGCCGCCGACCTGTCGCCGCCCCGGCCGCCGGGCCCAGTCCTGGGGTTTCTCCCGTTCCTCGACAATCCCGCGCTGATTCTGGCCGACGGCCTCTGGCTCGCGGCGCCGGCCATCGCCGCGACGAACCCCGCCCGGCCGCTCCGGCCCATCCCCGACCTGGACACGCTCGCCATACTGCTGGCCGCGCCGTTTGACGCTGCGGCCTGAGCACCAAACCGCAGCTTTCGGGTCGCCGTCGCCCGCCCCGCGTCCTATCTTCGGGTCAAGGAGACAGACCATGCTGAACGAACCGCTCGACCGGGGCTACCACTACGGCGTCATCGCCCGCGCCCTCGCCCTCATCGAGACCGAGGGCGACCTCGGCCTCGACGACCTCGCCGCCCGGCTCTCGATGAGTCCCGCGCATTTTCAGCGCGTCTTCTCGCGCTGGGTCGGCGTCTCGCCGAAAAGGTACCGCCAGTACCTCACGCTCGACCTTGCCAAGCGGCTCCTGGCCGAGCGCCACACGCTGCTCGACACCGCCGCCGAGACCGGGCTGTCCGGCGCGGGCCGCCTGCACGACCTTTTTCTGCGCTGGGAGGCGATGAGCCCCGGCGAATACGCCCGCGCCGGCGAGGGCCTCGCGGTGCGCTACGGCTGGTTCGATTCGCCCTTCGGCGCCGCGCTCGCGATGGGCACCGACCGCGGCCTCTGCGGCATCGCCTTCGCCGAGGACTGCGGCCGCGACCACGCCTTCGCCGACCTCGCCGGCCGCTGGCCGCGCGCCTCTTTCGCGGAAGCGCCCGAGACCATCGCGCCCTGGGTCACGGCGGCCTTCGAGCAGAAGGGCGAGGCGGCGCTCCACATGATCGGCGCGCCGTTCCAGATCAAGGTCTGGGAGGCGCTGCTCAAGATCCCCTCGGGCCAGGTGACGACCTATTCCGACATCGCCAGCCGGATCGGCAATCCGCGTGCGGTGCGCGCGGTCGGCACCGCGGTCGGGCGCAACCCGGTAAGCTGGCTCATTCCCTGCCACCGGGCGCTGAGAAAATCCGGCGGGCTCGGCGGCTATCATTGGGGCCTGCCGGTGAAGCGGGCGATGCTGGCCTGGGAAGCCGCCCGCGCCGACGCCGAATCCGCCACCGCGAGATGATGCGCGGAATGCTGCCGGAACCGCTTTTCCCCGCCTGCGTTATTGCCTAACAGTCGCTAATCTCACACTTAACGCACAACGAACACCAAGCGGAGCAGCTTTCATGCGTTTCACCACCCTCTTGGCCGGCGGCACCGCCGCGGCGATCCTGCTGGCAGCCTGCACGCCGGTCGACCAGTACAATCCGAACGACCCCTACCAACGGACCCGCCAGGGCGCGCTCACCGGGGCCGGCGTCGGCGCCCTTGCCGGCGCCTTGACCGGGGATGGCGGCATCGAAAAGCGCGACCGCGCGATCGTCGGCGCGGTGGCCGGCGGCCTGATCGGCGGCATGGTCGGCAGCAACCTCGACCAGCAGGCGGCCGAGCTTGACCGCGCCATCGTCAACGACCGCGTGCGCGTCATCAACGAGGGCAACCAGCTCCGCGTCATCATGCCGGAAGGCATCCTCTTCGCCGTCGACAGCGCCTCGGTCAATCCCGGCATCATCGGCGACCTCTATGCCGTGGCCAACAACCTCAACCGCCATCCCGACAGCCGCGTCGAGGTCATCGGCCATACCGACAACACCGGCGCCGCAGCCTACAACTTCGACCTTTCGCAGCGCCGCGCCAGCGCGGTGGGCGCGATCATCCGCGACGGCGGCGTGGCACCCGGCCGCATCGCCGCCTTCGGCCAGGGCGAGAACCAGCCCGTCGCGTCGAACCTCACGCCCGAGGGCCGCGCCCAGAACCGCCGGGTCGAGATCCTGATCATCCCGACCCGCTGACGCAGCGTGGATCCGGGAAACCGCCGCCGATCGCGGCGAGCCGCCCGGACGAAGACCTGGAACGGCCCCCGTCGCGCGCGCCGCGACGGGGGCCGTCCGCTCTGGGCTCCGGCACTTGCGCCGGGTAGCTCCGAATGCCCCTCGCCGATGGGTGACAAGCCCGATCGCAGCGCCTATAAGGCCGGCGATTTCCAATTCTCCCTGATGGATGACAGACATGATCAAGGTTTTTGGCCACAAGTCCCCCGACACCGACTCCACCGGCTCGCCCATCATCTGGGCCTGGTATCTCTCGGAAGTGAAGGGCACGCCCGCGACGCCCGTCCTCCTTGGCGAGCCGAACACCGAAGCCGCCTTCGTCCTCAAGCGCTGGGACCTGCCGAAGCCCGCGATCATCGCCGACGTCGCGGCCGGCGAGACCTGTGTCGTCGTCGACACCAACAACCCGGCCGAGCTTCCCGCCTCGATCAACGAGGCGAATGTGGTCCAGATCATCGACCACCACCTCCTCGCCGGCGGGCTGAAGACCAAGGGGCCGATCGACATCACCATCCGCCCGCTCGCCTGCACCGCGACGATCATGCACGACCTGATGGGCGACGACGCGGCGAAGATGCCCGAGAACATCAAATGCGCGATGCTCTCCTGCATCCTTTCCGACACGCTGGAGTTCCGCTCGCCGACCACGACCGCGCATGACCGCGCCGTGGCC
Source organism: Defluviimonas sp. D31 (assembly GCF_033436765.1). NCBI lineage: Bacteria > Pseudomonadati > Pseudomonadota > Alphaproteobacteria > Rhodobacterales > Paracoccaceae > Albidovulum > Defluviimonas sp. D31. The sequence continues at coordinate 34,872 of NZ_JAWQFN010000004.1, forward strand.
GAGAAGCTGGCCACCGAGCTCGGCATCTCGATCCCCGACTATGCCGCCGAACTCTTCGCCGCGAAATCCGACGTCTCGGCCTTCTCGGACGCGGAACTGCTGCGCATGGATTCCAAGGAATACAACGTCGCCGGCAAGGAGCTGCGCGTCTCGGTGCTGGAGACGACCTCGCCGCAGATGGTGCTCGACCGCAAGGACAGCCTGATGGCCTCGATGGTCGATGTCGCGAAAGAGGACGGTGCCGACCAGGTCCTGCTCTTCGTCGTCGACATCCTCAAGGAAGAGGCGACGCTTCTGGTACCGAACGACCTCGTGAAGCAATTCGCCGAAGCCTCCTTCGGCGCCAAGGTGACCGGCGACACCGTGGTCCTGCCCGGCGTCATGAGCCGCAAGAAGCAGATCATCCCGGCGCTGAAACTCTGAGCCGCCGAACACGTTGCATTAGGGCGCCTTCGGGCGCCCTTACCTTTCTCCGGCCCGGCCTGTAACAAGGGCTGCAACACGAGGAGGCGCCCATGACCCGGATCATTCAATCGCTGTCGGAGGCCGCCGCCGGTTACGACGCGCTCTTCTGCGATCTCTGGGGCTGCGTCCACGACGGGCTGCGCCCCTTCCCCGCCGCCGTCGCCGCCCTGCAGGCCTACCGGGCCAATGGCGGCAAGGTCGTTCTCGTCACCAACTCGCCCCGTCCGCGCGCCGGCGTGGCCGCGCAGCTCGACCAGATCGGCGTGCCGCGCGACGCTTGGGACACGATCGCGACCTCGGGCGACAGCGCGCGGGCGGCGATGTTCCAGGGCGCTGTCGGCCAAAAGGTCCACTTCATCGGCAACCCCGAGACCGACATGGGTTTCTTCGAGCCGCTGAAGATCCTCGACAATCCCGCCCGGATCGAGATCGTGCCGCTCGCCGAGGCGGAGGGCATCGTCTGCACCGGACCCGCCGATCCCATGGCCGATCCGGCGGTCTACCGGCCCGACTTCCTCTACGCCAAGGCGAAGGGTCTGAAGCTTCTCTGCGCCAACCCCGACATCGTCGTCGACCGCGGCGAGCGGCGGGAATGGTGCGCCGGCGCGCTCGCGCGGCTCTACACCGAAATGGGCGGCGAGAGCCTCTATTTCGGCAAGCCGCACCCGCCGATCTACGACCTCGCCCGGCGGCGGCTGACCGCGCTGACCGGCGCAGCCGTCGGCGACGCCGGCATCCTCGCCGTGGGTGACGGGATCGGCACCGATATTCAGGGGGGCATGGGCGAGGGGATCGACACGCTCTTCATCACCGGCGGGCTCGAGGCGGCCCGCTTCGGCGCGGATGTCGAGGCGCCCGAACCGGGCAAGCTGACCGCGTGGCTCGACGAGGTGCAGATGGCGCCGACCTTCGCCATCGGGCGCCTGCGATAGATTATTGCCAGACGGCAACATTCTTTCGATCCAGTCGCCGTTTCGGTCAAATAATTACTTCCCCAGATTGCGCGAAGGCCCGCGCTCATCTATGCTGCACTGCAACATGGATGTTTGGGATTCGTGATGATGCTCGACAATCAGCCGCGCGGGACGATCTGCATCGAGGATCTGGAGATCGGGATGACCCGCTATCTCCAGAAGGAGATCACGGACCGCGACATCGAAATGTTCGCCGAAGTCTCGACCGACCGCAATCCGGTCCATCTCGACGAGGACTACGCCCGCGAGACGATCTTCGAGGGGCGCATCGCCCACGGCATGCTGACCGCGGGCCTGATCTCGGCCGTGATCGGCGAGCAGCTGCCGGGCCACGGCACCGTCTATCTTGGCCAGACGCTGAAGTTCATGGCGCCGGTTCGCCCCGGTGACGTGGTCTATGCCGAGGTCAAGGTCACCGCGATCGACCACGCCAGGCGCCGCGTCACTCTTGAAACCCATTGCGCGGTGGGCGATACGGTCGTCCTGAAGGGCGAGGCGCTGGTTCTGGCGCCGAGCCGCAAGTTCGACTGATCCGGCGGGCGCTCCCGCCACACGGGGGCCGATGCGCACGCATTTCCATTGGACGGAACTGGCGGAGGCCGACCGGGGCGCCTCGGTCGCGATGGGCAACTTCGACGGCGTCCATCTCGGCCACCAGGCGGTGATCGACCAGGCGCGCCGCACCGACGCGCCGCTTGGCATCGTCACCTTCGAGCCCCATCCCCGCCAGTTCTTCGCCCCCAAGGCCCCCGCCTTTCGCCTGATGAACGCCGAGGCGCGGACCCACCGGCTGGAAAAGCTCGGCGTCGAACAGCTCTACGAACTCCCCTTCGACGCGGATCTCGCCGGGATGGAGGCGGAAGACTTCGTAGCCGAGGTGCTGGTCCGGGGGCTCGGCGTCGCCCATGTCACGGTCGGCGCGGATTTCTGCTTCGGCAAGGGCCGCAAGGGCAATGTCGAGACCTTGCGCGACTGCGCCCGCCGTCACGGCTTCGGCGTGACGATCGCGGAGCTTGTCGAGATGGGCGGCGAGGAGATCTCCTCGACCGCGATCCGCACGGCGCTCGCCGAGGGGCGTCCGCGCGACGCCGCGCAGATGCTCGGCCACTGGCACCGAATCGAGGGCAAGGTTCTGCACGGCGACAAGCGCGGCCGCGATCTCGGCTTTCCGACCGCCAACATGGGCGTCGGCGGTCTGCACCTGCCGAAGCTTGGCGTCTATGCGGTGAAGATCGACGTCCTGACCGGGCCGCATCAGGGCAGCTACAACGGCGCCGCGAGCCTCGGCGTGCGGCCGATGTTCGGCGAGAACAAGCCCAACCTCGAAAGCTTCCTCTTCGACTTCAAGGGCAACCTTTACGGCGAGCATCTCTCGGTGGCACTCATCGACTATCTGCGCCCCGAGATGAAATTCGACGGCCTGCCCGCGCTCGTGGAGCAGATGAACGCGGATTGCCACCGCGCCCGGACGATCCTCGCGGCGCTCTGAGCACGGTGCAGAACGGCCTGCATCGGAAAATCCGCGCAGACGGAATCATCGCCCTTCCCTTTAGGCCCGCTCTCGGCCAATGTCGCGCGCCATGAAAAGCTCGAACGTTCGCGAAGCCCTCCGGCCCGGATTCTGGAACCGCCCCCTCGACACGCTGACCGCGTCCGAATGGGAGGCGCTTTGCGACGGCTGCGGGAAGTGCTGCCTCAACAAGCTCGAGGACGCCGATACCGGCGAGATCTACTTCACCCGCATCTCCTGCCGCCTCCTTGACGATCACAGCTGCCGCTGCACGCAGTACGAGAACCGCAAGACCTTCGTCCCCGAATGCGTCGTCCTGACCCCGAAGACGATCGACAAGGTCGCCTACTGGCTGCCCTCGACCTGTGCCTACAAGCTCCTGCACGAGGGCAAGCCGCTCTTCGACTGGCATCCGCTGATTTCCGGCGACCCGGAAAGCGTCCACCGCGCCGACGAATCGGTGCGCGGCTGGACCCTGCCGGAATTCGAGGTCGCGGAAGAGGAATGGGAAGACCACATCATCGAGGATCTGTAATGGAATTCGCCTCCGACAACGCCTCCGGCGCCGCGCCGGAGATCCTCGCCGCCGTCACTGCGGTCAACGCGGGCGCCGCGCCCTCCTACGGCGCGGATGCGTCGATGGCGCGGGTGCGGGCGCTCGTCCGCGAGACCTTCGCGGCGCCGGAGGCCGAGGTTTACCTCGTCGCCACCGGAACCGCGGCGAACTCCTTGTCGCTCGCCTGCCACTGCCCGCCCTGGGGTGCCATCTATGCCCATGCCTCGGCGCATGTCGACACCGACGAATGCGGCGCGCCGGAGTTCTACATCGGCGGCGGCAAGATCGTGCGCATCGCCGCGCCCGACGGAAAGCTGACACCTGGCATACTGAAAGCCGCCATCGAGGCGACGCCGCAGGGCTTCGTGCATTCCCATCAGCGCGGCATGGTGACGATCACCAACACCACCGAGGCCGGCACCGTCTACAGCCCCGCCGAGGTCGCCGCCCTGACCGCCATCGCCCGCGACCATGCGCTGCCCGTCCACATGGACGGCGCGCGTTTTGCCAATGCCGTCGTCGCCGCGGATTGCAGCCCGGCAGAGATGACCTGGAAGGCCGGGATCGACGTCCTGTCCTTCGGCGGCACCAAGAACGGCTGCATGGGCGTCGAGGCGGTCGTGCTCTTCGATCCTGCGAAAGCCTGGGAATTCGAGCTCCGCCGCAAGCGCGGCGGACATCTCTTTTCCAAGCATCGGTTCCTCTCCGCCCAGATGGAGGCCTATCTGACGGGCGACCTTTGGCGCCGCCTCGCGGCCCGCGCCAACACGATGGCGGAGCGCCTCGCCGCCGGAATCGCCGCGATACCGGAAGCCTCGCTCCTCCACCCCTGCGAGGCGAACATGGTCTTCGCCTACCTGCCGCGCCGCCTGCACCGCCGGCTCATGGAGCGCGGGGCGCACTACTACTTCTGGCCCGTCGACCCGCCGGCCGAGGGGCCGGACGACGAACCTCTCGCGGCGCGGTTCGTCTGCTCCTGGGAGACACGGGACGCTGAAATCGACGACTTCCTTGCGGTCATCCGCGATCGAGATTGACCCCGATCAGCCCGGCGGTCTCGTCGGGATGGGTGATCGGCACCATGTGCCCCGCACCCGGCACCGTGGCGACGCCGACATCGGGCAGCCGCGCCGCGATGTTTTCCGCGATCCGCTCGATGACCGGCGGCGACTGCTCGCCCCGGATCAGCAAGACCGGCATATCGAGGCACTCGAGCGCGTCTGGCTTCAGAAAACCGGCGCTGTCCGAAAGTGTCGCTGGATCGCCCGCGCAGATCAGGCGGATCCGCTCCTCGATCCGCGCCCGGGCGTGGGGCTCCATGCTGTCCCAGTCCGCGCCGGCGCCCCAGACCTGCATGAAGGCGCGCGCCGCCGCGGCATCGTCGCCCGCCGCGAGTGCCGCGCGGAACGGCCCCTCGGCGACGAGATGCGCCTCCCATTCGGGAGACCCCTTGGCGGCGGCAAAGAGCACCGGCTCGATCAGGGTCAGCGTCCGGATCGCCTCAGGTGCCGCACGAGCGAGCCGCATCGCCACCAGCGCGCCGTAGGAATGACCGATAAGGTCCACCGGCTCCTCGACGAAACTCGCGGCAATTCGCGTGGACAGCGTCAGGAAGTCGCCCTCGCCCGACCAGCCCGCCGATTTTCCGTGGCCGGGCAGATCGAAGGCCGTGAGCGTGATCCGGTCGGAAAGCCGCGACGCGACACCTGCCCAAGCCGATGAGGCGGCGAGCGAGCAGTGGATCGCCAGCGCCGGCCGCGCACCTTGGCCGAAGCTCTGCCAGAAGGTCGGGTGCCCCGCCCGCTCGTCGAGCGGCATCAGAGTTTTCCGGCCAGATGCAGGTCGAGGTCGTCGAGCCGGTCCTGCCCCCAGAACCGCTGGCCGTTGTCTACGAGGTAGAAGGGCGAGCCGAACACGCCGCGGCTTACCGCCTCCTCGAGGTTGTTGGCATAGGTCTCAGCCCCGAGCAGCATTCCCTTGTCGGCAAGATCGGGCTCGAACCCCGCCTTGGTCAAGAGATCACGGATCACCTCGTCAGAGGAGATGTCGCGCTCCCCGGCCCAGCAGGCGCTGAGGATGGAGTGGACGAAGCCGCCGAGATCGCCCTCGGCGCCCTTCGCCTTCGCCGCCTGCGCCGCGATGATCGCATAGGACGAGGGCGCGGCATTCGCCGGCCAGAACATCGGCTGGAGGTTGATCTTCATCCCGGCCTTCGTCGCCTGACGGGCGATATCCTGCAACCGGTATTCCTTGCGGCTGTCGTGGCGGTCCTTGAGCGCCGTCCCGCCGGTCCTCGCAAAGACCGCGCCAATATCGACCGGCTTGTAGGTGACGGTCGCGCCGTGCTTCGCCGCGATCGCCTCGAGCCGGGTGCCCGCCAGATAGGTGAAGGGCGAGATTGTGGACAGGAAGTAGTCGATCTGTGGCATATCCGGCACTCCTTCGGGTTTGCCGGGAAGCTAGCCCGGTGGTAAGCGGGGTGCAACGTCACGAATCCGTCATCCGGCCCGGTTTTTCGGCCAACGACAAGGACCCGCCATGCCCTCCATGACCGAACCGAAACTGATCGCCGGCAATTCGAACCGTACGCTCTCCAACGCCATCGCCCGGCGGATGTCGATGCACCGGGGCATGAGCGTCGGGCTCGTCGATGCCCGAGTCGAGCGCTTCAACGACCAGGAAATCTTCGTCGAGGTCTTCGAGAACGTCCGTGGCGAGGACATGTACATCATCCAATCGACGTCGAACCCGGCCAACGACAACCTGATGGAACTCCTGATCATGGCCGACGCGCTGCGCCGCTCCTCGGCCGACCGGATCACCGCCGTGATCCCCTATTTCGGCTATGCCCGCCAGGACCGCCGCGCCAAGGCGCGGACACCGATCTCGGCCAAGCTCGTCGCCAACCTCCTGACCGAGGCAGGCGTCGACCGGGTGCTGACGATGGACCTGCACGCCGCGCAGATCCAGGGCTTCTTCGACATTCCGGTCGACAACCTCTATGCCTCGCCGATCTTCGCGCTCGACATCGAGCATCATTTCAAGGGCAAGCTCGACAAGGTCACCGTGGTGTCGCCCGACGTCGGCGGCGTCGCCCGCGCCCGCGAACTTGCCCAGCGGATCGGCTGCGGACTGGCCATCGTCGACAAGCGGCGCGTCAAGGCCGGCGAGATCGCCGAGATGACCGTGATCGGCGACGTGGCAGGTCAGACCTGCATCATCGTCGACGACATCTGCGACACCGCCGGCACGCTCTGCAAGGCCGCCGAAGTGCTCATCCAGGGCGGCGCGAGCGAGGTCCATTCCTACATCACCCATGGCGTGCTGTCCGGCCCCGCGGTCGAGCGCGTCACCAATTCCGTGATGAAGAGCCTCGTCATCACCGATTCCATCGAACCGACCGAGGCGGTCCGCAAGGCAAAGAACATACGCATCGTGCCGACGGCGCCGCTCTTCGCCCAGGCGATCATGAACATCTGGTCGGGAACCTCGGTCTCGTCGCTCTTCGACGCGGAGACGCTCGGGCCAATCTACGAAGGCATGTATTCGCGCGGCTGACCCAAGGGCCGGCACAATACCGCCGGATGGCGTGCGACGGGCGTCAGGTGACGTCCCAGGCGTCAGGATCGGGAAGCTCGCCGATTGCAAGCCAGTCGGCGCGGATCCGGGCGATCCGCGTGTCGCCCCAGGTGCGGAATACGACCTCGAACCCGCCGGGCTGGATCTGGCCCGTGGAGATGTCCGCTCGCGGATTCGTCATCTGATCCATGTCCCACATGGACATGGAGATGTGGACCACCGGTTTTGATCTGAATTTCTCGGAAAACTCGACCTGCCGGCGCGTCTCGCGCGCACCGCTTCCGGTCCACATCTGTCCGCCTTCTTCGAAATCCGAAAACAATAGAACGGAGCCGCGTTCTACCCCCACCAAACGACCGTTAAACCGCAGCATCTACGACCCCAAATTTGCTGCCATCGTAGCTAGTGAACCTTGGTAGACAATAGTTAAATTGGTTCTGACGCAAGCACATCGGCCCGTTTGCGAACAGTGATCAGATAATTCGCCGACTTTCCAAAAAAAGGGCGGCCCGAAGGCCGCCCCGATTATCTTGTCCTGCATCCGGACCTCAGAGCCCGAGCGCCGCCTTCAGAGCCTGAAGGTCTGCGACCAGCTTGTTCGCGGCGTCCTTGCCCTCGGCCGGGGCCTCGGCGACCTCGGCCGTCGCATCTGCAATGAGCGCGTCCATGTCGGACGCCTTCACCTCGGCTTTCGGCATCGCACGCTCGGCCAGAACCGAGGCGCCCGCTGCCGAAATCTCAGCGAAGCCGCCGATGACGGCATAGTCGTTCATGCCTTCGACGGTGACGACAGTGAGAATGCCGGGACGCAGCGTCGTGATCAGCGGCGAATGGTCGGGCATTGCCGTCAGGTCGCCATCGGCGCCCGGAATGCGAACCTCGCGGGCCTGAACGGAGGCGAGCCGCCGTTCAGGGCTGACGAGGTCGAACTGCATCGTGTCGGCCATCTCGCCCCCTTACGCCGCTTCCGCGGCCAGACGCTGCGCCTTGGCTTTCACTTCCTCGATGTCGCCGACCATGTAGAAGGCGGCTTCGGGCAGGTGGTCGTACTCGCCGGCGACGACGGCCTTGAACGAGGCGATCGTCTTGTCGAGCGGCACCTGGACGCCGTCCGAGCCGGTGAAGACCTTCGCCACGTCGAAGGGCTGGCTGAGGAAACGCTGGATCTTCCGGGCACGGGCCACGGTCAGCTTGTCCTCTTCCGAAAGCTCGTCCATGCCGAGGATGGCGATGATGTCCTGCAGCGACTTGTAGCGCTGGAGGATACCCTGGACTTCACGGGCGACGTTGTAGTGCTCTTCGCCGACGACCGAGGGATCGAGGATCCGGCTCGTGGAGTCGAGCGGGTCAACGGCCGGGTAGATGCCGAGCTCCGAGATGGCGCGCGACAGAACCGTGGTGGCGTCGAGGTGGGCGAACGAAGTCGCCGGTGCCGGGTCGGTAAGGTCGTCGGCCGGAACGTAGATGGCCTGCACCGAGGTGATCGAACCCGCCTTGGTCGAGGTGATGCGTTCCTGCATCGCGCCCATGTCGGTGGCGAGCGTCGGCTGGTAGCCCACGGCCGAAGGAATACGGCCGAGAAGGGCCGACACTTCCGAACCCGCCTGGGTGAAGCGGAAGATGTTGTCGACGAAGAACAGAACGTCCGTGCCCGACTGGTCGCGGAACTGCTCGGCCAGCGTCAGACCCGAGAGGGCGACGCGCATGCGGGCCCCCGGCGGCTCGTTCATCTGGCCGTAGACAAGGGCCACTTTGGATTTCTCCAGATCGTCCGGGACGATAACGCCCGACTCGATCATCTCGTGGTAGAGGTCGTTGCCCTCGCGGGTCCGTTCGCCGACGCCGGCGAAGACCGAGAAGCCCGAGTGCACCTTGGCGATGTTGTTGATCAGTTCCATGATCAGAACCGTCTTGCCCACGCCGGCGCCGCCGAAGAGGCCGATCTTGCCGCCCTTGGAGTAGGGCGCCAGAAGGTCGATGACCTTGATGCCGGTGACGAGGATTTCCGACGAGGTCGACTGTGCCGAGAATTCCGGCGCCGGCTGGTGGATCGGCCGGGTTTCCTTGGCCTTGACCGGACCCTTTTCGTCCACCGGCTCACCGATGACGTTGAGGATGCGGCCGAGCGTTGGGTTGCCGACGGGAACCGAGATCGGCTCGCCGAGGTCGGTCACGGCGGCGCCGCGGACAAGACCTTCGGTCGCATCCATGGCGACGGTGCGGACCGTGTTCTCACCGAGGTGCTGGGCAACCTCGAGAACCAGACGCTTGCCGTTGTTGTCGGTTTCGAGCGCGTTCAGAATCGCCGGGAGGTGATCGTCGAACTGCACGTCCACGACGGCGCCGATGACCTGCGTCACCCGGCCCGCTGCGGCAGCTGCTTTCGGTGCTTTTGCCATCTAGTTTCTCCGGTTTCGTCAGAGCGCCTCGGCGCCCGAAATGATTTCGATGAGTTCCTTGGTGATCGCGGCCTGACGCGAGCGGTTGTACTCGATGGTCAGCCGGTCGATCATGTCGCCCGCGTTGCGGGTGGCGTTGTCCATCGCGCTCATCCGTGCGCCCTGTTCCGAGGCCGCGTTCTCCAGAAGCGCGGTGAAGACCTGGGTGGCCACGCCGCGCGGCAGAAGATCGGCGAGGATCTCCTCTTCCGAAGGCTCGTAGTCGTAGAGCGTCGAGACGCCCTCGTCCGCGTCGGCGTCGAACTTCGCGGGGATCACCTGCTGCTCGGTCGGGATCTGGGAGATCACCGACTGGAAGCGGTTGAAGAAGATCGTGGCGACGTCGAACTCACCGTGGTCGAAGCGGTGGATCAGGTCACGGGCGATGCCTTGCGCGTTGTCGTAGCCCATCTTCTTGACGTCGGAGAGATCGACATGGGCGACGAAGTGCTTCGCAAGATCCCGCTTGAGCTGCTCGCGGCCCTTCTTGCCGACGGTCAGGATCTTCACCGTCTTGCCCTGCTTCAGAAGATCGTTCGCCTTCATGCGGGCAAGCCGCACGATGGTCGAGTTGAAGCCGCCGCAAAGGCCGCGCTCGGCGGTCATCACCACCAGCAGATGGGTCTGATCCGCGCCGGTTCCGGCCAGAAGCCGGGGCGCCGCGTCAGAGCCGCCGACCGAGGCGGCGAGCGAAGACATGACCGCATTCATCCGCTCGGCATAGGGCCGGGCGGATTCTGCGGCCTCTTGGGCGCGGCGGAGCTTGGCCGCCGCGACCATCTGCATGGCCTTGGTGATCTTCCGCGTCGATTTGACGCTTCCGATCCGGTTCTTAAGGTCCTTAAGGCTGGGCATATCCCTGTCCCTCCCCTCGCTTAAGCGAAGGTCTTGGCGAACTCGGCGATCGCGGCCCGGATCTTGTCCTCGGCTTCACCCTTGATCTTCGGGTCTTCCTTGGTGATCCAGTCCAGAAGGTCCTTGCGGTTGGTGCGCAGATACTTGAGCAGATCCGCCTCGAACCGGCCGACGTCCTTGACCGGAAGCTTGTCGAGGAAGCCCTTGGTGCCGGCGAAGATGACGCAGACGATTTCCGCGTTGGTCAGCGGCGAGTACTGCGGCTGCTTCATCAGCTCGGTCAGGCGCGCGCCCCGGTTCAGGAGCTTCTGGGTCGCGGCATCGAGGTCGGAGCCGAACTGCGCGAAGGCCGCCATCTCGCGGTACTGCGCCAATTCAAGCTTGACCGGGCCGGCGACCGACTTCATGGCGTTGGTCTGGGCCGAGGAGCCGACGCGCGACACCGACAGACCGGTGTTCACGGCCGGACGGATGCCCTGGTAGAAGAGTTCCGTCTCAAGGAAGATCTGGCCGTCGGTGATCGAGATCACGTTGGTCGGAATGAAGGCCGACACGTCGCCGCCCTGGGTCTCGATGATCGGCAGGGCGGTCAGCGAGCCCGCGCCATTGTCCTCGTTCAGCTTGGCCGAACGCTCGAGAAGGCGGGAGTGCAGGTAGAAGACGTCGCCCGGATAGGCTTCACGCCCGGGCGGACGGCGAAGCAGCAGCGACATCTGACGGTAGGCCACGGCCTGCTTGGAGAGGTCATCGTAGATGATCAGCGCGTGGCGGCCATTGTCGCGGAAGTATTCCGCGATAGCGGTCGCCGAGTAGGGCGCGAGGAACTGCATCGGCGCCGGGTCCGAAGCGGTCGCGGCGACAACGATCGAGTAGTTGATCGCGCCGGTCTCTTCCAGCTTCTTCACCAGCTGGGCGACGGTCGAACGCTTCTGGCCGATGGCGACGTAGACGCAGTAGAGCTTCTTGCTCTCATCGTCGCCGGCAGCGTCGTTGTAGGATTTCTGGTTCAGGATCGTGTCGAGCGCGATGGCGGTCTTGCCGGTCTGGCGGTCGCCGATGATCAGTTCGCGCTGGCCCCGGCCTACCGGGATCATGGCGTCGACCGACTTGAGGCCGGTCGCCATCGGCTCGTGCACCGATTTTCGCGGGATGATGCCCGGCGCCTTCACATCGGCCACGGAACGCGTCTTGGCTTTGATCGGGCCCTTGCCGTCGATCGGGTTACCGAGGCCGTCGACCACCCGGCCGAGAAGCTCGTCACCGACCGGCACGTCCACGATGGACTTGGTGCGCTTGACGGTATCGCCTTCCTTGATGTCCTGGTCGGAGCCGAAGATGACGACGCCGACGTTGTCGACTTCGAGGTTCAGCGCCATGCCGCGGATGCCGCCCGGAAACTCGACCATCTCACCGGCCTGGACGTTGTCTAGGCCGTGGACGCGGGCAATACCGTCGCCGACCGACAGCACCCGGCCGACTTCGGCCACCGCTGCTTCCTGACCGAAGTTCTTGATCTGCTCCTTAAGGATCGCAGAGATCTCGGCTGCCTGGATTCCCATTATCCGACCTCTTTCATAGCATTCTGGAGGGAAGCGAGCTTCGAGCGGATCGACGTGTCGATCATCTTCGAGCCCACTTTGACGATAAGTCCGCCGACGAGGCTCTCATCGACGGTGGTGTTGAGCTTGACGGTCTTGCCGACAGTCTTCTTGAGCGTTGCGGCGAGCTTTTCGGCCTGCGCTTTGGTCAACGCTGCGGCAGCGGTGACCTCGGCGGTCACTTCGCCCTTTTCTTCCGCGATCATGTCGCGCAGGGCGGCCAGAAGCTGCGGCAGAACGAACAGACGGCGGTTCGAAGCCATCAGGCCGAGCGTATTGGCGAGTGTCGCCGAGAGGCCCATCTTCGCGGCAAGAGCGCCGACCGAATTGGCCTGCTCCTCGCGCGAATAGACCGGGGAAGCGATCAGCGTCCGCAGATCCGCGCTTTCCGCCAGCGCGGCGCCGAGCGCGTCCACATCCCCTTCGAGCGCCTTGAGGCCATCGGCCTCCCTGGCGAGTTCAAACACGGCCGTCGCATAGCGACCGGCGATCCCTGCGGAAATCGAAGCTGGTTCGGACACGTCCACCCTTCCGATTGTTCTGTCCCATCGCCTCTTTGTTCTGATCGGTTCAGAGGCCACCTCTGGCATGCACAGACGCGCACAGCCGAAGTTCGGCGCGGGTGTATCAGAGGCTTTCGGGCCTCGCAACCGCCTTGACGAACTTATTGGAACCTCGAAAGACAAGTCATTTCAAATACTTCGACCCACCAGGGGAAACTGTTGCTTTTTCGCAGCGCGTAGTTTGGGCGGTAACAGTTGAATTGTGGAGCAGAATCCCGCGCGAGGGGGTCCGAGTCAGGCCGGTTCGGCCGCGGGTTTCGGCAGCGCATCGAGCACTTTGAGCGGTCTTTTCACCGCCGTCGCGAGGCCGGGACGCTGCGGCGCATGAACCTGTTTCGAAACCTCCAGCAAGAGCACGCCGCCCGCCAGGACCGATGACACGCGGTGGCCGAAGCGCTCCCACATCGGCGCGGTGCGCAGCCAGAAACGGCGCGAACTCGGCGGCGCGAAAAGCGCGGACTGCTGGCGTTCGGCCGCGAAGCTGTGGCGGCGAAGCTGGCCGTCGAGCTGGCTCATCGAGTAGGGCCGGCCGAAGCCGAACGGGGTCCGGTCGGACCGCGACCAGAGGCCGGAGCGGTTAGGAACGATGAACAGCGCCCTGCCGCCGGGACCGAGCACGCGCCAGCACTCGTCGAGCAGCGCCGTCGGATTCTCCGATGTCTCGAGGCCGTGCAACAGCACGAGCCTGTCGACCATCCCGGTTTCGAGCGGCCATTGCGTCTCCTCGCATAGAACCGAGACGTTCTCCATCCCGGCGGGCCAGGGCATGACTCCCTGCGGTCCGGGCATCAGCCCGATCACGCGCCGCGCCTCCGCGAGATAGGGGCGCAGCAGAGGCGCGGCGAACCCGAATCCGGCCACCGTCTGCCCCTTGGCGGGCGGCCAGAGCGCGACGACCTGATCGCGAACGGCCTTCTGGGCAACGCGCCCGAGTTGGGTGCGGTAGTAGAAATTCCTCAGGTCGAGAACGTCGAGATGCATTGCGCCCGTCGCTTCCATCGGCAAAAGTCTGTGGAAGCATACGGAAACATACACGAAACACCATGCCCCTGGAAATCGTCACCGTTCCCTGCCTGAGCGACAATTACGCTTACCTCGCGCATGATCTCGCAACGGGCGCGACCGCCGTCGTGGACGTCCCCGAAGCCGCACCGATCCTGAACGTCCTGTCCGCGCGGGGCTGGCGGGCAAGCCACATCCTGATCACCCACCACCACGGCGATCATATCGACGGCGTCCCCGCGCTCGCCGCTGCGACCGGAGCCCGCGTCATCGGCGCCGCGGCCGACGCCCACCGGCTGCCGCCGCTCGACGAGGCGATCAATCCGGGCGACACCGTTCGCATCGGCATGGACAGGGGCGAGGTGATCGACGTCTCCGGCCATACGGTCGGCCATGTCGCCTATCATTTCCCGGATTCCGGGGTCGTGTTCACCGGAGACAGCCTCATGGCGCTCGGCTGCGGACGACTGTTCGAGGGAACAGCGTCACAGATGTGGGACAGCCTCTCCCGGCTTGCCGCCCTGCCTCCGGAAACGCTGGTCTGTTCGGGGCACGAGTATACTCAGTCGAATGCCCGCTTCGCCCTGACGATCGAACCGGGGAATCCTGCTCTGGCGGCACGGGCGAAATCGGTGGATGCCGCACGCGCCGATGGGCTTGCGACCGTCCCGTCGACCCTCGCCGAGGAGCTTGCGACGAACCCGTTCCTGCGCGCGCGTGTTGCCGAGGTGAAGGCCGCGCTGGGAATGTCCGGCGCGGCTGACGCCGACGTGTTCGCCGAGATCCGCTCACGCAAGGACCGGTTCTGACCTGTCACATTTCCAAACCGATTTTGCACGAATCGGTCACGAAAGACCGAAAATCGTTCAAATTTTGCGTCACTGATCGAGCATTGGGATAAATCGGCAAGAAAACACTTGAAGCCGCCCGAATTCCACCGAACTTTAATAGTATGAGGCGAAAGTATGGGCTGACCCTCGGGTCACCCTGCTTGATGGGAAAGGAGCACGAACGTGCCGTCATTTTCGAACACGCTCGAACAGGCGATCCACGCGGCGCTGGCCTTGGCCAATGCGCGGCGCCATGAACTTGCAACTCTCGAACATCTGCTCCTGGCCTTGATCGACGAGCCGGACGCGGCGAAGGTGATGCGCGCCTGTTCCGTCGACATCGAGGAATTGCGCAAGACGCTCGTGGATTTCATCGACGACGACCTGTCGACGCTCGTGACCGACGTGGACGGGTCGGAAGCCGTCCCTACGGCCGCGTTCCAGCGGGTGATCCAGCGGGCCGCAATCCATGTCCAGTCCTCGGGCCGGACGGAGGTCACCGGCGCCAACGTTCTCGTCGCGATTTTCGCTGAACGGGAATCGAACGCCGCGTATTTCCTGCAGGAACAGGACATGACCCGGTACGATGCGGTGAACTTCATCGCGCATGGCGTTGCCAAGGATCCCTCCTTCGGCGAAACGCGGCCGGTCACCGGCGCCCAGGAGCAAGAGGAACATCAAGCCGCCCAGGCGGACGGAGAGGCCAAGGAATCGGCGCTGTCGAAATTCTGCATCGACCTCAATGCGAAGTCGAAGAAGGGCGATGTCGACCCGCTCATCGGCCGCGAGGCCGAGATCGAGCGCTGCATCCAGGTCTTGTGCCGCCGGCGGAAGAACAACCCCCTTCTGGTAGGAGAGCCCGGTGTCGGCAAGACCGCGATCGCAGAGGGCCTCGCGCTCAAGATCACGCGCGGCGAGACCCCCGAGGTGCTTGAAGGCGCCACGATCTTCTCGCTCGACATGGGCGCGCTGCTTGCCGGCACCCGCTATCGCGGCGACTTCGAGGAACGTCTCAAGGCTGTCGTCAAGGAGCTCGAGGATCATCCCGACGCGATCCTCTTCATCGACGAGATCCATACCGTGATCGGCGCCGGCGCGACGTCGGGCGGGGCCATGGACGCTTCGAACCTTCTCAAGCCCGCGCTTCAGGGCGGGCGGCTGCGTTGCATGGGCTCCACCACTTACAAGGAGTTCCGCCAGCATTTCGAGAAAGACCGCGCGCTCAGCCGTCGGTTCCAGAAGATCGACGTTAACGAGCCGACGGTGGAAGACGCGGTCAAGATCCTGATGGGCCTAAAGCCCTATTTCGAGAAGCACCACGACCTGCGCTATACCCATGACGCGATCAAGGCCGCGGTCGAACTTTCAGCCCGCTACATCCATGACCGCAAGCTGCCCGACAAGGCGATCGACGTGATCGACGAGGCCGGCGCGGCGCAGCACCTGGTGGCGGAATCGAAACGCCGCAAGACCATCGGCCCGAAAGAGATCGAGGCCGTCGTCGCCAAGATCGCCCGGATCCCGCCGAAGAATGTGTCGAAGGACGATGCCGAGGTGCTGAAGGATCTGGAGAAGACGCTGAAGCGCGTGGTCTTCGGCCAGGACAAGGCGATCGAGGCGCTCTCTTCCGCGATCAAGCTGGCCCGCGCGGGTCTGCGCGAGCCGGAAAAGCCGATCGGCAACTACCTCTTCGCCGGCCCGACCGGTGTCGGCAAGACCGAGGTCGCCAAGCAGCTCGCCGATACGCTCGGCGTCGAGCTTCTGCGCTTCGACATGTCCGAGTACATGGAAAAGCACGCCGTCTCTCGGCTGATCGGCGCGCCGCCGGGCTATGTCGGATTCGATCAGGGCGGTCTCCTGACCGACGGCGTCGACCAGCACCCGCATTGCGTCCTGCTGCTCGACGAGATCGAGAAGGCGCATCCGGACGTGTTCAACATCCTCCTGCAGGTGATGGACCACGGCAAGCTCACCGACCACAACGGCCGTCAGGTCGATTTCCGCAACGTGGTGCTGATCATGACCTCGAACGCGGGTGCGGCCGAGCTTGCCAAGTCCGCGATCGGCTTCGGCCGTGACCGGCGCGAGGGCGAGGATACCGCCGCGATCGAACGCACGTTCACGCCCGAGTTCCGCAACCGGCTCGACGCGGTGATCTCCTTCTCGGCTCTGCCGCGCGAAGTGATCCTGCAGGTGGTGGACAAGTTCGTCCTGCAACTCGAAGCACAGCTGATGGATCGCCATGTCCATATCGAACTGTCACCGGAGGCGGCCAACTGGATCGCCGAGAAGGGCTACGACGACCGGATGGGCGCAAGGCCATTGGCCCGCGTGATCCAGGAGCACATCAAGAAGCCGCTCGCGGAGGAGCTCTTGTTCGGCAAGCTCACGAAGGGTGGCGTCGTGCATGTGAAGGTACGCGATGGCGCGATCGTCCTCGAGATCGAGGAACCTCAGAAAGCGCGGATCGCCGGCTCGAAACCGCCGCTTCTGACGGCCGATTGAGTCTGCGCGATTTAACCTGGTGGACCCGGCCGACACCTTTCCGGTGCCGGCCGCGTTTCGTTGAAACGCCCGCGGCGGCACGTTCGTCCCGGCCTTTCGCGGAACACGAACGGGTGGCTCCACTCGGTCAGGCGCTGCAAGTACCGGGTCTTGAGTGCGGCAGACAGTGCAAGCGCTCCGTCTGGATCAGCCGGTCGCATAAGCGGTCAGCGCCTCGGCGGCGAGTGCTGCCGCTCTATCTGCGTACCGGGCGGAGTGATGAAACGGCGTGAGTCCGGCCACGCCGGCTGCCCGCGCGATTTCTCCGGCCGCCCGCGCCGTCAAATGGCGCGTCGCGGTCGCGAAAGCGCGGTCCGCGTCGGGAAAGACTGCTTCGATGAAGAGGTGATCCGCGCCACCGGCAAGTTCCATGATAAGGGCGCGATTATCCGCGGTATCGGCGACGTCTGTGACATAGGCGAAATGCTGACCCTTCTCGGACCGAAAAACCCGCGCGCGCAAAAGGCCGAGCGAGACCTCCCCGGCTCCGGGCACCGAAATCCGGTGACGGTCGGGCAATCCGTCGCGCATCGCCCGCTTGGCGATGTCGATCCACGGGCCGACTGGAAGCCCCATCTCGTCGAGCGCGTTT
Organism: Defluviimonas sp. D31; assembly: GCF_033436765.1. Taxonomy (NCBI): domain Bacteria; kingdom Pseudomonadati; phylum Pseudomonadota; class Alphaproteobacteria; order Rhodobacterales; family Paracoccaceae; genus Albidovulum; species Defluviimonas sp. D31. The sequence continues at coordinate 52,378 of NZ_JAWQFN010000004.1, forward strand.
CGCCAGACGTTCACGCGGATGCGCTGCCGGAACGCGAAGCCCAGCGACGGGATGCCGTGGTCGAACGCGAGCGAGCGGACCTCGAACTCCGGCTCGCTCAGCACGAGGCCGTCGCCCAGCTCCGGGACCGGCACATCGCACCTAAGGAAGCGACGGCGGGCGTGAAACTCGGCTGCCTCCACGATCCGCCCCCCGTCGAAAGCCTGAACGGATAGGCGGAAGTCGACCGATGTTTCGTCAAGCAGGTTCCAGGTATAGGAGCCGAGACGACTTTCCATCTGGTCGACGAACCCGGCCGGCCCGAGAAACTGGAGCGGCTGCGGCCGGTGAAGGCGCAGGCGAAAAAGTCGCTCAAGACCGGCAATGTGGTCCATATGCGCGTGGCTGACAAAGACATGCGACACCCGGATCAGTTCTCGTGGCGAGAGTGGCGTGGTGTCGCCAAGATCGAAGAGCATCGCCCGGCGACCGAAGCGGAAGTCGAGATAGAGGCCGGGATCCCCACAAGGGTCGTTGATCAGCCGGGGTTGGACGAGAAGGCCCATCGGTCACGCTCTCCGGTACGGCGCGCCGAGAGCACCGATCCTGTTCCTGCAGGGCGTCATGATGGCACGAAGGGTCGAGTTGCTCCAATCCGCTGGTTCCAGCGGTCTCCGGCGTGACATTGAGGCGCAGGCTCAGGGAGCGTCCGGAACGCCCGAACCGCTCACCGCTCGGTCAGCTTGAGCTCGATCCGCCGGTTCTGCGCCCGCGCCTCGGGCGTGTCGCCCTCGGCCACCGGGTGGTACTCGCCGAAACCCGCCGCGACGAGGCGCTCGGGCGGGAAGCCCAGCTGGCCCTGCAAGAAGCGCACGACCGAAAGCGCCCGCCCTTGACTGAGTTCCCAGTTGTCGCGGAACTGGCCGAAGCCGGAGAGCGGCAGGTTGTCCGTGTGCCCATCGACGCGAATGATCCAGTCGATTTCGGACGGGATCGCGACCGCGAGCTCCTGCAGCGTCGTCGCGACATTGGCGATCTGGCTGCGCCCCTCGGCGGCGAGATCGGCCGAGCCGGGTTCGAACAGGACTTCTGCGGAAAAGACGAACCGGTCACCGACGACGCGGACGCCCTCCCGGCCGGCAAGCACCTGCGAGAGCCGCGCGAAGAACTCCGACCGGTAACGGGCAAGCTCCTTCGTTTCCTCCTTCAGCGCCTTGGCCTCGGCCTCGAGACGCTTCCGCTCGGCCTCCTCCAGATCGGCCCGGCGGCGCTGCTCGCTTGCCACCTGGGCGAGCGCCGAATTCAGCCGCGTACCGAGCGCCTCGATCTGCACCTTGGCCTCGGCGTCGCGGGCCGCGGAGGCGTCGAGAAGGTTCTGCAGCCCGCCCAGTTGACTGCGCAGCGCCAGAACCTGCTCGTTCAGCAAAGCGACCTTGCGCGCGGCTTCGGCCGAGGCCGCGCGTTCCTCAGCCAATGCCGCATTCGCTGTCGCAAGCAGCGCCTTGTGGCGGTCCGCCTCGCTGAGCGTTTCCTCAGCCTGCCCGGCAGCCGCTTCCCGCGCGGCACGGGCCGCGGCCAGAAGCATCAGGGTCTCCTCGGCGCGGCGGCGCTGCTCCTCAAGCGCGAGCGTCATCGCGGTCAGCTCGTCCTCGGCCCCCTTCAGCTTTTCGCGCAGCGCGGCGGCGGCGGCAGCTTCCGTGAGGCGCGTGGCCTCCGCTTCGCTCAGTTGCTCCGCTGTCGCGTTCTGTTTCGCCCTCAGGTCATCGACCAGCGCCTCCAGCGCATAGCGCCGGGCCGCGGCAAGGCGCGCGGCCTCGGCTTTCTCGTCGACCTCGGCCCGAGCCGCCGCGACTGCGAGGTTGAGCGCCTCCTGCGCCGATTTCAGTTCGTCGCGCTCGGCGATCAGGGCATCGGCCGCACCGCGGGCCGTGTCGCGCTCGGCCGTCATTGCCGCGGCCTGGCCACGAGCCGCATCGCGCTCGGCAAGCAGGCTGGCGACCTGCGCCTCGAAATCGGTGACCTTCGCCTGCGCGGCGCTTAGTTCCGCCGCCCGCCCCTCAAGTTCGGAGGTGAGCGTCGCGATCAGCGAAGACTGGCGGTCGGCGTCGGCGCGGGCGGCGGCGATATCGGCATTAAGGCCCGAGACCTCGCCCTCGAGCTCGGACGCGCGCGCGCGTTCCAGACCGAGCGCTTCGGCGAGGCCGGCGACCTGCTCGTTGAGCGCGGCCAGCTCGTCGCCCTGGGTGTCGATCGTCTCGCGCAAGGTGAACTGCACGATCATGAAGATCGTCAGGACGAACATCAGCACCATCAGGAGCGCGGTCATCGCGTCAACGAAGCCCGGCCAGATATTGGCCGAGAACCGTTGACCGTTGCGCCCCTTGGCGAGTGCCATCCCTAGCCCTTCCGCACCGGGTCGGGCCGGCCGAGTGCGCGGACCGCGCGGGTGAGCTGCGCGATGTCCCCGCGCAGATCGGCCATGCTTTCCTGCCGCCCGGCCGCGACCTCCTCGAGCAGCCGCAGAAGCTGCACATCGATGGAGCGCAGCCGCATCCGGCTTTCCGCGTCATCTCCGCCGTCGTTGCCGGCGGCGACCGGGCCGTTGCGCTCGATCAGGCTGGCGACGCGGTCCTGGCCGTCGGCGATGCGCGCGAGCACCGCGGACGCGCCTGCCTCCGCCTCTAACCGATGGGTCAGGTTTCCGACCGCCGCGATCAGGCTTTCGAGCCGCTCGTTCACCGCGGCCCGGCCGGCATCCGATTGCTGGAGAATCGCCTGCAGCGTCTCAACCTGCCCGGCCATGTGATCGAGAACGCCGGCGACCGCGTCACCGTCGGGCGCGGCATCGCCGTCGCCGCCCGCGAAGGACAGGCGGGTGAAGGATGTCAGCCATTCCTCCAGCTCGCGGTAGAAGCGGTTCTGGCCGTGACCTGCGAAAAGCTCCAGCAGCCCCACGACGAGCGATCCGGCAAGGCCGAGTAGCGAGGACGAGAAGGCCGTTCCCATGCCGCCGAGCTGCTTTTCGAGCCCGCCCATGAGCTTGTCGAAGACCTGCATCCCGGTCTCGCCCTCCTGGGGCGCCAGCGCGCGGATCGTGTCGACAACGGCAGGTACGGTGATCGCGAGGCCGTAGAACGTTCCGAGCAGCCCAAGGAAGATCAGCAGGCTCGTGAGGTAGCGCGTGATGTCGCGCGCCTCTTCGATGCGGGTCGAGACCGATTCAAGGATCGAGCCCGCCGAGGTCGAGGAGATCTGGCCGCCGCGCCGGCCGCGGGATCGCAGAAGGGCGGCGAGCGGCGCCAGCATGCTGGGCGCGATCGTCATCTCGTGACCGGGCTGCTGCGCGGCGAACCCCTCGATCCAGCTCACCGACCTCACGAGCTGGGCGACCTGCCAGAAGCAGGTCAGCACACCGAAGACGAAGACCCCAAGGATCAGGCCGTTCAGCCAGAGGTTGGCGCTGAAGATCGAAATGATCGGGCCATAGGCGACATAGGCGCCCGCGCCGACAAGGACCGATACCAGAAGCATCATCGCAATCTGGCGCACCGGCTGTGAGAAGAACGGCTCGGCCGAGCGCATGGATTTTGCCATCAGGATCGCGACCCTTGTCCTTTCAGTTTCTTGGACAATAGGCGGGGCCGTCGCGGCTCACAAGCCGTTAGAGGCGGCGTCCGCCGTCAGCGACCGCACCCGCTCCGATAGCCAGTCGAGATCGGGGTCGGCAATACCGAGTTCGTGCAGATGCTCGGCGGTGTTCCAGAGATATTCGGTGTTCGGCCCGCGTCCGCCCCGCGCCGTGGCGATGATGCCGGCCTGCTCCTCGAGCCCGAGGCCGCCGCAGTACTGGACGTGGTCGGGGTCGATCACGTAGGTCACGGCCTCCAGGCTGCGGCCGTCGCGCAGCGCGATCGGCAGGGTCCTTTCCAGATAGGCGGAGGAGATCAGCTCGCGCTCGCGCAGGTAGTCGAGGGTCTCGGCGGCCCGCGCCGCCTCGACCGAATAGGCGACGCCGTTGCAGCACGCCCCCCCGGCAGCGTCGAGCGCGAGCACGAGGCCGGGGTGGTCCGAGGTGCCGCGATGATGGATCGAGCGCATGCAGAACGAGCGGTGCCAGCCCTCGAGCCGGGCAAGGGTACGTTCCCGATACTCGAAACCCGGCTCCCACATGAGCGATCCGTAACCGAAGACCCACAAAGAATTCATGCCAACCTTCTGGTTCTTGCCCCTGCCCCCTTATAAACAGCATCCGGAACGGTCAGGAAAGGCCCCCTCATGCGCGTAGTGATCTGGCTGGTGGCGGCCTTCGCCGCTTTCTACGGCGGCTACTGGGTCGTCGGGTCGCGCGCACTTCTCGACGGGACCGAGGCGGCACTTGCCGAGATGCGTGCGGCGGGGCTCGCCGATTTCGGCGCGGTCGATCTATCCGGCTTCCCGTCGCGGTTCGACCTCACTGTGAGCACACCGGAGCTTATGAGCGCCGACGGGCGCCTGCACTGGTCGGCGCCCGAGATCAATCTCCACGCCCTGTCCTACAAGCCGCACCATATCGTCGCGCTCTTGCCGGCGACGCAGGACATCCGCATTGACCGCGAGGCTTTTAAACTCGATTCCAAGGACCTCAAGGCCAGCGCGGTATTCGGGATCGCGACCGATCTGCCGCTCATCCGGGCGCAGACGGTTGGCACCGAAATGTCCCTGACCTCCGATCACGGCTGGGGCGCCGCTGCGACCGAGGCGCGGCTCGCGGTCCGGCGCGGCACGGCGGAGACCGAACAGGAACTCGGCGTCGAGCTTTTCGGCCTGTCGCTTTCCGGTCTGCCGGCCCGCCTGATCGAAGCCACCGGGGCGCTCCCGGCCAAGGGTGAGCATGTCCGGCTCGACGCCAAGCTCCGGCTTGACCGGCCGCTCGACCGCTTTGCCCAGGTCGAGGGTATCGCGGTTACCGGGGCGGAAATCCGGTCGGCCGAGCTTGAGTGGGGACCGCTCCGGGTCACCGGACAGGGCGCGGTCGAGCGTCTCGCCGGCGGCACGCCGGATGGCCGCATTGACCTGTCGATCAAGAACTGGCGCGCGGCGCTGCCGCTTCTCACCAGGCTCGGCCTGATCCGCGAGGAACTGGCGCCCACGGTGGAAAGCGCGTTCGAGCAACTGGCGCTCGCCGGTGGCGACGCTGAGACGCTGAGCCTGCCGCTCACCTTCAGCAATGGCCGGGTGAGCCTCGGGCCGATCCCGCTTGGCGCCGCGCCGCGGTTCTAGCTCAACGGCAATAGGGCCCGCGGCCGCGCGCGGTATCGAGATGAAGGTGGTCGTGGTGGTGGCGGTCCGATCCCGGCCCCAGCACTGTATTGAACGGCCCGCAGGCGGAGCGGCGCATCGAGGCGAGCACCTTGCCGTAGCGTTTCGATCCCCAGCCGTTCTCGACCGTGATCGCGGTGCCGTCGGCCAGCAGGATCGCCGAGATATCGACCGCCCGGCCGCGCCCGTGCTCGGAGACCTTCGCGCCCCTCTGGTTGTTGCGGCCCCGGCAGGTGTAGCTGCCCGCGACCTGCAGCGCCGCGACGCCGCCCCCGGTTCCCTCCAGCGCCGGCTTCACGCCCGTCTCGACCCAGGTCTTCAGCGCCGACGCCGTCGCGCAGTCGACCGAGGCCGGCTGGCTGAGCGCGACGCCCGCGACCGAAACGAGGCTCAAGCCCTTCTCCAACCCGCAGCCTTTGACCTTCGAGAGGATCGGCGGGATCGTCTTGCCCTTGAGCGCGGGATCGCCGCAGAGCGCGCCCTTGCGGCCTATCGTGGCCTCGGGCGCGGGCTGGCTGCGGAACACCACCTTCTCGACCTGCGGCTCGGTGGCGAGCCCGCGGGGTCGTTTCTCGGGGCGCGCGGAAGCCGCCGGGGCGAAGGCGCTGGCGGCGGCGACCATTACCACGGCCTCGACGGCGAGACCGGGGCGGGCAGCCGGGCGCGGCGACTGCGCGGGCGGGTTGGCCAGCGCCGTCGTCGCGGCAAGGAAGAAAGCCAGCGCAATGCCGGTGCGGTTGAACCGGGGCGCGCTCATTTTTCCTCCATCGCGGCGCGGCCGAAGTCTGGCGCGGCGGTGTCCTGGCCGGCCTCGATGATGCTGCGACGGATCGCGCGGGTGCGGGTGAAATAGTCGAAAAGCTGGTCGCCGTCGCCCATCCGGATCGCGCGCTGGAGCATGAACAGCTCCTCGGTGAAGCGGCCGAGAATGTCGAGCGTCGCTTCCTTGTTGGTCAGGAACACGTCGCGCCACATAGTCGGGTCGGAGGCCGCGATGCGGGTGAAGTCGCGAAAGCCGGCGGCGGAATACTTGATGATCTCGCTTTCGGTCACGCGCCGCAGGTGGTCGGCCACGCCGACCATCGTGTAGGCGATGAGATGCGGCGTGTGGCTGGTAACGGCGAGCACCAGGTCGTGGTGGACCGCGTCCATCTCCTCGACGTTCGAGCCCATCCCTTCCCAGAGTGCGCGGAGCCGCGCCACGGCCTCGGGCGCGGCGTCGCCGGGAATGATCAGGCACCAGCGGTTCTGGAACAGGGTGGCGAACCCCGAGCGCGGACCGGAATGCTCGGTCCCGGCAAGGGGATGGCCGGGGACGAAGCTCACATGGGCGGGCAGGTGCGGCGCGACTGCCTCGATCACCGCCTGCTTCACCGAACCGACATCGGTGACCGTGGCGCCCGGCTTCAGATGCGGGCCGATCTCGGCCGCCACCGCGCCCATCGCGCCGACCGGCACCGCGAGAACCACGAGGTCGGCCCCCTCGGCCGCTTCGGCGGCGGTCGCGAAGACCTCGTCGCAAAAGCCAAGTTCCAGTGCGGCGGCGCGGGTCGCCTCGGTCTTGGCGTGGCCCGTAATGCTCCGCGCGAGGCCCCATTTCTTCATCGCGTGGCCCATCGACGAGGCGATGAGGCCGAGCCCGATCAGGGCGACGCGGTCATAGATCGGGGCGCTCATTTCTGCCCCTTGAACTGGCCGATCGCATGGGCGACGCGGCGGCACGAGGCCTCGTCGCCGATGGTGATCCTGAGGCAATGCGGCAGGCCGTAACCGGCGACGCGGCGCACGATCAGGCCCTGCGTTTGCAGGAACTCGTCGCAGGCGCCCGCCTCGGCCTCGCTGGCGAAGCGGGCGAGGACGAAGTTCGCGGTCGAAGTATCCGACGGCACGCCCTTCTCGGCCAGCGCCTCGGCAAGCCAGGCGCGGAGCCGGGTGTTTTCCTCGCGGCACCGCTCCACATGGTCGCGGTCGCGCACCGCAGCCTCGGCGGCCTCGAGCTGCGCGGTCGAGAGGTTGAACGGGCCGCGGATCCGGTTCAGCACGTCGATGATCGCCTGCGGACCGTAGCCCCAGCCGATCCTGAGGCCGCCGAGCCCGTAGATCTTCGAAAACGTGCGCGTCATGAAGACATTCGCGCGCTCCGTCGCCAGTGCCGCGCCGCCGTCGTAGCCCTCGACGTATTCCGCATAGGCGCCGTCGAGAACGAGGATTGCCTGTTTCGGCAGGCCGCTCGCGAGCCGCTCGATCTCGGGCAGGCCGATCATGGTGCCGGTCGGGTTGTTCGGGTTGGCGATGAAGACAAGCTTGGTGCGACGGTTGCAGGCCGCGAGAATCGCGTCGACATCGGTCGTGCGGTCCCGCTCCTTCACCGCCACCGGAGTCGCCCCCGCCGCCATCGCCGAGATCCGGTACATGAGGAAGCCGTGCTCGGTGAAGACGACCTCGTCCTTCGGCCCGGCATAGGCCTGGCAGAGGAAGTGGATGATTTCGTCCGAACCCACGCCGCAGATGATCCGCGACGGGTCGAGCCCGTGGGTCTCGCCGATCGCGCGGCGCAGGCTCGCATGATCGGTGTTCGGGTAGCGGTGGAGCTTGTGGACCGCGCGCTGGAACGCCTCCCTGGCCTTGTCAGAGGGGCCGAAGGGGTTTTCATTCGACGAGAGCTTCACCGCATCGGTGACCCCGGCCACATGCGCCGCGCCGCCCTCGTAGAGAGCGATATCCATGATCCCCGGCTGCGGACGGATGTGGTCGGTCATCTCGGGCCTCTGCGCAATGTCGGCGCTTTCTAGCGGCCCGCCGGTCGCAAGACCAGCGGGATATTGCCGCAACCCCGGCAGGTGGTGTCAAGTGGCAACGCCAAATAGGACGGACGGTCGGGAGCGACCGGGCAAGGACCGAAAGCGTCAGCCGGGCGTCGAACCGCCCAGCCGTCCCTCGAACGCGGCGCGGTTGGCGAGGAGCGCCCTCGTCACCATGTCGACGAAGGCGCGGACCCGCGCGGCGTGGCGCACCTCGGGATGCATCAGAACCCAGATCCCGATTCCGCGCGGCACGAAGGCGCCAGAGAGCCGGGAGAGGCCCGGATCGCGGTCCGCCCAGTAGCAGGGCAGCGCCGAGATTCCTGCCCCCTCGCGCACCATCGCGCTAAGCGCCACGAGGCCGTCGACCTCGTGCACGATCCGTGCCGACGGAAAGGTATCGAGGATCACCCGCGCGTTGCCCGCATCATCGGCCCAGCCGATCCAGTCGAGCCGGTCGGGCCGGGGCAGATCCGGCGCGCCCGCCTGCCGTGACGTCGCGCCGTAAACCGCGAGGGCAAAGTCGCAAAGCCGGCGCCCCACCAAGGGCGGCGGCGGGCTCTCGGACACCCGGATCGCCACGTCGGCCTCGCTGCGCATCAGGTCGAGCGGTCGCATAGACGCCTGAAGGGTAAGGGCAAGCCCTGGATGCTCGCGGCAGAAGCGGGCGAAATGCGGCGCGAGGAAGCGGTCGATCATCATCTCGACGCAGGTCACGCGGAGGACGCCGCCAAGCTGAGCGTCACGCCCCTCGACCTGGCGCAAAACGGCACCGATCTCTGCCGCGATCGGCTCCGCGGCCTGCGCGAGGTCGCGGCCCACCGGGGTCAGGAGATGTCCGGTCGCATGGCGCGTCACCAGGAGCGTGCCGAGCCGGCGTTCAAGCGCGGCCAGCCGGCGCGACACCGTCGACTGGTTCACCCCGAGTTCCTTCGCGGCGGCGGAGAACGAGGCCGCGCGCGCGACGGTCAGAAAGAAGCGCAGATCGTCCCAATGCATCGCCATGCATTCTTGCATGTCCACGATGCGAAATCACCCCGGCCGACGACGGCGAGGCAGGCCTATACTGGAGCAAACGCAGAGGAGGACCGGCCATGAGCACCTACATGATCGCGCAGATCGACATCCGCGACCCTTCGGAATACCAGAAATACCTCGACGGGTTCCTGCCGGTCTTCGAGCGGCACGGCGGGAAGCTCCTTGTGACGTCGCGGGCCGAAACCGAGGTTCTGGAAGGATCGTGGGCGCATCCGCGCACCGTGGTGATGGCGTTTCCCGACGCGGCGCGGGCGCGCGCATGGTACGCGGATCCCGACTACCACCGCCTCAAGGCACACCGGCTGGCGTCGGCAGAGGCGAACCTCGTCCTGGTAGAGGGGATCGGTTGACTTCGGCTCGGTCAAGACCCGAGCAGTTGCAAACGGACATTCCACGACATCGGTCTGATCGGCGGCGCGAGGAAAGATGACGTTCGCATGAGACGCCGCCATTGCATCTTCCCGTGCAAAGCATGATGCTTTGGGCCTCCTGAACCGAATTAGAAAGCCAATCCAACTTCGCACAATATACCAGGGAGAATGTGCCCAATGCGCTTTAGTCTCGTCGCTGGAACAATCGCTGCCCTTCTCGCCTTCCCTTCCTATTCGCAATCGACTGACAGCGCCGAGCGGTCGGACACGATCACGATGAAGGGCAGGATCGAGGCGGTCGACGCCGAAACACGTCAGGTCACGATTACCGGTGAAGACGGTGAATCCACGGTTTTTGAAGCCGGAGACAACGTTGCGAACTTCGATCAGATTGAAGTGGGTGACCAGGTGACCCTTGAATATGCAGGAGGTGTTGCACTCGCCATGGCCGATCCCGCCGACGATGGGGCGCCGGAAATGGTGATTTCGGAGGCCCGTGCCGCGCTCGGAGACAAGCCTGGGGCAGCTACGGTCGAGATTGTGACTTTCGTCGTCGAGGTGGTGAGTTACGACAGCGAAAACCAGATGGCGACGGTCATTTTCCCCGAAGGCGACGAACGCACCTTGCCGGTGGACGACAGGATGGTGGAATTCGCCAAGTCTCGGCAGCCAGGCGATCGGGTGCTTGTCGTAGTTGGACAATCGGTAGCGGTGGCTGTCACGCCTAGCGAGTAATTCCGCGGGGAATGTCGCTCAGCAAAGCCCGAGGTTTCCGAATGATTGTGCGCGCCATCGCGTAGCGACGCGATGGCGGCTCCCGTCACCGCGCGGGCGCGCGCATGCTACGCGGCTCCGGACTCCGCCGCCTCAAGAAGAACCGGTTCGCCTCGGCCGAGGCGAACCTTGGTCTGGTCGAAGCAATCGGCTGAGCGCTGCCCGACAGGGCACGGACGCCTCGCACCGGGCTGAAGGAAATCGACATTCAACCAATTCGGCTCGGCCCGCCGTGCCGGACATTGTTGCGATGAGTTCTGCGGCATCAGACTTGGACGGCCGACCTCGGCGTGAACCGTGCGATGGTCAAGACAGGATTTCGAGTCCGAGCATGGCCGCGCCTAGTTTTTGACAGGCTCGACATCGAAGGTGTTGAATTTGCTTGAGCTCCAATCCTCACTGTAAACACCGTTGGCCAGCGTACCCTTGAAGCTCGATTGTGGAGGTCTGGGAATTACGCGCACAGGTCCGCCTTCGAGCGTCGTCACTCCCGCGTGAACCGCGGCGATGCAGATGTTGCTGACGGAATCGTATGGACCACTTCCATACAACTTCACGGTACCCTCTATTTGTCGAATTTCCGGGGTACACAGGCACTCGATTGGATCTCCCGGCGGTTCCCCAAGTACTCTGATGCGGGCCGGGCATTCTGGAAACTCGGCGCGCACATCCGAGCTTTCTGAACTGCTTTGTGCATTGGTCGACGCAGGACCTGCAATCAATATGGCTGCGTAGAGAATTGTAAATCGGTTCATCGATCGATCCTCCCTTGTAGCAGGTCCTTTATTACCAGAAGCTCCCGGATATTTCGAACGACGCGGGTGTCAGAACCGAACTCGCGGCGAACGTCGATCTCCTTGAAGGAACCGGCTGAACTTGGCCGACAGGCCCCTGCGCCCGGCATTGATGGGCAGGACAAAAGATGCCCGGATATGGGCTGGCCTGCGAGGCGGGCTTTCCGGACATGAGCCGAGTGTCTCTGCGTGCTCGACAGTTGGCGATCCCCAAGGCCGGGATCACCACGATCTCCTACTCGGTAGGCTTTCCCAGCACGTCGAGCGCAATGACAGAGGCCAGTCGCGTTCCCCACGGAATGGCGTCGAGATCGACGACGTAGTTTGGCTCGTGCACGAAGAACGGGAACTCCTTCCCTTCGGCATGCGCCTTGGCGACGACCTCGGGGTCGGCCGTGCCGACCCCGATATAGGCGCCCTTCACGCCCTCTAGCCCGTCGATCAGAAGGAAGGCGTCGTCCGAGCCGGGAACCTGGAGATCGTCGATGGCAACACCTTCGACCACCCGCCTCTCGTTGACGATCTCGTCCACTGCCTTCGCCTCGCTCAGAACCTGCCGGATGCGGTCCATCCACTCCGCATCGTTGAAGATGACCGGTGCATATCCCTTCTCGAAGATGGTCGGCATCATGGCCTCGTCATCGATGCCGTAGCTCAAGGCGATGTTCCTGCTGATCCGCTCGATGCCGGAAACCATGACCTCGCGCAGCTCGGGGGTCGTATAGTGCAGCTTGAGCTTCAATTCGGCCTCTGTCGGGATGACGTTGTTGTCGACGCCCGCCTGCACGCTGCCGACCGTCAGAACGCTCGTCTCGGTCTGATCAGCCATGCGCGACACGATGGTCTGGTACTGGACGATCGCCATTCCGGCCATGATGACCGGATCGGTGGCATGATGCGGCGACGAGCCGTGGCCGCCTGATCCGTGGAAGGTGACGTCGATATGGTCCGTTCCCGTGTTCATCCTGCCGCTGGTAAGGGCAACCATGCCAGTCGAAAACGGCGCTGTATGGAAGGTCAGGAAATAGTCGGGCTTGGGGACGGCATGGGTCTCATAGAGCCCGTCATCCCGCATCGCCTTGGCCCCTTCCACCGGCTCTTCCGCGGGTTGGGCTATGAGAACCAGTGTTCCGGACCACCGGTCCTTCAACTCTGCCATCGTCCTTGCAGGGCCGATCAACCATGTCGTATGCGCATCGTGGCCGCACATGTGGGCGACATAGGTCTCGACGCCCGAGAGGTTGGTGACTCGCTGGGTGCTGGCGTATGGCAAGCCCGTTGCCTCTTGAACCGCATTTGCGTCCATGTCGGCCCGGAACATGAAGGTCGGGCCTTCTCCATTCTCCATGATCCCGACAACGCCGGTGATACCGATGCCAGTTTTGACCTCGAATCCAAGTGCCTCCAGTTCTGCAGCCACTATCCCCGCGGTCCGGGTTTCCATGAAGCCAAGTTCGGCGTGCTGATGGATGTCCTTGAAAATGTCCTTGAGCCGGGCCGAGTCCGCCTCAATGATCTGATTGATTTCAGGAACCAGCGCAGCGCCCTCACTCGACGACTGAGCGGATGCCACGGTTGGCGTGGACGCCAAATAGATCGCCGCCAGCATTGCCAGCTTTCCGGCCTTCGAAGGTCTCATGAAACCACTCCCCCTGAATCTGAGAAGAGGAGCCAACCCGAAGTCCACAACAACCGGGCCGACGCAACTGCCCCTCAAAAAAACTTCAGCATAAAAAATGCGACCTTCCGATCGCCGGAATCCGCAGAGCCGCTTCGAACTCGAAGACGACAACCAAGATCACAGGCATGGAAAAAGAAAAGGGCCACCCGGAGGCGGCCCTTTCCGAACTCTCCCGCGAAGGATCAGTTCTTCGCGTAGTATTCGACGACGAGATGCGGTTCCATCTGCACGGCGTAGGGCACGTCGCCCAGCGCCGGGGTGCGCACGAAGGTCGCGGTCATCTTGGAATGGTCGGCCTCGATGTAGTCCGGCACGTCCCGCTCGGCGAGGCCGACGGCCTCGAGCACGATGGCGAGTTGGCGCGACTTGTCGCGGACGGCGACGACGTCGCCTTCCTTGACGCGGTAGGACGCGATGTTGACGCGCTTGCCGTTCACGGTGACGTGGCCGTGGTTCACGAACTGACGCGCGGCGAAGATCGTCGGGACGAACTTGGCGCGGTAGACGATGGCGTCGAGACGGCGCTCGAGGAGGCCGACCAGGTTCTCACCGGTGTCGCCCTTGACGCGCTCGGCCTCGCCGTAGATGCGGCGGAACTGCTTCTCGGTCAGGTCGCCGTAATAGCCCTTGAGCTTCTGCTTGGCGCGTAGCTGCGTGCCGAAGTCGGAAAGCTTGTTCTTGCGGCGCTGGCCGTGCTGGCCGGGGCCGTACTCGCGGCGGTTCACCGGGGACTTCGGACGGCCCCAGATGTTCTCGCCCATGCGGCGGTCGATCTTGTACTTGGCAGAGGTGCGTTTGGTCACCGCTGATCTCCTTCTTAGTGTCGCCGCCCGGAGGCGGCATGAAGGGCGTTGTCCTTTCCGTCGTCCCGGACGTGATCCGGGTCTCGGGCGACAGGCTTCCCCTTGCGGGGTCCACCAACACCAAATGAAAGCCCCGGGCGCGATGTCCCGGGACGGGCGGCTTATAACGCCCCGATCCGCAGAGTCAACGCCCGGCGGCCATGTTTCTCAGGTCTCCCGCGCCACGTCCTTGTGCACGATCACGTCGCATTGCGGATAGGTCTCGAGGATCCGGCGCCTGAGCCCGGCGCCGATCGCATGGGCCTCGCGCAGGGACTGGTCGCCGTCGAGCTCGATATGGATGTTGACGAAGACCCGGCTGCCCGCGGTCCGTGTCTTGAGGTCGTGGAAGCCGTGCACGCCCGGCCAGTCGCGGGCGATCGCGGCGATTGCGGTGATTAGCGCGGGATCGGCGCTGCGGTCCATCAGCGCGTCCCAGGCGCCCTTGCCGATCCGGAGCGCCCCGAAGACCAGCATCACCGCCGCGGCGAGCGCGACGACGCTGTCGACCTCGACGACGCCGAAGCGGCGCGAGATCCAGAGCGCCGCGATGGCGCCGAGCGCGGGCAGGAGATCGGACATGTAGTGCAGGCTGTCGGCGGCGACGACCCGGCTGCCGGTCCGGCGCGCGACCCGGCGCTGCCAGAGCACGAGCGCCACCGTGAGCACGATCGACACCACCATGACCGCCATGCCGCGCCCCTCGTCCGCGAGCGCGCGCGGGCTGTCGGACAGGAGCCGGTTGACCGCTGACCAGCCGATCACCGCGCCCGAGATCAGGATGAAGACCGATTGCGCGAGCGCCGCGAGATCCTCGGCCGAGGTGTGGCCGAAGGCGTGGTCCTCATCGGCGGGGCGCGCCGCGTAGAGAATCGCCGTCAGCCCGCCGAGCGACATCATCAGGTCGAGCGCGCTGTCCGCAAGCGAGGCCGCGACCGAGAGCGCCGAGGTCGCGCCGAGCGCCCAGAGCTTCAGCGCAACGAGAACCAGCGCCACCGCCACCGAGGCGATGCCGGCCGATGCGTTGAGCCTTGTGTCGTTGCGTCCCATCATCCGCTCCCGTCCTTGCCCGGCTCATAGCAGCGGCGGCGGGGGCGGGAAAGGCGGCATCCTGACCTGGACAGTGATCGGACCGGAAGGAAGCACGCCGGGGCCGGACGCCTCCCCTCCCCCACGAGGGGGGAGGAAAGCGCCCCGACCTCATCCGATCCTCTCCGGTTCGACAATGCTCCGGACGGGCGGCAGGCCGCGCCGGGTGCACGGCGCGCGCCAGGCCGGCGCCTCGTAATCGTCGGGCCAATACTCCACCTGCTCCACGATTCGGCCGCCGACGACGCGGTGGAAGGAGACGGCGCGGGCTGTCCTGGAGACGTCGGTCACCGTCGCGTCGCTAACGACCAGCGGACCCTCGCCCACAAGCCTCACGACGTCGAACCGCCATGGCCCGGCGGCGGTATAGGCGGCATTCAGCGCCGCGAAATCCGCGCGGCCGACGATCACTTCGCTGGATTGCGGCCAGTAGAGCCGGAAATCGTCGGAGAACCACCTTGCGGCATGGGCGAAGTCATTGCCGTTCATATCGGCCCAATAGGCCGCAACGATCTCCCTTTCCGTCGCGGATGCGCTCACTCGCGGATCTCGTCCGGCGCGACGCCCCAGAGCGCCTCCTTGGCGACCCAGCCCTTCTCGCCGCCCGCGCTGATCCGGCACCAGCCGGGATTGCATTCGCCGAGCCAGCCGATCACCCCGGCCTCGGCCTCGGCCACGACCCGCGCGGAGGGATCGGGCTGGACCCGCATCGCGGTCCGGTCGACCTCGAACATCACGGTGCGGGCGCCCGACAAGAGGGTGTAGTAGATCCAGCCGCCCTGGCCCTCGCTGTCCTCGACCCGGCGCCAGTGCTCGAATTCGGCGGTGATCCGGAGCGGCATGTCGCGGTGGCGGAACACCCAGTCGATCCGGTGCTCGAGGCTCGGCCCGCGGCGCACGTTGCCCTCCGCCGCCTTGAGCGAGACGAAGCGCGGCAGCGGCAGGTTCGTCACCGGCCCGCGCAAGGTTTCCGTCGCGGCCGCGACGCTCAACGCGCCGCCGAAACAGATGATCGACGCGATCAGCGCCCGCAGCGCGCGCATTGTGTAAACTCGTCCGCTCATGTCCTGCCCGATCTTCGCCCGACGTGGCGGGCGCCGTCTTTCAGGGCTTGTGACTTGCCCCGTTGCGCTGCACTTTGCCAGTAGCAACGCGCCGTTGGAAGAGAGGAGAGAAGTCCCATGGGATCGCAGCGCCTGACTGTTGTCGTCACGCGACGCTTGCCCGAGGTCGTCGAGACGCGGATGAAGGAACTCTTCGATGTCGAGTTGCGCGACCCCGACACCCGGATGACCCGCGAGGAACTCGCGGCCTCGATGCGGCGGGCGGACGTCCTGGTGCCCTGCGTCACCGACCATATCGACAGCAACCTCCTCGCCCAGGCAGGGGAAAGGCTGAAGCTCATCGCCAACTACGGCGCGGGCGTCGACCATATCGACGTCCATTCGGCGCGCCAGCGCGGGGTGCTCGTCTCCAACACGCCCGGCGTCGTGACCGAAGACACCGCCGACATGACGATGGCGCTGATCCTCGCCGTCACCCGGCGCATCCCCGAGGGGCTCGCGGTGATGCAGTCGGGCCAGTGGCAGGGCTGGGCGCCGACCGCCTTCATGGGCGGCCGGGTCGGCGGGCGCCGGCTCGGCATCCTCGGCATGGGCCGGATCGGCACCGCCGTGGCGCGCCGCGCCGCCGCCTTCGGCATGCAGATCCACTATCACAACCGCAAGCGCCTTCGCCCCGAGCAGGAGGCGGAAGTCGAAGCCACCTACTGGGAGAGTCTCGACCAGATGGTGAGCCGGATGGACGTGATCTCGGTCAACTGCCCGCACACCCCGGCGACCTTCCACCTGATGAACGCGCGCCGGCTGCGGCTGATGAAACCGACCGCCGTCATCGTCAACACCTCGCGTGGCGAGGTGATCGACGAGAACGCGCTCACCCGGATGCTGCGCGCGGGCGAGATCGCCGGTGCCGGGCTTGACGTCTACGAGCACGGCAAGGACATCAACCCGCGCCTGCGGGAGCTCAGCAACGTCGTGCTCCTGCCGCACATGGGTTCGGCCACCGTCGAGGGGCGGACCGAGATGGGCGAGAAGGTCATCATCAACATCAAGACCTTTGCCGACGGTCACCGTCCACCCGATCTCGTGGTGCCGGGTATGCTCTGACGACTGCATTCCGTGGGCCGGGTGGCCGGGTCCGGATACCGGCCAAAACACCGGCGTCGCGGTCGAAACCGAAAAGGGTCGGGTATGGGTCGGATATTCGCGCTTGCATTCGCCGTCGTCATGGCACTGACGGTGTTCGGGTTAGACTATTTCACCGCATGGCGGGCGCATCCTGAAAACCGCTATACGCTTGCAGACCACATTTCCGCGCGCCGCGACGCGCTCTTCGGGCCTGAAAAGCCGGAAGAGGCGATGGCTGCGGTTCGGGTAGCTCCGGCCTCGGTAGCCCGCGACGCGGACAAACCACTGTCGTCCGAAGGCTGCGAGAAACGGGCCGGTTCGAAAACCTGCGGCATCGAAACCAAGTGACCGGTCAGACCGTCCACCAACGCCGCCGGGTCAGCCCGATCACGCGACCGTCGGGGACGTGGAGTCCCGAAGGCAATTGCGGCCGCCCGGCTCAGAGCGTCAGGACGGTCGATCCCGTGGTCCGGCGCGCCTCCAGCGCGCGATGGGCCTCGGCGACCTCTTCCAGCGGATATCGCTGGCCGACCTCGATCTTCACCTTGCCCGAGGCGATCTTGCCGAAGAGGCGCGCGGCCATCTCCTGACAGGTCGCGTGATCGGCAATGTGGGTGAAGATCGTCGGCCGGGTGATCTTAAGCGATCCCTTGGCGGCGAGCGTCATGATGTTCAGGGGCGGCACCGGCCCCGAGGCGGCGCCGAAGGAGATCATCATGCCAAGCGGGCGGAGAGAGTCGAGCGATCCCTCGAACGTGTCCTTGCCGACCGAATCCATCACCACATGGACCCCGCGCCCCCCGGTGATCTCGCGCACACGAGGGGCGAAGTCGCCCTCGCGGTAGTTGATCGCGTGGGCGGCGCCGTGGTCGAGCGCCATCTGGCACTTCTCGTCGGTGCCCGCGGTGGCGATCAGGTTGATGCCCTCGGACCGCGCCCACTGGCAGGCGATGAGGCCGACACCCCCGGCGGCGGCATGGAAGAGCACCCAGTCGCCTTTCGCGATCGGCGTGGTGCGGTTGAAGAGGTAGTCGACCGTCAGCCCCTTCAGCATGGCCGCCGCACCCTCCTCGAACGATATCCCGTCCGGCAGCCTGCAGACCTGCGCGGCGGGCATCACGCGCGCCTCGGCATAGGCGCCGGGCGGCTGGCAGGCATAGGCCGCGCGGTCGCCGGGGCTCAGATGGGTGACCCCCTCGCCCACCGCCTCGACGATCCCGGCCGCCTCCATCCCGAGCGCCGCCGGCAGCGGCAGCTTGTAGAGCCCGTCGCGCTGATAGACGTCGATGAAGTTGAGCCCGCAGGCCTTGTGGGCGATGCGGATCTCGCCCGGCCCCGGCGCGCCCACGTCGCGGTCAACGAGGACAAGCGCCTCCGGTCCGCCGTGGGTCTCGATGATCACCGTGCGCGCCATGTGCTATACTCCCGTCGTGGTTCTGTTTGCCGAAGTTGTAGGCGCCCGCGCGCCGGCGGTCGAGTGCCCGCATCCGCGCGAGCAGGGTCTAGCGTGTCTCCGACCTGCGCACATGTCGTTTTTCCTCCGGTTTAGGTCGGGCTGACATTTCCGCTAATCTGCGGCTCTGGCAGATAGGGGCCAGAAAATTGACCCGAGGAGTCGGCCCGATGAAAACCCATGTCAAAGCCCTTGTCGTCGGCGGCGGTGCCGTCGGAACCGGGATCGCCTATCACCTGGCCAAAGCTGGCTGGGACACGATGCTGCTGGAGCGCGACGAGCTGACCTCGGGCTCGACCTGGCATGCCGCCGGCCTGCTGCCGCTCTTCAACATGTCCTACGCCACGACCCACATCCACAAGTACTCGGTCGACTTCTACAAGTCGCTCGAAGCCGAGACCGGCCTGAATGCCGGCTTCGCGGTGGTGGGCAACCTGCGCATGGCGCAGACCCAGGACCGCATGGACGAATACATGCTCTATTCGTCGGTCGCGGAAACCTGTGACGTCTATCACGAGTTCCTGACGCCGAAGGAAATGAAGGAGCGCTGGCCGCTCCTGCGCACCGACGACCTCAAGGGCGCGCTGTTCCACCCGCAGGACGGCTACATCAACCCCGCCGACGTGACCCAGGCGATGGCCAAGGGCGCACGCCAGCACGGCGTCACGATCGAGCGCAAGTGGCAGGTCGACGGCTACAAGTGGACCGGCTCGGAGTGGATCGTCTCGATCACCAAGATGGTCGAACAGGGCGGCAACCTGGTTGCCTCGGAAGAAACCGCGGAAATCCGTGCCGAGCATGTCGTCACCGCCACCGGCAACCATGCCCAGCGCACCGCCAGGCTGCTGGGGATCAAGACCCCGGCGATTCCGGTCGAGCACCAGTTCATCGTGACCGAGCCGGACCCGATGCTGCAGGAATACCGCAAGAACAACCCGGAGCACCCGGTTCTGCGCGATGCCGATGCCAAATGGTATGTGCGCGAAGAGCGCGGCGGCTGGATCCTTGGGCCCTATGAAAAAGGCGCGCCCGCGCGCTTCGAGTACGGCGTTCCCGACAGCTTCCGCGCCGACCTCTTCCCGCTCGACCTGGAGCGGATCGAGGCCGAATACATGTCGATGATCCACCGCCTGCCCTCGTCCGAGACCGTGGGCCTCAAGGACGATTTCAACGGCCCGATCTGCTACACGCCGGACGGCAACCCGCTCGTCGGCCCCGCCCCGGGCCTGCGCAACATGTGGCTGGCCGAGGGCTTCTCGTTCGGCATCACCGCCGCGGGCGGCACCGGCTACTACCTCGCCCAGATGATGGTGGAGGGCGAAGCCGAGATCGACATGGCCTCGCTCGATCCCAAGCGCTACGGCAACTGGATGACGACCGAATACGCGGCGCGCAAGAACGAGGAGTGCTACGACCACGTCTTCATCCTGCACCATCCGGACGAAGAGCGCGAAGCCTGCCGTCCGCTGCGGACCTCGCCCGCCTATGACCGTCAGAAGGCACGCGGCGCGCAGTTCGGCCAGATCAACGGCTGGGACCGTCCGAACTACTACGGCCCTGTCGATGCGCCAGCCTCGTTTGACCACGACAGCCGCTCGTTCCGTCGCGGCGCCTGGTGGAAATACGCGGTCGAGGAGGCCAAGGCCGTGCGCGAGACCGCCGGTCTGATCGACGCCACCGCCTTCACCAAGCACCTCGTGCGCGGGCCGGGCGCCACGGCGTTCCTCGACTGGTTCACCTGCAACGCGCTGCCGAAGGTCGGCCGCATCAACCTGACCTACGCGCTGACGCCCACGGGCACGACGCGGACCGAATACACCATCGTCCGCAACGGCGAGAACGACTACTACCTCGTCTCGGCCGGTGCCTGGACCGCCTATGACGCCGATTACCTGCGCAAGTGCGCCGAGGACAAGGCGGCGGAGTTCGGCCATATCGACATCCACGATGTCACTACCCAGTGGGGCGTCTTCGCCATCGCCGGTCCGAAGTCGCGCGACATCCTGAAAGAGATCATCAAGGATGCCGACCCGGAAACCGCCCTGTCGAACAAGCGCTTCCCCTGGCTTTCGGCGCGCAAGATCGAGCTCGGCATGTGCCCGGTCAATGCGATCCGCGTGGCCTATACCGGCGAACTCGGCTGGGAACTGCATCACCCGATCGAGATGCAGAACTACCTCTTCGATCTTCTCGAAGAGGCCGGCAAGAAACACGGCATGAAGCTGGTTGGCGGCCGCGCCCAGAACTGGCTGCGTCAGGAAAAGTCCTATCGCGCGTTCGGCACCGAGCTTGGCCGCGACGCGACGCCGATGGAGGCCGGTCTCGACCGCTTCATCGACCTGTCAAAGGACTTCCAGGGCAAGCAGGCGATGATCGACACCGGCGTGCGCTTCAAATGCGTCACCGTGCTGATCGACGGTCCGTCGGACACCGATCCCTGGGGCAAGGAGGCACTGCTCAAGGACGGCAAGAAGGTCGGCCGTCTGACCTCGGGCGGCTACTCGGTGGCGTTCGGCAAGCAGATCGGCATGGGCTATGTCAGCCCGGACCTCGCGGCGGTCGGCACCAAGCTGAAGGTGCGGATGCTGCGCCAGGAGTGGGATGTCGAAGTCGTCGAGGACAGCCCGTTTGACCCGTCGAACGAGCGCATCCGCGTCAACGGCTGACCTTGGCGGGGAGGCCGGGGGCGCTGCCCCCGGACCCCCGGGATACTTCTGAAAAGAAGAAGGGCCGGGAGACCGGCCCTATTCTTTTGCCGCCGCCAACTCGTCCCAGCAGGCGAGTGCTGCGGCCGAATACATCAGCGTCGGCCCGCCGCCCATCTGGATCGCCATCGCGAGCACGTCGCCCAGTTCCTCGCGGGTGGCGCCGGCCTTCATCAGCGCCTCGACGTGGAAGTTGATGCAGGGCTCGCAGCGCAGCGCGACCGCCATCCCAAGCGCGACATATTCCTTTTCCTTGACGCTCAAAGGACCGTTGTCCTTCACCGCGGCCGAGAGCTGCGAAAAGCCCTCGGTCGCGGCGGGAATGGTCCTGTAGAGCGTGCGCAACTCGGCGCGGGTCGCCTTGATCTCGTCGATGTAGCTCATCTCGGCCTCCGGTTTCCTGTCACCGCCCAGTGGCATGGGCGGGAGAGACGGGCCTTGACCTGCGTCAAGTTATTCCATTTCTGGAATGTGACGTAGCGTCAGAGGCTGCGCCGCGCGAGCCAGGCGGACCAGGCGGCTTCGGAGCCCGCGAAGGCGTTGAGATCGGCCTCGCCGGAAATGCCCGGAACGACGCCGGTGCCGGTGTATTGCCAGAAGCTCCAGTCCTGGCCGGGATACTTGATGCTCGGGTGGCCGGCCACCGAGCGAAGCCAGAATTCCTCGCCCCGGAGCTTCCACAATTCGTTGTCGCTCCAGAAGTCGACCGCGGTGTAGATCACCGGGCGCTGGCCGAAGCGGGCACCGACGATGCGCTGGAAGGTCTCGATCTCGGAACGGATCACCGCCGGATCCGGGCGCGAGCGGCAGGTCTTCGAGGTGTGGTTCCACTCCATGTCGAGAACCGGCGGCAGCGTGCCGCGTTCGGCCGGGACATTGGCGATGAACCACTGCGCCTGTTCAACGGCGGAGCGGCAAAGGTAGTAGAAGTGATAGGCGCCGCGCGGGATGCCGGCCTGGGCGGCACCGGACCAGTGCTGGTAGAACATCGGATCGGCGTAGTCCCCGCCCTCGGTCGCCTTGATGAAGGCGAAGGAGACGCCGGAGCCCCTGACCCTGTGCCAGTCGACCGCGCCCTGGTAACGCGAGACGTCGACGCCGTGGACCGGGTGATGCGCGGGGGTGATGCCGCGCCAGTCATAGGGGTCGATGTCGCTGAACCGCTGCGGGATTCCGGCGACGCGGTCATTGCCGCCTCCGCATCCGGACATAGCGATGAGGGTGAGTGCTGCCAGAAACCGCCCGATCGGCCGCATTATGCTGTCCCTTTTTTATTTCTTGCCTGTTCGCACAGGATGTCACGAAAACCGGTTCGGCGAAAGAGCGCTCACGGCGGCGGCCTCGATTTCCGGGGCGCGCCCGGCGATGAGGTCGGCGGCAAGACGGCTCGCCGAGGGTGCGGTCTGGAAGCCGTAGCCGCCCTGCCCGGCGAGCCAGAAGAAGGAGGGCTCGGCCCGGTCGGGGCCAATGACGAGCACCCGGTCCGGCGCGAAGGTTCTGAGGCCCGCCCATGAGGCGAGGAGCCGGGTCACGGGCTCGGTGACCATCGCCTCGTAGCGCGCGAGCCCCTCGGCCAGCACCATGTCGTCGGCCCAGGCGTCGTGCGGATGGGTCGGATCCTCCTCGGCCGGCGAGACGATCAGCGCGCCGGCATCGGGCTTGGCATACCAGGTCTCGCCCGCCCCCATGACGAGCGGCCAGCGGGAGAGGTCGTGCCCGCCCGGTGCCGGGATCCGCGCCATCGAGCGGCGGTGCGGCGTGAGGCCGATGGGCGTGACGCCGGCCAGGCCGGCGACCGTGTCGGCCCAGGCGCCCGCGGCATTGACGAGGATCCGTCCGGCGAAGGCGCCCTCTGCCGTCTCGGCGCGCCAGGTGCCGCCCTCGCGGGATACGGCCGTGACGCGGGCGCCGGTGACGATCCGCCCGCCCGCCGCCCTCGCCTCCCGCGCGAAGTCCTGGATCAGCCGGTCGGTGTCGATGTCCCAGGCATGGTCGGCGAAGGCGGCGCGGGAGAGCGCATCGGCCCGGAGCACCGGCACCCTGGCCAGCGCGTCGGCAACCGCGATCTCGTCCAGGCCGAGCGCGGCGCGGTCGGTCTCGAAGGCGGCGTCCTCCCCCGGCCCGGCGACCAGCATCATGCCGCGCGGACTGAGCACACCGCCATTGGCGTGGCGCAGATGCGCCTCGCTCGCGAGCGACAGGGCGACCACCGGCGCACGGCCGTAATAGGGCTCGAAGAGCGCGGCGGAACGGCCGGACGTGTGGTAGGCGAGGTGATCCTCGGCCTCAAGCAGCGTCACCGTGCCCAGCGCCGCGAGCCGCGCGGCGGCGGATATTCCGGCGATGCCGCCTCCGATGATGAGAAAGTCGCTCGCCACCCCTTGCACCCCCGTCAGGCCCTTTCAGATGCGATTTCGTCAAGCAGGCCCCGGCCCTTCAGGAGCGGCTCCACCCCCGGCATCCGGCCGCGGAACGCCGTGTAGAGATCCTCGGCCTCCCGCGAGCCGCCGGCCGAGAGAATATTCGCTTCCAGCCGCCGCGCGGTCGCGGGGTCGAAGGCGTCGCCCGACTCCCGGAACGCCTCGAAGGCGTCGGCATCCATCACCTCGGACCACATGTAGCTGTAATAGCCCGAGGAATAGCCGTCCCCGGCGAAGACATGGGCGAAATGCGGCGTCGCGTGGCGCATCCGGATCGCGTGCGGCATGCCGATCCCGGCCAGAATGTCGGCCTGCACTGCCATCGGATCGGCCGGCGCCGTGCCGTCGTGGAATGCCAGATCGACGAGCGCCGAGGCGACATACTCCACCGTCGCGAAGCCCTGGTCATAGGTCGAGGCCGCGAGCAGACGGTCACGCAGCGCCGCCGGGATCGGCGCCCCGGTCCGGGCATGGCGGGCAAAGCGGTCGAGCACCTCGGGCACATCGAGCCAGTGCTCGTAAAGCTGGCTCGGCAGTTCCACGAAATCGCGCGCGACCGAGGTTCCGGCGATGAAACCGTAGGTCACATCCGACAGCATCGCGTGGAGCGCATGGCCGAACTCGTGGAAAAGCGTGCGCGCATCGTCCCAGGACAGAAGCGCGGGCTCTCCCCTGGCCGGCTTGGCGAAGTTGCAGACATTGACGACCACGGGCCGCTGCTCCGCCCCGAGCTTGCGCTGGCTGCGGAAAGACGAACACCAGGCGCCGGACCGTTTCGAGGCCCGCGCGAAATAGTCGCCGATGAACACCGCGACATGGTTTCCGCCGCGCGTCACCTCCCAGGCGCGGGCATCGGGGTGATACAGCGCCACGTCGAGCGGCCGGAACGCGAGCCCGAAGAGCCGCGCGGCACAGTCGAAGGCGGCCTCGATCATGGTCTCGAGCCCGAAATAGGGCTTCAGCTCGCCCTCATCGAGCTCGTGTTCGGCAAGCCGGCGCTTCTCGGCGTAGTAGCGCCAGTCCCAGGCTTCGAGATCGCCGTTGATGCCGTCCGCGTGCATCATGGCGGTGAGGACAGCGGCATCGGTCTCGGCCCTGGCCTTCGCCGGCTCCCAGACCCGCATCAGGAGGTCACGCACCGCCTCCGGGGTCTTGGCCATCTCGGGTTCGAGCTTGTAGGCGGCGAAGCTTTCGTAGCCGAGGAGCTTCGCCCGCTCCTCGCGGAGCGCGAGGATCTCGGTGGCGATCGCCCTGTTGTCGGTGGCGCCGCCATTCTCGCCCCGCGCGACCCAGGCCGCATAGGCCGTCTCCCGCAGGTCGCGACGCGGCGAGAACTGCAGGAACGGCACGACGAGCGAGCGGTTGAGCGTGAGCATGTGGCCCTCGGCCCCGCGCTCCTCCGCCGCTGCCTTCGCTGTCGCGACGACGAACTCCGGCAGGCCGACCAGATCGGTCTCCGCGAGCGGCAGCGCCCAGTCGCGCTCGTCGGCAAGGAGGTTCTGGGTGAAGGCGGTCGAGAGCACCGCAAGGCGCTCCTTCACCGTGGCCATCCGCGCCCGACCCGCCGCGTCCAGCGCCGCGCCGGCACGCACGAACATGCGCCGGTAGAGCTCCAGCACCCGCGCCTGCTCGGCATTCAGGCCAAGCGTGTCCCGCGCGGCCCAGAGCGCCTCGATCCGGGCAAAGAGCCCGGCATTCATCGTCACTTCCGAGGCGAAGGCTGCAAGTTTCGGCGCCAGATCGCGCTGCAACGCCTCGCGCTCGGGCGTCGACTCGGCGCCTGCGAGGTTGAAGAACACCGCCGACACCCGGTCGAGCGTTTCCTCCGCCAGCTCCAGCGCCTCTATCGTGTTCGCGAAACTGGCCGGTTGCGACGACCCGGCGATCGCCGCGACATGGGCGCGGGCCTCGGCCAGCGCGGCCTCGAAGGCGGGGGCGAAATCGGCGTCGCGGATCTCGGCGAAGGGCGGCAGCGCGAAGGCGCCGGTCCAGGGCTGAAGCAGCGGATTGGTCATGGGGCGGTCTCCTTTGCCGGGTGAAGCTAGGCACAGGCACCGGCAAAGGCCAGAACCCTTTCCCACTTTCTGTCCCGCAATACTCCCGCCGGAAACCGGACCGAGGGGGCTCGACGCCCCCGAGGGCCGTCCTACCCGCCGCAGACCGCGCAGCCCGAACTGCGCTTCAGCATGATCTGGCGGCTCTCGCCGTAAAGCGCGTCGTAGATCAGCATCCGGCCCCGCAGCCCCTCGCCCGCGCCGGTGATCTCCTTGATCGCCTCGACCGCCATCATCGAGCCGACGACGCCCGGCAGCGCCCCCATCACCCCCGCCACGGCGCAGGCGGGCGCCAGCCCGTCGGCGGGCCGCTCGGGGAAGATGCAGGCATAGCAGGGCGCCCCCTTCGCGGGATCGTAAAGGCTGATCTGCCCCTCCCACTGGGTGATCGCTGCCGAGAGGAGCGGGCGCTTCGCCGCCACCGCCGCCGCGTTCACCATGTAGCGGGTGTCGAAATTGTCCGACCCGTCGAGGATGAGATCGTATTCCGCGAAAAGTGCCTCCGCCTCGGCCGCGCCCAGCCGCCGGTTGTAGGGCTTCACAGCGATGAAGGGATTGAGCGCCTTCATCGCTCCTTCAGCGGAAAAGACCTTGGGCTGGCCGATCCTTGCATCGGTATGGATCACCTGCCGCTGAAGGTTGGAATTCGACACCTCGTCGTCGTCGATCACCCCGATCGTGCCGACCCCGGCCGCCGCGAGATAAAGGAGCGCGGGCGAGCCGAGCCCGCCGGCGCCGACGACCAGAACCTTCGCCTCCTTCAACCGCCGTTGGCCCATGCCGCCGACCTCGCGCAGCACGATGTGGCGGGCATAGCGGTCAAGCTCCGCGGTCGAGAACGTGCCGCCCTCGGCAACCGCGACCGGCCGCGCCCGGTTCTTGAGCTGCACCAGCACGGCGCGGTAGAGAAGGACCAGCGCCACCCCAAGACCGAGCGCCGCCCAGGACCGCCAGTCCCCGCCGAGCGCCGCGGCCAGAGGATGGCCGGACGGCAAAGCGAGATGCGCGACCAGAACGCCAAGCCAGAGCATCCCGAGCAGCCGCAGCACGACCCGGCCCGGCAGCCGCAGCACGAACCCGAGCGCGACCAGCGCGGCGGCGATCAGAGCAACCGTCATCGCGCGCCCGTCGAGCCGAAACCGCCCCCGCCGCGCGCGGTGTCCCCAAGCTCCGCCGCCTCGGCAAAACCCGCCTGCACCACCGGCGCGACGACGAGCTGCGCGATCCGGTCGCCGTGACCGACCACGAAGGGCTCGGCCCCGAGATTGATCAGGATCACCCCGAGCGGCCCGCGATAGTCGCTGTCGATCGTGCCCGGCGTGTTCGGGAGCGATATCCCGTGCTTTAGCGCGAGGCCCGAGCGCGGCCGGACCTGCACCTCGAACCCCTCCGGGATCTCGAGCCGCAGCCCGGTTGGCACCAGCCGCCGCGCCATCGGGGCAAGCACGAGCCCCCCCGCCCGCTCCGCCTCGGGCAGGTTCGCGCGGACATCGGCCCCCGCCGCCCCCGCCGTCACATAGGACGGCAGCGGCACCGCCGGATCGGCCCATTCCTCGCGCAGAACCCGGATCGTGGGTCGCATCGCCTGCCCCTTCATCTTGCCGAAAACATCCCCGCCGGAGGCATCCGCCCTATCCGCCCGCCCCAAGCGCCCCGGCGATCCGCGCCGCGAGCCGCCGCGCCACCTCGTCCTTCGGCAGCCGCGGCCATTCCTCGGCGCCACTTTCCGTGATCAGCGTCACCGCGTTCTCGGTGCCGCCCATGATCCCGGTCGCGGGCCGCACATCATTGGCGACGATCCAGTCGCATTTCTTGCGCGCCCGCTTCGCCGTCGCATGGGCGATCACGTCGTCCGTCTCGGCCGCAAACCCCACGACCAGCGCCGGCCGCCCCTTCTTCCGCTGCGCCACCGTCGCGAGGATGTCCGGATTCTCGGCGAAGTCGAGCGCCGGCGCCTTGCCGGTGCCGTCCTTCTTCATCTTCGAGCCCGCCGCATTGGCCACCCGCCAGTCGGCCACCGCCGCGGCGCAGACGGCCGCGTCGGCGGGCAGGGCCGTCTCGACCGCCGCCAGCATCTCCACCGCGGTTTCGACCCGAACCACCTCGACCCCGCCCGGCGCCGGCACCGCCGCCGGGCCGGTGACGAAGGTCACCCGTGCGCCGAGGTCTCGCAACGCCCGCGCCAGCGCCGTGCCCTGCGCGCCCGAGGAGCGGTTGGCGATGTAGCGCACCGGGTCGATCGGCTCGTGCGTCGGGCCCGAGGTCACGATCACATGCCGTCCCTGCAACGGCCCGTCGCCCAGCGCCGCCTCGATCGCGGCGACGATTTCCAGCGGTTCCGCCATCCGCCCCGGCCCGTACTCGCCGCAGGCCATGTCGCCCTCGTTCGGCCCGACGAAGCGGATGTCGTCGGCCCGGAGCGTCGCGATGTTGCGCTGCGTCGCCCGATGCAGCCACATCCGCACGTTCATCGCCGGCGCGATCAGTACCTTCTTGTCGGTCGCCATAAGAAGCGTCGAGGCGAGATCGTCCGCATGCCCCCCGGCCATCTTCGCCATCAGGTCCGCCGTCGCGGGGGCGACGACCACCAGGTCCGCCGCTCGACTAAGCTCGATATGCCCCATCTCGGCCTCGTCGGTCAGGTCGAAGAGATGCCGGTAGCATTTCTCGCCCGCCAGAGCCGCCACCGACAGCGGCGTCACGAATTCCTCGCCCGCCCGCGTCAGCACCGACGTCACCGAGGCGCCCCGCTCCCGGAGCCGCCGGATCAGGTCGAGCGCCTTGTAGGCCGCGATGCCGCCGCCGATGATCAGAAGGATGCGCTTGCCCGAAAGCATGAAGGCCTCACTCGCTGGGGTTCCCAAGGATTAGGTCGCGCCCGGGCGGAAGACAAGCCGCGCGGACCATCACGGCCCGTGATGGCGACGTCCACAAAGAAGAACGTGACGCCGGATCGCCCCTCGGGCTAGCAAACGGGAAACGGAGGCGCGACATGACATATCACCTCGCCATCGGCGACCGCTCCCATTCGAGTTGGTCGCTGCGCGGCTGGCTTCTCTTCGAGAAATTCGGCCTGACCGTCGAGTGCCATTCCGGCGTACTCTACACCGGCGACTTCGACTGCCTGCTCGCCGACTTCGCCCCCGCCCGGCTGGTGCCCGCGCTGCGCCTGCCCGACGGCGAGGTGATCGGCGAAAGCCTCGCCATCGCCGAGACGCTTGCCGAACGCCACCCCGAAGCGCGGCTCTGGCCGGAGGACCCCGCCGCCCGCGCGATGGCGCGCTACATGGCGGCCGAGATGTGCGCGGGCTTCACCGCGCTCAGGGGTGACTGCCCGATGAACCTCCTGAAAAGCTACGCCGACAGCGCGCCGCGCGCCGAGGTTCTGGCCGACCTCGCCCGGATCGAGCGCATCTGGGCCCGCGCCCGCGAGAGGTTCGGCGAAGACAGCCCCTGGCTCTTCGGCCGCTACACCGCGGCCGATGCCTTCTTCGCCCCAGTGGCGACCCGGATCGCCACCTACAACCTGCCGGTATCGGCGGCGGCGATGGACTATGTAAACGCGCATCTCGCCGACCCCGCCTTCCGCCGCTGGCGGGCGATGGGCAAGGCCGAGAACCGCGTCCAGCCGAGCTATGCCAAGCCCTATTCCGAACGCCCCTGGCCCGGCCCCGCGCCACGTCCCGCTACGGCCGCCGACGGCCCATCGGAAAACGCGGCCTGCCCCTATTCCGGCAAGCCGGTGACCGACTTCCTCCGCCTCGACGGCCGCGTCTGGGGCTTCTGCAACCCGTTCTGCCGCGACAAGACGCTCCACGACCCCGAAGCCTGGCCGGCCTTCATGGCGATGATCGCGCGTTAACCATTCCTAAACCACGCCCGAGTAGCCGTTAACCAGTTGGAAGGGGACGGCGGATGGTGGCGCGCACCTACACGGTCGCATTCGAGGGCGTGGAGGCGCGCATCGTCGAGGTGCAATGCTCGGTCGCGACCGGCATGCCGGCCTTTGCGGTCGTCGGCCTGCCCGACAAGGCGGTGAGCGAGGCGCGCGACCGGGTCCGCGCGGCGCTGACCTCGCTTTCGATCGCGCTGCCGTCGAAGCGGATCACGATCAACCTCTCGCCCGCCGACCTGCCGAAGGAGGGCTCGCATTTCGACCTGCCGATCGCGCTGGCGCTCATGGCCGCGATCGACATCCTGCCGCGCGAGGAGGTCGAGACGACCGTGGCTCTGGGCGAGCTGTCGCTCGATGGCCGGCTGGTCCCGGTGATCGGCGCGCTGCCCGCGGCAATGGCAGCGGCTGAGGAGGAACGGACGCTCCTCTGCCCCAAGGCCTGCGGGCCGGAAGCCGCCTGGGTCGGGGCGACGACGGTGATCGGCGCGGCGACGCTCGCCGACGTGCTGCGCCACTACACCGGCCAGGCGCCGATCGCGCCCGCAACGCCCGGCGAGGTCCGGCGCGACCCCGCGCACCGCGACCTGCGCGACGTCAAGGGCCAGGAACGCGCCAAGCGCGCGCTGGAGATCGCCGCGGCGGGGCGCCATCATCTGCTGATGGTCGGCACACCCGGTTCCGGCAAGTCGATGCTGGCGGCGCGCATACCCGGCATCCTGCCACCGCTGACGGCCGTCGAGGCGCTCGAGACCTCGATGATCCACTCGCTTTCGGGGCTCATCGACGAGGGCGGGATCAGCCGCACCCGCCCCTTCCGCGAACCGCACCACACCGCCTCGATGGCCGCCATCGTCGGCGGCGGGCGCGGTGCCAAGCCGGGCGAGATCAGCCTCGCCCATAACGGCGTGCTGTTTCTCGACGAGTTTCCGGAATTCCCCCGCGCCGTGCTCGAGACGCTGCGCCAGCCGATCGAGACCGGCGAGGTCGTCGTGGCCCGCGCCAACGCCCATATCCGCTATCCCTGCCGCTTTCTCCTGGTCGCCGCCGCCAATCCCTGCAAATGCGGCTACCTGACCGACCCGTCCCGCGCCTGCGCCCGCGTACCGCAATGCGGGGAGGACTATCTCGGCCGCATCTCGGGGCCGCTGATGGACCGGATCGACCTTCGGGTCGAGGTGCCGCCGGTTGCCTATACCGATCTCGACCTGCCCGAAACCGGGGACGCCTCTGCCACGGTCGCCGAACGCGTCGCCGCCGCGCGGGCGGCGCAGACGGCGCGCTTCGCGAGCTATCCCGAGGTCCGAGTCAATGCCGATGTCGAGGGGCGGTTGCTCGAAGAGGTGGCGAGCCCCGATCCGGAGGGGCGGGACCTGCTCGCCCGTGTCGCGGATCGCTTCGGGCTCTCGGCCCGCGGCTACCACCGGATCCTGCGGGTCGCGCGCACCATCGCCGATCTGGCGGGGTCCGAGGCGGTCCGAAAGCCCCATGTGGCCGAGGCCGTCAGCTACCGGCTGAGCGTTCAGGAGAAGCGGTGAGCCTGCCCCCGGCGAGGCCGAGATGGCGGACGAGGAAGGCCGCGGCCCGCGCGACGGTCGCATCCGCCTCGGGAACGCGGCCGACGAAGATCGGCCAGGCATGCGGGCAATCGGGGCTGACCTGAAGCTCCGTCGCCACCCCCTCCGCCTCGAGCCGCCGGACAAGCCGCATGGTGTCATCGAGCAGCACTTCGGTTTCGGAAGCCGCGAAGAAAACCGGCGGAGAGGCCGGAAACCCGGCAAAGAGCGGCGAGGCAAGCGGATCGCGTGGATCGCGACCGCCCAGCGCGTAGCCCGCAAGCTCAGGCAGCCGCTCAACCGGCAGAAACGGATCGCGCCCGGCATTGCTTCGGCAGGAAGCACCCGATCCGGTCAGGTCGGTCCACGGGAAAAAACCGCCAGGGCGGCAGGCGGCGTGCTCTCGGCGCAGAGCCGCGCGAGCAGCGACAGCGCGAGGCCCCCGCCTGCGCTGTCGCCGGCGAGCGCGATGTCGCCGGGCGCGAAACCCGACCGGCGCAGGTGCCGCCAGGCCGCATAGGCGTCGTCCTGCGCGGCCGGGAAGGCGTGTTCCGGCGCGAGCCGATAGCGCGGTGCACAGACGGCGATGCCGGTGGTCGTCGCGAGGGCGGCCAGCAGGCCGCGATGGCTCCGCGGAGAGCCGGCGATGTAGCCGCCGCCGTGAAAATAGATAAGGACCTTGGGCCGCGCCGCGGGCGGTCGATACCAGAAAAGCTCTGGAGCATTTTCAGGATGCTCCCGCTCGACCATGACACCGCTCGGCCGGGCCAGGAACGCCCACGCGAACCGCTCGAAGCCGCGCCGGGCCGCGAGGGGGGGGTGGACATGTGGCGAAGCTGCGGCTTGACGACAGCCGCGAGGGCGGCGTTCAACAGACGCAGCCGAAAGCTCACCGCGCGGACCGCTTCGCCTCGATCGCCTCCCAGATCTTTGCCGCGGCATTGGTCCCGTCGAAGCGTTCGAGCTCCTGGATCCCCGTGGGCGAGGTCACGTTGATCTCGGTCAGCCAGTCGCCGATCACGTCGATCCCGACGAAGACCTGGCCCTTCTCGCGCAGCGTCGGCCCGATCGCGGCGCAGATCTCGCGGTCGCGCTCGGTCAGGCCGACAGGCTCCGGCCGGCCGCCGACATGCATGTTCGACCGGGTCTCGCCCTCGGCCGGGATCCGGTTGATCGCGCCGACCGGCTCGCCATCGACGAGGATGATGCGCTTGTCGCCCTTGACCACCGCAGGCACATATTTCTGGGCGATCAGAGGCTCGCTGCTGATTCCGACGAAAAGCTCGTGCAACGACGCGAGGTTGCGGTCGTTCGGGTCGAGCCGGAACACGCCCGCGCCGCCGTTCCCGTAGAGCGGTTTGAGGATGATGTCGCCGTGACGCGCCTTGAAGGCGCGGATCGCGTCGAGGTCGCGGGCGATCAGCGTCGGCGGCGTGAGGTCGGGGAAGTTGAGGACAAGCAGCTTCTCGGGATAGTTCCGGACCCAGAACGGATCGTTCACCACAAGCGTCTTCGGGTGGATCATGTCGAGAATATGGGTCGTCGTGATGTAGCCCATGTCGAAGGGCGGATCCTGGCGCAGCCAGACCACGTCGTAATCGGCCAGATCGACCTCGGTCTCGCTTCCGAGCGTGAAGTGGTTCCCCTTCTCGCGCCGCAGTTCGAGCGACCAGCCATAAGCGGTCACCCGGCCTTCGCGATAGCACAGCCGGCCCGGTGTGTAGTAGAACAGTTCATGCCCGCGCGCCTGCGCTTCGAGCGCGATGCGGAAGGTCGAATCCGCATCTATGTTGATGCGCTCGATGGGATCCATCTGGATCGCGACCTTGAGTGCCATGCGCGCCCGCCTTTCTCTGCTACGACCGGTCCCGATTGATGACCGAGCCGGCGGCGGGATGCAATCCGCGATCAGACTCCGATCGCGTTTCGAACAAGCTCGATCCGGCCCTGGCCATCGACCAGCGCAACGTCGAACCGGACCTCGCTGTCCTGTCCCAAGGGTTCGCCCTCGAGGAATTCCGACGCCGTCCGGTAGATGCGCTCCGCCTGCCGCGCCGACAGCCGTTCGGCCGCGCACGCATGGGTTGCCGCGCGCTTGACCTCGACGAAGACCACGACGTTCCCGTCCCGCGCGATCAGGTCGATCTCGCCGCCCCGGCCGCGCCAGCGCCGCGCCAAGATTTTACAGCCAGCCCTCGTGTAGAGCGCCTCGACCTGGTCCTCGGCCGCCCGGCCGCCGTGATGTGCGACCGCGCCCGTCAGCCGTCTTCGCCGAGTTTCAGCGCGATCTGGTAGACGTGCCTGCGCGGCAGACCGAGCGCTTCCGCGACCACCGCCGCCGCATCCTTCGTCGAATGGCATTCCAGCGCCTCCCTCAGTGCCCGCTCGATCTCCGCCGGATCGGCCGCCCTGGCCCGCGCCCGGTCGATCACGACGGCAATCTCGCCCTTAACGCTCCGATCCGAAAAAGCCGCCGCGAGCTCGGCCAGAGACCCGCGGGTGATTTCCTCGAATCGCTTTGTCAGTTCGCGGCAGACCGCAGCCTGCCGTTCCGCTCCGAAGCTTACCGCCAGATCAGCTAACATTTCCCGAATCCGCTTGGGCGATTCGTAGAGGATCAGCGTCGCGGGAACCGCCGCCAGCTCCGCCAGCCACTGGCGCCTCTGGCCCGCGCCCGACGGCGGGAACCCGGCGAACATGAACCTGTCCGATGGCAGGCCTGACACCGTGAGCGCCGCCAGCGCCGCCGAGGGTCCCGGCGCGGCGATGACGTGGTGTCCTGCCGCGATCGCGGCGCGCCCGAGCTGAAAGCCTGGATCGGCCACGAGCGGCGTGCCGGCCTCGGAGGCATAGGCCACCGACTTGCCCTCGGCCAAGGCCGTGAGGATCCGCGGACGGACCCTTTCGCCGTTGTGATCATGATAGGACCAGAGCGGGCGGTCGCCGAGCGCGATGCCATGAATATCCATCAGGTGCCGCAGCGTCCGCGTGTCTTCCGCGGCGATCACGTCGGCGCTCGCGAGGATGTCGAGCGCCCGAAGCGTGATGTCGCGCGCGGCGCCGATCGGCGTCGCCAGAAAATAGAGGCCCGGGGCCAGTGTCTGTGCTTGGCCGGTCATCGCCGTTCTTGATGCTCCTGCGTTTACTTCGTCCGGCGGAACGCATAGTCTCGCCGGCACCCTGCGCCCTATGACCGGACCCGAGGACCGACCCATGTTCGCCGTTTTGAGCACCCGCCGCAAGGCATTGACCCGCGCCGCTTTTCTTGCCGCCGCCCTGATGCTCGGCGCCTGCGAGCCCGTGGCATCCGGCCGTGGTCCGACCATCGACACGAGCGCGCCGGTTCCGGTCGCGCTGATCCTGCCCGGCGGGTCGGGAAACTCGGGCGACGAGGTGCTTGCGCGCAACCTCAAGCAGGCCGCTGACCTCGCGATCGCCGACCTCAACGGCGTGCAGATCGACCTGCGCGTCTACAATGCCGGCTCAAGCCCGGCGATCGCCGCGAGCATGGCGCGGCGCGCCGTAGACGATGGCGCGAAGATCATCCTCGGCCCGGTCTTCGCCGAGGCGGCCAATGCCGCCGGGGTCGCGGTCGCGGGCAGCGGCGTGAACGTCCTGTCCTTCTCCAACAACACCGACATCGCCGGCGGCAACGTCTTCGTGCTCGGCCCGACCTTCCAGAACACCGCCGACCGGCTCGTGCGCTTCGCGGCGCGCCAGGGCCGCGGCCGCATCATGGTCGTATACGACCAGACCCCCGGCGGCGACCTCGGCCGACGCGCGATCGAATCCGCCGCCGGAGGATCCGGCGCCTCCATCGCCGGAACGGCGACCTACGAGTTTTCCCAGCAGGGCGTGATCAATGCGGCCCCGGCCATCGCCTCGACGGTCAGCTCATCGGGCGCCGACGCGATCTTCTTCACCGCCGACACCGCCGGCGCGCTGCCGCTTCTGGCCCAGCTCCTGCCCGAGGCGGGGGTCAGCAACCAGACCACGCAGTTCATCGGCCTTACCCGCTGGGACATCCCGCCGGCGACGCTCGCCATGCCGGGCGTCCAGGGCGGTTGGTTCGCGCTGCCCGATCCGGGTCTCTCGCAGCAGTTCCAGTCCCGCTTCACCGCGGCCTATGGCGAACCACCGCACCCGATCGCCGGCCTCGCCTATGACGGAATCGCCGCAATCGGCGCGCTCGTGAAACGCGGCAACGCGAATGCCCTTTCGGCCGCGGCGCTCACGCAGGGCTCGGGTTTCGCCGGGGTCAACGGCGTTTTCCGGCTTCGCCTCGACGGCACCAATGAACGCGGCCTAGCCGTTGCCCAGATCCAGAATTCACAGGTGGTCGTGATTGATCCTGCTCCGAGAAGCTTCGGTGGCGCGGGATTCTGATCCGGCGGCGATAGAGCCGCGGATCGGACTTCCCGCCGTCATCGGCGACCACCCGATCTTCGACACCCATGGCTTCGCGGCGCGCCTTGGCGCCGCGGCCGCAAGCGCCGAAGACGGCCGTGCCCAGCGCGCCGCCATCGTCCACCACCTCGCCGATGCCCGCCAGGACGTTCTTGACGCCATCGCGGCGGACTTCACCACCCACCCCCGCGAGGCCTCGATCTCGGTGCGGGCCTATGCGGCGCTCACCGACGCGATCGTCCGCGCGGTCTTCGCGGTCGTCACCGAATCCCTTCATCCCCGCGCCAATCCGACCGAGGCCGAACATATCGCCGTCATGGCCGTCGGCGGCTACGGCCGCGCCGAGATGGCGCCGCAGTCCGATGTCGATCTGCTCTTCCTGACGCCGTGGAAGGTGACCGCTTGGGCCGAGAGCGTGATCGAATCCATGCTCTACATCCTGTGGGACCTGCGGCTCAAGGTCGGCCATTCGAGCCGCACGGTGAAGGACTGTCTGCGGCTCGGGCGGGAGGATTACACCATCCGCACCGCGCTTCTCGAGCGCCGCTTCATCACCGGCCACCAGCCGCTCGCGGCAGACCTCCGGCTCAAGCTCCGCAACGAGCTGTTCAAGAGCACGGGCGCCGAGTTCATCGAGGCCAAGCTCACCGAACGGGCCGAGCGCCACAAGCGGCAGGGCGGCCAGCGCTATGTGCTCGAACCGAACGTCAAGGAGGGCAAGGGCGGGCTTCGGGACCTGCAGACGCTCTATTGGATCGGCAAGTACATCCACGGCGTCCGGCAATCGGCCGAGCTTGTCGACCAGGGGCTGCTGCGGCGCGAGGAATACGACAACTTCGCCGCCGCCGAGGATTTTCTCTGGGCGGTGCGCTGCCATCTGCACCTGATCACCAAACGCGCCCAGGACCAGCTGACCTTCGACCTCCAGGTCGAGGTCGCGCGCCGCATGGGCTACACCGATGCCGGCGGCCGCCGCGCGGTCGAGCATTTCATGCAGGACTACTTCCGCCACGCCACCCGTGTGGGCGAGCTGACGCGGGTCTTCCTCACCGCGCTCGAGGCGCGCCACGTCAAGCGCGAGGCGATGCTGGCCGGCCTTCTCCGCCGCCGCCGAAAGACCCGTGAGGGGTTCAGGATCGAACGCGGGCGCATCACGATCGTCGATCAGAAGGCGTTCCTTAAGGACAAGCTGAACCTGCTCCGGCTGTTCGAGGAAGGGCTCAGGACCGGCTACCTGATCCATCCCGACGCGATGCGCATCGTCACCGCGAACCTCGACATGATCGACGACGAGATGCGCGAGGACCGCGAGGCGACGCGGATCTTCCTCGACCTCCTCCTGAAGCACGGCAATCCCGAACGCGCGCTGCGGCGCATGAACGAGCTCGGGGTTCTCTCCGCCTTCATCCCGGAGTTCGAGCCGATCGTCGCGATGATGCAGTTCAACGTCTACCATCATTACACTGTGGACGAGCACACGATCCAGACGATCTCCACCCTTGCGCAGATCGAGCGGAAGGAGCTGATCGAGGAACTGCCGCTCTCCTCCTCGATCCTCGATGCCGGCGTGAACCGTCGGGTGCTCTATGTGGCGCTTCTCCTGCATGACATCGGCAAGGGCCGGCCCGAGGATCATTCGATCCTCGGCGCCCAGATCGCGCGCAAGGTGGCGCCGCGGCTGGGGCTCAATGCGGAGGAATGCGAGACGGTCGAATGGCTCGTCCGCTATCACCTCTTCATGTCGGACATGGCCCAGAAACGCGACCTTTCCGATCCGCGCACGGTGCGCGACTTCGCCAAGGTCGTGAAGACCAAGAAGCGGCTCGATCTTCTGACCGTGCTCACGGTCTGCGACATCCGCGGCGTCGGCCCGAACACCTGGAACAACTGGAAGGCGATGCTGCTGCGGCGCCTCCATGCCGACACCTCCGACGCGCTCGAAGCCGGGCTCGAGACGCTGAACATGAGCAAGCGCCAGGACGAGTCGAAGCGCGCCCTGCGCGAGCGGCTGGCGGACTGGGACACCAAGGACATACGGCGCGAGACCGCGCGGCACTACGATCCCTACTGGCAGGGGCTCTCCACCGATACCCAGGTCGTCTTCGCGAACCTGCTGAAGGACATTCCCGACGACGCGATCCGCATCGACATCAAGCCGGACCCGGACCACGACGCGACCCGCGCCTGCTTTGCGCTCGCCGACCATCCCGGCATCTTCTCGCGCCTCGCGGGCGCACTGGCGCTGGTCGGCGCCAACGTCGTCGACGCGCGGACCTACACCTCGAAGGACGGCTACGCGACGGCCGTCTTCTGGGTGCAGGACGCCGAGGGTCATCCCTACGAGACCGACCGCCTGCCGCGGCTGCGCGCGATGATCGAAAAGACACTGAAGGGCGAGGTCGTGGCGCGCGAGGCGCTGAAGGACCGTGACAAGATCAAGAAACGCGAACGCCAGTTCCAGTTCCCGACCCATATCACCTTCGACAATGAGGGCTCGGAAATCTACACGATCATCGAGGTCGATACCCGCGACCGGCCGGGTCTGCTCTACGACCTGACGCGGACCCTCGCGGCGAACAACATCTACATCGCGAGTGCTGTGATCGCGACCTATGGCGCCCAGGTCGTCGACTCCTTCTACGTCAAGGACATGTTCGGATTGAAACTGCATACGCGCTCGAAGCAGGACGCGCTGGAACGCAAGCTCAGGACCGCCATCACCGAGGGCGCGGAGCGGGCGCGCGGCGAATGAAACCAATCCGTCTCGTTCGCGGCTTCCTCACGGTCGGCGCCTGGACCCTGTTGAGCCGCATCGCGGGCTTCGTCCGCGACGTCTTGATCGCGGCCTATCTCGGCACCGGGCCGGTGGCCGAGGCCTTCCTGGTGGCCTTCACGCTGCCGAACATGTTCCGCCGCTTCTTCGCCGAGGGCGCGTTCAACACCGCCTTCGTGCCGCTCTTCTCGAAGAAGCTCGAAGCCGGTGAGGATCCCAAGGGCTTCGCCGAGGACGCCTTCGCCGGGCTCGCCTTCGTGGTCCTCATCGTCTCGCTCGTCTCGATGGTGGCGATGCCCTGGCTTGTCCTCGCGATGGCGGGCGGCTTCGCCGGGGACGAGCGGCTGCCGCTCGCGGTCGAGTACGGCCGCATCTGCTTTCCCTACATCCTCTTCATCTCTCTGACAGCACTGCTTTCCGGCCTTCTGAACGCGGGCGGACGGTTCATCGCGGCGGCAGGCGCGCCGGTCCTACTCAATATCATCTTCATCGTCGCCATGGTCACGGCCGACAGGCTCGGCTGGGACATGGGGCTGACGATGGCCTGGGCGACGCCGGTGACCGGGCTCGCGCAGCTCGCGCTGGTCTGGGTCGCGGCGGCGCGGATGGGCTTCGCGCTGAAACTCCGGCTGCCCCGGATGACGCCGGACCTGAAGCGGCTTCTCACCATCGCCGGACCGGCCGTCATGGCGGGCGGCGTGGTGCAGATCAATCTCCTCGTCGGCCGCCAGGTCGGCAGCTTCTTCGAGGGCGCCATCGCCTGGCTCTCCTATGCCGACCGGCTCTACCAGTTGCCCTTGGGCGTCGTCGGCATCGCCATCGGCATCGTACTCCTGCCCGACCTGTCGCGCCGGCTGAAGGCCGAGGACACGTTCGGCAGCCGTTACGCGCTCTCGCGCGCCACCGAGTTCGCGCTGTTTCTGACCGTTCCGGCGGGCGTCGCGCTCATGG
Organism: Defluviimonas sp. D31; assembly: GCF_033436765.1. Lineage (NCBI taxonomy): Bacteria > Pseudomonadati > Pseudomonadota > Alphaproteobacteria > Rhodobacterales > Paracoccaceae > Albidovulum > Defluviimonas sp. D31. Next base: position 91,445 of record NZ_JAWQFN010000004.1, read on the forward strand.
TGATCCCGCTGCCGCTGATCTCGGTCCTCTACGAACGTGGCGCTTTTGATGCGACCGATACCGCGCCTACGGCGCTCGCGCTCGCCGTCTACGGGCTGGGGCTGCCCGCCTTCGTGCTGCAAAAGGTGCTGCAACCTCTCTACTTCGCCCGTGAGGACACCGCGACACCGTTCCGCTTCGCGCTCTGGTCGATGGTCGTGAACGCCGTGCTTGCCATCGGGCTCGCGCCCTTCCTCGGCTTCATCGCCGCGGCCTGGGGCACCACGCTCGCCGGCTGGGCGATGACCTTCCAGCTCTGGTGGGGAACCCGGAAGATGGGCGAGGCCGCCCGCGCCGACGAAAGGCTCCGCCGCCGCCTGCCGCGCACGGTGCTTGCCTCGGCGGTGATGGGGCTCTTCCTCTGGCTGGCCGAGACCGCGCTCGCCGACCAGCTTTCCGCCCACGGCCACCGCTACTGGGCGTTGACGGTCCTGATCCTCGCCGGCATGGCGGTCTTCGGTCTTGCCGCCTACGCGTTCGGTGCCTTCCGGATCGCTGACTTCCGCTCCGGCCTCTCGCGTCAGCGCTGACGGATCACCTTCAAGAGATGGGCAAGCCCGCCCGGCGCCACGACGAACGAAAGAAGGAAACCCGCGCCGAAGCCCGCCAGATCGGCAATCCAGTCCGGCGCGCCGCCGAAGATCGCACCAAAGAGAAGCTGGATGCCAAGGAGGAACCCGATCAGCGTGAAAGCTCGGGCTCGGTTGGCATGTTCCGCCCCGAGCCGCGCCCAGAGGATGAAGGTGAAGGCGCCGATCAGCCCGTAGGCCCCGGGATAGGCGCCATAGAGCGCCACCTGTAGCCCCGGCACCAGCGAATAGGCGAGCCCGCCGGCGATCACCCCGCCGAAGAAGACGGCCAGCACCGCCCAGGCCCGATAGACCTCGGCCACGAATTTGCCGAGCGCGAGGATGAACACCCCCGCGAAGAGCGCATGGGTGAGATTGCCGTGCACGAAGGGATAGGTGACGAAGCGCATCAGGTAATCACCGTCGATGCGCCCCGTGGCGAGCATCTGGTCGAGCATCATCGGCGACAGCGCGAAGCGCTGCAGCGCGTCGCTGCGCCAGCCGATCGCATCGGCGCTGCCGGCCAACCCATAGGTGCCCGCGTTCAACACCACCTCCATCGCCACGATCGGCAGCACCAGAAGCCAGATGACCGGCGGCAGCGGATTGAGGGGCGCTTCATCGTAACCGTCGCGCATGGGGTCTCCTTGTTGACGGGGCTCTGCCCCTGCGATACGCGAGCGGGGCGAAAATTTCCAGACGAACCTATGGGGACAGTCATGACCGACGCGGCGAAGTCCAAATTCACCCCGCGTGTATTCTCCGGCATCCAGCCGACGAACCACCTGCAGCTGGGGAACTACCTCGGTGCGGTGAAGCGCTTCGTGGAGATGCAGAACAGCGGCATCGAGACGATCTACTGCATCGTCGACCTGCACGCGATCACGGTCTGGCAGGACCCCGCCGACCTGCAGAACGCCACGCGCGAGCTTGCCGCCAGCTACATCGCCTCGGGGCTCGATCCGAAGCGGTCGATCCTTTTCAACCAGAGCCAGGTGCCGGGCCATGCCGAGCTTGGCTGGATCTTCAACTGCGTCGCCCGCATGGGCTGGATGAACCGCATGACGCAGTGGAAGGACAAGGCCGGCAAGGACGCCGAGAAAGCCTCGCTCGGGCTTTTCGCCTATCCCTCGCTGATGGCCGCCGACATCCTTCTCTACCACGCGACCCATGTGCCCGTGGGCGAGGACCAGAAGCAGCATGTCGAACTGACCCGCGACATCGCGATCAAGTTCAACCACGACTTCAAGGTGGGCTTCTTCCCCGTCACCCAGCCGGTGATTGAGGGCGCCGCCACGCGGGTCATGTCGCTGCGCGACGGCTCCAAGAAGATGTCGAAATCCGATCCCTCGGATGCGAGCCGGATCAACCTCACCGACGATGCCGACACGGTCGCCCAGAAGTTCCGCAAGGCGCGGACCGATTCCGAGCCCCTGCCCGAGACGCTCGAGGGGCTGAAGGACCGGCCCGAGGCGCGCAACCTCGTCAACATCTACGCGGCCCTTGCCGAGATGACGCCCGAGGCGGTGATCGGCGAATATGCCGGCCAGGGTTTCGGCACGTTCAAGCCGGCGCTCGCCGATCTCGCCGTCTCGAAGCTCTCGCCCATCGCGGACGAGATGAAGCGGCTGATGGCGGACCCGGCCGAGATCGACCGCATCCTCGGCGACGGCGCCGAGCGCGCCAATGCCATCGCCGAGCCGATCCTTGCGAAGACCTACGACATCGTCGGCCTGATCCGCTCGCGCAGGACCTGACGGCGGACCGTCACGCACACGTTTCATTTCGCGGGCAGGATGACGTTGTCTGGTACAGATGCTCTCCCCGGTCGCGGCCTCCCCGGCGCCCCCGGATGACACCGGACAGCACCGCGGGGCCTTCCCCCGGCCCTCCGCGGACCCCCGGCTTGCCGGGGGTTTTGCTTTTTTTTGCACAATATCCCTGCGAAATCGCAAGTTCTGTGCGTTCACTTGTCAGGTTAGACTGGTTCCGCAACGAAAGGGGATGATCGCAATGAGCTACACAGCACCGCCGGAAACCCGCATTGGACATGTCCACCTGAAGGTCGCCGATCTCGACCGCGCCATTGCCTTCTACTCCGGCTTGCTCGGTTTTTCCGTGACCCAGAAATACGGAACCGGCGCAGCCTTCCTGTCGGCTGGCGGCTACCACCACCACATCGGCCTCAACACCTGGGAAAGCAAGGGCGGCAGGCCGCCCGCGCCCGGCCATACCGGGCTATACCACACCGCGTTTCTCTATCCGTCGCGGGCCGCGCTCGCGGCGGTTCTGAAGCGCCTAGTCGAGGTGGACTATCCGCTCGACGGGGCATCCGACCACGGTGTCAGCGAGGCGCTCTATCTCTCGGACCCGGATGGCAACGGCGTCGAGCTCTACCGCGACCGGCCGGAAGCCGAGTGGCCGCGCGACTCCGCGGGCGCCCTGGCGATGGTGACACTCCCGCTCGACCTGCGCGCGCTATTGGCCGAAGCGGGTTGAGCCTAGGCCTGCGCACCGAAGAGGGACCGCTGCCGCGCCCGCTGTCCGGAACCTTATCCTGTGCGAGTTCCATGTTTGCTACTCACCGGTGATGGATCTCACGCCGAGAACCTGTGCCCTTTCTGAATTTCTCCGGCCGGCGTTGGGACATTGGTAACCAAACGGGCGTATCTCCCGTCTGAGGATGCGATCATGCTTAATGTTCAATGGTGGGCCCCGCCATGCTGTCTCCGAGCTTCTCGACGGCTACGATCCGGCCGGACCGGCCGAACGCCGCAATGGCTCATGCTGCCGTCGCGCCCTCTGCGCATCTCGGGCGTCCACGCGGAGGTGCTTCGGCACAATCGCGGCTCTCTCGGACGGCCGCGCTCTGATGCCCGGCACTGCGGGCAAATCACAGCCCGGAAACAGCGTCCCGCCGCTCGATGCGGTCACGATCCTGCACCCCATGCGATGCGGCACCGCATCCTCTGCTCGCCCCGAGGTGGGTTCAGCCGATCATGATGTAGCCGAGCAGGTCCTGCGGATCCATGACGCCGTGGATCAGCAACAACTCGCCGCCGTCGAACTGGAACTGAGCCCCTTGCGGGGTGACGCTGGCATGCGCGGCGATCAACTCGGCGTCGGTCATCACCGAGATGCCCGACAGCCCGGCGCCAAACCGAAGACTGTCGAGGCCGAGTTGGAAGTCCATCACCTGATCCGAGCCGCCATCCGCAAAGACGAAAACATCGGCTCCAAGGCCACCGACCAGCGTGTCGTTGCCCACGCCGCCGTCCAGCACGTCATTGCCCACCCCGCCGTTAAGAATGTCGTTACCCGCCCCGCCGAATAGAATGTCGTCGCCTGGGCGGCCCAGGATCACGTCGTCGCCCCAAGCACCGAAGATCTTGTTGGCGCCGCTGTCACCGCGCAGGACGTCATTGCCGGACGAACCTTCGAGATCCTCGATCCCGTCGAACGTGTCGCCCGCCGCGATCCCGGTATTGCCGCCGGGCGACATCAGGTCGACCGTCAGGCCCGCCGGCGAGTCGGCGTAATTGGCGCGGTCGGTCCCGAGTCCACCGACAAGGCGGTCCCTTCCCCAGCCGCCCAACAGAACATCATTGCCCACCCCGCCGTCCAGCACGTCATTGCCCATCCCGCCGCAGAGAATGTCGTCGCCCGGGCGGCCCAGGATCACGTCGTCGCCCCCCTCACCGAAGATCTTGTTGGCGCCGCTGTCACCGCGCAGGACGTCATTGCCGGGCGAGCCTTCGAGATCCTCGATCCCGTCGAACGTATCGCCCGCCGCGATTCCGGTATTGCCGCCGGGCGACATCAGGTCGACCGTGAGGCCCGTCGGCGAGTCACCGTAGCTCGCGCGGTCGATCCCGAGCCCGCCGACAAGACGGTCCCCCCCCCTGCCGCCCAACAGCACATCGTTGCCTACTCCGCCGAGGAGAATGTCGTCGCCGTCGCGGCCCAGGATCACGTCGTCGCCCCAAGCACCGAATATCTTGTTGGCGCCGCTGTCACCGCGCAGGATGTCATTGCCGGACGAACCTTCGAGATCCTCGACCCCGTCGAACGTGTCGCCCGCCGCGACCCCGGTATTGCCGCCGGGCGACATCAGGTCGACCGTCAGGCCCGTCGGCGAGTCGGCGTAACTGGCGCGGTCGGTCCCGAGCCCGCCGACAAGACGGTCTCCCCCCCAGCCGCCGACCAGAGTGTCGTTGCCCACCCCGCCGTCCAGCACATCATTGCCCATCCCGCCGAGGAGAATGTCGTCGCCCGGGCGGCCCAGGATCACGTCGTCGCCCCAAGCACCGAAGATCTTGTTGGCGCCGCTGTCACCGCGCAGGACGTCATTGCCGGGCGAACCTTCGAGATCCTCGATCCCGTCGAACGTATCGCCCGCCGCGATCCCTGTATTGCCGCCGGGCGACATCAGGTCGACCGTGAGGCCCGTCGGCGAGTCGCCGTAGCTCGCGCGGTCGATCCCGAGCCCGCCGACAAGACGGTCTGCCCCCCAGCCGCCGACCAGAGTGTCGTTGCCCACCCCGCCGTCCAGCACGTCATTGCCCATCCCGCCGAGGAGAATGTCGTCGCCCGGGCGGCCTAGGATCACGTCGTCGCCCATCGCGCCGAAGATCCTGTTGGCACCGCTGTCGCCGCGCAGGACGTCATTGCCGGACGAACCTTCGAGATCCTCGATCCCGTCGAACGTGTCGCCCGCCGCGATCCCGGTATTGCCGGCGGGCGACATCAGGTCGACCGTCAGCCCCGTGGCCGAGTCGCTGTAGCTCGCGCGGTCGACCCCGAGCCCGCCGACAAGACGGTCTCCTCCCCAGCCGCCCAACAGCACATCGTTGCCGTCCCCGCCGTCCAGCACGTCATCGCCGCCACGGCCGTTCAACTCGTCGTCGCCGCTGCCGCCGAAGACCTCGTTCGCGCCTTCGTCGCCCCACAGCCAATCGGCGAAGCGCGATCCGACCACCGCCTCGATCTCGGAGTAGCGGTCTCCGGCGGCAATCATCGTGTTGCGGCTTGGATCGGCAAGGTCGACGACAAGGCCGGTTGAAGCATCCGAGTAGTCGGCGACGTCGAATCCGCTCCCGCCGACCAGCGTATCGGCACCCTCTCCGCCCTGAAGCGTATCGTTGCCGTTGCCGCCCTCAAGCCGGTCGTTCCCCGATCTGCCCCGGATGCCATCCGCACCGTCCCGCCCGTAGATCCTGTTATCCCCGTCATCGCCGCGCAGATCGTCGTCATAGGACGACCCGATGAGCCCTTCGATGCCAAGATAGACATCCCCCGCCGCATCACCCGAATTCATGTCCGGTGAGATGAGATCGGCGCGGATCGCAGCACCGGCCTTCGCGTAGTCCGCGTAATCGAAACCGAAACCGCCATCCAGCGTGTCGCGCCCCGGTCCGCCGGTCAGCGTGTCGTTCCCGGCGCCGCCCCGGATCAAGTCGTTGCCCGACTGGCCATCGAGCCGATCGTCGAAAACCGTCCCGATCAGCCTGTCGTCACCGGGCGTTCCGGCCTCGACCCGCCCTGCGACGATCTGCTGAAGCGGCGATCGGGACAGGTTGATCGTGTTTGCATTGGTGAACTGCGAGGCGGTCAGCGGCGAATAGGACGATGAAATGACCTCCACCTCCTCGTCGCCAAAGGTGATCGTCGCGCCGATCGCGGTGCTCGTGATCTTCAATGCCGCGACGGAGTAGAGAAGCGCGAAATCCGAGAGGTCGAGCCTGTCGCAGTTGATGTCGAAATCCGTAATCCGGTCACGCGCGCCGTCGGTCATAAGGACGAAAAGATCGCGTCCGTCACCGCCACTGAGCGTATCGCTCCCCGCACCGTCGACGAGGATGTCGTCGCCGCCGCCGCCCAGGAGCAGGTCGTTGCCCCTGCCGCCGAGAATCACGTCGTCGGCCGCACCGCCGGTCAGTACGTCATCCGCCTCGCCGCCAATCAGGTTCAGCCCCGGCGTGCCAAGATCGAGCCGGAACTGGCTGATCCCGTTCTCGTCCCCAGACGTTGTGAAGATCTGGATCTCGCCGCCCACGGCAATCGCCTCGATCGCCTCGACCGCCGATAGCGCCGTAAACTTCGTATCGGAGATGCTCGTGAGCAGGATCAACCGACCATCGGGTAGCAACTGGAATACCGAGATGCCGTCATCAGCCCCCCCGGCGACCACATAGGTCCGGCCCGAGACGGTGACGGTGTCGAGCGCCGACAACGACTGAAACCGGGTCGACAGCGTGTCGGTGACGTGATCCGTCGGCATCAGCCGGTCGGCCTCCACCCGCAGAACCGAAATCGAAGAGCTGCCCATGCCGGCGACGACGAGGTACTGGACCGACCCGAACGAGACCGCCTGCAGCGCACTCGGCGCGTCGATGCCAAGCCCGTCGCGCGCGCCGATCGATGCATGGAACTGCAGCGATCCGTCACCGGCGATCCGGAAGCTCGTCACGCCGTCTTCGCGGCCCGACGCCACGAACAGCCAGCGTTCACCGCCCACCCTCGCGGTCACCATCGCGGTAACGTCCGCCGCGAGGCTTTGCGCGCTGTCGGCGAAGCCCGCCGACGGAGTCAGCGCGCCCGACCCGTCCGGCAGCGACCAGGCCCTGATCTGGTCCGACCCTTGGGTGACGCCGTAGATCCAGCTCGTCGTCCCGATCTGTATTGTCGCCAGATCCGAAAGCGCGCCATCGCTATCACCACCACCCGAAAAGCCCCTGATCGAGCCGAACGCGCCGTCGCCACCGAGAATTCGTCCGTCGAGCGTCGCCCCGAACCGGGCCGAGGCCAGCAGCACCGTCTGGCTTCCGGTCTGCAGGACGTCGAGCCGCGTCAGGCCGGTGACGTCCGAACCCGCCGGGTAGGGAACCCAGCCGAATGAGGTGGCCGCCGCACCAGGCGCCAGCTGGTAGGAGGATATCCCCAGCCCGGGCTGCGCCCCGGCATAGAGGTATGTGCCCGACGCCGTCGTCAGCGTCGCAAAGCCCGTCACGCGAGCACCGAAGGACAACGTGCCGTCAAGCAACGTCGTCACATGCTGGAGGCCAACCACGTTTGCCACCCGATTTTTCTTCACCCGCCCCTAGTGAAGCCCGGCCGGCTTTAGAAACCCTTAAGGCGTCACCGCTCGGCGGACCGGCAAGTGCGCAAAATGCCGACAATCGAAGCGGTTCGCGCGTGTCGATCGGGCGGGACATTTCCACACAAGGCGGCCGTGCCGGCGAAAGCCAGCGCGGTCGCGCAAGGTCCGTTGCCAATCGCGGCCGCAGCCGCCATGATCGCCGCGCCACACAGGGGGATATGATGCGCAAGTTCCTGGTCGTTCTCGACGACAGCCGCGAGTGCCTGAACGCGATGCGGTTCGCCGCGCTGCGCGCCGCGCATACCGGCGCCGGCGTCACGATCCTCGCCGTGATCCCGCCGGAGGAGTTCCAGCACTGGATCGGTGTCGCCGACATCATGCGCGCCGAGGCACGCGAGCGGATCGAGGCGCATTACGAGGTCTTTGCCAAATGGATGCGCGACCGCCAGGGAATCGAGCCCGAACTCGTCATCCGTGAGGGGGAGCCAATGAACGAGATCTTCGCCCAGATCACGGAAGACCCCGAGATCGGCGTTCTCGTCCTTGGCGCAGGCACCGACAAGGGCGGCCCCGGACCGCTCGTGACGCAGATGTCGAAGAACTCCGGCAGCCTGCCGATCCCGATCACGATCGTGCCGGGCGAGATGTCGAAAGAGCGGCTTGAAGCCATCACCTGAGCCGGTGACGCAGGCGCGGCCTCTGTCAGCACAGGTTCGCCGCACGCCAAACACTCGACGAGCGTAATGTGGAGGACCACGGGCCAAGCAACGGCCCGTGCCTTTGCACCGTCCTCGCGCAAATGCTGGCGGCGCTGTTCGCACGGACCGCAGCGCATGGCATAACCGATTGCAGTTGGCGCGTTTTCCGCGTCCGGTGCCTTGATCCGCGTCAAGTTCCCGTCACCGGGGCGATGCTACAAAAAACCAAGTGTTTGTAGCCCTTGCCCTGCGACAATTCTTGGAGGGATCGCAATGAAAAACCTGGTCTTGCCCTTGGCCATGGCTCTTGCATCCAGCGCCGCTCTGATCGCGTCGCCAATCGGCGCGCAAATTCCGGACAACACGCTGAACGCCCTCGTTGAAGCCCGTGAAATTCCCGTCACCATCGACAATTTCATCCGCGCGGCCACGGATCTTGAGCTCGGGAAGTACGAGGCCCTTGCGGGCGGGGTGAACCGGTTCTTCCATTTCCGCGCGCCGACGCCAGTCGAGAGCCAGCCGACGATCCGGATGAACCGCGATACGCTCTACAGCACCGCGGTCATCGACATCAGCGAAGGCGCCACGCTGACACTGCCCGACGTGGGCGACCGCTACATGACGGCAATGGTGGTCAACCAGGACCACTACATCGACGAGGTTTTCTTCGGAGGCGGCAGCTACACGCTCGACATGGAAACGTTCGGCACGCCCTATGTCATCGTCTTCATGCGCGTGCTCGTGGACGCGGCCGATCCGGAGGATGTCGCCGCCGTGAACGCGATCCAGGACCAGATGACGGTCGAGGCAGGTTCGGCGAAGACCTTCATCGTCCCGGATTACAACGAGGAGGATTTCGAGGGCCTCGTCGGGGCGATCCTCGGCCTTGGCCCCTTTGTACCGGACAGCAGCGGCATGTTCGGCGCGCGGGGCGAGGTCGGCCCGGTGCGCCACTTCATCGGCACGGCCGGCGGCTGGGGCGGCCTGCCCGAGTCCGAGGCGTTCTACGTCAACGTGGATCCGGGACTGCCGGTCGGGGACTACCGGATCGACGTGCCCGCCGACGTGCCGGTGGGCGCGTTCTGGTCCATCAGCCTCTACAACCGCGCCGGCTTCTTCGAGAAGAACGACCTCGGCGCGTACAATATCAACTCGGTGACCGGGGCCCGCAACGAAGACGGCTCGATGACGGTGCACCTCGGCGGATGCGACGATGGCCGGGTGAACTGCCTGCCGGTCATGGACGGCTGGAATTACACCGTGCGCCTCTACCGGCCCGGCCCCGAGATCCTCGATGGGAGCTGGTCCTTCCCCGCAGCGCTGCCCCTGAATTGACAGAAAAGGATGCCAGGATGAAACTTTTGCTGACAATCGCATTGCTCGCGCCGATCGCCGCTTCGGCCCAGGAGGTCAATGTCGAAACCTTCGTGCGGGCCGAGACGGATCACATGATCCGCCTGAACATGGAAAGCCAGGGGCTTGAGGTGGGCAAGATCGCCCATCTGCGCGAACCGACGACGGTCGCGAACCAGACGGTGATCCGCAGCAACCAGGATACGCTCTATTCCTCCGTCGTGCTCGACCTGTCGGAACCCGTCACCTTCACGATGCCGGAAATCGGCGGGCGCTACATGTCGATGCATGTGATCAATCAGGATCACTACATGTTCGTCGAGACCCGGCCGGGCACCTACGACCTGACGGAGGAAACGGTCGGATCGCGGTTCGCCATCGTGCTCATCCGCACCTTCGTCGACGTCAACGATCCCGACGACGTCGCCAAGGCCCATGCGGCGCAGGACGCGATCGAGATCGCCGGCGGCGGGGCCGGACCGTTCGAGGCGCCGGACTGGAATCTCGACAAGCTCGCCGTGATCCGCAAGGCGCTCAACGATGTCGCAGCGCTCGGCTTCGATTCCACCTATGCCTTCGGCTCCGTGGGGGAGACGCGGCCCGTGGACCATCTCGTCGGAGCTGCCGCTGGCTGGGGCGGCCTGCCGGTCACAGCCGCCTATTACCTGATCGACAGCGTCAAGGCGAACGACGGCGCGACCCCGCATGCGGTCACCGTCAAGGACGTGCCCGTGGATGCCTTCTGGTCGATCACGGTTTACAATTCCGACGGCTATCTGGCGGCCAACGACCTTGGCAGCAACAGCTACAACAACGTCACGTCGGCAGCTAACGAGGACGGCAGCTACACGCTCCATTTCGGCGGCTGCGAGGATGGCCGCACCAACTGCATCCCGATCACGCCAGACTGGAGCTACGCGATCCGCATGTACCAGCCGCGGCCCGAACTTCTGGACGGTAGCTGGACCTTCCCCGCGATCGAGCCCGCGAGCTGACCGGCCGCGCGGGCGAGCGAACCGCGGTCAGGCCGACAGACACTTGATGGCGCCGCCTCAGATCAGGAGCGAGGCGGCGCCCTCGTGTTTCAGGAGCGCGACCTTGGTCTCCACCCCGCCGGGCGCGGAGAAACCGCCAAGGCCGGCTGCGCCGAGCACCCGGTGGCACGGCACGATCACCGGCACCGGATTGGCGCCGCAAGCCTGTCCCACCGCCTGCGCCGGCACGCCGAGGTCGCGCGCTAGATCGCCGTAGGTGCGGGTCTCGCCGAAGGGGATCGCGCACATCGCCTGCTGGACACGCCCGGTCAGGCCCGTCGCGAAGGCGATGGGAAGGTCGAACGCGCGGCGGTTGCCGGCGAAATACTCGGCGAGCTGGCGGCAGGCCTCATCAAGCAGGCCGGAGGCTTCGTGCGCAACCGCCTCCGCGCTCCATTCGAGCCGGATGAGGACGCCGTCCGCCTCGGTCAGGACCAGCCGGCCGAGCGGGCTTTCCCAGGCCGCCTTGCGGATCATTCCTCGACCTCCGTGAACGCGCCGGGCCGGAAGGCGGCGCGGATCGCCTCGGCCAGCGCATCGACCGCCGGAGAGGCGCCGCGCGAGGAGCGATGCAGCAGGACGGAGGAGGAATCCACCGCCGGGAACCCCTCCTCCAACGTCAGTTCGCGGCAACCGTCCGGGATCGTGCTGCGCGACAGTGCGACGACGGCAAGGCCGGACCGCACGGCCGCGAAGAACCCGCCCACCGTGTCGCATTCGAACGCCACCCGGTATGGAATGCCATGCCGGTCGAGCGAGGCGATCATGTTGGTCTGGCACCAGTCGGAGTCGAAATAGACCGCGATCGGCAGCGGGGTCTGGAGGTGCTGGGCGTGGCGGTCCGACGTTACCCAGACCGTCGGCTCGACGCAGAGGATCTCGCCCTTCGTGCCGGCGGGCTTCCACTCGAACACCACGGCGAGGTCGAGCTCGCCCGCTGCCATCGCCTTGAGCTGCGGCACCGAATAGTCGAGCCGCACGGTGACCTCGACCGCCGGATAGCGCCGCGAGAAGGCCGACAGGATGCCGGGCAGCACGGTTTCGCTGTAGTCCTGCGGGATGCCGATCCGCACCGGCCCGTCGAGCGGGCGCGAGCGCAGCGCGGTGGCCGCCTCCTCGATCAGCCCGGTAACGCGGCGGGCATAGGGCAGAAGCTGCGCGCCCCGCGCGGTCAGCGCCATGCCGCGCGGCAGCCGGTCAAAAAGCTGTTGGCCAAGGTTCTCCTCCAGCCGCGCGATCTGCATCGACACGGCCGATTGCGTGCGGCCGAGCCGTTCGGCCGCGGCGGTCACGCTGCCGGCCTCGGCGATTGCGAGGAAGCTGCGCAGGAGATCGCTGTCTGGTGGATGAGCCATGGTATCAGCCTGTCTGATTCCTTTTATAAAATCTATTGGTTTGTCTGATGCCTTTGGGGGCTGACACTGGGACCTGACAGAAGGAGCCCGCCATGCTGAACCGGACTGCCCGATCCCGCCTTTTCGCCGTCCCGCCGACCGGGCCGATCGGCCGGGTCCTCGCCGAATGGCGCGACCGCCGCGCCGCCCGTGCGCGCATCCTCGCGCTCCTGAGGCGGGGCAACGATCACCTGATCGACGACATCGGCATGACCCGGGACGGCCTCCGCGCCCGGTTCGGCTGTCGGGACGCTGTCTGACCGAAACCTTCGCGGCGCCAGAGGGTCAAGGCGTCAGCACGCCCGCGCGCCCAGGCCTTCCACCGTCCGCGCCCAGCGGTCCACGAGTCCGTCACCGGGATTGCTCGCGCCGGAAAACCAGGTGAAACGAGCCGGGCGAATGCCGACGAAACCGAGCACCTGGCCGCGAAGCTGATGTATCAGCGCGTTGCGATACATCAGCCGCTGGAACCAGCCCGGCGTGTCCGACGTCACGATGACGCGCGCGCTGCGCCCGGTCAGCAGCGGCGAGGGCATGCCGAGCCGGGTCGTGACGCGGGTGTCGAAGGTGGTCCCCGGCAGGAAGCTGCGGTCGATCAACCCCTTGAGCTTGGCCGGCAGGCCGCCCCACCACATCGGCATTGCCAGCACGAAGTGGTTGGACCACGACAGATCCCGCATCACGGTTTCCAGCACCGGTTCCAGCGGCTTCGTGTCCGTGTAGCTGGCCTGACCGAAGTCGGCATCGAACTCGAGGTCGCCCAGATGCGCGACCCGCACCTCGTGGCCAGCGGCCCGGGCCGCGCGGGCATAGGTCTCGGCGAAGCTGCGCGACAGCGACGCCGACCCGGGATGACCGTTGAGAATGAAGATGCGTTTCGCAGGCATGATTCCCTCCTTAAATTGACCGCGGTCACCATTATTGAAAAATTGACCGCGGTCAATAATAAATTTGACCGCGGTCAAAACATGCGCTAGAAGGCGGCATGGCCCGAGCTGTCCAGAAGCGAACCCTAGAGACCCGCGCGCGGCTGATCGCGGCGGCGCAAGAGGTTATTGCCGAGGCGGGGTACGAAGCGATGCGGGTCGAGGAGGTGGTGCTGCGCGCCGGCGTCGCCAAAGGCACGTTCTTCGCCCATTTCCGCGACAAGGAGGCTTTGCTCGAACTCCTGATCGGCGCCCGGATCGACTCCGAGCTCGACCGGATCGAGGCGCTGCCCGCGCCCGCCGACGTGCCCGCGATCATCGGGGCGCTGATGCCGCTGGTCGCGGTGATGATTACCGAACGCTATGTCTTCGACCTGATCCTGCGCCATTCAGGCGCGGCGGGGAAGGCAGAGATCGGCCCGATCGCGCAGACCTTCGCCCGCACCGATCAGGTGCTGGGCATGTGGCTGGCGCTCGGCCCCTTCCGCAAGGATGTCACGCCCGCGCTGCTCTCATCGGGCGTGCAAGCCTTCCTGATTCACGTGATCGCGCTGCATTTCTGCGCCCTGCACCAGAAGCAGACATTGCAGGAGATGCTGGCGGACCTGCTGCAAGCCTGGCTCCTGCCCGGCGGGACCGGGGCATAACGGAAAGCGGGCGCGACAATCGCGCCCGCTCGCCCTTGTGTTACCTTCGGATCTCGATCCGCCTCAGCCCAAGACGTCGTCGCAACGCGCGCAGGTGCCTTCGTGACCGTGGCTGCCGACATCGGCAAGGATCTTCCAGCACCGCTGGCACTTCTCGCCCTCGGCCGCCTCGAAGACGACGCCGACACCCGGCACTTCGGGCAGGCGGAACGCCTCCTGCGGCGCCGGATCGGCGGTGAGGCTCATGCCCGAGGTTATACAGATGTCGGCGAAGGGCACCGATTGCAGCGCCTTCAGCACCTCGGCATCCTCGACATGGACGACCGGCGCGGCCTCCAGCGAGGCGCCGATGACCTTGGCGGTGCGCTGCACCTCCAGCGCCGCCGTCACCACCCGGCGGACCCGGCGGATCTTCTCCCATTTCTGCGCGAGCGGTTCGTCGAGCCAGTCGGCCGGTGTCTCGGGCATGTCGACGAGGTGGACCGACGAATCCTCGCCGGGGAAGCGCGAGAGCCAGACATCCTCCATCGTGAAGACCAGGATCGGCGCGAGCCAGGTCGCGAGCCGGTGGAACAGGAGGTCAAGCACGGTGCGCGTCGCGCGTCGGGTCAGGCTGCCCTCGCCGTCGCAATAGAGCACGTCCTTGCGGATGTCGAAATAGACCGCCGAGAGGTCGACCGTGCAGAAGGTGAAGAGGGTCTGGAACACGCCCTGGAAGTCGTATTTCGCATAGCCCTTGCAGACGGTGTGATCGAGTTCGGCCAGCCGGTGCAGCACCCAGCGTTCAAGCTCCGGCATCTCGGCGGGATCGACGCGCTCGGCCTCGGAGAAGCCGGCGAGGTTGCCAAGGAGGAAGCGCATGGTGTTGCGCAGCCGCCGGTAGCTGTCGGCGGTGCCCTTCAGGATCTCCTTACCGATGCGGAGGTCCACCGTGTAGTCGGACTGCGCCACCCAGAGCCTGAGGATATCGGCGCCGTATTCGTCGATGACCTCCTGCGGCGCCACGGTGTTGCCGAGCGACTTCGACATCTTCATGCCCTTCTCGTCGAGCGTGAAGCCGTGGGTCAGGACGCCGTGATAGGGCGCGCGGCCCTTGGTGCCGCAGGCCTGCAGCATCGAGGAATGGAACCAGCCGCGGTGCTGGTCGGTGCCCTCGAGATAGAGGTCGGCGATGCCGTCCTTCGTCCCGTCGGGCCGGTCGCGCAGCACGAAGGCATGGGTGGAGCCGCTGTCGAACCAGACGTCGAGCACGTCGAAGACCTGCTCATAGGCCGCCGCATCGTGGTCGTTGCCGAGCACCTGCTCCTTGAAGCCCTCACGGTACCAGACATCGGCGCCCTCGGCCTCGAAGGCCGCGACGATGCGGGCGTTGACCGCCGGATCGCGCAGGAGGAAGTCCGGATCGGTCGGCATCGCGCCCTTCCTGACGAAGCAGGTCAGCGGTACCCCCCAGGCGCGCTGGCGCGACAGCACCCAGTCGGGCCGCGCCTCGATCATCGAATGGAGCCGGTTGCGGCCCGTCTTCGGGGTCCAGGTGACCAGCTCGTCGATGGATTTGAGTGCACGCGCGCGGATCGTGTCGCCGTACTCGCGCATGCCGTCGTCGAGCTTCGCGTCGATGGCGACGAACCATTGCGGCGTGTTGCGGTATATGAGCGGCGCCTTCGAGCGCCAGCTGTGCGGATAGGAATGCTTGACCTTGCCCTTGGCGAAGAGCTTGCCCGCCCAAGCAAGCTGCTTGATCACCGAGACGTTGGCCGGCCCTTCCTTGCCCTCGGCCGTGATGATCGCCTCGCCGCCGAAGAGCGGCAGATCGGCGCGGTAGGAGCCGTCCTCCATGACGTTGTAGGTCATCTTGAGGCCGTACTTCAGCCCGAGCTGGTAGTCGTCGTCGCCGTGGCTCGGCGCGGTGTGGACGAAGCCGGTGCCGGCATCGTCGGTGACGTGATCGCCGGGCAGCATCGGGACGTCGTAATCCCATTCGCCACTGGCTCCTTCGACGCCGTGCAGCGGATGGGCGAGCGTCAGCGCGCCAAGCTCCTCGGCGCTCACGTCGCGGAGCTTTTTGGATTCCTCGACCCGCGCGGCGGTGAAGACCGAAGCGGCAAGGTTATCCGCGAGGATGATCGTTTCGCCGGGTTTGGCCGAGGCGTTCTCGCCGACCGCGACAACCTCGTAGAGCCCGTAGGCGATCTCGGGGTTGAAGGCGACGGCGCGGTTCTGCGGGATCGTCCACGGGGTCGTGGTCCAGATCACGACGGTTGCGGCTTTGAGTTGATCGATTTTCGTAAAGGCTCCCGCGGGACCACGCAGATCAGCGCCATCACCTGCCACACCAGTCGAACGCACATCCGTCACAACGAACCGCACCCAGATCGTGTGGCTCGTATGGTCGTGGTACTCGACCTCGGCCTCGGCAAGCGCGGTCTTCTCGACCGGCGACCACATCACGGGTTTCGAGCCCTGATAGAGCGAGCCGTTCATCAGGAACTTCAGGAACTCCTCGGCGATCACCGCCTCGGCGTGGTAGTCCATCGTGAGGTAAGGATCGGCCCAGTTGCCGGTCACGCCGAGCCGCTTGAACTCCTCGCGCTGGACGTCGATCCAGCCTTCCGCGAACTTGCGGCATTCCTGGCGAAAGGCCACGACATCGACGTCGTCCTTGTTCAGCCCCTTCTTGCGGTACTGCTCCTCGATCTTCCATTCGATCGGCAGGCCGTGGCAGTCCCATCCCGGCACATAGCGCGCGTCCTTGCCCATCATCTGCTGGGAGCGCACCACCATGTCCTTCAGGACCTTGTTCAGCGCATGGCCGATATGGAGATGGCCGTTGGCATAGGGCGGGCCGTCATGCAGCGTGAAGGGCACGCGGCCCTTCTTCTCGCGCAGCCGGTCGTAGACGCCGATCCGCTCCCAGCGGGCGAGCCAGTCCGGCTCGCGCTGCGGCAAGCCGGCGCGCATCGGGAAATCGGTCTCGGGCAGGAAGACGGTGCTGCGGTAATCGGGGTGCATATCGGTCTTATCGGCGCACATCGGGGTGTCCTCTGGTCGGTCTGTCGCGGTCTATGGGGCGGTGCGAAGTCTCGGACACCTTTGCCCGGCGGCTCTTGCTCAGAGCGCCGGGCTCGTAATTCGTTTGCCGTGCTGCAGACACATCATGGCCCGTGCTATAATTCCCATGCGCTCCGAGGTAAAGGAGGTGTCGCATGGCCCCTTACGAGCCAACCGACGTCGTGGTGAGCCTGGACGAGATCCGATCCGTTATCCCCGACAAATTCGCCTCGCAGACCGGCAAGATCATCGACCACATCGACCGGTTCGTGCGGGTCTGGATCGAGCGATCGCCCTTCGTCACGATCGGGACCCACGACCGGGAGGGGCACGTCGATGTCGCCCCGAAGGGCGATCCGGCCGGCTTCGTCAAGGTGGTGGACGACTGGACGCTGGCGATCCCCGACCGGCCAGGCAACCACCGTTTCGACACCTTCGCCAACATCCTCGAGACCGGGCGCATCGGGCTGATGTTCATGGTGCCGAACCGCAACGAGGTGGTGCGCGTCAACGGCTCCGCCCGCGTCGTCCGCGATCTGGCACTGCGCGAGACGATGGCGATCAACGGCCGGGTGCCGGAATTCGCGATCCTCGTGCGGGTGGAGGAGGCCTTCTACCATTGCGGCAAGTCGGTGATCCGCTCGCGTCTCTGGCAGCCGGATCAGGCGGCGCCGACCGACGGGCTGCCGACTTATGCGCAGGCGCTCATCGAACATGCGAAGCTCGAACGGACGCTCGAAGACGTGGAGCAGTCAATGAAGGACAATGAGGAGAAGCGGCTCTACGACGAGTGACGGCGGCAAAGCGGCGCATTGCGGGGAGCGTCGGAAGCGGGCAGGGTCGCGCCGAAAGGAGCCGCCATGCCCGCCATTCCCCCGCGCTTTGCCGTGACGCCCGAGGAGATCGACCGCGTCGTCGTCGCCTTCTACGCCAGCGTCCGGGAGCATCCCGGCCTCGGCCCGGTCTTCGCCGCGCATGTCAAGGATTGGCCCGCGCACGAGGCGAAGATCGCCGCCTTCTGGCGCAACGCGATCCTCCACGAGCGCGGCTACGACGGCAACCCGATGGCGGTCCACTAGGATTCCGGCAACGTCCGGCCCGGCATGTTCGACCCCTGGCTCGGCCTCTTCGACTCCGTGCTCCGGCACGAACTCGCGCCCGAGACCGCCGCGCAATGGTCCGCCCTCGCCCACCGCATCGGACGCGGGCTCCGCTACGGGCTGGTGGAGGCCGCAACCCTGCCCGGCGGCATCCCGAAACTGGTCTGATCGCGCTCAGTCACCGCGCAGGCAATGCCGCGGCGCGCCGGTCGCGACCGCGCCGCAGGCGGCGCAGCGGTAGCGGTCCGCGCCGAGCGTGCGGTCGAGCCGCCAGCGGCAGGCACGGGTCAGCGTCTTGCCCCGGCGCGCAAGCCAGAGATAGGTGAAAACGCTAAGGAGCAGGATCAGAAGCAGGATCGGCATGCCCCGCCCTAGCACGCGCCGCTACAAGTTGTAATATCCGCCGGTCACATGGCGGAGAAAACGATGCCGAAGCCGCCCGCGCCGGTCGCCACGATCGATGTCCGCATCGCGCGCATCGAGTCGCTGTTCGAGTCGCTCGACCCCTCGCCGTTCCATGACCGCGACCTCGATCCCAAGGCGCTCGACTACATCGTCGGCTGGGCGCGCGAGTATCCGTCAGACGCCGGGTTCCGGTTGCGCCTGCACCTGCCGGAAGGTGAAGCGGCCCGCGCCCGCGGCAGCGATGTCGCCACGGCGATCCGCGCCAACTTCACCTACTGGGCCGAGTCCGAGGCGCGCGACCGCCGCGAGCAGTTCCGCCTCGGTCGCCGCTACCTCGCGATCGGCCTGACGGTGCTCGCGATCTGCCTGCTGATCCGCGAGTCGCTTCCTGCTCTGATCGGCCAGAGCCCGCTCAGCCAGTTTCTCGGCGAGGGGCTGGCGATCCTCGGCTGGGTGTCGAACTGGAGGCCGCTCGAGACCTTCCTCTACGACTGGTGGCCGATCCACCGGCGGCTCACGCTCTACCGGCGCCTCGCACAGGCCGAGATCGAGATCGCGGCCGAGCCCGACTAGCGGCCGTTCCGGTTGCGCCGCGCCTTGCGGAAGGCGCGGACATCGAGCCAGACGACGCCGATCCCGAGCGGGATCATCCAGAAACCGAGAACCGGCAGGAAGCCGAGAAAGCCGCCCCCGATCAGGATCAGCCCTAGCGCGGTCCGCAGCCCCGGCGGCACGCGGCGGTTGACGCGGACGAGGAACCGCCGGCTGCGTTTCGCCAGCGCCTTGAACTTCGCTCGGTCGATGAGGGGCATGGGCGCGGGCTCTGGCGGCTGACGGGGCGAAACGACGCCTGTCGTATAGACCGGGAATGACTCCGCGTTAAGGGGCGCCGGCCCGTGCTGGCACATTGACGCCTGACGTGGTTCCGCTCACACTTCCGTTGACGGCACTCTCCGCCGAAGGAGGCCTCCATGCGCCAGCAAGCCGGCCTGAGACTCCTAGCCGCCGCGCTCTGCGCCGCGATGGTCACCACCGCCGCGACAGCCCAGGATCTGCCCGGTTGGGGCGACGTCCGGGGCTTCCTGACCCAGACCCTCGCGCCTGGACAGGAGATCGCATCCTTTGCCTGGGTCCCCGACAATCCCGACCCGGCGCTGGCGCGCGAGGCGATCGGCGTCATCTATCCGGAGATCGCCGGATCGGCGGGCAATGTCGACATCAGGGTGGCGCACTTCACGCGCGTCGAGGCGGGCTTCACCATGAACCGCGCGGTCAGCAACGTCTTCGGTTTCGAACCGCGGAATGCGCGGTTCCTGCCGGACCGGATCGAGGTCACGACGACCGTCCTCGGCCCCAATGACCCGCGCTGCTGCCCTTCGGTGGCGCGAGTCTGGACGATCTCGCGCACCGACTGGAGCGCCCGGCCGCTGAACTAGGCCGGGCGGCCCCGCTCAGACCACGCGTTCGACCATCAGGCGCTTGATCTCGGCGATGGCCTTGGCGGGGTTCAGTCCCTTCGGGCAGGTCTTGGCGCAGTTCATGATCGTGTGACAGCGGTAGAGCTTGAAGGGATCCTCGAGCTGGTCGAGCCGCTCGCCGGTGGCCTCGTCGCGGCTGTCGATGATCCAGCGGTAGGCGTGGAGAAGTGCCGCCGGGCCGAGATAACGGTCGCCGTTCCACCAGTAGCTCGGGCAGGAGGTCGAGCAGGAGGCGCACATCACGCATTCATAGAGCCCGTCGAGCTTCTTGCGGTCCTCGATCGACTGGCGCCATTCCTTCGCCGGGCGGTTGGTCTTGGTCTCGAGCCAGGGCATGATCGAGGCGTGCTGGGCGTAGAAATGCGTGAGGTCCGGGATCAGGTCCTTGACCACCGGCATGTGCGGCAGCGGGTAGATCTTCACGTCGCCCTTCACCTCGTCGAGCCCGTAGATGCAGGCGAGCGTGTTGATCCCGTCGATGTTCATCGCGCAGGAGCCGCAGATGCCTTCCCGGCAGGAGCGGCGGAAGGTCAGCGTCGGGTCGATCTCGTTCTTGATCTTGATCAGCGCGTCGAGAACCATCGGCCCGCACTTGTCCATGTCGAGGAAATAGGTGTCAACGCGCGGGTTCTCGCCGGTATCGGGATCCCAGCGGTAGATCTGGAACATGCGGACAGTGGTTGCACCGGCGGGCTTCGGCCAGGTCTTGCCGGTGCGGATCTTCGAGTTCTTGGGAAGCGTGAACTGGACCATGGGTTATCCCCTTTGCTCGCGGGTCTGGACGCGTGTCATTCCGAAGCATCGGCCGGGTTGAAGGACGAGTACGGCACGGGTGGCGGAAGGTCGGATCTGCATCAGTCGGTCCTTAACGAAGCGCCGATCGTGGAGCCGTCCTTGAGGAAAAGGAGCGCGCGCTGCTGCTGGGCGAGCGTCAGCGAGTTCCACCGTTCGGCATCGCCGGGAAGAAGCGGATATTCGACCGGCAGCGGCAGCTTGCCCCTGGCGGGCTTCGGCGCCGCGGCGCGCGGCGGCACAACATCGGCGGCATAGGTGACGGTACCGGTGCCACCCTCGAGATACGAGCCGCGATAGCCTGCGCCGCCGGTCATCGCAGCCGCGCCGCGCTGCTGCGGCGTATAGGCCAGAGCGGTCGGGGACGCGCCCGGCGCCGTGGCGGCGGGCGGCGTGCCGTAGGTATAGGTCCGCACCGTCATTCCGCCGCCGCTCGGCACGGCACTGTATTCGCGGATCGGGGTCGAGGCCGAAACCGCCGGCACGCCGGCGGTCGCCGAGGCCGTCGGCGCCTGCGTGGACTGGCAGGCGGCGAGCGCCCCCAAAGCCCCGACAGCGAGGCCGGCGATGGGTCCGCGCCGCCGCATCAGTAGACCCTCGCCTTCGGCGCGATCTTCTTGAGGTCGATCCCGCCCTCCTTTTCCGTCGTCAGCGGGTCAAGATGGACAGGCCGGGTCGAGAGCGTGACCTTGGCGCCGTCGACATGGGCCAGCGAATGCACCCGCCAGTTCGCGTCGTCGCGCTTGGGGTAATCCTCGTGGGCATGCGCGCCGCGACTTTCCTTGCGCGCCTCGGCGGCGACGATGGTCGCGAGCGCGTTCGGCATCAGGTTTGCCAGTTCCAGCGTCTCCATCAGGTCGGAGTTCCAGACCAGCGAGCGGTCGGTGACGGCAAGGTCGTCCATCTTGGCGGCGACCTTCTGCATCTTTTCGACGCCCTCGGCGAGCGTCTTGTCGGTACGAAAGACCGCGGCATCGGCCTGCATGGTCTTCTGCATCTCAAGGCGCAACTCGGCCGTCGGCACGGCGCCCTTGGCGTTGCGGAAGCCGTCGAAGCGCGAAAGCGCCTTGTCGACCTCGGCCCGGTCGACGGGCTGGTTGCGCTCTTTCGGGTCCACCACCTCGCCTGCGCGGATCGCAGCGGCGCGGCCGAAGACCACGAGGTCGATGAGCGAGTTCGACCCGAGCCGGTTGGCGCCGTGGACGCTTGCGCAGCCGGCCTCGCCCACCGCCATCAGGCCCGGGAAGACCGCGTCGGGGCTGTCCTTCGTGGGGTTCAGCACCTCGCCCCAGTAGTTCGTCGGGATGCCGCCCATGTTGTAATGCACCGTCGGCAGGACCGGGATCGGCTCCTTGGTCACATCGACGCCGGCGAAGATCTTCGCCGATTCCGAGATGCCGGGCAGACGCTCGTGCAAGGTCTCGGGCGGCAGGTGGTTGAGGTGGAGGTGGATGTGATCGCCCTCCGCACCGACACCCCTGCCCTCGCGGATCTCGATCGTCATGCAGCGCGAGACGACGTCGCGGCTCGCGAGGTCCTTGTAGGTCGGCGCGTAGCGCTCCATGAACCGCTCGCCCTCGGAGTTGGTGAGGTACCCGCCCTCGCCGCGCGCGCCTTCGGTGATGAGGCAACCCGAACCGTAGATGCCGGTCGGGTGGAACTGCACGAATTCCATGTCCTGAAGCGGCAGACCCGCCCGCGCCACCATGCCGCCGCCGTCGCCGGTGCAGGTATGGGCCGAGGTCGCGGAGAAATAGGCGCGGCCGTAGCCGCCTGTCGCGAGCACAACCATCTTCGCGTTGAAGACATGGATCGTGCCGTCATCGAGCTTCCACGCGACGATGCCGGTGCAGCGGCCATCGGTGACGATCAGATCGAGCGCGAAATACTCGATGAAGAACTCGGCGTTGTTCTTGAGGCTCTGACCATAGAGCGTGTGAAGGATCGCGTGGCCGGTGCGGTCGGCGGCCGCACAGGTGCGCTGCACCGGAGGCCCCTCGCCGAACTCGGTCGTGTGGCCG
Organism: Defluviimonas sp. D31; assembly: GCF_033436765.1. NCBI lineage: Bacteria > Pseudomonadati > Pseudomonadota > Alphaproteobacteria > Rhodobacterales > Paracoccaceae > Albidovulum > Defluviimonas sp. D31. The sequence goes on from NZ_JAWQFN010000004.1 coordinate 114,051, forward strand.
CCGAAGGGGCGCTGGTAGATCTTGCCCTCCTCGGTGCGGCTGAACGGCACGCCGTAATGCTCAAGCTCGTAGACCGCCTTCGGCGCCTCGCGGGCGAGGTATTCCATCGCATCGGTATCGCCGAGCCAGTCCGACCCCTTCACGGTGTCGTACATGTGCCACTGCCAGCTGTCCGGCCCCATGTTGCCCAGGCTGGCGGCGATGCCGCCCTGCGCCGCGACCGTGTGCGAGCGGGTCGGGAAGACCTTGGTCACGCAGGCCGTGCGCAGCCCCTGCTCGGCCATGCCGAGAGTCGCCCGGAGCCCCGCGCCGCCGGCGCCGACCACGACCACGTCGTATTCGTGAACTTCGTACGGATAAGCAGTCATCTTGTCAGTCCCTCAGAGCGCGAGCCGGATCAGCGCGTAAAGCCCGGTGGCCATCAGGCCGTAGGAGAAGCAGGTCACCGCGATGATCGAGAGCTTGCGGACGATCCCGTGGGTATAGTCCTCGATCGCGATCTGGGCGCCGTTCTTGAAGTGGTAAAGGCCGATCAGGATCGTCAGCCCCGCGACGAGCGCCGGGAAGGGCCGGCTGTAATAGGCGACCACTTCCTCGTAGGGCGCGCCGAGGATGCCGCCGAATGTGAAGATGAAGAGCGGGATCAGGATCGCCAGCCCGACGGCCGAGACCATCATGTGCCAGTGATGCAGCGTGCCGGACTTGGCCGAGCCGAGGCCCTCTGCGCGCTTGCGGTCGGTGAGGTAACGCATGGTCCAGCCCCCTCAGAGAATGATGACGGTTAGAAGGGTCAGCACGACCGATCCGATGATGCAGCCCCAGCCGAGCTTCTCGGCGGTAGGAATGTCGAGGCCGCGGCCGCTGTCGTAGTAGAGATGCCGGAGCCCGGCGAGGAAGTGGTACCAGATCGCCCAGATCGAGCCGAGGAAGACCAGCTTGCCAAGCCACGACCGCAACACCGCGTCGGCCACGGCGAAATAGCTCTCGCTCGTCGCCGCCGCCAGGAGCCACCAGACGATCAGGAGCGCCGCCACAACCAGCGCATTGCCGCTGATCCGGGTCAGGATCGAGGTGAGCATCGGCACCTGCCAGCGATAGATCTGCAGATGCGGCGACAGCGGACGGTTGCCCCGGTTGACGTCGGCCATGGTCGGTCCCTCTCTTGTCTCAGCCTCGCGGCAGCGCAGAAACGCCGGCGGGCATCGAGTACTTCATGACCGCAAAACCAGCCCGTGTCACGTCGCTATTGGCGCAAAAACGACGAATCCCCACGCGTTAGCGATAAAGATCGGAATTGTGATCACATAAAAAAACCTTGTGATCACCAATCAGACGCCCCACGCCACGAAGGTAAGGCATCGGGTTCGCCGACAGGCGAAATGCAGAAAGCCGCGGAACCACTGACTGTTCTCCGAAGTCATCTGACGCCGTGCGACCTTTGCGCCCGAAGCCGCCGACACGGTTCTCCGCAGGCTCGACGCGCCATGATATTGCTGAACATCCAATGGACGCTTGCCTGCAAACCGCTCCCGGTCGTCGAAACCCGGTGCCGCGGCCAAGGAGGAGATACGAACGCCCCGGCCGCGCGGGGCAGGCAAGGTCTACAGGAATAAGGGAATGGAGGCGGGTACCGGAATCGAACCGGTCTTCACGGATTTGCAATCCGCTGCGTAACCTCTCCGCCAACCCGCCGGAGGTGGGAGCGGGATATACCAAGCCCTATCGCCGTGCAAGCCGATAGCGCGCCGGAAGTTGTCACCTTGGGACATCCTGCCCCGTTGCCCCTCCTTTTTTTCTGTGGCAAGAGGTTGGGCAACCTGAAGCCAGATCCACGAGTTCAGTCGATGACCGATTTCGCCGCCCTTCGCACGATGATGGTCGATACCCAGGTCCGTCCCAACGACGTAACGAAATTCCCGATCATCGAAGCGATGCTCTCGGTCCCGCGTGAAGCGTTCGTGCCGGGCTCACGACGCGAGGCTGCCTATGTCGGCGGCAATCTCGATATCGGCGCCGGCCGCGAGATGCTCGAGGCGCGGACGCTCGCCAAGATGCTGGACGCGCTCGACATCCAGCCAACGGACCTTGTGCTCGATATCGGCTGCGGGCTCGGCTATGCGACGGCGGTGATCGCGCGGATGGCCGAGGCGGTCGTCGGTGTCGAACAGGATCCCGAGCTTGCCGCCCAGGCCCAGTCCCGGCTTTCGGCCGAAGGCGCCGACAATGCCGCGGTGATCGAGGGCCCGCTTGCCGGTGGCGCGGCCAAGCACGGGCCCTATGACGCGATCGTCGTCGAAGGCGCGGCCGAGACCGTGCCCGCCGCGATTCTCGCCCAGCTCAAGGAAGGCGGGCGCATCGCCTGCCTGTTCATGGAGGGGCCGCTTGGACTGTGCAGGATCGGCCACAAGGCCGACGGCCAGGTGACCTGGCGGCTGGCTTTCAATGCCTCGGCGTCGGTGCTGCCGGGATTCGATCAAAAGCGGGCCTTCACACTATAGTCCGGCTCCGCAAGTTTGCGGGCAGCCAGCTGCGACGGGAGAGAAAACCGAATGAGACCTTCGACGAAATTCCTCCCTTCGAGGCGCGTGATGACCGCCGGACTTACGGCCCTCTCGTTGGTCGCCGCGGCCCCCGCCTGGGCTGAGACGCTCGCGGACGCGCTGATCGCGGCCTACAGGAACTCCAATATCATCGAGCAGAACCGCGCCGTTCTGCGCGCCGCCGACGAGGACGTGGCCACCGCCGTCTCGACGCTGCGGCCGGTTGCCGCCTGGGCGCTGGACGTGGGATATACCAACGATGTGCTGAACGAAGGACTGGCATCTTTCCTGGGCTTGAACGCGCAGTGGACGCTGTTCGATTTCGGCCGCAACCGGACCGGGATCGACATCGCCAAGGAAACCGTGCTGGCCACCCGCCAGTCTCTGATCGGCGCTGAGCAGGACGTGCTGCTCGAGGCTGTCCGCGCCTATTTCGTCGTCCGCGGTCAGGTCGAGAACGTGGCGATCAACGAGAACTCCGTCCGTGTTCTGACCGAGACCCTGCGCGCCGCCCAGGACCAGTTCGACGTCGGCGAGGTCACGCGGACCGACGTCGCCCAGGCCGAGGCGCGGCTCGCCGCCGCGCGGGCCGGGCTGGCCGCCGCCGAGCGCGAGCTCGCCGTGGCGCGCGAGGACTACCGGGCCGCAACCGGCCAGTATCCCGGCTCCCTCGCAGCGGCGCCGCGCGGCCCCGCCTTGCCGCGCACCCTCGACGACGCCCGCGTGATCGCGCAGCGCACCCATCCGTCCATTCGCCAGGCCCAGTTCCAGGCGCGCGCGGCAGATTTGCAGGTGACACTCGCGGCGGCGGAGCGGATGCCGACGATCGTCGGCAGGGCCTCGATCGGCATCGACGAAGACGGCGACGACGCGTCGGGCGTCGGGGTCGAGCTGAACCAGACGTTCTATGCGGGCGGCCGGCTGTCGTCCCTTCACCGCAAGGCGATCGCGCAGCGCGACGCCGCGCGTTCGGTGCTGCTGCAGTCGAGTGTGATCGTGGTTCGCGAGCTCGGCACCGCATGGGCCGAAATCGAAGTCGCCAATGCACAGATTTCCGCCGCCGATCTCGAGATCGAGGCCGCCACGATCGCCTATGAGGGTGTGCGCGAGGAGGCCAAGCTTGGCGCGCGCACAACGCTCGACGTGCTCGATGCCGAACAGGAGCTTCTGGATGCGCGCGGCAACCGGATCTCTGCCGAGGCACGGTACCAGATAGCGATTTATGCACTTCTGTCGTCTATGGGATTGCTGACGGCCGAGCAGCTGGGTCTCGGTGTGCCGATCTATGATCCGGAAGGCTATTACAATGCAGTCAAGTCCGCGCCGCTGACCTCCGTGCAGGGCGAGAGCCTTGACCGGGTCATGAAGGCGATCGGCAGGAACTGAGCGTCGGCTCCGGTTGTAGGCCCGGCCGTGGCGCTCTACAATGAGAGTTCGAACGGTTGAGGTGTTCCCATGTCCGATCTGCAGACGAATCCGGAAATTGAGGACGTACTTTCCTCGATTCGTCGTCTTGTGTCAGAGGGTGGGCGCCATGGTTCCGCTCCCGCGCCGGCGCCCGCGCAGGACGAACCGGACAGCAAGCTGGTCCTGACCGACGCGCTTAGGGTTGCCGGTAACGAACCTGAGTCGCTGCCTGACGAAGGGAAAGCTGCCGATACCGCGGCGGATACGGACGCCGGCCCGGTGTCGCAGGCGGCGGTCGATGACCCGCAGTCCGACACGGGGCGGCAGTCTCTGGAAGCGACGATAGCCGAACTCGAGGTAGCGGTCGCGAGAATCGGCGACGACTTTGAGCCGGACGGCGGCGAGGTCGCAATGCCTGACGAGGCCCGCGACCGGGATGAGACGATCGAGGACGGCTCGGGGGCGGACGAGGCCGACGAGCCAGCGGCAACCGTCGGCGAAGCCGAACAAGTCACCACGGAAGCAAGCGATGACGCCGGCGCGGATGCGCCCGAAGAAGAGAGCGTCCGCCGCTCCGACGCGTCGGTGGATCGCTACGATGATGAACCCTGGGCGGTCCGGACCGGCGACGCGGACACCCTGCCCGATGCTCCGGCCTCAGGACCCGAGTCGCCCGACCGCGATGATGCGACCGAAGCCAGGGATCTCGACGACGAGGCCGATGTGACAACAGGCACCGGAGCGACGCGGCGGCTCCATCTTGGCGCGGCCGACGCGGTCTCGGGTTTCGAACCGGCGGAGCCCCGCTCCGGCGATGAACCTGCGGCAAGCCCCGAGCCGGAAAGCGCCTACCGGTCGGACGAGGACCAGGAGGACGCCGAGATCGAAGCCCTGCGCGCGCTTGTCTCCGAACTGATCCGGCAGGAACTGCAGGGAGCTCTCGGCGAACGCGTGACCCGCAACATGCGCATGCTGATCCGGCGCGAGATTCAGCGGGCGCTTGACTGCCGCGAGACCGACTGAAACGCGCCCGCAATTCCCGTAACGAAAAACGCGCCCCGAGGGGCGCGTTTTTCATTCAGCGCGTGCCGGCCGTCTCACGCCGCTTCGGCTTCCTCGGCCGCATGGCGCCGTTCACTTTCCTCGCGCGACAACGCGACGGAGGTGCGAATGCCCTTGCCGACGAATTCCATCAAACCTTTGACGACCCGCTCGTTGGGGTCGATCCCGGCACAGGACAGAACCTCGCGGCCGTCACGCGACCGCGCCCAGCGGGCAATCTGCTCGGGTCCGTTGCCATACTTCTTGTCATCGGCAATCGCATCATCCAATGCCGCAAGGACCACCGCCGCGAAAAGTTTACGCGACCTCTGGCCTTGCTCATAGTTGAATGCGGTGCCATCCACGAAATCGCGCATTTCCTGTCTTCCGATCTTCTTGCTCTTGCGTTTCTCGGCGTTCCGCTGTTTATGGTGTTTCGCCCCTGATTCGGTATTCCCCATTTGGAATGACTGCCATGCGTTTGGCGCATAGGTCGTCCCGGGGCCTACAGTATCTAGCCTGCTTGTCACCTCGAAGCCCGGCATATATATGTGCCGCCGAATTCCATTCAACCTTCCGTCAAGGTTTAGAGACATGCCCAAGATCAACGGCAACGAAATCCGCCCCGGCAACGTTCTGGAGCACGACGGCGGCCTGTGGGCTGCCGTGAAGGTCAACCACGTCAAGCCCGGCAAGGGCGGCGCCTTCGCACAGGTCGAACTGAAGAACCTCCGCGACGGCCGCAAGCTCAACGAGCGCTTCCGGTCGGAAGACAAGGTCGAGCAGGTGCGGCTCGAGCAGAAGGACCAGCAGTTCCTCTACGAGAACGACGGCATGCTCGTCTTCATGGACAACGAGACCTTCGAGCAGATCGAGCTGCCGGCCGACCTCCTCGGCGACCGCCGTCCGTTCCTGCAGGACGGCATGGTCGCGACGATCGAATACTACGGCGACGAGGCGCTCTCGATGCAGCTGCCGCAGAAGGTCGTCTGCAAGGTCGTGGAGACCGAGCCCGTGGTGAAGGGCCAGACCGCGGCCAACAGCTACAAGCCGGCGATCCTCGACAACGGCGTGCGGATCATGGTGCCGCCGTTCATTGGTCAGGACGAGGACATCATCGTCCATACCGAGTTCATGGAATACAGCGAACGCGCCTGAGCCGCTCCGCGATCGCTGACCAGAAAGCCGCCCCTCCGGGCGGCTTTTTCATGCCAGGGCGATCCGGGCGGTGCCCGCCCGCATCTCGCCGCCCGCGCGGTCGAGCCGCAGATAGGCGATGCCGCGCCCACCCGACTGGGTGAAGAGCCTTCCGACAGGCTTGCCCTCGGCAATGATCTCGGTCCCGGCCGGAGCCTTGCCGTCGACCGTAACGCTGGCCAGCCCTTTCCGGAGCTCGGTCTTGTGCTTCATCCGTGCGGTCACCTCCTGGCCGACATAGCAGCCCTTGCGGAAGTCGACGCCGTTGAGTCGCTCGAATCCCGCTTCGAGAATGTAGGTCTCCTCCGGGATCAGCTCGACCCCGGTCTCGGGGATGCAATGGGCAACACGGATCGCGTCCCAGTCGATCTGCGCCGGTCCGCCCTCCTCGGTTCCGTAGAGACGCCAGCCCAGCGCCGGGTGGCGGGGATCGACGAAGGCGCCTTCGGGCGCATCTCCGAGCCCGCGCGTGACCTTTAGATCGGTCGGGGTGATCGTTACCTCCGCCCGCAGCCGGTACATCGCCAGCCGGCGGCCGAGCGCCTCGGCCTGATCGGCGTGAGCATCGAGCAGGATCCGCCCCGCGTCCGGCACGAGGAAGAAGTCGGCGAGGTACTTGCCCTGCGGCGACAGGAGCGCGGCATAGACGAGACCGTCCCGCAGGCGCCCGAGATCGTTGGTGACGAGGCCCTGCAGGAACGGTTTCGCCTCCAGCCCGGCAATCTCGAACACCCTGCGGTCTGGTGCGGCTTCGCCCGTCATTGCTCGCGTCCTTCTTCCTAACCGCCTCGGGGCGGGACCGGCAAGATGCCGTCCCGCGGGCAGGAGGTAAAGAGCTCACGGCGCGTTTGACCCGCCGCGGGGCCGAGCGAGCTAGCCGCGCGAGGCCACGAGCGCCTCCGGTAGGGCCTCGGCGAAGCGGGCGAGGTCTTCAGGGCGGCCGCAGCTCACCCGGATGCAACGGTCGTGGGGGGCGACGAAGGGCATTCGGACGAAAATGTCGCGGGCGATAAGTTCGGCGAGCACAAGGCGCGCGAAACTGCCATCCTGGCCGCAATCGACCGTCACGAAGTTGGTGGCCGAGGGCAGCGCCACGAGGCCGTTCGCCGAGGCGATCCGCCCGATCTCGTCCCGGGCGGCGGCGACCTTCGCGCGGATGTCGGCGAGGTGGGGCTGGTCCTGAAGCGCCGCGAGGGCTCCGGCCTGGCTGATGCGGCACATGCCGAAATGGTTGCGGATCTTGTTGAAGGCGGTGATGAGGCCCGCCTCGCCGATGGCATAGCCCACCCGCGCGCCGGCCATGCCGTACCCCTTGGAGAAGGTGCGCATCCGGATGACCCTCGGGTCGTCCGCGTCGATGGCGGGGGCGGTGCCTTCGGGGGCAAGCTCGACATAGGCCTCGTCGAGGGCGAGAAGCGTGCCCTCCGGCACCGCCGCGATCATACGGGAGATGGTTTCGGCATTGTGCCACGAGCCCATCGGATTGTCGGGATTGGCGAGGTAGATGAGCTTCGCCCGTGTGTCCCTGGCCCTCGCGATCAGCGCCTCGGGGTCCTCGTGGTCGCCCCGGTAGGGCACCTTTTGGAGCGTGCCGCCGAAGCCCGCGACGTGGAAGTTGAACGTCGGATAGGCGCCCTCGGAGGTGACGACCGCGTCGCCGGGGCCGACGAGCATCCGGACGAGATAGCCGAGAAGGCCGTCAATCCCTTCGCCCACAACGATATTTTCCGGACCGACCCGGTGATGCGCGGCGAGCGCGTGGCGGAGGTCATGGTTTTCCGGATCGCCGTACATCCAGACATCTCGGGTGGCTTTCGCCATCGCTTCGAGGGCTTTCGGCGAGGGGCCGAAGAGGTTCTCGTTGGCGCCGAGCCGGGCGGCGAAGGGGCGGTTGCGGGTGCGTTCCTGGGTTTCCGGGCCGACGAAGGGAACGGTGGCGGGGAGGCTTGCGACGAGTTGCGTGTAGCGGGGTCCGGTCATGGCTGGCCTCTCGTCTGGTGGCGAGGCCGGGGGCGCTGCCCCCGGACCCCCGGGGTATTTGGGCAATGAAGAAGCCTAGCCGATTTCGGACAGGCGCTTCAGGGCGGCGTTCAGTTTCGCGGCCTCGTCCTCGCCCAAGGTGAGTTTCTCGCGGGTTTCCTCGACGATTTCCTCGGGGGCGCTTTCGACGAACTTGGGGTTGGAGAGGCGGGCCCTGAGGCCGTTCAGGTCCTTCTCCAGTTTCTCCAAGGTCTTGAAAAGGCGCGCCTTTTCCTCGGCGATGTCGATCACGCCCTCGAGCGGGATGGCGAAGCTTCCGCCCTCGACCGGGACCGTGATCGCGCCTTTCGGGGCCGTGCCCTCGGTCATGCCGTCGAGGCGGGCAAGGCGGGTGATCATCGGTTCGTTGCGGGCGAAGGCGGCGCGGCCCTTCTCGTCCATCGCGGTCATGACGAGGGGGAGTTTGAGGCCCGCCGGCACGTGCATCTGGGCGCGGGCGGAGCGGATTTCCTCGATGAGGGCGATCACCCAGTTCATCTCGCGGTCGGCGGTTTCGTCAATGAAATCAGCGCCGCACTCGGGCCAGTCGGCATGGACGAGGAGCTTCTCGCGTTGCCCGGTCTGGCCCCAGAGCTCCTCGGTGATGAAGGGCATGAAGGGGTGCAGGAGGATGTAGCACTGGTCGAGGACCCAGGCCATCGTGGCCCTTGTTTCATTGGCGTCGTCGCCGTCCATCAGGGGCTTGGCGAACTCGACATACCAGTCGCAGACCTTGCCCCAGACGAAGGCATAGAGGGTGTTGGCGGCGTCGTTGAAGCGGTAGGCGGCGAGCGCCTCGTCCACCGCCAGCCGGGCGCGGGCGGTCTCGCCGATGATCCAGCGGTTCACGGTATGCGTCGCGTCGGGTTTTCGTGCAGCCTCCGTACCGCCAACGTGCTGACGCAGGGCGTCGTTCATCTCGGCGAAGCGGGTGGCGTTCCAGAGCTTCGTGGTGAAGTTCCGGTAGCCGGCGATGCGGTCCTTGGAGAGCTTGAGGTCGCGGCCCATCGCGGCCATCGCGGTCAGCGTGAAGCGGACCGCGTCGGCGCCGTATTCGGCGATGAGGTCGAGGGGGTCGAGGACGTTGCCGAGCGACTTCGACATCTTCTTGCCCTTCTCGTCGCGGACGAGGGCGTGGACATAGACGGTGTGGAAGGGGACCTGATCCACCACGGCCAATTGCATCATCATCATCCGGGCGACCCAGAAGAAGATGATGTCGAAGCCGGTGACGAGGACGTCGGTCGGGAAGTACTTCTTCAGCTCCTCGGTCTCCTCGGGCCAGCCGAGCGTGCCGATGGGCCAGAGGCCGGAGGAGAACCAAGTGTCGAGGACATCGGGATCTCTTTCCAAGAAGATCCCAATCACAGTTCCGTCGCCGTCGCTGAGCACTTCGACATGCGCGGTGTCAACGGGCACAGCCCGCTCTCGCCCCATCTCATCGTGACGCACAATGTCGCCAAACTCCTCGGCGAATACCTTGATACCTTTGATGCGTACGTCTTCACTATATCCAAGCGTTTGAGCTAGCGTTCCGGCCTCATGCAATGCCCAGTAGTGTTCTTCGGCTAGTTCGATGGCTGCCTCGTAGACATCGCCACAAAACGCCTTTCCATCGGGCCCATACCAGACCGGGATCTGGTGGCCCCACCAGAGCTGGCGGGAGATGCACCAGGGCTCGATGTTCTCGAGCCAGTGGAAATAGGTCTTGGCGTCGCGTTCGGGGAGGATGCGGGTGTAGTTCGCAGTCTTGTCGAACTGCCCTGCCTCCTGCGCCGCCATGCCCTTGCGGACGGCCTCCAGCGCCGGTTCGACGATCTTCGCGGTGTCGACGAACCACTGGTCGGTCAGCATCGGCTCGATGACGACCTTGGAGCGGTCGCCATGGGGCTGCATCATCCTGTTCTGCTCGACCAGCGGCAGGCGTTCGAGATGCTCGGCGCCGGTTTCCTTGTCGATGGACTTCATGAGGACGGTGACCGCGAGCCCCTCGGCGGTGATCTGGTCGATCACGCGGCTCCGGGCCTCGTAGCGGTCGAGGCCGCGGAGGTCGTCGGGGACGAGGTTGAGCGCGTCGGTCTCGGCCTCGGAGAGCGTCTTTTCGCCCCGGGCGACGGACATGGCCACGGCGGCGGCCTCGGCGTAAGCCGCGCCGTCGGCCCGCATATGGGCCTTGGTGTCCATCAGCCGGTAGCAGGGGATGTTGCCGCGCTTGGCGACGCCGTAGTCGTTGAAGTCATGCGCGCCGGTGATCTTCACCGCGCCCGAGCCGAAACTCGGGTCGGGGTATTCGTCGGTGATGATCGGGATCAGGCGGCGGTGTTCCTTGGGCCCGACCGGGATCTCGCAGAGCTTGCCGACGATCGGGGCGTAGCGTTCGTCCGAGGGATGGACCGCGACGGCGCCGTCGCCGAGCATGGTCTCGGGGCGCGTGGTGGCGATGGAGATGTAGTCGCGGGTCTCGCGGAGCGTGACGTTGCCGTCCGCGTCCTTCTCGACATACTCATAGGTCTCGCCACCGGCGAGCGGGTACTTGAAATGCCACATGTGGCCCTGCACCTCGATCTGCTCGACCTCGAGGTCGGAGATCGCGGTCTCGAAATGCGGGTCCCAGTTCACGAGGCGCTTGCCGCGGTAGATCAGGCCCTTGTTGTACATGTCCACGAAGACCTTGATCACGGCGTCGTGGAAGTTGCCCTCGTCCGAGGCGGGGGCGCCGGGGGCGCCGGACATGGTGAAGGCGTTCCTGGACCAGTCGCAGGAGGCGCCGAGGCGCTTCAGCTGGGTGATGATCGTGTCGCCGGACTTGCCCTTCCACTCCCAGACCTTTTCGAGGAACTTCTCGCGGCCCATCTCGCGGCGGGTGGCGTTGGACTTGTCCTTGGCCAGCTCGCGCTCGACGACCATCTGGGTGGCGATGCCCGCATGGTCCTGCCCCGGCTGCCAGAGCGTGTCGAAGCCGCGCATCCGGTGCCAGCGGACGAGGATGTCCTGGAGCGTGTTGTTGAACGCGTGGCCCATGTGCAGGGAGCCGGTGACGTTCGGCGGCGGGATCATGATGCAGAAGGTCTCGGCGCCCGGTTTGGCGTTGGCGCCAGCCTTGAAGGCGCCGGCCATTTCCCATGCGGCGTAGAGGCGTTCTTCGGCTTCCGCCGCGTTGAAGGTCTTTTCCATCGGCATGGCTCTGCTTCCCGTCCTTGGCTTGCGCTTCCCTTAGCGAATGGGCGCGGGAAGGAAAAGGGGCGGGGGCTGGGAAGGCCCGCGGCCTCCGCTCACACCCGGCCCTCGAGCGCCTGTTCCATTTCGAAGATCGTCGCGTCGAGCGTGCTGTCGTCGAGGCGGATCAGGCCGGAAAAGGCGTTCTGGGTGTCGGCGATCATCACCATCACCACGAACAGGAACCCCGAGAGGACGAAGGTGCGCCACGAGGGCTTGCGTCCGGCCGCGCCCGACCTGTCTCCGAGCAGGAAGAGCGCGGTCAGGGCGGTGGCGAGGAGCGTCAACTGGGTGGCGCCAGAGACCGGCGAGGACAGCGTCTGCATCCGGCGGAGATGGGCGTCGAGCGCGTCGTTCATGGCGCTGGCGAAGAAGGTCTTGAGCGGCGCCGGCATCGGGTCGGCCGTCGCCTCGAGGGTCAGCGGCCAGAGCCTGGCCTGGGCCACGAGGCTCACGTCGATGAACTGCCGCGCCTGGTCGCGGGTCTTGAATCCGCCGTCGGCCGGCAGCACGCGCGTCTTCGCGTAGCCGAGCAGCGCGGCCTGGATCTTCGTCCGGCTCGGTTCCGGCAGGTAATCGGCGCGCAGGAACACCGTCCCGAGGGCGGCGGCCTCGGCGATGCCGTCGCTCTTGCGGGTCTCGGTCAGGCTCAGAGCGTTGCCGAAGGTGAAGGCGAGGAGCAGGCCGAGCAAGGCGAGGATCGCCCCGAGCGTCGTGTCGTCGACCGCCTTGTCGACGTCCTGGCCCGACCCCGCCTGCCGCCGGCGGGCCGCCCCCACGACGGAGCCGAGGATCGCCGACAGCGGCAGAGCGATCAGAAGGATGATCACCAGGATCGGGAACGGCACGAGCGGCACGGTGATATCGCCATAAACCGCGGCCGAGGTAGTGGGATCCATCGCTTGGCAACTCCAACAGGTTCAGGGACTGCTGCGGAGATTGCTACATATTTTGGCCGCGGGCGCCACTCCCGGATTGCGGCATGCGACAGGAGAAATCGCCGCGGCCGTATCGGCCGTACGGCCCGGGCGTCAGGCGCCCGGGCTTTCTTCGCGCGCCCGGCGCCGGGTTCCAGGGGGACGCCGGCGCGCGGGGGTTTCGCCGGTCAGCGCGACCGGGCCTTCTCGGCGTCGGTCAGCGGCACCCGTTCGCCCCGGCGGATGACCTTCGGGTCGTAGGGCTTGCGGGCGAAGACCTCGCGGACCATCGGGGCGAAGAACTCGAGCGGCAGGTCGTCGTACTCGGGGTCGAAGGAGGACTGGTCCCAGCGTTCGCAGAACTCGGCGCAGTCCTCGAAATAGGGGTGGCCGCGGTGGCGTTCGCGCTTGTTCTGGTCGAAGCCGTCGAGATGGTGGCCGTAGTAGAGCATCTGGAAGTCGCCGTGGGTCTGGACGCACCAGGAGCATTGCTCGCGGACGAAGGGTTTCAGGATCGTCGCGGCGTATTCGTCGTGGTTGTAGGGCGCGTAGATGTCGCCGATGTCGTGGAGGAGGGCCGAGACCACCCAGTCGATGTCGGCGCCGTCGCGCCAGGCGCGGGTGGCGCTTTGCACCGAATGGCCGAGCCGGGTGATCTGGTAGCCGGAGAGGCTCTTGTCGAGGTCGACGAGGGCCGTCAGCAGCCGGTCGGCGGTGTGCTTGGTGTGGTCGATCTCGTGGGCGGTGAGGAATTCGTATTCTTCCTTCGTGCCGTCCTTCATCTGGGTAAAGCTGACTTTTTCCATTAGCGTGCCTCTGCGTACAGTCCTTTGTCGTTGGTGGTGCCCTGCATCAGGAACTTGGCCTGAGCGGAGCGGATTTCCTCGTAGAGCGCAAGGCTCGCGGGGGTGAAGTTCGCCGTGGGGGCGGCGTAGTTTATGAAGTTGCCGACCCGGTCGGCGCCGCGGGCGAGCATCGCGTAGTCCTTGTCGCCGACAAGCTGGGCGATTTCCGGGGTCACGTAGCGGACGACGGCGCCGATGCGGCGGTCGTCGGTGGTGTTGGGGCCGGAGCCGTGGATCGTGAGCCCGTGGTGGAGGCTGATCTGGCCGGGCATGAGCTCGATCGGCACCCGGTCCTCGAGGGCGACGTCGACCTTGATCTCCTGGCCGCGGGAGAGGAGGTTGTCCTCGGCGAAGGTGTCCTCGTGCGGCAGGATCGGGTTGAGGTGGGAGCCCCGGACGAACTCCATGCAGCCCGAGGCGCGGGTCGAAGGCGAGAGCGCGAGCCACATCGTCACCATGCCGTCGATCGCGCCGAGGCCCCAGTAGGTCAGGTCCTGGTGCATCGAGACCTTATGCTTGGTGCGCGGTTCCTTGATGAAGAACTCCACCCCGTAGATCAGGAGGTCGGGGCCGAGGATGCCCTCGACGATGTCGAGGATCGCGGGGTCGGTGCCGATCCGGTGCGCCAAGGGCAGCACGCAGTTGGCGTTGACGCGCTTGTAGGTGTTCAGGGGCAGCGGCAGGCCGGCGTCGAGCCAGTCATGCTCGATACCCTCAAGCTCCGAGCGCCAGGCGCGGGCCTTCTCGGCCGGGATCGCCTGGATCGGGAAGAGGTAGCCGTCCTCCCAGTATCTCGCCTTCTCGGCCTCCGTGAGGCGGCCGTCGCTCAAGGGCACACACATCGCAGTCTCCTGTCCGTCGCGTTGAGGGAACGCTAACGCGGATGCGCCGAAGTTCAGAACGGTATCTCTTGCCGGTCAGGTTAAGCTGAGCTTATCCTCCCCGCATGGACCGCACCCGCATCCCCTCGCTGAACTGGCTCCGCGTCTTCGAGGCGGCGGCGCGGACCGAAAGCTTCGCCCGCGCGGCGGCGGAGCTGAACATGTCGCCCCCGGCCGTCAGCCAGCAGGTCAAGGCGCTGGAGAGCCATCTCGGCATGGCGCTCTTCACCCGCCAGCCCCATGCGGTGCGGCTGACCGAGGCGGGGCGGGCCTACCTGCCCTCGGTGCAGATGTCGCTCGTCTCGCTCGAGACCTCGACGGCGGGGCTCTTCGGCCGGGCGCGGGAGGAGCGGCTCTATGTCCAGGCGGTGCATATCTTCGCGCAAGGGGTGCTGGCGCCGCTTTTTACCGATTTCACCGCACGGCATCCCGATATCGCGCTGCATCTCACCACCGGCAACGCGGTCGAGGACTTCACCCATGCGTTCAGCGACCTGAAGATCATCTTCGGCGCGCCCTCGGCCTTCGGCCGCGCCCATGACCGGCTGATCGGCGAGCTGCTCTACCCGGTGGCGACGCCGGAGATCGCGGCGCGGATCAAGGCCCCGGCCGACCTTCTGGCGCATCCTTTGCTGGAGGTCGCGACCCACCGCGCCGGCTGGCCGCATGTGTTCGAGAGCCTGCGGCTCCTCGGTGCCGGGGCGCGGGTGGTGATGGTGGATTCGACCGTGATGGCGGCGGCGCTGGCCGGGCACGGCGCCGGGATCGCGCTCGCCCGCGCGCCGGCGAGCGACCCGATCGTGCGTGCGCAGGGGCTGGTGCCCTGCCTGCCGGGCGTCGCGGTGCCGGGCTTGGAATACTACCACCTGATCTATCCCGATCCGGGCACGCTCCGCCGTCCGGCGCGGGCGTTCCGAAGCTGGCTGATGGAGCGGATGGCGGAGATGGAGCTTCCTTCCGCCCAGGGCTGACGCGAGGGGCGGCCCTCAGCGCAGCGCGGCCGGGCGGATCGTGGCGCCCTCGCCCGTCGAGATCTGCCGCTCGGTCTCGCGGCGGAGCTTGCGGCGCATCCGCTCGGGGTATTCGTCGTAATCCTCGGCGGTGACCACGAAGGCATTGCCGCCGGTCATCACGTTCTGCGCGAAATAATCCGGCAGCCCCTCGTCGTCGCCGCGGATCACCAGCGCGTTCACGGTGATCGCCAGCGCCTCCAGGTCGGGGCGGACGTCGGCGGGCTCGGCGCCCTCGTTCGAACGCCCGTCGCCGGAGATGTCGATCACCCGGCGGCGGCAGGCTGGTGCGTCGATCACGACGTCGGTGGCGAAGCTCAGGGCCTCGCCGATGGCGGTGGAGAACTCGGTCCAGATCCGCGGCGCGGTCTCTACCCGGCGGGCCAGCGCCTTGAGATCGGCGACGGTGCCGACCTTGGTCCAGCCGATGGTGAGATCCTGGCGCGAGGCGCCGGTCCATTGCATCAGCGCGACCACCGCCTGGCCCCGGACGAGCGCCTCGGTCACGACCGGATCGCGCAGCCCCTCAGCCAGTCCGCGCATCTGCACCGCGTATTCGCGCCGGTCGACCGACCCCGAGACATCGACCGCAAGAAGAAGCGCGAGCTCGCAGGCCCCGGCTTGCGCCGGAGTGAGGGCGACGAGGCTCAGGGCCCCGGCGAGGGCGGCGCGAAACCGTGTCATGGCCGAAGTTTAGCAGCCCCTGCCCGCCTCGGTCCATCGCGATCCCATCACATCGGCATCAGCGCCCAGTAGTCGAGATCGAGAAGCACGTCGGGCCGGTACTTGCCGTCGTCACCCTTCAGCGCGAAGGGCTCGGCGCCGTGCCGCACCGCGACCAGCCGCAGCCGGATCGCGCCTACGCCGGGGGCCGCGGTCTCGGCCTTGTCGAGCACTTCCGACCAGGCGCGCACGGTGTCGCCGGAGAAGCAGGGGTTGGCATGGGCGCCCGCGTTGAGGGCGACGATCACCTGCGCATTCGCAAGGCCGTTGAACGAGAGCGCGCGGGCGAGCGAGATGACATGGCCGCCGTAGATCAGCCGTTTGCCGTCCTCGCGCTGGGTGGCGTCGAAATGCACCTTGGCGGTGTTCTGCCAGAGCCGCGTGGCGAGCATGTGCTCGGCCTCCTCGACGGTGACGCCGTCGACATGGTCGATCTGCTCGCCCACGGCATAGTCGCCCCAGCGGTGCGGCTCGCCCGCGAGCGTGAAGTCGTAGCGGGAGAAGTCGAGCCCCCCGGGGATCACCAGGTCGGCGGCGGCGACGGCGGGCGCGAGCGCGGGGATCACGGTCTCGGGCGCGGGGGCGGCCGTGTCGCGTTTACGGACCATCACCCAGCGGACGTATTCCAGGACCGCCTCGCCCGCCTGGTTCAGGCCCCGGGTGCGGACATAGACGACGCCCGACTTGCCGTTCGAGTTCTCCTTGAGGCCGATGACCTCGGATTCCGACCTGAGCGTGTCGCCGGGCCAGACCGGCTTCAGCCAGCGGCCCTCGGCATAGCCGAGATTGGCGATGGCGTTGAGCGAGATGTCGGGCACGGTCTTGCCGAAGACGGTGTGGAAGGCGATGAGGTCGTCCATCGGCGCGGCGGCAAGGCCCGAGGCCCGCGCGAATTCGTCCGAGGAATAGAGCGCGCCCCGCGCCGGGTAGAGCGCGTGGTAGAGCGCCCGCTCGCCGCCCGAGACGGTGCGCGGCACGGCATGGGCGATCACCTCGCCGAGGGTGTAGTCTTCGAAGAAACGGCCCGGATTGGTCTTCATTGCTCGCCCAGTCTGATGTCAGGTGTGTAGGTGCCCGCCGTCTCCTTCACCACGGCCTGGCCGCAGCGCATCACGCCCTTCGCGGCGTCGAAGGCGTAGCTCGGCGCGCCGTGAAGCTCCCAGCCGCGGTTCAGCGCGGCGGTGACCTTGTGGCAGAAGGCGGAGGTGTCGTCGTCGGAGAGGAAGCGGTAGAGTTTCATCCGTAGGTCCCGAGGAACGGGTTGTAGCCCATCCAGAGATGCGCGCCCGCGATCAGCGCGTAGACGACGAGCGTGATCGCGGCTCCGATCAGGTCGGAGCGGATCTTGCCGGTTGCCGGCGGCGTCCAGGGCTCCTGCGACGAGATCAGCGCCATCGACACCAGGGCCCAGAGCCCGAGCCAGCCGAAGAGCACGACCGAGGCCATGTCGCCGTTCACCAGAAGATGCGCCACCGCCCAGAGCGCCACCGACAGAAGCATCGGGTGGCGCAGCTTCGTCTTTACCACGCCCTTCGAATGCGGCACGCCGATCAGGAAGACCGCGATCAGCATCAGGAGGTTGTTGAGATGCCCGATACCGGGCCAGGGCGTGTAGACCGGATCGACCCCGGCGCGGCGGTAGCCGATCACCATCAGCGCCAGCGCGGCGATCGAGAGCACGGTCACCAGCATCTTGCCCGGCACGACGCCGAGCCTTGCCCGGAGGCCGGGGGCCACCCGCTTGAAGAGATGCGCCACGGTCCAGAGGACCAGGCCAAGGATCATCACTCTCATGTCGGACCTCGCGTGCCGGGGAAACCGGGCCGCAGTTTCCCCTAAATCGCGCGTTCCGCAATAGCCGAGGCGCGCGAGAGGATCTGTCTTGCCGTCACGGCATGCAGGTTTTCGACGATTTTGCCGTCGACCACGGCCACGCCCTGGCCGGCGCGCTGCGCGGCGTCGAAGGCCTCGATCTGGCGGCGAGCGAGCTCGATCTCGGCCTCGGAGGGGGCGAATTCCTCGTTGGCGACGGGGATCTGCGCGGGGTGGATCACGGTCTTGCCGTCGAAGCCCATGTCGCGGCCCTGGCGGCATTCGGCCCGCAATCCGTCATCGTCCTTGAAGGCGTTGTAGACGCCGTCGATGGCGATGCGGCCAAAGGCGCGGGCGGCGAGCAGGCAGAGCCCGAGGCTCGCCACCATCGGCTCGCGGTCGGGGCGGAAGCGGGTGCCAAGCTCCTTGGCGAGGTCGTTGGTGCCCATGACCATCCCGGCGAGCCGGGGATGGGCGGCGATGGCGGCGGCGTTGAGGATGCCGGCGGGCGTCTCCATCATCGCCCAGAGCGGCACGTCGGGGATGAGGGCGGCCACCGCATCCACATCGGCGGGCGAACCGACCTTGGGGATCAGGATCGCGTCGACCTTCGCGCCCCGGAAGGCGGCCACGTCCGCGCGCCCCCAGGGCGTGTCGAGCCCGTTGATCCGCACGATCTTCGCGCGGGTGCCGTAATCGGCCGATGCCAGCACACGGGCGAGGAGCGCGCGGGCATTGTCCTTCTCGTCGGCCGCGACCGCGTCCTCGAGGTCGAAGATGATCGCGTCGGCCGGCAGTTCGCGCGCCTTTTCCAGCGCACGCTCGCGGGCGGCGGGGATGTAGAGCACCGAGCGATAGGGGCGCATCCGGTCGTCGGAAAGGGGCATCGAACTCTCCTCGCAATATTATTTCGCAAATGACCACATTCCCGGCAGATTCCGCAAGCCCATAAATGCCGCAGCGCAGAAATTTCTTCGCGGTCGCGAAACCCCGCCGGTCAGGCGGCGAGAAGCTCGCACAGGATCCCGGCCGCCGCGACGCAGGCCTCGCGGCTCACGTCGAGATGGGTGCAGGCGCGGACCCGGCGCGGCCCGAACGGCACGAGGAGCACCCCGCGCTCCGCCGCCCGGCGCACGAATGTCGCGGCGTCGGGCGCGCCGGGCGCGAGGTCGAAGACGACGATGTTGCTCTGCACAGTGGCGAGGTCGAGCGCCACCCCCTTCGCCCCGGCCAGCGCCCCGGCGATCAGCCGCGCATTGGCGTGGTCCTCGGCGAGCCGGTCGATGTTGTGGTCGAGCGCGTGGAGCCCGGCGGCGGCGAGGATCCCGGCCTGCCGCCAGGCGCCGCCGAGCATCCGCCGGATCCTGACCGCGCGGGCGATGGTCTCCCTCGGCCCCGCGATGACGCTGCCGATCGGGCAGCCGAGCCCCTTCGAGAGCGAGATCGACACGAGGTCGAAGGGCGCGGCGAGCCGTTCCGGCGCCAGCCCGGTCGCGCAGGCCGCGTTGAAAAGCCGCGCGCCGTCGAGATAGCTCGCCATCCCGAGTTCGGCGGCGCGGGCGCAGACCGCTTCGGCCTCGGCTTGGGGAAAGACGATGCCGCCGCCGCGGTTGTGGGTGTTCTCGACCACGACGAGGGTGGTCGGCGGGTAGACGACGTGGCCCGCGGGCTTGAAGGCGGCGTCGAGATCGGCGGCGGTGAAGAGCCCGCCCCTCCCGATCGCCGCGAACTGCACCCCGGCATTGGCGGGCGCGGCGCCGGTCTCGTGCCAGGCGACATGCACCTCCTGCCCGACGATCACCTCGTCGCCGGGCCGGGTCAGGAGCTTCAACGCCATCTGGTTGGCCATCGTGCCGCTCGCGACGAAGAGCGCGGCCTCCTTGCCGAGCCGCTCGGCCACGACCTGCTGGAGCCGGTTGACGCTCGGATCCTCGCCGTACTGGTCATCGCCGACGGGAGCCGCGGCCATCGCGGCGCGCATCGCTTCGCCGGGCGCGGTCACCGTGTCCGATCTGAGGTCGATCCGGTCGTGGCCCATCTGCCCCTCCGATGTTGCACGGGACCGATCCTAGCAGATTTCCGGCGCCGGGAGGCGGGCGCGCGCCGGGTTAACCCCATTTACCGCCTCGCGGCGCAGGATCGCCCCATCGCCGCCCGCTACGGGCCGCATCGCAAGGGATGCCGCATGAAACAGCAGCTTTTCGCCCTCTCGCTCGGCTTCGTCGGGGTGATCCTCGCCACCGAGTACGCCTTCGGAGCACCGGCCCGCCCGCGCCCGGCACTCACGGCTGACGCCGGTCAGGCCAGCGACCAGAGGTGCTTCAGCGAGATCAGCAAGAGCGCCCAGGTCACCAGCCGGAAGAAGAGCTCCGTCGGGATCACCCGGACCAGCCAGACCCCGGCGAAGACCGACGCCACGGCGGGCACCATCAGCACCGCCGCGACGCCGAGATTGGCCGGCGAGAGCTGGCCGAGCGCCCAGTAGGGCAAGAGCTTCACCGCGTTGACGAAGGCGAAGAACACCGTCGCCGTGCCGGCGAAGGCGGCCTTGTCCAGCCGCAGCGGCAGGACGTAGACCTGGTAGGGCGGCGCCCCGGCATGGCTGACGAAGCTCGTGTAGCCCGCGACCGCCCCCCAGAAGAGCCCCGGCCCGACCCGCGCCGGTCCGGGTGCCGCCGTGGGCGCGGGGCGCAAGAGGAGGGTCAGCGAGAAGGCTAGGCCGATCGCGCCGACGATCCCGGTCACCAGCCGGTCGGACACCTGCGTGGCCGTCAGCCAGCCGAAGCCGATGCCGAGGACCGCCGCCGGCGCGAGGATCGCCAAGACCCGCCGGTCGAAGGCGCGGCGGTAGGCGTAAAGCCCGAAGACATCCGAGGCGATCAGCACCGGCAGCAGCAGCCCCGCCGCCGTCACCGGCGGCACGACGAGCGCGAGGACCGGCACCCCGAGCATCGCGACCACCGGCAGCCCGCCCTTCGACAGACCGACGAGCACCGCCGCCCGCACCGGCGGCACGACGAGCGCGAGGACCGGCACCCCGAGCATCGCGACCACCGGCAGCCCGCCCTTCGACAGACCGACGAGCACCGCCGCCAGCACCGCAACCGCCCAGAAGACGCCGCCTTCCATCACCCCGAACCCCGTCCGACAATGTCGCCCGGCATAGCCGATGGGTCGCCGGGCGCAAAGCAATCTCGCGATGCCGCAGCGCAGCGGACTTGCGCGACGCGCGCCGAGGGGCTACCCAATGCCGCGACATTCACTGGACCCGGAGACAAATCATGGCCAGACCCAAGATCGCCCTCATCGGCGCGGGGCAGATCGGCGGCACCCTCGCCCATCTCGCCGCGATCAAGGAACTCGGCGACGTCATCCTCTTCGACATCGCCGAAGGCACGCCGCAGGGCAAGGCGCTCGACATCGCGCAGTCGGGCCC
Source organism: Defluviimonas sp. D31 (assembly GCF_033436765.1). NCBI lineage: Bacteria > Pseudomonadati > Pseudomonadota > Alphaproteobacteria > Rhodobacterales > Paracoccaceae > Albidovulum > Defluviimonas sp. D31. Next base: position 135,095 of record NZ_JAWQFN010000004.1, read on the forward strand.
GGTCGAAGGCTTCGACGCGAAGCTCAAGGGCGCCAATGATTACAGCGACATCGCGGGCGCCGACGTGTGCATCGTCACCGCCGGCGTGCCGCGCAAGCCGGGCATGAGCCGCGACGATCTTCTGGGCATCAACCTCAAGGTCATGAAGTCGGTTGGCGAGGGCATCAAGGCCCATGCGCCGGACGCCTTCGTGATCTGCATCACCAACCCCTTGGACGCCATGGTCTGGGCGCTGCAGCAGTTCTCGGGCCTGCCGGCCGAGAAGGTCGTCGGCATGGCGGGCGTGCTTGATTCGGCGCGTTTCCGCCACTTCCTCAGCCTCGAGTTCAACGTCTCGATGAAGGACGTCACCGCCTTCGTGCTCGGCGGCCACGGCGACACGATGGTGCCGCTCACCCGCTACTCGACCGTCGCCGGCATCCCGCTGCCGGACCTCGTCAAGATGGGCTGGACCACCCAGGACAGCCTCGACGCGATCGTCCAGCGCACCCGCGACGGCGGCGCCGAGATCGTCGGGCTTCTCAAGACCGGCTCGGCCTTCTACGCCCCCGCCGCATCGGCGATCGAGATGGCGGAAGCCTATCTCAAGGACCAGAAGCGGCTCCTGCCCTGCGCGGCTTTCGTCGACGGCGCCTTCGGCCTCAAGGGGCTCTATGTCGGCGTGCCGACGATCCTCGGCGCCGGCGGCGTCGAGCGGATCGTCGACATCACGCTCAACGACGACGAGCAGGTGATGTTCGACAAGTCGGTCGACGCGGTGAAGGGCCTTGTCGCCGCCTGCAAGGGGATCGACCCGTCGCTGGCTTGACCCCGGGCCGAAACTGAAATCTGCTGAAGCGCGGGCCGTCACCGGCCCGCGCTTTTCTTTTGATCCAAGTTGTTGAGCATATGCGCAAGTTATTCCCCCCGATCGTTCTCGGCGGCCTCCTCGCGATGGCCAGCCTCTCTCCCGCCCAAAGCCAGACGCCCCCCGGTCTGCAGGCGCGGATCGACGCGCTGGCGGGCGAGGCGGAGACGCATGGATTCGAGCTCGGCATGCTGCAAACCCTCCGCGCGGTCGAGAAGGCGCTGCAGACGCGCTACGAATACGGGGTCGGGCAGAACCTCAGGATGGTGCCGGTCTTCCGCGTCGGCACGGGGGCGGACATCAACCCCAACCCCAAGCCCGCCGCGCCCGACACATTGTCGCGGATCGTCGAGACCTTCCTTGCCGATCTCGACCGGGCGCGCGCCACCCTCTCCGCCTCAGGCGCCGAAGCGCAGCCCTTCGAGCTGACGCTGCAGGATCTCTGGTTCGATCTGAACGCGGACGGTGAGCGCGCCGACGGCGAGGGCGCGGTGGAGCTTCTCGCGCCGATCGTGCTCGGCCGGGCCGGCCGGATCGCGCTGCAGGACGGCACGCTCGCCGCCCCGATCACGATCCGCTTCGACGCGGCCGATCATGCCTGGCTCACCGCCTATACCCAGATGCTCGGCGGCTTCGGCAACCTCTTCCTCGCCTTCGACCCGACCGCGGCCCTCGTGGACATGGCCCGCGCGCGGGCGTCACTTCTGAACGCACCCGAAATCGAGAACTTCTACGACCTGGACCAGGTGACGGCCGACATCGCCGCGCTGGACGCGCGGAAGCGCGATCTCGAGGCCCGGCTGAAACAGGTGGAGGAGCAGCTCCCCGACGTGCGCGAACGCCAGCGGCAAATCGTCGAGGGCATGCATACGGCGACGGATGAGACCGCCAAACAGGCGCTCAAGACCGAGCTCGACGCGGTGCTCGAGGAGCTTCGCCCCCTCAGCGAGGCGCAGGATGCGCTGTTTCTAGAGCAGCAGATGATCCGCGCCGAGCTTCAGGCGGCCGAGGCCAAGCTGCCCGGCCGCGACACCCTGGCATTGCCGGGAATGGAGACCGAGTTCGACACGCTTCTGGTCGTCCTGAACGCGCTCCGCCAGCAGCCGGACAAGGACCGGCTCGCCGCCGCCCGCGATAGCTGGCGCGCGATGATCGCCGAGAACCGGCGGTTCTGGGCCGCGCTCGCCGCCGAGACCGATGACGACCGCGAATGGATCCCCAACCCATCGCAGACCTCGGCGCTTCCGGTCACCCTGCCGGCCGGCGTGGCCGAGGCCTGGCAGGCCATTCTCGCCGATGCCGAGGCGGTGCTCGACGGCCGGCTCCTCGTGCCGCATCCGCTGCTGCCGCCGGGCTACGGGATCGACCTTTCCGCCTATGTCGAGGATCCCGCGCCCATCGACATCCTCGAATGGATCCACGGCAAGGGCGCCTACCCCTATGCCGCGAAGGGCCCGCGCATCAGCGCCCAGAGCTGGCGCGCGTTCGAGCGACTGACGGCCGGGAATGCCGGGGGCTTCGCGCTCTACTTCAACTGACCCGGACCTGCGCGAATCGGGCTTCCGGCTTTGTGATCACACTTTTTCGAGCCGTGATCACAAAATGTCGAATTATCCCCGCCGGGCGCGATTTCCGGCATTTATCGCTTCGTCACGGGCCTCCCCCATGCGATGAGCGAGCCAGACCGAATGGAACGGGGATCAGCGATGAACATCCACGAATACCAGGCCAAGGCCCTTCTGCGCAGCTACGGCGCACCGGTGTCGGACGGCCGCGCCGTCCTCAGGGCCGAGGAAGCCAAGACCGCCGCGGGCGAGCTCGACGGACCCTTGTGGGTCGTCAAGGCGCAGATCCACGCCGGCGGCCGCGGCAAGGGCAAGTTCAAGGAGGCCGAGGCCGGCGAGAAGGGCGGTGTCCGCATCGCCAAGTCGGTCGAGGAAGCCGCCACCGAGGCCCGCAAGATGCTCGGCCGCACGCTGGTGACGCACCAGACCGGCGCGCCCGGCAAGCAGGTCAACCGCATCTACATCGAGGACGGCTCGGACATCGCGCGCGAACTGTACCTCGCGCTGCTGGTGGATCGCCAGACCAGCCGCGTCGCCTTCGTCTGCTCGACCGAAGGCGGCATGGACATCGAGGAAGTGGCGGCCAAGACGCCCGAGAAGATCGTCTCGTTCTCGGTTGACCCGGCCTCGGGGCTCTCCGACTTCCACGGCCGCCGCGTCGCCTTTGCGCTGGGGCTTGAGGGCGGCCAGGTCAAGCAGTGCGTCCAGCTGATCAAGACGCTCTACAAGCTCTTCGTGGAAAAAGACATGGAGATGCTGGAGATCAACCCGCTGATCGTGACGCCGAAGGGCGAGCTCAAGTGCCTCGACGCCAAGATGGGCTTCGACGGCAACGCGATCTACCGCCACCCCGATATCGCCGCGCTTCGCGACGAGACCGAGGAGGACCCTAAGGAACTTGCCGCCTCGAAGTTCGACCTCAACTACATCGCGCTCGATGGCGAGATCGGCTGCATGGTGAACGGCGCGGGCCTTGCCATGGCGACGATGGACATCATCAAGCTCTACGGCGCGGAGCCCGCGAACTTCCTCGACGTCGGCGGCGGGGCGACGAAGGAGAAGGTGACCGAAGCCTTCAAGATCATCACCTCGGACCCGAACGTGAAGGGCATCCTCGTCAACATCTTCGGCGGCATCATGCGCTGCGACATCATCGCCGAGGGCGTGATCGCGGCGGTGAAGGAAGTCGGCCTCAAGGTGCCGCTGGTGGTGCGGCTCGAGGGCACCAACGTCGAGAAGGGCAAGGAGATCATCAAGGGGTCCGGCCTCAACGTGATCGCGGCGGACAACCTCTCGGATGCCGCGCAGAAGATCGTCAAGGCGGTGAAGGGGTAAGGCTATGAGGGGTCCGCTTCCCGCGGCAGTCCTGGCTCTGGCGGCGGCCTTCCCGGCCCCCGCCCCGGCCAAGACCGCGGAAGAGGCGGCGGCGGTCAACATGCAGCTCGCGGCGGAGATCTGTCTGAGGAACTATCGCACCCCCGATAAGGTGGTCGATGCGTTCACGGCAGCCGGATTTGCGCTCGCGCCGGGCGCGGATCCCGGCACGCACGAGGTCACGGCGCCCGAGCTATGGGGCGTCATCGAACCAGGGCCCGAGCAGAGCTACTGCACCTTCCAGTCGAGCCGCGTGCCGCTCGCGATGGCGCAGGCCATCGGCACCGCGCTCGCCGAACGGCTCTTTCCGGGTCTGGTGCAGACCGGCCATCCCGAACGCGGGCTGGCGACCCCCTGCGACGGCCTCTCGGTCTTCGCGCCCCGGCAGCTGATCTGGATTCATTACGCTCAGGCCGGCAACTCCGGCGAATGCATCGACGATGGCACCAGCGCCATCATCCTGAACATGTAGGAAAAGGGACAATCATGGCAGTCCTCGTCAACAAGAACACCCGCGTCATCTGCCAGGGCCTGACCGGCTCGCAGGGCACCTTCCACTCCGAACAGGCGATCGCCTACGGCACGAAGATGGTCGGCGGGGTCACCCCCGGCAAGGGCGGCCAGAGCCATATCGGCCTGCCGGTCTTCAACTCGGTCCATGAGGCGAAGCAGGCGACCGAGGCCAACGCCTCGGTCATCTACGTGCCACCCCCCTTCGCGGCGGATTCGATCCTCGAGGCGATCGACGCCGAGATGGAGCTCATCGTCTGCATCACCGAGGGCATCCCGGTCCTCGACATGATGAAGGTGAAGCGCGCGCTGCAGGGCTCCCGCTCCACGCTCATCGGCCCGAACTGCCCCGGCGTCATCACGCCCGACGAATGCAAGATCGGCATCATGCCGGGCCATATCCACAAGAAGGGCTCGGTCGGCGTAGTCTCGCGCTCCGGCACGCTGACCTACGAGGCGGTCAAACAGACCACCGACGTCGGCCTCGGCCAGTCGACCTGCGTCGGCATCGGCGGCGACCCGATCAAGGGCACCGAGCATATCGACGTGCTCGAATGGTTCCTCGCCGATGACGAGACCCAGTCGATCATCATGATCGGCGAGATCGGCGGCTCGGCCGAGGAAGAGGCGGCGCAGTTCCTGAAGGACGAGGCCAAGCGGGGCCGCAAGAAGCCGGTCGCTGGCTTCATCGCGGGCCGCACCGCGCCTCCGGGCCGGCGCATGGGCCATGCCGGCGCCATCGTCGCCGGCGGCAAGGGCGGCGCGGAAGAGAAGATCGAGGCGATGCGCTCGGCCGGGATCGTCGTGGCCGACAGCCCGGCGACGCTCGGCGAGGCCGTGCTGAAGGCCATCGGATAACCAACCGCCCGCCCCGGTCCGGACCTGGGCGGGCACATTGAGAGAGTGACGAACATGCCGGTTTTCCGGACAGGCGGCCAGCTCCACTACTACGCGCATGTCCCCAAATGCGGCGGGTCATCGGTGGAGGCCTATCTGACATCCCGCTTCGGCAGCCTCGCCTTTGTCGACACCCGCCATCTCGACCAGCTCGAGGCGCGGCACTGGACCCGATCCTCGCCGCAGCATGTCACGGTCGCCGATTTCCGGCGGCTTGTGCCGGCCGACTGGATCGCCTCGTCCTTCGCGGTGGTGCGACACCCGGTGAAGCGGCTCGTCTCGGCCTTCCGCTTCCAGGTCGAGGTCGAGGGCACCGTGGCCGCGCTCTGGTCGGTCGACGAGTGGTTCGACGACTGGCTGAAACGGGCCGGAGAGGAGCCGTTCCTCTACGACAATCACCTGCGCCCGCAGTCCGAGATCGTGCCTCAGGACGCCACGATCTTCCGGATCGAGGAAGGGCTCGACCGGATCGTGCCGCATCTCGACGCGCTGGCCGGGAACGCGGACGGCGCCCGCATGATCCCGGCCGAGAACGTCCGCAAGAAGTCGATCGGGCCGGATGCGGCGCGGCTGAAACCCTCGGCCGAGACGCTGGCGCGGATCGGCGTCTGCTACGCCGAGGATTTCCGGCGCTTCGGCTACGGGCTGCACGACGAGGCCCCGATGCCCTCCATCCCGGCGCCGAAGGGCGGCCTGATGGGGCGGCTGGCCAAGACCTTCAAGGGGAAGCGGACATGACGAAGATCCGCCCCCATTCGATTTCATCCGGCCGCGCGCGAGCGCGGTCCAACCCATGATGACAGGAGCGGCAGGCGCGCGCCTCGCCGAGTGAGATCATGACGGAACAAAGCCCCAACGACCAGTTCCACGCCTCAAGCTTCCTCCAGGGCGCGAATGCCGAGTATGTCGAGCAGCTCTACGCCCGTTTCGCCAATGACCCGGGCGCGGTCGACGCGACCTGGGCGGCGTTCTTCCGCTCGCTCGGCGATGCCGAGAACGACGTCCGCAAGGAGGCGCGCGGCGCCTCGTGGGAGCGGCCCGACTGGCCGCCGCAGCCCACCGACGAGCTGACCTCGGCCTTGACCGGCGAATGGCCGATCGCGGCGAAGGAGGCGAAGGGCGCGGGCGACAAGATCAAGGCGAAGGCCGCCGCGATGGGCGTCGCGGTCAGCGACGACCAGGTCAAGCAGGCGGTGCTCGATTCGATCCGCGCGCTGATGATCATCCGCGCCTACCGGATCCGCGGCCATCTCGTGGCCGACCTCGACCCCTTGGGCATGCGCTCGGAGACGCCGCATCCCGAGCTTGACCCGCGCTCCTACGGCTTTGCCGAGGCCGACATGGACCGGCCGATCTTCATCGACAAGGTGCTCGGCCTCGAACATGCCTCGATGCGCGAGATCCTCGAGATCGTGAAGCGCACCTACTGCGGCACCTTCGCGCTCCAGTACATGCATATCTCGAACCCCGAGGAGGCCGGCTGGCTCAAGGAGCGGATCGAGGGCTTCGGCAAGGAGATCGCCTTCACCCGCGAGGGCCGCAAGGCGATCCTCAACAAGCTCGTCGAGGCCGAGGGCTTCGAGAAGTTCCTGCATGTGAAATACATGGGCACCAAGCGCTTCGGCCTCGACGGCGGCGAGGCGCTGATCCCGGCGATGGAACAGATCATCAAGCGCGGCGGCAGCCTCGGCGTCCAGGACATCATCATCGGCATGCCGCACCGGGGCCGGCTCTCGGTGCTGGCGAACGTGATGGCCAAGCCCTACCGGGCGATCTTCAACGAATTCCAGGGCGGCAGCTACAAGCCCGAGGATGTCGACGGCTCGGGCGACGTGAAATACCACCTCGGCGCCTCGTCGGACCGCACCTTCGACGGCAATTCGGTGCACCTGTCGCTGACCGCCAACCCCTCGCATCTGGAGGCGGTGAACCCGGTGGTGCTCGGCAAGGCGCGGGCCAAGCAGGCGCAGCTCAACGACACCGACCGGACGAGGGTGCTGCCGATCCTGCTGCATGGCGACGCGGCCTTCGCGGGCCAGGGCGTGGTGGCCGAATGCTTCGGCCTTACCGGCCTCACCGGCCACCGCACCGGCGGCACGATGCACATCGTCGTCAACAACCAGATCGGCTTCACCACCGCGCCGCACTTCAGCCGGTCGAGCCCCTACCCGACCGACATCGCGCTGATGGTCGAGGCGCCGATCTTCCACGTCAACGGCGACGACCCCGAGGCCGTGGTCCACGCCGCCAAGGTCGCGACCGAGTTCCGCCAGAAGTTCCACAAGGACGTGGTCATCGACATGTTCTGCTACCGCCGCTTCGGTCACAACGAGGGCGACGAGCCGATGTTCACCAATCCGCAGATGTACAAGCGGATCAAGACCCACAAGACGACGCTGCAGCTCTACACCGAGCGGCTGGTGAAGGACGGGCTCATCCCCGAGGGCGAGATCGAGGACATGAAGGCCGCCTTCCAGGCCCATCTCAACGAGGAGTTCGAGACCGGCAAGAACTTCAAGCCGAACAAGGCCGACTGGCTCGACGGCCGCTGGTCGCATCTCGACCGCGAGGGCGGGGAATACAGCCCCGGCAAGACCGCGATCACCAAGAAGCTGATGGGCGAGATCGGCACCGCGCTGACCCGCGTGCCGGAGGGCTTCGACATCCACAAGACCGTGGCGCGCCAGCTCGACAGCAAGGCGGCGATGTTCAAGTCGGGCGAGGGCTTCGACTGGGCCACCGCCGAGGCGCTGGCCTTCGGCTCGCTTCTGACCGAGGGCTACCCGGTCCGCCTCGCCGGCCAGGACTGCACCCGCGGCACCTTCTCGCAGCGCCATTCCGCCTTCATCGACCAGACGACCGAGGAACGCCACTACCCCTTGAACCACATCAAGGCCGGCCAGTCGCGCTACGAGGTCATCGACTCGATGCTCTCGGAATACGCGGTGCTCGGCTTCGAATACGGCTATTCGCTCGCCGAGCCGAACGCGCTGGTGATGTGGGAGGCGCAGTTCGGCGACTTCGCCAACGGCGCCCAGATCATGTTCGACCAGTTCGTCTCCTCGGGCGAATCGAAATGGCTCCGCATGTCGGGCCTCGTCTGCCTGCTGCCGCACGGCTTCGAGGGCCAGGGGCCGGAGCATTCCTCGGCGCGCCTCGAACGCTTCCTGCAGATGTGCGCCCAGGACAACTGGATCGTCGCGAACTGCTCGACCCCGGCGAACTATTTCCACATCCTGCGCCGCCAGCTCCACCGCACCTTCCGGAAGCCGCTGATTCTGGTGACGCCGAAATCGCTCCTGCGCCACCCGATGTGCATCTCCGATGCCGACGACTTCACCACCGGCTCGACCTTCCACCGCGTCCTCTGGGACGACGCGCAGAAGGGCCATTCGGAGACGAAACTGGTGGCCGACAGCAAGATCAAGCGCGTGGTGATGTGCTCGGGCAAGGTCTACTACGACCTCCTCGCCGAACGCGACGCCCGCGGGCTGGACGACGTCTACCTCCTCCGGCTCGAACAGTTCTATCCCTTCCCCGCGCAATCGGTGGTGAAGGAGCTCGGCCGCTTCAAGAACGCCGAGGTGATCTGGTGCCAGGAGGAGCCGAAGAACCAGGGCGCCTGGACCTTCGTCGAGCCCAACATCGAATGGGTGCTCGGCCGGATCGGCGCGAAGTCGCAGCGCCCGCGCTATGTCGGCCGCCATGCCTCGGCCTCGCCGGCGACCGGGCTCGCCTCGCGCCACAAGGCCGAGCAGGACGCGCTCGTCAACGAAGCACTGACCGTCGGGGAGGCCAACTGATGGGTATCGAGGTAAGGGTTCCGACGCTGGGCGAAAGCGTCTCCGAGGCGACCGTTGCGACCTGGTTCAAGAAGCCGGGCGACCGGGTCGCGGTCGACGAGATGCTCTGCGAGCTCGAGACCGACAAGGTCACAGTCGAGGTGCCGGCGCCGGCCGCCGGCACGCTCGCCGAAATCGTGGCCGCCGAGGGCGCGACCGTCGCGGTCAACGCGCTGCTCGCGCAGATCGCCGAGGCGGGCGAGGCCCGGCCGGCTGAACCGACAGACAAGGGCGCAGCGAAAGCGCCGAAAGCGGATGAGGGCAAGATGTCTCCCAGGAATACCGATGTGATGGTGCCGACCCTCGGCGAAAGCGTGACCGAGGCCACGGTCTCGACCTGGTTCAAGAAGATCGGCGACAGCGTCGCCCAGGACGAGATGCTGTGCGAGCTCGAGACCGACAAGGTCTCGGTCGAGGTGCCCTCCCCGGTCGCCGGCCGGCTGGCCGAGATTCTCGCCCCGGAAGGCGCCACGGTCGACGCCAAGGCCCGCCTCGCGGTGATCGCCGAGGGCGCGGGCGCCGCCGCGGCCGCGCCTGCCGCACCCGCACCCGCGGCCCCCGCCCCGGCCGCCGCGACCGGCAAGGACGTGGAGGACGCGCCCGCCGCCAAGAAGGCGATGGCCGAGGCCGGGCTTTCGGCCGATCAGGTCACCGGCACGGGCCGCGATGGCCGCATCATGAAGGACGACGTCGCCAGGGCCGCCGCCGGGGCCACCGCCGCGCCCGCCCCGGCCGCCGCCGCCACGCCGGCCCCGGCACCCGCCCCCGCGCAGGCGCCGCGCGCCCCGGTCCCGGCCGAGGACGCCGCCCGCGAGGAACGGGTGAAGATGACCCGGCTCCGCGCCACTATCGCCCGCCGCCTCAAGGATGCCCAGAACACCGCGGCGATGCTCACGACCTACAACGAGGTCGACATGTCGGCGGTGATGGAGCTCCGCAACGCCTACAAGGACGCCTTCGAGAAGAAGCACGGCGTGAAGATGGGCTTCATGTCCTTCTTCGTGAAGGCCTGCTGCCACGCGCTGAAGGAAGTGCCCGAGGTCAATGCCGAGATCGACGGCGGCGACGTCGTCTACAAGAACTTCGTCCACATGGGCGTCGCCGTCGGCACGCCCACCGGCCTCGTCGTGCCGGTCGTGCGCGACGCCGACCAGATGTCCTTCGCCGCGATCGAGAAGAAGATCGGCGAGCTGGGCCTGCGCGCCCGCGACGGCAAGCTCTCGATGGCCGAGATGCAGGGCGGCTCGTTCACCATCTCGAACGGCGGCGTCTACGGCTCGCTCATGTCCTCGCCGATCCTCAACCCGCCGCAATCGGGCATCCTCGGCATGCACAAGATCCAGGACCGCCCGGTGGTGGTGAACGGCCAGATCGTCATCCGCCCGATGATGTACCTCGCCCTCAGCTACGACCACCGCATCGTCGACGGCAAGGGCGCCGTCACCTTCCTCGTCCGCGTCAAGGAGGCGCTCGAGGACCCGCGCCGGCTGCTGATGGATCTGTGAGGCTACTGCCGAACCGGGAAGGGGCATGCCATGACACATCGGTTCATTGTCGACGTGCCAGGCGTGCCCGCCTCGCCCTCCCCGATCTCCAACGCGGTGGTCGCGGGCGGGACGTGCCACATCTCGGGTCAGCTCGCCGTCTACGATGACGGATACCGCGCCGGCAGCGCCGCCGAGGAGGCGGAGCGCGCGTTCGAGCTGGTCTTCCGGATCGCCGAACATTGCGGTTTCGCGCGCGAGGAGATCGTCTATGTCGACATCGCGTTTTCGAACCTTGATGATGTCGGCGAAGTCAACGCGGTCTACGGCCGGCTCTTTCCCGAGAACCGGCCGGCAAGAACCATCTACCAAGCCGCCCGGTTGCCATTTGGCGGCAAGGTCAAGGTTCAGGCCGTCGCGATGCGCGCATCAGAGTGAAAGGACCACGACCCATGTCCAGCGAACTGAACATCCTCGCGCTCTACGGGCTCTACACCTGCGTGATCCTGATCCTGAAGGTGACGGGCGCCACCGGCCAGCTCGGCATGGGCTACCTCCTCTCCTCGCGCGACGAGGCCCGCACGCTGACCGGCATCACCGCCCGCCTCGATCGCGCGCTGACCAACTCGGTGACCGCGATGGCGCTCTTAGCCCCCGCCATCCTGATCCTCGCGCTGAAGGACGGCTTCAGCCCCTCGACGCTCACCGCGGCCCAGGCCTTCCTGATCGCCCGCGTGCTCTACGTGCCGGCCTACGGCCTCGGCATCACCGGCATCCGCACCCTTCTCTGGCTCGTCGGCTTCGCCGCGACGGTGCTTCTCTACCTCATGGCGCTGATGGCCTCATGATTTCTTCTTTTCGCAAATATCCTCGGGGGGTCCGGGGGGCAGACAGCCCCCCGTCCGACACCCGCCGCAGGGTCCGACACCTGCCACACATTCTGCCGACACCGCGCAGACCCCGAAATGACCAAAGGAGTACCCCATGGCTGAGTTCGACGTGATCATCATCGGCGCCGGCCCCGGCGGCTATGTCTCGGCGATCCGCTGCGCGCAACTGGGTCTGAAAACCGCCGTCGTCGAGGGCCGCGAGACCCTCGGCGGCACCTGCCTCAACGTCGGCTGCATCCCCTCGAAGGCGCTCCTTCACGCCTCCCACGCGCTCCACGACGCCGAGACGAATTTCGAGAAGATGGGCCTGATGGGCGCCAGGCCGAAGGTCGACTGGGCGAAGATGCTCGCCTACAAGGACGAGGTCATCGGCCAGAACACCAAGGGCATCGAGTTCCTGTTCAAGAAGAACAAGATCACCTGGCTCAAGGGCTGGGGCGCGATCCCCGAACCCGGCAAGGTGAAGGTCGGCGACGAGGTCCACGCGGCGAAAAACATCGTCATTGCAACGGGTTCCGAACCGCTGAGCCTGCCGGGCGTCACCGTGGACGAGAAGGTGATCGTGACCTCGACCGGCGCCCTCGAACTGCCGAAGATCCCGAAGTCGATGGTCGTGATCGGCGCCGGTGTGATCGGGCTTGAACTCGGCTCGGTCTATGCCCGCCTCGGCAGCAAGGTCACCGTGGTCGAGTATCTCGACACGATCACGCCCGGCATGGACGGCGAGGTGGCCAAGACCTTCCAGCGCATCCTGAAGCGCCAGGGCCTGGACTTCGTGCTCGGCGCCGCGGTGCAGTCGGCCGAGGTCAAGAAGGGCAAGGCCACGGTGAGCTACAAGCTGAGGAAGGACGACAGCGCCGCCACGCTCGAGGCCGACTGCGTGCTCGTCGCGACCGGCCGCGGCCCCCATACCGACGGGCTCGGCCTCGCCGAGATCGGCGTCGAGATGGAAAAGCGCGGCCAGATCAGGACCGACAGCCACTGGCAGACCAATATCAAGGGCATCTACGCGATCGGCGACGCGATCACCGGCCCGATGCTCGCCCACAAGGCCGAAGACGAGGGCATGGCGGTGGCCGAGGTCATCGCCGGCAAGCATGGCCACGTGAATTACGACGTGATCCCCGGCGTGATCTACACCACGCCCGAAGTCGCCACCGTGGGGCGCACCGAGGAGAGCCTGAAGGAGGAAGGCCGCGCCTACAAGGTCGGCAAGTTCGCCTTCATGGGCAACGGCCGCGCCAAGGCGGTGTTCCAGGGCGACGGCTTCGTGAAGATCCTCGCCGACAAGGAGACCGACCGCGTGCTCGGCGCCCATATCATCGGCCCTTCGGCGGGCGATCTGATCCACGAGATCTGCGTCGGCATGGAGTTCGGAGCCTCGGCCGAGGACATCGCGCTGACCTGCCACGCCCACCCGACCTTCTCCGAAGCGGTGCGCGAAGCCGCGCTGGCCTGCGGCGACGGGCCGATCCACTCCTGACGGGGGTGCGAATTTTCGGCGAAAATTCGGCTTAACCGGCGATGTGGCGCAGGCCCTGCGTCACATCCGTCCGGACTGCGAGCCGGAGCGCCGGCTCGTCGCCCGCCTTCAGCGCGGCGATGATCATCCGGTGGTGCTGCGGCGGCTCGGCGCGGGTCAGGCGCGCATAGAGCGCCCGCATCGTCGGGCCGAGCTGCAACCAGACCGTCTCGGCTATCGCCAGCATCGCCGGGGCCTGGGCGCGCAGATAGAGCGTGCGATGGAACTCGAGGTTGGTGCGGATATAGGCCACCGCGTCGCGCTTCACGGCGGCCTCGGCATTGGCCATGTTGATCGCCTGCAGGCGCTCGATCAAAGCGATATGGGCGCGCGGCATCGCCCGACTCGCGAGTTCAGTCTCGATCAGCGCCCTGAGGCTTGCCAGTTCCTCGATCCGCTCGTTGGTGAGGTCCGGCGTCGTCACCCGCCCAGAGGAGGACAAAGTCAGCGCGCCCTCCGCCGCGAGCCGCCGCAGCGCCTCGCGCGCGGGCGTCATCGAGACGCCGTAGCTCTTGGCCAGCCCGCGCAGCGTCAGCGCCTGACCCGGCGCCAGTTCGCCATGCATGATCTGCTGGCGCAGCGACCGGTAGAGCCGGTCATGCGCCGCGATCGTCGTGTCCGAGGGCCGGGTCTGCAAGAGCATGCCGGATGTGATCACGCCGGCCCGGCGCCGTCAATCGCCGCCGGTGTCCATTCAAAGGATCAGAAGTCGACGCGGTGCAGCTCGGCGCCCTCGCGGCGCAGCCAGGCGCGGTGCCGCTCGTAATCAGGAGCCAGACGCGCCACCACCGCCCAGAAGGCGGGCGAGTGGTTCATCTCGACCAGGTGCGCAACCTCGTGCGCGGCCACATAATCGAGCACCTCGGGCGGCGCCATGATCAGGCGCCAAGAGAACATGAGCCCGCCCTCGGCCGTGCAGGATCCCCAGCGCGAGCGGGTATCGCGCAGGGTGATGCGCCGGATCCTCCGGCCGAGTGTCGCCGCATGGGTCTGCGAGGCGGCCTGCAGGCGCTGCCGCGCGGCAAGCTTCAGGAAGGCGAGGATCCGCGCGCCGAGCCGCGCCTCGTCCATCGGCACGAGAAGGGCCGCCCCCTCGACCCGAACGGCCGCAACCGGCGCCGGGGTGACGACCAGCCTGCGGCCCTCGAACGGTATCTCGGCTCCGGGCGCCACGGCAAGCCGCGCGGCGGTGCCGCGCAGGATCTGGCGCACCCAGTCGGCCTTGCCTTCGGCGAAGGCAAGGGCTTCGACCTCGCGCGCACGCGCGGGCATGGAGAGCGTCACCTTGCCGTCGAGACGCGAAACGCGCAGGGAAAAGCGTCTTGCGCGGACGGATCGGCGGAGCGTGATCTCGACGGGAGGCTCGCCGGGCAATGTGCGCTGAGTCATGAGAAATTTCCTTCCGAGGGGCACAATACAGGCGGCACCGGCAGCGAAAAGGGAAAAAACGACGGAGAAGAAAAACGCTGTGGAAAGCCTTTGACAGGCCCGCGCACTTGTGGCAGTTGGCACCGACTCTCGAATAGACGTGCACAGAAGGAGTGTCCCATGCCCAAGGACGAATGGGGCGTCAAACGCCTCTGCCCGCATTGCGCCAGCCGGTTCTACGACCTCCAGCGCGACCCGATGACCTGCCCGGAATGCGGCCATAGCTTCAGCGCAGAAAGCCTGCTTGCTGGCCGCGGCCGCACGATGATCAGCGAGAAGACCGCGTCCAAGACCGACGAGCTCGATGTCGACGATCTGACCGATGACGAAGATCTCGACGATGATTCGAGCGATTCCGATCTCGACGACGATCTGCTCGAGGATGACAGCGACGACGACGTCTCGCTCGACGAGATCGCCGATGTCGCGACCGGTGAAGACGACAGCTGACGCGGAATTCGCGTCACGAATGCACGATATGAAACGGGCGCGGAGCATTCCGCGCCCGTTTCGATTTTGTCCGCGAGCTGCGGTGAAATGATCTTCGCGCGGTTTGATTTTTCGCTTGCGCCTTCCCGCGGCCTTCCCTATATCGCCCTTCACGCGGGCGGCGACGCCCGGACCTCCGGTGGGGCCATAGCTCAGTTGGGAGAGCGCTTGAATGGCATTCAAGAGGTCAGGGGTTCGACTCCCCTTGGCTCCACCATCTCGCCTTTTGACGTTGAAATTTCCGCTAACACCTTGAAAGGTAAGGCGTATTTAGCGGTTCGATAACCTGAATCCCGCGAGTATCGCATAGGCTCCATAAAGGCCAGTCTGAGTGAGCAGCCTTACCTGACTGGTCCAGTTTGATTGTTAGTGGGCGTTGTTGCAGAATTCCGCCTGTGTCCGATTCACATCGTGAATCCATGAGCTTAGAAGGGCTGCATGACGAAGCCCCTCCCTGCCCGTTACCGCACGAAAAACTGGAAAGCCTATAATGCCGCGCTGAAGCGGCGCGGCTCGCTGCTGATCTGGTTGGACAAGGATATGGTCTGGCTTGCTCCGAAGGTTGGCCGTCCCGGCCGCCCTCCGGTGTTCTCCGATGCAGCGATCCAGACCTGTCTGATGATCAAGGTTCTGTCCGGTCTGCCGCTGCGGCAGGCGACGGGGATGGTTGCCAGCATTCTTGAACTGGCGGGTCTCGACTGGCCTGTTCCTGACTTCTCCACGCTGAGCCGACGGCAAAAGACCATTGCCGTGGCGATACCTTTCCGCCGCGCGCCGGGGCCATTGAACCTGCTGGTCGATAGCACTGGGATCAAGTTCCTGGGCGATGGCGAGTGGTTGGCGAAGAAGCACGGTACGCAGCGCCGGCGCCAATGGAGAAAGGTGCATCTGGCCATGGACACGGCCACAGGCGACATCCGGGCGGTGGAAATCACCCCGAGCCGCGAGGGCGACAGCCCGGTTCTGCCGGACCTGCTGGATCAGATCCCGCCGGACGAGCAGATCGGCACCGTGACCGGAGACGGCGCCTTCGACACCCGCAGGTGCCACACCGCCATCGTGGAGCGCGGCGGCACGGCCATCATACCCATCCGCAAAAACGGCCGTCCTTGGAAGGAGGACGGTCCTGCGGCCAAGACCAGGAACGAGATCCTCCGGACGACCACGCGCTTCGGCCGGGCCAGCTGGAAGCGATGGTCCGGCTATCACACCCGAAGTCGGATCGAGGCCAAGATGAGGTGCCTCAAGTCCTTCGGCGAGCGCATCGCCTCACGAAACGCGGACCGCCAAACCGCCGAAATCCACATCCGCATCGCGCTCATGAACCGCTTCAACGCCCTCGGCACCGCCGAGACCGTGCGCGCGGCCTAATGCCTGCGGGGAAAGGGGAACTCACGCCTCAAACGCGAGTTTCGCAACAACGCCGATTTGTTGGCCAGATCTCCGGCGATGATCAACAGGTCCAGCCCCGAGAAATCCGCGTGTTCAAGCGGGTCGCGCCCAGCCTGGCGCCAGAAGTCGTGATGAAGGTCGGCAAGGATCAAGGTCTTCGTCATCTGAGTCTCATCGGGAATCGGCCGGATCCTAGTGAAGGGGCGGACGGCCCTGCAGGGCGGAAATACGGTCGAGAAGCCGGCTCAGGCTGCGCAGATTCGGTTGCGTCGTCCCACGCGACAAGGCCTTGGCGATCGCCTCCACGCTGCCCCCGTCGATGCCGCGCCGCTCGGCTTCCCTCTCGACGAAGCCGAGCAGGCCACTGCTCGTGAGAGGCCCGAGGCGGATCAGCTGGCAGCGGCTCACAAACGGTGCCGACAGGTATCGCCAGTTGTTGGAGGTCATGATCCAGCCAATCCAGCTCATGTCGAAGTTGACGCGGAAATAGGGGCAGCTCCAGCTCCGCGCCGTGACGGGCTCCAGGAGGCCCAGCATCGCATCGGTCAGGTCATGGGCACGCCCCTTGTCCGACGTGACTCGGCCGGACTTTTCGATCTCGTCCACCACGATGATCGGATTGGCGACGAGCTGGCGCAGGATCAGTTCGAGCGGCCGCCCCGGCCCGGCACTGGACCAGCCGCGCTGGCAGCCCGCGACGGCGAAACCGGCGGCCTCGGAGGCGGCGTCGATCTGCGTCGTGGCGGTGCCGATCAGCGACGCCAGGCGCTGCGCCCAGGTGCTCTTGCCGATGCCGGGAGGGCCATCGAGCAGGAGCGGCGGTAGCCAGAATCCGGGCGCGCCCGAGCGCACCGATGCGCGCATCGCATGCCAGACCGCCTCGGTCGCCGGGGCCATCCAGGGCATCTCGGCATGAAGCTCGGCCGCCAGCTCGTCGGCCCGGTGCTCGCTGGGGATGGCGACAAGACGGACGCCATCGCGCAGGATGGAAAGCTGTTCGCGCTCCTCCTTCCTGAGATGACTCAGCCCGGAGGCCGCCTCGCGCCGGGCGAAGAGCGCCGTGGCCCGGCGCCGGATGCGACGGCGGTCGTCTTCGCTGAGATCCGTCGGCAGCCGCCAGCCGTCGCTCCCGTCCTCGTCCGGCTTGTCGCTGATCGCAGCGTCGGCCTGCACTTCCGCCTTGCGGACGCGGAGGGCGCGGACGTGTCGGCTCAGGCGGATCTCGATGTCATCCTTCGACTCGGTCTTGTCGGGGAAGCGGGCCGCGATGAAGGGGATGCGGGGCATGGGGAAGGTCCTTTCCGATACGAGGGGCGGCACGCGCCGCCACGGCGCCCGCCGGACCGGATCGGTCAGGGCAGAGACGCGATGAAGGAAGAACCCGGGTGTGGCGGGATAGAGGTCATGACGGCGCGACTTGGTCAAGCCGGAGGGCTGCGCATCGCTGGCGCGGGGCTATCCACAAGAGGGAAAGCCAGAAATCAAAACAACATACTGATATAAAACAAAAACCACCGATCGCGATGCGACCGGTGGTCATTTGACCTGTGCCGGAGTGGTCAAAAAACCCCGGAAATGGTCATTTATTCGTGGGTCCTACATTACACTCAGTCTCACTGACCACCTCGTCATCCGCACTTGGAATGGCCGCAATTCGGGCAGGTCAGGCAGCCCTCGATCATCTGCAATCCGAACTGGCCGCAGGAGGGGCAGGCCGGGCCGCGGGGCGCTTCTCCGACCGCGACGACCTGCGATTTGGGGTCGGACTTGAGGCCGAGGCCCTCGCCCTCGAGGAAGCCGATCGCGATCATGTGGCGTTCGATGACGCCGCCGATCGCGGCGAGGATCGAGGGGATGTAGCGTCCTCCCATCCAGGCGCCGCCGCGCGGGTCGAAGACGGCTTTCAGCTCCTCGACGACGAAGGAGACGTCGCCGCCGCGGCGGAAGACGGCGGAGATCATCCGCGTCAGCGCCACCGTCCAGGCGTAGTGCTCCATGTTCTTGGAGTTGATGAAGACCTCGAAGGGGCGCCGGTGGCCGCCCTGGACGATGTCGTTGATCGTGATGTAGATCGCGTGCTCGCTGTCGGGCCATTTCAGCTTGTAGGTCGCGCCTTCGAGCGCCTGCGGCCGGTCCAAGGGTTCGGAGAGATAGACGACGTCGCCATGCGGCGTGAGCGGTTCGGCGCCGTCCTTGGAGAGGACTTCGGGCCCACTGGACGGCAGAAGATCTGCGACCTTGACAGAAAGCGCCCCGGCTATCTTTTCGATGGTATCCAAGCGCGGACTTTGTGATTTTCCGCTAAGTATGTCGTAGACGCCGGTCGGATTAAGGCCTGCGACACGCGCTACTTCAGCAGCGTTTACTTCCTTCTGAGCCATTACTGATTTCAGACGGTCTTTCAGAGTATCACTCGTTGACTTGTCGGATACCGACAACACGCTCCCCGTGACCGCGTTCGGGCGGTAGGTGGTGCAGCCCTTGCAGCCCTGGTCCCAAGCCGCCATGTAGACGTCCTTGAAGGCCTCGAAGCCGATCTCCTCGGGGCAGTTGATGGTCTTGGAGATCGACGAATCCACCCATTTCTGCGCCGCCGCCTGCATCCGGACGTGGTCGAGCGGCGGCAGGGTCTGGGCGTTGACGAAATGCTCCGGCAGGGGCTTGTCGCCGAAACGCTCGCGCCAGAGCTGGACGGCGTAGTCGACGACCTCCTCCTCGGTGCGGCTGCCGTCCTTTTGGAGAACCTTGCGTTTGTAGGCATAGGCGAAGACCGGCTCGATCCCGGACGAGACATTGCCGGCATAGAGGCTGATCGTGCCGGTGGGAGCGATCGAGGTCAGGAGCGCGTTGCGGATGCCGTGTTCCGCGACCGCCGCGCGCACATCGGGGTCCATCTGCATCATGTTGCCCGAGGCAAGATATTTTTCCGCGGCGAAGAGCGGGAAGGCGCCCTTTTCCTTCGCGAGCTCGACCGAGGCGAGATAGGCGGCGCGGGCGATCCGGTGCATCCATTCCTCGGTCGCGCGCGCGGCCTTTTCCGAGCCGTAGCGGAGGCCCACCATGAGGAGCGCGTCGGCAAGCCCGGTGACGCCGAGGCCGATGCGGCGCTTCGCTTGCGCCTCAGCCTTCTGCTGGGGCAGCGGGAAGCGCGAGGCGTCGACGGTGTTGTCCATCATCCGCACCGCGGTCGTGACGAGCTCATCCAGCGCATCCGCGTCGAGCGCCGCGCCCTTGCCGAACGGGTCGGTGACGAGGCGGGCGAGGTTGATCGAGCCGAGCAGGCAGGCGCCATAGGGCGGCAGCGGCTGTTCGCCGCAGGGATTGGTGGCGGCGATGGTCTCGGCATAGCCGAGGTTGTTGGCGGCGTTGATGCGGTCGATGAAGATCACGCCCGGCTCGGCGTAGTCGTAGGTCGCGCGCATGATCCGGTTCCAGAGGTCGCGCGCCTCGACGGTCTTGTAGACCTTGCCATCGAAGGTGAGGTTCCAGGGCTTGCCGTCCTTGACCGCCGCCATGAACGGATCGGTGACGAGGACCGAGAGGTTGAACATCCTGAGCCGCGCGGCGTCCTGCTTGGCGGCGATGAAGGCCTCGATATCGGGGTGGTCGCAGCGCATCACCGCCATCATCGCGCCGCGGCGCGAACCGGCCGACATGATGGTGCGGCACATCGCGTCCCAGACATCCATGAACGAGAGGGGGCCCGAGGCGTCGGCGGCCACCCCTTTCACCTCGGCGCCGCGCGGGCGGATGGTGGAGAAGTCGTAGCCGATGCCGCCGCCCTGCTGCATGGTCAGCGCGGCTTCCTTCAGCGCGTCAAAGATGCCGCCCATGTCGTCGGGGATCGTGCCCATGACGAAGCAGTTGAAGAGCGTGACCGTGCGCCCGGTGCCGGCGCCGGCGGTGATGCGGCCGGCGGGGAGGTACTTGAAATCCTCGAGCGCGGCGTAGAAGCGGTCCTCCCACCGGGCGGGATCCTTCTCGACGGCGGCAAGGGCACGGGCGATGCGGCGCCAGCTGTCTTCGACCGTGCCGTCGATGGGGGTGCCGTCCGCCTCCTTGAAGCGGTACTTCATGTCCCAGATCTGTTCGGCGATGGGGGCAGCGAAACGGGTCATCGGGCCTCGGTCCTAAGGTATCGGAAGGGGTGACCACGATACGCCCGGCAGTCGGGACGGTCAACTTGATCTCGGGGGTGGCGCGGGTAGAATGGCAAGGTCTTGGGGGTGCCATGGCCGAGTCTCTTCATCTTCTGAAGCTCTGCGTCGGCGCGGAGAGTGTCGAGGATCTCCTCGACTGGCAGCGCACGCATCCCGCGCCCTACCCGACCGGCGAGCGGCGCCATGTCACGCGGATGTGGCCGAAGCGCGAGGCCGAGGTTCTGGCGGGCGGCTCGCTCTACTGGGTGGTGAAGGGGGTGATCCTCTGCCGCCAGCGGATCCTCAGGCTCGACGAGATCGAGGGGTCGGACGGGATCCGGCGCTGCGGCATTGTCCTCGATCCGGAGGTGGTGCGCACCGAGGCGGCGCCGCGGCGGCCGTTCCAGGGCTGGCGCTACCTCGAGCCGAAGGACGCGCCGCGCGACCTGCCGAAGGCGCGGGAGGCCGATACGGCGCTGCCGGAGGAGATGGCGCTGGCGCTGGCCGAGATCGGGTTGCGCTGAGGGCGGGCGCCGGGGGCGCTGCCCCCGGACCCCCGGGATATTTGGAAAAAGAAGAAGATCAGAGCGGCTTCGGATCGAAGCCGAGGCGCGCGGCGAGACCGGCGAGGGTTTCGGCGGCGCCGTTTTTCCAGTCGGCGGCGCGGGCGGCGTAGAGCGTGGCCTGGCTTTGGTGGACGAGGCCGTCGGCGAGGATCTTCAGGTGGTTGGCGCGCAAGGTCTCGCCGGTCGAGGTGATGTCGGCGATGGCCTCGGCGGTGAGGTTCTTGACGGTGCCCTCGGTCGCGCCCTGGCTGTCGACGAGCTGGTAGTCGGCGACGCCGTTCCGGGTCAGGAACTCGCGCACGAGGCGGTGGTACTTGGTGGCGATCCTGAGCCGGTGGCCGTGGGTTCGGCGGAAGGCGGCGGCGGCGGCGTCGAGATCGTCGAGCGTGTCGACATCGGGCCAGCAGGCGGGCACCGCGATGATGAGATCGGCATGGCCGAAGCCCATCGGCGCGAGCTCGGCGACCTGGCGGTCCCAGTCGGCGAGCTTGTCGCGCACGAGGTCGGAGCCGGTGACGCCGAGATGGATGCGCCCCGCCGCAAGCTCACGCGGGATCTCTCCGGCCGAGAGGAGGACGAGGGCGAGGCCGTCGGCGCCCTCGACGGCGCCGGCGTATTCGCGGTCCGACCCGGTGCGGCGGAGCGTGATGCCGCGGCTGGCGAACCAGTCGAAGCACTGCTCCATGAGCCGGCCCTTGGAGGGGATGCCGAGTTTCAGCATGGGTGCATCTCCGTCAGGTCGGCGACGAGGCCGGGGCGGATCACGCCGCCTATGGCCGGGATCGAGCGCCCCTGGCCAAGGACCTGCGTCAGCGCATCGTAGCGCCCGCCCGAGGCGATCGGCGGCAGTTCCGCGTCGTGCCCGTGGAAGGAGAAGACGAAGCCGTCGTAATACTCGAGCGTGGTGCGGCCGTGCGACGCCTCGAAGGCGAGGCTGCCCACATCGACTCCCTTGGCGCCGAGCGCGTCGAGCCGCGCTTCCATCCGGTCGGTCGCCTCCGCGATGGCGGGCATGTCTCGGGCCATGTCGCGCAAATGCGCAAGTGCTGCCGGGCTTTTCGCCGTGAGGTTCAGGAGGTCTTCGAGGCGGGCGACCTCCTCGGCGGAGATCGGCGCGGCCCTGGCGTCGTCCTTGAGCGCCGCGAGGCGGGCGGCGATCTCGGCCTCGGAGCGCAGGCCGATCCGCGGGGCGGTCGTCAGTGTATCGCCGGCGGCGAGGGCGGCGAGGAGGCGGGCGCGGCTCTCGGGGACCGGAGCGCGGCCGCCGAAACGGTCGAGGAGCTGGGTGAAGCGGCGGGGGCGCCAGATGTGGCGCAGGAGCGCGGCCTTGCGGCTTTCCAGCGTCTTGAGGCCCTCAACCGCCGCCATCAGGATCGCGATGTCGCCGGTGACGGCGCGCAAGCCGAGCGGCGCGAGGAGGTCCGCGAAGAGGGCGAAGACCTCGGCATCGGCAAGGGCCGGGTTCGCGCGGTCGAAGACCTCGTAACCCACTTGGAAATACTCGGATTTCCGGTCGGTCAGATGTTCCTGCTTGCGGAAGACCTCTCCCATGTAGCAGTAGCGCGCGGGTTCGGCGCCGCCGGCCATGTGCATCTGCACCACCGGCACGGTGAAGTCGGGGCGCAGCATCATCTCGCCCCTGAGCGGGTCGGCGGTGACATAGGCGCGCGCCCGGATGTCCTCGCCGTAGAGGTCGAGAAGCACCTCGGCGGGCTGCAATATGTCGGCCTCGACAGGCACCGCGCCCGCCGTGCGGAAGGCGGCCATGAGGCGGTCGGCCTCGGCCCGCGCTGCCCCTTTCAGCGCCATTCAGGCGGTTCCCAGAAGGCGGCGGACCTCGGTCACGAGATCGGCGCGCGGGACTTCTGTCTGGGCGGGCTGGCTCTTCCATTCCTCGTGGCTGGCCTCGGCGGCGATCTTGGCGCCGAGGAAGAGGTCCTTGAGCTGAACGACGCCGCGCTCCGCCTCGTCCCCGCCCTGGATCACCGCGACGGGAGAGTTCCTTTTGTCCGCGTATTTCAACTGGTTGCCGAAGTTCTTCGGGTTGCCGAGATAGACCTCGGCGCGGATGCCGGCCTGGCGGAGCTCGGTCGCCATCTTCTGGTAATCGGCCATGCGGTCGCGGTCCATGACGGTGACGACGACGGGGCCGCGCGTGTCGGCCTGGACCCGGCCCTTGGCATGGAGCGCCGCCAAGAGCCGGTCGACGCCGATCGAGACGCCGGTCGCGGGCACCGACTGGCCGGTGAAGCGCTTCACGAGGTCGTCGTAGCGGCCGCCGCCGGCGACCGAGCCGAACTGGCGCGGGCGGCCCTTTTCGTCGAGGATCTCGAAGGTGAGCTCGGCTTCGAAGACCGGGCCGGTGTAGTAGCCCAAGCCGCGGACGACCGCGGGGTCGATCACGATGCGGTCGGGGCCGTAGCCCTGCGCGTCGAGAAGTTCCGCAATCTTTTCAAGCTCGTCGACGCCTTCGGTGCCGACGGCGGAGCCGCCGGCGAGTTCGCGGAGACGCGCCACGGTCTCGGCCCCGGTGTCGCGGCGGGCGGACATGAAGCCGAGCACGACATCGGCCTGCGAGTCCGACAGCCCGGCGCCTTTGGTGTAGTCGCCGCTGTCGTCCATCCGGCCCGCGCCGATCAGCGCGCGCACCCCCGCGTCGCCGAGGCGGTCGATCTTGTCGATGGCGCGCATGACGATGCCGCGCTCGTGTTCGAATTTCGACGGGTCGGCGGGATCGAGGACGCCGGCGACCTCCATTACACCATTCAAGACTTTACGATTGTTTACCCGCACGACGTAGTCGCCGCGGGGGATGCCGACCTCTTCGAGGGCGTCGGCCAGCATCGCGCAGATCTCGGCGTCGGCGGCCACCGAACCGGAGCCGACCGTATCCGCATCGCATTGATAGAACTGGCGGAATCGCCCCGGTCCCGGCTTCTCGTTGCGCCAGACGGGGCCCATCGCGTAGCGCCGGTAGGGCGTCGGCAGGTCGTTGCGGTACTGTGCCGCGACCCGCGCCAAGGGTGCCGTGAGGTCGTAGCGGAGCGCCAGCCAGTCGCTGTCCTCCTCCTGCCAGGCGAAGACGCCGTCGTTCGGGCGGTCGACGTCGGGCAGGAATTTCCCAAGCGCCTCAACGGTTTCCACGGCGGATGTCTCCAGGGGATCGAAGCCGTAGCGGTGATAGACGGCGGCGATCTTGTCGAGCATCGCCTTGCGCTCCGTCACCTCGGCGCCGAAATAATCGCGGAAGCCCTTGGGCGTCTCGGCCCTCGGTCTGCGCGGTCCCTTGTCCTTGGCCATGATCCGACCCTTCACATCCATCCGCGCGCGGGTGTAACGGAAGGGGGGAACGGGAACAAGCGGCTGCGGGAGGCGCAACCGGCATATGCCGGGCGTACAGCGGGCGTCGGTCATGCGTACAGCGGGCGTATGTACATGCGCCGGACGAGGAAGGGGCGATGAGCGAGAGACTGGAAAGGGCGGAGGAGGAGATCGCGCATCTCAGGCGCGCGGTCGACGACCTCTCGGACGTGATCGCGGCGCAGGCGCGCGAGATCGAGGTGCTGACCCGGCGCGTGCGGCTCCTGATGGAGCGGGCGGCGGAGGCGGAGGCCGAGGCCTCGGGCGCGATCCCGCTCGCCGACCAGAAACCGCCGCACTGGTGAGCATGGCCGCCACAGCCGCGCCGATTCCGGAGTTCGACACGCCGCGGCTGTCGCTGCGCCGGTGGCGCTCGCTCGCCCCGGACGCCGGCCGACGCGCCGCGCTCGAGGCGGAGCTGGGCGCGGTCCTGACGCAGCGCGTGCTGGCGCATCTGCCGGAACGGATGCAGTTGGGGCCGGGGCCGGCCGCAGTCGCCGGTTGGATCGACGGCCGGATTGCGGAAAGCGATCTCTTCGTTGCGCTCACGCGGCCGGAGGGCCGGATCGCGGGGCTTCTGATCCTTGCGGCCTTCCGGGCGGAGGGCGGGCTGCGGGAGGTCCATATCGGCTACCTTCTGGCCGAGGCGGACTGGGGCAAGGGGCTCGCGACCGAATTGCTCACCGGGCTGATCGGCGCGGCGGGTGCGGCCGGGCCGCTGCGCCTGCTGGGCGGCGTCGACCGGGCGAACCCGGCCTCGGCACGGGTGCTCGAAAAGGCCGGGTTCCGGCACGACCCGGACCTGTCGGACGGCGCGGCCGACCTCTTTGTCCGCGACCTGCCCTGAGGCCCGCGCCGGGGCCGCCTTCTCTGGTGACAACGCGCGATCCGGGTGGCAGGCTGGGTCCACGCGGACCATATCGAATGGGGAACGACCATGTTGCGCCCTGCCGTCCTGATCCTCCTTCTCGGCCCCCTGCCCGCCCATGCCGACATCTGGACCTTCGAGACCCCGTCGGAGAACATCCAGTGCACGGTGGGGATGGAGGTCGACATGTCCGACATCCAGTGCACGATCATCGAGCGGCATGGCGCGCCCGCCCTGCCGCGTCCGGCGGATTGCGCCTCGGACTGGGGGCACAGCTTCATGATGCTCGACCGGGGGCCGGTGCAGATGCTGTGCGCGCCGCTCAGCCATGACCGTAGCGGCTTCGACCGGGCGGACTACGGCGTGACCGGGACGTTCGGGGGCTTCGTCTGCCATTCCTCGCAGAAGGGGCTCGAATGCCGCAACCGCGACGGGCACGGCTTCTTCCTGTCGCGCGCGGTGCAGACGGTCTTCTAGGGCCGGGGCTTGCCCTCGGGCGCCGGCGCTGACAGGTTGACGGGAGGGGTCGCGGCCGCGGTCCCGTAAGCCGGGACACCCATGCGCCACCTGATCGACCGCCTCCTCGGCGCTCCGCACTGGCCGACGGTCGGACTGACCTATGCGCTCGGGCTGGCCGGCGGCTTCGCCGCGCGGGCATTGCACCTGCCGTTGCCGATGCTCCTCGGCTCGCTCCTCGCGGTCGGCGCGGCGGCGATTGGCGGCCTGAAGCCCTTCGGCCACCTGCCGCAGGCGCCGCAGAAGGTGCGGATGGTCTTCGTCCCTATCATCGGGATCGCCATCGGCGGCGCGGCGCGGCCGGAGATCCTCGCCGAGGCGCCGCAGTGGATACCCTCTCTGCTGGCGCTCTGCCTCTTCATCCCGCTGGTGCATTTCCTCGGCTTCAAGCTCCTGACCGCGACCGGGCGGGTGGACCGGCGGACCGCCTTCTACGGCACCGCGCCGGGCGGGCTCGTCGAGACGGTGCAGATGGGCGAGGAGGCGGGGGCCGACGTGCAGATGCTGGCGATGCTGCAGTTCCTGCGGCTGATCCTGACCATCGTCCTCGTGCCGGTCGCGTTTTCCTGGATGGAGGGCCATGCGGTCGGCTCGGCGGGCGGCGCGGCGGTGGCGGGATCGGCGCTCGGGGCCTGGGACGTGGCGGTGCTGTCGGTGGCGGCGGTGGCGGGCGCACTCATCGGGCTGAAGCTCCGGCTGCCGGCGGGCCATGTGCTGGGGCCGATCCTCCTATCGGCGGCGGCGCACATGGCGGGCTGGACCGAGGGCGTGCCGCCCGGCTGGCTCCTGGCCGCGGCGCAGGTCGTGGTCGGCACCTCGCTCGGGGTGCGCTTCGCGGGGATGCCGAAGGGGCGGATCCTCGTGGCGCTGCGGCTCGCGCTGATGAACGCGGTCATCACCATCGGGACCGCGGTCGGCTTCGCCGTCGCGCTGGCGCCCCTAGCGGGCGAGCCGGTGCGCGCGGTGTTCCTCGCCTTCGCGCCGGGCGGGCTGATCGAGATGGGGCTCATCGCGCTCAGCCTGAAGATGTCGATCCTCTACGTCACCGCGCATCACCTCGTGCGGATCATCCTCGCGGTGAGCTTTGTCCGGGCCTTCGGGGGCCGCGTGGAGTAGCGCGGGGTTCGGGTCGCGGCGGCGGGACTCACATCGTCGCGAAGCGGTAGATGGCGATGCCGATCGCCAGAAGCCCGACCGCGACGGTCAGCGGCCGGTGCGGCACCCGCGCGGCCAGCCTTCCGCCGAAGATCGCCGCCGGAACACCGCCCGCGACGAGGCCGGCGACCGAGCCGACGAGCGAGCGCCACTCCATGTCCGCGCCCCAGTGGCCGGCATGGAAGCCCAGCGTCAGGACCGCGAAGACCACGAAACTCACCACGAATTCGGAGAGGTTCGACGAGCCCACGGCCTGCCGGGGCGGCACGCCGGAGCCGAGCAGCCCGGTCGTGACGATCGGGCCCCAGCTGCCGCCGATCCCCTCGATGGCGCCGCCCGCGAAGCCGATCAGGCGGAACCGGCCGGCGGCGACGAGCGCGGGCGCCCGGCCGCGCCAGGCGCGGACCAGAACGAGCGCGCCGATCGCGAGAAGGTAGAGGTTGGTGAGCCACAGGAGCAGCGCCCCCTTGAGCGAGGTCAGCAGAAGCGCGCCGAGGCAGCCGCCGAGCGCGCCCATCACCACGACCGGGCGGACCACCCGCCAGTCGATATTGCCGTGCAGCCAGTGCGAGGTGGCAGAGGTGCCCGAGGTCGGCAGCTTCGCGGCGTTGACGCTGGCCGAGACCAGCGGCGGCGGCACGCCTTGGGCAAGAAGGACGGCCGAGGAGATGACGCCGAAGCCCATGCCGAGCGCCCCGTCGACCAGCTGCGCGAGGAAGCCGACGATGGCGAATGCGATGAAATTGTCCAATTGGAGAGGTTCCCGAACACCCGAAGGCGGCATGGGCGCGAAGCTATCCGGGCCAATGGCGCGCGCAAGCCCCATTCGGAGCGGACTTCGGAACGCTTTTTCTGAAATCGTCGCAATGATCAGAGAATCGTTCTGTAAAATCGCGCCCGTCAGGAACTCCCCAAAACGCTGTCCCTCAATCTCCCGGCGTCTGGCGCAGGGTCGGGGGGCGGATTCGGGACCGGGTCACAGCATCCATTCGATCGGCAGCCAGGCAACGGCGGCGACGAGGGCGCGGATCGTCCAGGAGGTGTTCGGCTCGCGCCGGTAGTCGGTCCCCGCCCCGTCCGCCGAGGCCTCGTGCCAGGTGAGCTTGCCGGCGCCGTCGCGGGTGACGCGGTAGGACGCGAGGGGAACCGTCGTGTCGAAGGCGTCCTGCATCGTGCCGGCGAGGCGCGGGCTGTCGATGAGAAAGCCCATCTCGCAGTTCAGCCGGGCCGAGCGCGGGTCGAAGTTGAACGAGCCGATGAAGATGTGGCGGCGGTCGTAGGCGAAGCTCTTGGCGTGCAGGGACGAGGTCGACTGGCCGAGCACGCCAAAATTGTCGATG
This sequence comes from Defluviimonas sp. D31, assembly GCF_033436765.1. NCBI lineage: Bacteria > Pseudomonadati > Pseudomonadota > Alphaproteobacteria > Rhodobacterales > Paracoccaceae > Albidovulum > Defluviimonas sp. D31. The sequence continues at coordinate 163,279 of NZ_JAWQFN010000004.1, forward strand.
GTGCGGCGTTCCTCGATCCCGGAGCGGAGTTCGTAGGTCTCGACGCCGCCGTCGATGAGCCGCTCGCGGTATTCGGCATAGCCGGAATGGACCACCGGGACGTCGGTCGCCTCGAGCGAATTGGTGAGCGTCCGGACCCTGATGCCGTCGCCCGCGAACCGCGTCAGCGCCTCGGTTCCCTCTCGTCCGGGGATGAAATAGGCCGAGACGAGATCGAAGGAGGTCTGCGGCGGCGGCATGTCGCGCCAGAGCCGGAAGATCAGCAAGTCATCGCCGTTCATCGGGCCGAGCCCCTTGGCCGGATCGTCGGAGAAGAGCCGCACCGGCACCCATTCGAGCGGCAGTTTGCCCGCGGCGAGATCGCGCGCGAGGGTCGTTTCGGACAGCGCCCGCAGGTAGCCCGCGAACTGCCCGGACGCCGCCGCCGCGGCGGCGCGCGCGGCGAGCCGGCCCTCGTCGCCCGGCACAGGCGCGATCAGCGACAGCGCGGGGTAGGACGAGCGGCTGTTCCAGTAGCGGTCGAAATCGGCGGCGACATCGGTGGCGGCGGGGCCGACGGCGAGCACGTCGAGATCGAAGTAGATGCCCGAGGTGCCGGTCTCGAAATAGACGTCGCCGATGTTGCGGCCGCCGATGATGGTCGCGGCGCCGTCGACGGTGAAGGACTTGTTGTGCATCCGCCGGTTCAGGCGGGGAAAGTCGAAGAGGTAGGAGGCGAGCCGCGGGGCGCGGAGCGTGAAGGGGTTGAAGATCCGCACCTCGGCGTTCGGATGGGCGTCGAGCGCGGCAAGCTCGGGGTCGAGCGCGGGCGTGCCGTTGTCGTCGACGAGGAGACGGACCCGCACCCCCCGGTCGGCGGCATCCTGAAGCTCCTTCAGGAGCGTGAGGCCGGTCATGTCGTCGGCCCAGATGTAGTACTGCGCGTCGATCGTCTCCGCCGCCGCCCGCGCCATGAGCGCGCGCGCGGTATAGGCGTCGAGCCCCGATGACAGGGGATAGATTCCGCTCAGACCCGCGTGGCGCGCAGCGGCGGTGAGGACGGCCGCGCCGAACGCGGTTGCGGGCGATGCGGGACGGGCGCTGGACTCGGTGCGGTCATCGAGCGGTGGGAGCGGAAAGGCGAGCCGCGCGAGGATGATCGCGACGGTGCCGACAAGAACCAGGAACACGGTCCAGCGGAGCAGTATCATCTTCGCTTGCCCTCTCGACGGGACCGCCCGCTGCGGTCAGACCTCCTCGACCAGCACCACGCCGCCCATCGCCTTGATCGCGCCCTTGATCTGGGGATTGACCGGGAAGTCGCGGCCGGTGGCGATCTCGACCTCCTCGCCGGTCTCGCGGTCGGCGATGCAGAAGCTGACCGGGCCGCAGCTGCGGATCTTCGCCTCCTCGACCATGCGGGCGAGCAGGGCGGCCACCGAGGCGACGGCGGCCTCGCTCTCGATGTGGATCCGGAGCCCGGCGGCCCCGGCATCGGCGACGGCGGCCTCCATCGGCGCGACGGAGCGGGCGACGGGGTCGAACTGGCCCTCGTTGAAGCGGGCCTCGAGCGACATGACGACGTGGTTTGTCTGGTCGAAGACCTTGCGGCAGGCGTCGAAATCCTCGGGGAAGAGCGCCATGCCCGAGACCTGCCCGGTCGGGTCGGAGATGTTCATGCGGAAGAAGCGCGTGCCGCGCGCCGACTTGCGGTCCTGAAGTCCGGAGACGAGGACGCCGACGCGCGACACCGCCGCGCCGTCGCGTTCGGCCTTCTGCTGCAATTCGGCAAGCGTCAGCATCCCCTTGCGCTTCAAGGCCGGGGCGTAGTCGTCCAAGGGGTGGCCCGAGAGGTAGAAGCCGATCGCCTGATGCTCCTGCGCCAGCCGGTCGGCCGGGAGCCAGTCGTCGCCGGAGGGCAGGCGCGGTTCGGGAAGGTCCTCGCCCGCCTCGCCGAAGAGCGAGACCTGGGCCGAGGCGCGGCCCTCGTGGATCGCCGCCGAATAGGCGACGAGCGCGTCGAGCGCGGCGAAGACGCGGGCGCGGTTGGGGTCGAGCTGGTCGAAGGCCCCGGCCCGCGCCAGCATCTCCAGCGGGCGCTTGCCGATGCGCTTCAGGTCGGCGCGGCGGGCGAAGTCGTAGAGCGTGGCGAAGGGCTTGCCGCCCCGCGCCTCGACGATGAGCCGCATCGCCTCGACGCCGACGTTCTTGAGCGCGCCCAGCGCATAGACGATCTGGCCGTTCGTGACCGAGAAGGTCGCCTCGGAGCGGTTCACGCAGGGCGGCACGATGGTGATCTCGAGCCCGCGCCGCACCTCCTCGGCGTAGATCGAGAGCTTGTCGGTGAGGTGGATATCGCAGTTCATGACGCCTGCCATGAACTCGACCGGGTGGTTGGCCTTGAGCCACGCCGTCTGGTAGCTGACGACGGCATAGGCGGCGGCGTGGGACTTGTTGAAGCCGTAGTTCGCGAACTTCTCCAGAAGGTCGAAGACCTCGCCCGCCTTCTTCTTGTCCACCCCGTTGGCGGTGGAGCCCTCGATGAACTTCGGCCGCTCCTTGGCCATCTCCTCGGCGATCTTCTTGCCCATCGCGCGGCGCAGAAGGTCGGCGCCGCCGAGCGTGTAGCCGGCCATCACCTGGGCGATCTCCATCACCTGTTCCTGATAGACGATGATGCCTTGCGTCTCTTTCAGGATGTGGTCGATGGTGGGGTGGATCGATTCCAGATCCTTCACCCCGTTCTTGACCTCGCAATAGGTCGGGATGTTCTCCATCGGGCCGGGCCGGTAGAGTGCCACGAGGGCGACGATATCCTCGATGCAGGTCGGCTTCATGCGCCGGAGCGCATCCATCATGCCCGAGCTTTCCACCTGGAACACGGCGACGGTCTTGGCGGCGGCGTAGAGTTTGTAGGTCGGCTCGTCGTCGAGCGGGATCGCGTTGATCTGGTCCTCGGCCCCCTCGGGCGGAGTGTAGAGCGTGCGGCCGTCGGCGGACTGGTGGAGGTGGCGGCCGCCCGCGCGGATGAGGTCGACGGCGTTCTGGATGACGGTCAGCGTCTTCAGCCCGAGGAAGTCGAACTTCACGAGGCCGGCCTGCTCCACCCATTTCATGTTGAACTGGGTCGCGGGCATGTCCGAGCGCGGGTCGCGGTAGAGCGGCACCAGCTCGTCGAGCGGCCGGTCGCCGATGACGACGCCGGCGGCGTGGGTGGAGGCGTTCCTGAGGAGCCCCTCGATCTGCTGGCCGTAGTCGAGAAGGCGCTGCACCACCTCCTCGGCGCGTGCGGCCTCGCGCAGGCGCGGCTCGTCGGCAAGGGCCTTCTCGATCGAGACCGGCTTGACCCCTTCGACGGGGATCAGCTTCGAGAGCCGGTCGACCTGGCCGTAGGGCATCTGCAACACGCGGCCGACGTCGCGGACGGCGGCTTTCGACAGGAGCGCGCCGAAGGTGATGATCTGGCCGACCTTGTCGCGGCCGTAGCGTTCCTGGACGTAGCGGATCACCTCTTCGCGGCGGTCCATGCAGAAGTCGATGTCGAAGTCCGGCATCGAGACCCGCTCGGGGTTGAGGAAGCGTTCGAAGAGGAGCGAGTAGCGCAGGGGGTCGAGGTCGGTGATCGTGAGCGCATAGGCGACGAGCGAGCCCGCGCCCGAGCCCCGGCCGGGGCCGACCGGAATGTCGTGGTCCTTGGCCCATTTGATGAAGTCGGCGACGATGAGGAAGTAGCCGGGGAAGCCCATCTGCTCGATGATACCAAGCTCGAAATCGAGGCGCGCCTGGTAGTCCTCGACGCTGACCGCGTGGGGGATGACGGCGAGCCGCGCCTTGAGCCCCTCGTTCGCCTGACGCCGCAGTTCCTGCACCTCGTCATCAGCGAAGCGCGGCAGGATCGGCTTGCGCTTGAAGGCGGCGAAAGCGCAGCGGCGCGCGATCTCTATGGTGTTCTCCAAGGCCTCGGGCAGGTCGGCGAAGAGCGCCGCCATCTCCTCGGGCGATTTCAGATAGTGCTGCGGCGTCAGCCGCCGGCGCTGCTCCTGCTGGTCGACATAGGCGCCCTCGGCGATGCAGATCAGCGCGTCATGCGCCTCGTACATGGCCGGTTTCGGGAAGTAGACGTCGTTTGTGGCGACCAAGGGCAGGCCCATCGCATAGGCCATCTCGACATGGCCGCGCTCGGTCAGCCGCTCGGCCTCGGTGTACTGGCCGCCCTCGCCGGGATGGCGCTGCAGCTCGACATAGAGCCGGTCCGGGAAGGCGGCGGCAAGGCGCTTCATCAGCGCCTCGGCCTTCGGCCCCTGCCCCGCTTGCAGGAACCGGCCGACGGGGCCGTCGGGACCGCCGGTGAGGCAGATGAGGCCCTCCGCATGGGTCTCCAGCTCCTCCGCGGTGACATGTGGCAGGGCACCGTCCTCGCGGAGATAGAGGCAGGAGTTGAGCTTCATCAGGTTCATGTAGCCCGCCTCGTTCTGGGCGAGCAGCACGAGGCCCGCGGGCGGGCGCGGCTTTTCGCCCGGCTGGGCGGGATCGTGGTCGAGCGAGAGCTGGCAGCCGACGATGGGCTGCACCCCGGCCCCCTTGGCGATCACGGAAAATTCCAGCGCCGCGAACATGTTGTTCGTGTCGGTCACGGCGATGGCGGGCATCCCCATCTTGTCGCAATGCCCGACGAGCTTCTTCACCGGCACCGCCCCTTCGAGGAGCGAGTATTCGGTATGGGTGCGGAGGTGGATGAATCGCGGCGCCTTGGTCATGGCCGGACCCTAGCCGAAGGGCGCGGGCCCCGGAAGGGCGTACCGGCGCGCATGGATCAGGGCGCGAGGTGGTAGTTGCTGATCCGGCCGCGGAAATAGACCTCGTAGCCCGAAGGGTAGACGTAGCCGACCTCGCCGAAGGTGGGCAGGCGGCGCTCGCCGATCTCCTGGTAGTCGCCGAATCTTCCGTGCCAGTCGTAGCGGTGCGTTACGCCGTCGGGGCCGCGGGCGGGGCGGTCCTTCGCCTCCATCGCGACGATGTCGCCCTGCGCATCGAAGCGGAATGTGACCCGCGCGACGCCCTCGCGCGTCGGCATCCGGACCTCGGCCGTGTCGGGGCCGGTCACCCGCCAGGTGAGGTCGGGATTGCCGAGGATCGCATCCGGCATCCAGGGCAGTTCGGCGAGGTAGCGGTAGGCCTCGCCAAGGTCGATCTCGACGCCCCTTGCCGACGCGACGGGGATCGTTCCGAAAAGCCGCGCCTCGAGGAGGCCCTCGCCGCCGACGAAGGCGTCGATGACGCGGAGACGGGTCAGCGGCCCGAAGGGCTGGCGCGCATCCCAGACGAAGCCGGCGCGACCGAGCGACACGACCTGCCAGGCCTCGATCTTGTGGAAGGGGCCGCCCTGCTTCAGCCGGAGCTCGGCGGTCTGGTTGAAGCTCGCCGCGCGCATCGGCCGGGCCGGGTCGGCGCCGGCGCGGCGGGCGAAATCGGCGACCATGGGCGGCAGGGCGATGTCGATATCGCGTGTGGGCGGCGTGTCGCGGAGTCGCGCGGCAAGGCCGAGCACGCGGCCGCGATACCGCTTGCTTGCCGCGACCTGCAGCACGAGGAGCCCGATTACCGCGAGCAAAACCAGATAAAAGGCCGTCAGCATCCCCCGCCCTCATGGCGACGTCACCCCAGGGCACTATGGCCCAGCGCTTGGGGCATGGCCAGCCGGACGCGCCTGCCGGCCGCCTGTTTCGATGATTATGCGGGATTCCGAGAAGCTGCTTAACGGTTTTTCCGTTAAGTAGTGCTTGCCTTGCGGCCGGGTTCGGCGCTTCATTGAAAGCGGGAGACGGGGCGCGCACATCCGCTTTACGCCGCATCGGGCGGAGGCGCAACTAGCCCGGGAGAGGAGAAGGCGGCGGGTTCATTCGATGACCGACATCGCGTTTCTGTTGAACGGAACGCCTGTCACCGTAACCGGCGAGCGTCCGACCCGGACGCTTCTGGACTGGTTGCGCGAGCGGCAGGGGCTGACCGGCACCAAGGAAGGTTGCAACGAGGGCGATTGCGGTGCCTGCACCGTGATGGTCACCGACGATCAGGGGTGCCGGGCGCTCAATGCATGCATCCTCTTCCTGCCGCAGCTTCACGGCCGCGCGGTGCGCACGGTCGAGGGGCTGACCGGCCCGAAGGGCGAGCTGCACCCGGCGCAGGAAGCGATGGTCGCGCATCATGGCAGCCAGTGCGGTTTCTGCACGCCGGGTTTCGTGATGTCGATGGCGGTGGCGCAAAAGAACGGCGCGACCGACCACGACGACCAGCTTGCGGGCAATCTCTGCCGCTGCACCGGCTACGCGCCGATCATCCGCGCCGCCGAGGCCGCCGCGACCGCGCCGGTGCCGGGATGGGTCGACGACAGGCCCGCCCGGCCCGATGGCGCGGCGCCCCATGCGCCGGGATCGGCGGACGAGCTGGCCGAGTGGTACGAAGCCCATCCCGACGCGGTGCTCGTCGCCGGGGCGACCGATGTCGGGCTCTGGGTCACGAAGCAGTTGCGCGAGCTACCGGAGGTCGCGTTCCTCCATGCCTGCGCCGATCTGCAGCGGATCGAGAAGGTCGCCGGCGGCTGGCGCGTCGGCGCGGGAGTCACGATCGCGGGCCTGCGGCGCGCGATGGAAGATCCGCATCCGGCCTTCGCCGAGCTGCTGCGCCGCTTCGCCTCCGAACAGGTGCGCGGCGCCGCGACGATCGGCGGCAATATCGCCAACGGTTCGCCCATCGGCGACGCGCCGCCGGCGCTGATCGCGATGGGGGCGCGGCTGCATCTGAGGAAGGGCGCGGCGCGACGCGAGATCGCGCTGGAGGATTTCTTCCTCGACTATGGCAAGCAGGACCGGGCGAAGGGCGAGTTCGTCGAGGCGGTGACGATCCCCGAGGCGGTGCCGGGCCTTGCCTGCTACAAGCTCTCGAAACGGTTCGACCAGGATATCTCCGCGGTCTGCGGCTGCTTCAACGTGACCCTGAAAGGCTCGAAAATCGAAAGCGCGCGGATCGCCTTTGGCGGCATGGCGGGGATCCCGAAACGCGCCTCGGCGGTCGAGGCCGCGCTGGTGGGTCGCGACTGGACGCTCGCCACGGTCGAGGCGGCGCTGCCCGCCTTCGCGCAGGATTTCACGCCGCTCACCGACATGCGCGCCTCGGCCGGCTACCGGCTGGAAGCGGCCGGGAACATGGCCCTGCGCTATTTCCACGAGCGCGCCGGCGCGCCGGTCTCGGTTCTGGAGGTGACCCCATGAGCGTTGCCAAGCCTGTCACCCACGATTCCGGCCGGCTGCATGTCAGCGGCACGGCGCGCTATATCGACGACGTGCCGCTGCCGGCGAACGCGGCGCATCTGGCCTTCGGCCTTTCCACCGTGGCGCATGGCGAGATCGTTTCGATGGATCTCTCGGAGGTCCGCGCGGCGCCCGGCGTGATCGCGGTCTGGACCGCCGAGGACCTGCCCTTTGCCAACGACGTCTCGCCCTCGATCCATGACGAGCCGCTTCTTGCGATCGGGACGGTGCATTACGTCGGCCAGCCCGTCTTCCTCGTCATCGCGGAAAGCCATCTGGCCGCCCGCAAGGCGGCGCGGAAGGGGAAGATCGAATACAGGGAGCTGCCCGCGCTCCTGACCGTCGACGACGCGATGGCGGCGGGGAGCCGCTTCGAGGGCGGGCCGGTGATCTGGACCAAGGGCGATGCCGCGGCGGCGATCGCGGGCGCGCCCCATGTGATCGAGGGCCGGTTCGAGATGGGCGGGCAGGAGCATTTCTACCTCGAGGGCCAGGCGGCGCTGGCGCTGCCGGCAGAGGGCGGCGTGACCGTCCAGTCCTCGACCCAGCATCCGACCGAGATCCAGCACAAGGTCGCCGAGGCGATCGGCCTTCCGATGAACGCGGTCCGGGTCGAGATCCGCCGCATGGGCGGCGGCTTCGGCGGCAAGGAGAGCCAGGGCAACGCGCTCGCGGTGTCCTGCGCGCTGGTGGCGCATATGCTCGGGCGGCCGGCGAAGATGCGCTATGACCGCGACGACGACATGGTGATCACCGGCAAGCGCCACGATTTCCGCATCGAGTACCGCGCCGGCGTCGATGGCGACGGGCGGATCCTCGGGATCGAATTCCGGCAGCTTGCGCGCTGCGGCTGGGCGCAGGACCTGAGCCTGCCGGTCGCGGACCGGGCGATGCTGCATTCGGACAATGCCTACAACCTCGAGCATGTGCGGATCGAGAGCCATCGGCTGAAGACCAACACCCAGTCGGCGACCGCCTATCGCGGCTTCGGCGGACCCCAGGGGATGCTCGCGATCGAGCGGGTGATGGATCATGTGGCGCATCGGCTCGGGCGGGATCCGCTCGAGGTCAGGACGCGGAATTTCTATGCCGAGATGCCGGATGCCTCCGGCGGGGGTATTTCGGCAATGAAGAAGCAGACGACGCCCTATCACATGGAGGTCGAGGATTTCATCCTGAACGGGCTGGTGGCCGAGCTGGAGGCGTCGAGCGGGTTCGCCGCGCGGAAGGCGGCGGTGGCGGCGTGGAACGCGGCGAACCCGATCCTGAAGAAGGGGATCGCGCTGACGCCGGTGAAGTTCGGGATCTCGTTCACGCTCACGCATCTCAACCAGGCGGGCGCGCTGGTGCATGTCTATTCGGACGGGTCGATCCATCTCAATCACGGCGGCACCGAGATGGGCCAGGGACTGTTTCGCAAGGTGAGCCAGGTGGCGGCCTCGGCCTTCGGGGTCGACGTGGCGGCGATCGCGATCACCGCGACCGATACCGCGAAGGTGCCGAACACCTCGGCGACGGCGGCCTCCTCGGGGTCGGACCTCAACGGCATGGCGGTGAAGGCGGCCTGCGACACGATCCGGGAGCGGATGGCGGAGTACCTGGCCCGCGAGCACCAGACGGTGCCGGCGAAGGTGCGGTTCGAGGGCGGCAAGGTCGTGGTCGGCGGCGACGAGATGACATTCGCCGAGGCGGCGTCGCGCTGCTACATGGGGCGGGTGAGCCTCTCGTCCACGGGCTTCTACGCCACCCCGAAGATCACCTGGGACAGGAAGGCCGGGCGCGGCCGGCCGTTCTACTACTTCGCCTATGGCGCGGCGGTCTCGGAAGTCGTGATCGACACGCTGACGGGCGAGAACCGGATCCTCCGCGCGGATATCCTGCATGACTGCGGCGCCAGCCTAAATCCGGCGATCGACAGGGGCCAGATCGAGGGCGGCTATGTGCAGGGCGCGGGCTGGCTGACGACCGAGGAGCTGGTCTGGAACGACAAGGGGCGGCTGATGACGCATGCGCCCTCGACCTACAAGATCCCGGCCTGTTCCGACCGGCCCCGGGTCTTCAACGTCGATCTCTGGGACGGGCAGAACCGCGAGGACACGATCTACCGGTCGAAGGCGGTAGGCGAGCCGCCCTTCATGCACGGGATCTCGGTCTTCTCGGCCTTGGCCGATGCCTGCGCCGCCTGCGGGCCGAACTGGCCCGACCTGCAGGCGCCGGCGACGGCGGAGGCGGTGCTCGCGGCGGTGAAGCGGGCGCGGGGGACCGGGGCATGAGCGTCGATCTCCAGGCGCTGGCGCGCAGGGTCGCGGCGCATGGCGCGGTGATCCGGGTCGTCGTGGCCGAGGTCGCGGGCTCGGCCCCGCGCGAGGCGGGCGCGGCGATGCTGGTCTGGGCCGGCGGCCAGGAGGGCACGATCGGCGGCGGAGCGCTCGAATACGAGGCGGCGGCGCGGGCGCGGGCGATGCTCGCGGGCGGGACCGGCGACCGGGTCGACCGGATGCCGCTCGGGCCCCGGCTCAACCAGTGCTGCGGCGGGGCGGTCACGCTCCTGTCGGAGCTCTGGGACGCTGCGCGGCTGCGCGAGGCGGAGGGCGCGGCGGTGATCGCGCGGCCCTTGCCGGGAACCGAAGGCGAGGCGCCGCTCGCGGTGCGGCGCATCCTCAACCGGGCGCGCGGCGAAGGGTTCCGGCCGGTGGCGCGGATCCTTCACGGCTGGATGGTGGAGCCGGTGGCGATGGCGGAGCGCGAGATCTGGATCTGGGGCGCGGGCCATGTCGGGCGCGCGCTGGTGGCGGTGCTCGGGCCCCTGCCCGGCCTCCGGCTGACCTGGGTCGATACCGATGCGGCGCGGTTTCCGAACCTGCCGGAGGGCGTGGTGCAGCGGGTGGCCGCGAATCCCGCCGATCTGGTGGCGGAGGCGCCGGGGCATGCGGAGCACCTGGTGCTGACCTTCAGCCACGCCATCGACCTCGAGCTTTGCCACCGGCTGCTCGGCCACGGCTTCCGGCGGCTCGGGCTGATCGGATCGGCTACGAAATGGGCGCGGTTCCGGAGCCGGCTGAAGGCTCTGGGTCACGGCGAGGAGCAGATCGGGCGGATCCGATGTCCGATCGGCGATCCGTCACTCGGCAAGCATCCGCAGGCGATCGCCGTGGGCGTCGCGGCCGAGCTGATCCGGGACCGGGCCGCAGGCCGCACGAGGGAGGAGCGGACGGGATGACCGGAAAGACGCTTCAGGAACAGGAAACCGGGCGCGGGGCGCCCCGGGAGGGAAGACGCGAGATGACAAGGGACGTGCTTTTGACGATCGAGGGGCTGTCGAAGTCCTATCCGGGCGTGAAGGCCAATGACGACGTCTCGTTCCAGATCGGCGAGGGCGAGGTCCACGCGCTTTTGGGCGAGAACGGCGCGGGCAAGTCGACGCTGGTGAAGATGATCTACGGGCTGGTGAAGCCCGACGAGGGACGGATGACGTTCCGGCGCGAGGAATACACGCCCTCCGAGCCGCGCGAGGCGCGGGGCCTCGGCGTCGCGATGGTGTTCCAGCATTTCAGCCTCTTCGACGCGCTGAACGTCGCCGAGAACGTGGCGCTCGGCATGGACAACCCGCCGCCGATGCGCGAGCTCGCCGGGCGGATCCGCGAGGTCTCGGAAGGCTACGGCCTGCCCCTCGACCCCGAGCGGCTGGTGGGCGATCTCTCGGCCGGGGAGCGCCAGCGGGTGGAGATCATCCGCTGCCTGCTGCAGGATCCGAAGCTTCTGATCATGGACGAGCCGACGAGCGTTCTCACCCCGCAGGAGGTCAACATCCTCTTCGGCACGCTCAGGCAGCTCGCGGCGGAGGGGACCTCGATCCTCTACATCAGCCACAAGCTGGAAGAGATCAAGGCACTCTGCGACGAGGCGACGATCCTCAGGCGCGGCAAGGTCGTGGGCACCTGCACGCCGAAGGACAGCACCGCGCGCGAGATGGCCGAGATGATGGTCGGGGCGGAGCTGAACGCGCCCCAGCGGGCGCCGGTCAACCCCGGCCCGGTGGCTCTGCAGGTGCGCAACCTCTCGGTCCCGGCGCCGAGCGCCTTTGGCACCAGCCTGCGCGACATCGGCTTCGAGGTCCGGCAGGGCGAGGTCCTGGGCATCGGCGGCGTTGCCGGCAACGGTCAGGACGAGTTGCTTCTGGCGCTGTCGGGCGAGGTCAGGACGGCGCGCGACTGCGTGCAGATCCACGGTCTCGATGTCGGCGACCAGGGGCCGAACGAGCGGCGCAAGGCGGGGCTTTGCACCGCGCCGGAGGAGCGCCTCGGCCATGCGGCGGTGCCGGACCTGAGCCTGATGGAGAACGCGCTTCTTTCGGGTCAGGTCCGCAAGCAGCTGACGAAGAACGGCTTCATCGACTGGGCCGGCACCCGGCGCTTCGCCGAGGAAGTGGTCAAGACCTTCGACGTCCGGACCCCCGGCATCGGCACGGCGGCGCGCGCGCTCTCGGGCGGCAACCTGCAGAAATTCGTGCTCGGGCGCGAGATCATGCAGGAGCCGGAAGTGATCATCGTCAACCAGCCGACCTGGGGCGTCGATGCCGCGGCCGCGGCCTTCATCCGGCAGGCTTTGCTCAACCGGGCGGCCAAGGGCGCGGCGGTCGTGGTGATCAGCCAGGACATCGACGAGATCATGGAGATCGCCGACCGCTTCGCGGCGCTGAACGAGGGCCGCCTGTCGGCCCCGGTCCCGACGCAGGGACTGACCATCGACGAGATTGGCCTGATGCTCGGCGGAGCGCATGGCATGCATGAAGCGGAGGTGCACCATGTTCCGGCTTGAGAAACGCCCGACCCCTTCGACCTTCTGGTCCTGGGGCACGCCGGTCCTCGCCGTCATCCTGACGATGATCGCGGGTGGCATGCTCTTCGCCATGCTCGGCAAGGACCCGGTGCTCGCCATCAAGGCGATCTTCTGGGAGCCGTTGTTCGGGGCCAACGCGAGCTATTTCCGGCCGCAGCTTCTGGTGAAGGCGGGGCCGCTCATCCTGATCGCGATCGGCCTGAGCCTCGGTTTCCGGGCGGCGGTCTGGAACATCGGCGCGGAAGGCCAGTACATCATGGGCGCGCTCTGCGGCGGCTCGGTGGCGCTCGCGGCCTATCCGGCGGAAAGCTTCCTGCTGTTCCCGGCGATGATCATCGCCGGCGCGCTCGGCGGTTTCATCTGGGCGATGATCCCGGCGATCCTCAAGATCCGCTTCGGCACCAACGAGATCCTCGTCTCGCTGATGCTGGTCTATGTGGCCGAGAACATCCTCTCGGCCATGGCCTTCGGGCCCTTGAAGAACCCCGAGGGCTTCGGCTTTCCGGGCAGCCGCAACCTGCAGCAATACCCCTCGGCCTATAATGCCGACCTGATTGCCAATACCGGGCTGCACTGGGGCGTGGTCACAGCCTTCCTCGCGGTGATCGGGGCCTACATCCTTCTCAACCGCCATATCCTCGGCTTCCAGATCTCGGTCGCCGGGCAGGCGCCGCGGGCGGCGCGGTTCGCGGGCGTCAACCCGAGCACGCTGGTCGCGATCTGCCTCGGCATCTCGGGCGCGCTCGCGGGGCTCGCGGGGATCTTCGAGGTCGCCGGTCCGGGCGGGCAGATCACCGACAGCTTCAACGTCGGCTACGGCTTCACCGCGATCATCGTGGCCTTCCTCGGGCGGCTGCATCCGGTCGGCATCCTGCTCGCCGGGCTCCTGATGGCGCTGACCTATATCGGCGGCGAGATGGCGCAGCTTTCGCTGAGCCTGCCGCTGGCGGCGATCCAGGCCTTCCAGGGGATGCTGCTGTTCTTCCTGCTGGCGCTCGACCTTCTCACCAATTTCCGCATCCGCATCGGGGGGCTGATCTGATGACAATCGGCGGCATCGACATCGTTCTTCTCATCGCCTCGATGATGGTGGCGGCGACACCGATCCTGCTCGCAGCGACCGGAGAGATGGTGGCCGAGAAATCGGGTGTCCTGAACCTCGGGGTCGAGGGGATGATGATTATCGGAGCGATCACCGGTTTCGCCGCGGCGGTGGCGTCCGGCAGCCCGTTCGTGGGCTTCATGGCCGCGGCCGTGGGCGGCGCGGTGATGGCGCTTCTCTTCGCGCTCCTGACCCAGTACCTCCTGTCCAACCAGGTCGCGACGGGTCTGGCGCTGACGCTCTTCGGCCTCGGGCTTTCGGCGCTGATGGGTCAGGGCTACCAGGGCATCAAGCCGCCGCCGACGGCGAAGATCGACATGGGGCCGCTGTCGGACATTCCCGTGCTCGGTCCGATCCTCTTCAACCACGACTGGGTGGTCTATCTCTCGCTCCTCCTCGTCGGCGGCACCTGGGCCTTCCTGAAATACAGCCGCGCCGGGCTGATCCTGCGCGCGGTCGGCGAAAGCCATGACGCGGCCCATGCGCTCGGCTACCGGGTGATCCGGGTGCGGATCCTCGCGCTGATGTTCGGCGGCGCGCTCGCGGGCCTTGGCGGCGCCTACCTGAGCCTCGTGCGGGTCCCGCAATGGACCGAGGGCATGACCGCCGGCGCCGGCTGGATCGCGCTCGCCATCGTCGTCTTCGCCTCGTGGAAGGCGGAAAGGGTGCTGCTGGGCGCCTATCTCTTCGGCGGGGTCACGGTGCTGCAGCTCCGGCTTCAGGCGGCCGGAATCGCGATCCCGGTGCAGGTCTTGTCGATGGCGCCCTATCTGATAACGATCATCGTGCTTGTCATCATGTCGGCCCCGCGCGGGAGGGCGACGCTTGCCGCCCCCGCCGCGCTCGGCCGGGTGTTCCATGCCTCGCACTGAGGCGAAGCCAAACCGGGCCTCGAAGCCCATACACAGGGAGTAACGAAATGAAACGCAGACAGTTCCTTGCCACGTCGGCGCTTGCGGGCACGGCGCTCGGCCTCGGCCTTGCCGGTGCCGCCATGGCGCAGGAGCCGCTCAAGGTCGGCTTCATCTATGTCGGCGTGCCGGGCGACGGCGGCTGGACCTACCAGCACGACCAGGGCCGGCTCGCGGTCGAGGAGCATTTCGGCGACGCGGTGGAAACGACCTTCATCGAGAACGTGCCGGAAGGCGCCGATGCCGAGCGCGCGATCACCCAGCTCGCGCTTTCGGGCCACAAGCTGATCTTCACCACGTCCTTCGGCTACATGGATGCGACGCTGAACGTCGCGCAGAAGTTCCCCGACATCAAGTTCGAGCACGCGACCGGTTACAAGCAGGGCCCGAACGTCGCCACCTATGACGCGCGCTTCTACGAGGGCCGCGCGGTGATCGGCACGATCGCGGGGCGGATGAGCAAGACCGGCAAGATCGGCTACATCGCCTCGTTCCCGATCCCGGAAGTGATCCAGGGCATCAACTCGGCCTATATCCACGCCAAGAAGGTCAATCCCGACGCGCAGATGAAGGTGGTCTGGGTCTATACCTGGTTCGACCCTGCGAAGGAGGCCGACGCGACGGCGGCGCTTATCGCCGAGGGCGTCGACGTGCTGATGCAGCACACCGATTCCACCGCCGTGATGGCCAAGGCGCAGGAAGCCGGCGTCTATGCCTTCGGACAGGCCTCCGACATGACCGCCTATGCGCCGAAGCCGCGGATCTCGTCGATCATCGACAACTGGGCGCCCTACTACATCGAGCGCACCCAGGCGGTGATCGACGGCACCTGGGAGCCGGCGGCGAGCTGGAAGGGCATCGGCGACGGCGAGGTGGTGATCGGCGAGATCTCCGACGAGGTGCCGGCCGAGGTCAAGGAGGAGGCGCTGGCGCTGCGCGACAAGATCGGCGCTGGCGAATACCACCCGTTCAGCGGCCCCCTGAACAAGCAGGACGGCTCGGCCTGGCTCGCCGAGGGCGAGGTCGCCGACGACGCGACGCTGTCGGGGATGAACTTCTACGTCGAGGGGATCGAGGGCGAGATCCCGCAGTAACCGCGCTACGCACTCACGGAAGGCGCGAAGGCCCCGCCTCGGCGGGGCCTTCTTTCGTTCCGACAGGCGCCGCGGCTCACTCGGCGGCGGCGCGCTTCGGCAGTACCCAGTCGGGGCGCGGGAAGTGGCAGGTATAGCCGCTCGGGAACCGCTGGAGGTAGTCCTGATGCTGCGCCTCGGCCTCCCAGAAGTCGCCGGCGGGCCGGACCTCGGTCACCACCGGCCCCGGCCAGAGGCCGGAGGCGTTCACATCCGCGATCGTTTCCTCGGCGATCCGCTTCTGGGCCTCGGACAGGTAATAGATGCCCGAGCGGTAGCTCGTGCCGAGATCGTTGCCCTGCCGGTTCGCCGTCGTCGGGTCGTGGATCTGGAAGAAGAACTCCAGAAGCCGGCGGTAGCCGATCCGCTCGGGGTCGAAGAGGATCTCGATCCCCTCGGCATGGGTGCCGTGGTCGCGGTAGGTCGCGTTCGGCACGTCGCCGCCGGTATAGCCCACACGGGTCGCGACGACGCCGGGCAGCCTGCGGATCAGGTCCTGCATCCCCCAGAAGCAGCCGCCGGCGAGTATGGCGCGTTCGGTCATCTCACGTCCTCCACCTGGTCGAGATAGTCACCGTAGCCCTCGGCCTCCATCTCGTCACGCGGGATGAATCGCAGGCTGGCCGAGTTGATGCAATAGCGCAGCCCGCCCCGGTCGTGCGGACCGTCGGGAAAGACATGGCCGAGATGGCTGTCGCCATGGGCCGAGCGCACCTCGGTGCGGATCATGCCGTGCGAGATGTCGCGCAGTTCATTGACGTTCGCCGGCACGATCGGCTTGGTGAAGCTCGGCCAGCCACAGCCGGAGTCGAACTTGTCGGACGAGGCGAAGAGCGGTTCGCCCGAAACGATGTCGACATAGATGCCCGGGTCCTTCGTGTCGGTGTAAGCGCCGGTGAAGGGGCGCTCGGTGCCGCTTTCCTGGGTGACGTGGTACTGTTCCGGCGTGAGGCGGGCGATCGCCTCGGGGGACTTGCGGTAGGCCATTGCGGTCCTCTCCTGTCGCTGCGGTCGTGCCGAATGTGGGATTCGGCGGGCGAATTGCCAATGGCTTGACGAAATCGTGTGCCTGCGCGGCCGTGTTTCAGGGCACCGCCGCCGCGCGGGCGATCTCGAAGAAGGCCCGGACAAGCTTGCCGCCGCTGCGTTCGCGCAGGCAGATCAGCGCCTCGTCCATGCCGATCGCCTCCGCACCCTTGAGGGGAATCCGCACCAGCCGCGCGTCCTCGCCGAACTCCGCCGCCGAGACGAAGCCGATGCCCGCGCCGGAGGCGACGATCTCGCGCACCGCCTCGCGGCCCTCGGCCTCGATCGCCGGCACAAGCGCGACGCCGGCCGCCGCCGCAGCCTCCTCGAGCTTCTTGCGGGTGCGCGAGCCCTGCTCGCGGAACACCAGCGGATTGCGCGCGAGATCTTCGAAGCTGAACGACGGAACTTGCGCAAGCGGGTGGTGGGTGGCGACGAAGGCCACGATCGGCGTCGAGATCAGCTGCAGATGCTCGAAGTCGCGGGTGCGCGGGATCTCTCCGATGACGCCGATATCGGCCTCGTAGTTGTAAAGGCTCTGGATGACGGTCTCGGTGTTGCCGGCGCGGACGTTGATCCTGACGCCCGGATAGCGTTCGCGGAACGGGCCGAGGATGTGCAGGAGGTGATGCGCGCTGTCGGCGACGATCTGCAGGGTGCCCGAGCGCAGGGCGCGGCTCTCGGACAGAAGCTCGAGCGCCTGCTGTTCCTGGTCGAAGAGCCGCCGGGTGATCTCGAGCAGGCGCTCGCCGGCCGGGGTCATGACGACCTGCTTCTTGTGCCGGTTGAAGAGCAGGACGTCGTATTCCTCCTCGAGCTTGCGGACCTGATCGGAAATCGCGGGCTGAGTGAGGCAGAGTTCGTCGGCCGCGCGCGAGAAGCCGCCGCAGATCGCCACATAGTGAAAGGCCCGAAGCTGGACGTAGCGCATGGGAGGGGCGGCCTTATCGGGAAGGGTTATGTTTTCGCGGAGGCTAACGACTGGAGTTATGGGTTGCAACGCCGTTGAATGCGCCGCGGCCGCAGGGCGGAGAACCAGAACGATAAGCAGGCACTATATTTCAATCTAAAATAGCGATTTTACATATGGACGCGCGCATGGAAAAAGCGTCGCGATAGCCCATGAGGTCCCGAAGGAGCCCCGCATGCCGCATCCGTCCGAGCCGCTGCCCGCCCCGAGGCTGGGCGAGCCCTATCTGCTGACGCCGGGGCCGTTGACGACGGCGTTTTCCACCAAGGAGGCGATGCTGAAGGACTGGGGGTCGTGGGACGCGGATTTCCGCGCCATGACGAAATCGGTCTGCGACCAGCTCGTGGCGCTTGCCGGGGATACGACGGGCGCGTTCGTCTGCGTGCCGATGCAGGGATCGGGCTCGTTCTCGGTCGAGGCGATGCTCGGCACCTTCGTGCCTCGGGACGGCAAGGCGCTGGTCCTGGCGAACGGCGCCTACGGGCTCCGCGCGGCGGAGACGATGCGCTGCCTCGGCCGCGAATACACGCTGATCGACAAGGGCGACTACATGCCGCCGAGGGGCGACGAGGTCGCGGCCGTGCTCGACGCCGATCCGGCGATCACCCATGTCGTGGCGATCCATTGCGAGACCTCGTCGGGGATCCTCAACCCGGTCGCGGAGATTTCCGAGGCGGTCTATTCGCGCGGCCGCAAGCTTCTCATCGACTCGATGTCGGCCTTCGGGGCGCTGCCCCTCGACGTGAACGAGATCCGCTACGAGGCGATGGTGTCCTCGGCCAACAAGTGCATCGAGGGCGTGCCGGGCTTCGGCTTCGTCATCGCGCGGCGGTCGGAGCTTGAGGCGGCGAAGGGCAACAGCCACTCGCTCAGCCTCGATGTCCATGCGCAGTGGGCCTACATGGAAAAGACCGGCCAGTGGCGCTTCACGCCGCCCACGCATGTCGTCGCGGCCTTTCTGGAGGCTTTACGGCTTCATGCAGCTGAAGGCGGCGTTGCCGGGCGCGGCGCGCGCTATGCGCGCAACCGAGACGTGATGGTCGAGGGGATGCGGGGCCTGGGCTTCGAGACGCTCCTGAAGGACCGCTGGCTCTCGCCGATCATCGTCACCTTCTTCTGCCCGGCCGATCCGGCCTTCGTCTTTTCCGACTTCTACGAGAAGATGAAACAGAAGGGTTTCATCATCTATCCCGGCAAGCTGACGGTCGTGGAGAGTTTCCGCGTGGGCTGCATCGGCCGGATGGACGAACATGTGATGCGGCGCGTTGTTCAGGCCGCGAAGGAGGCGCTCGCCGAGATGGGCGTCGCCTCCGCCGCGCCGCCCGAGGCGGCGATCGCCGAACGCGCCAAGCTCGCCGCCTGAGGCGGCACCGAAATATGACGGAAGGACTGGAAATGAACATGATCACCCGCGCGCCCGTGACGGCCAATGACCGCGTCTACCCCTGGCCGAAGGTACCCGCCGTGGCGATCTGCCTCGACGGCTGCGAGCCGGAATACCTCGACGTGGCCATCGCCGAGGGGCTGATGCCGACCCTGAAGCGGATGCGCGCGGAGGGCACTGACCGGCTGGCGCATTCGGTGATCCCCTCCTTCACCAACCCCAACAACCTCTCCATCGCCACCGGCCGGCCGCCGAGCGTCCACGGCATCTGCGGCAACTACCTCTACGACCCGGAGACCGGCGAGGAGGTGATGATGAACGACGTGCGGTTCCTGCGCGCGCCGACGGTGTTCTCGCGCTTCTACGAGGCCGGTGCGCGTGTCGCCGTCGTGACCGCCAAGGACAAGCTCCGCGCGCTTCTGGGGGCGGGGCTGAAGTTCGACGAGGACCGGGCGATCGCGTTTTCCTCGGAGAAGTCCGGCACGACCACGAAGGCCGAGCACGGCATCGACAATGCGAGCCAGTGGCTCGGGATGCCGGTGCCCGAGGTCTATTCGGCGGACCTGTCGGAGTTCGTCTTCGCCGCGGGCGTTAAGCTACTGAAGGAGTGGAAGCCGGACGTGATGTATCTCTCGACGACCGACTACATCCAGCACAAGTTCGCCCCCGACGAGAAGGGCGCGAAGGACTTCTACGCGATGTTCGACCGCTACCTCGGCGAGCTCGACGCGCTCGGTGCCGCTGTCGTTGTGACCGCCGACCACGGCATGAAGCCCAAGCACAACGCGGATGGAAGCCCCGCGGTGATCTACGTGCAGGATCTGATGGACGAGTGGCTGGGCAAGGACGCGGCGCGGGTGATCCTGCCGATCACCGATCCTTACGTCGTCCACCACGGCGCGCTCGGGTCGTTCGCGACCGCCTACCTGCCCGAAGGCGCCGACCGCGTCCGCATCATGGACCGGCTCGCCGCGAAGGAAGGCATCATCCTCGCCGTTACCCGCGAGGAGGCGGTGAGGCGCTTCGAGCTGCCCGCCGACCGGATCGGCGATATCGTGATGATCTCCGGCGAGAACATGACCATCGGCACCTCGGCGCATCGTCACGACCTTGCCGCGCTGAAGGAGCCGCTCAGGAGCCACGGCGGCTTGACCGAGCAGGAGGTGCCCTTCATCGTCAACCGCAAGGTGGACCTGCCGGGCGCGCCGGAGTTGCGCAATTTCGACGCCTTCTTCTATGCCACCACCGCGGCGGCGCTCTGACCATGAAGGACCGGACCATGGAGATTGAACTCCGCCACGAGAGCATGCGGATCGGCGGCGAGACCGTCTTCACCGACAGGGTGATCGAGGTCCGCTATCCCTATACTGACGAGGTCGTGGGGACGGTGCCTGCGGGAACCGCCGAACATGCCCGCAAGGCCTTCGAGATCGCGGCGAACTACCGTTCGAAACTGACGCGCTACGAGCGCAGCCAGATCCTGAAACGCACCGGCGAGATCATCGGCGAGCGGCGCGACTACCTCGCGAAGTGGCTGGTGCTGGAGCTCGGCATCTGCTGGCAGCACGCGGTCTACGAGACGAAGCGCGCGCAGGACGTCTATACCTTCGCCGCGGCGCAGGCCTTGCAGGATGACGGGCAGATCTTTTCCTGCGACCTCACGCACAACGGCAAGGACCGCAAGATCTACACCAAGCGCGAGCCGGTCCGGGCGATTTCCGCGATCACGCCCTTCAACCATCCCCTGAACATGGTCAGCCACAAGATCGCGCCGTCGATCGCCACCAACAACTGCATGGTGCTGAAGCCGACGGAGCTGACGCCGCTGACCGCGATCACGCTCGCGGACATCCTCTACGAGGCGGGGCTGCCGCCGGAGATGTTCCAGGTGGTGACCGGCCTGCCGGCCGATATCGGCGACGAGATGATCACCAACCCGAACATCGACATCATCACCTTCACCGGCGGCGTGCCCGTGGGCAAGATGATCGCGTCGAAGGCGGTCTACAAGCGCCAGGCGCTGGAGCTTGGGGGCAACGATCCGCTGATCGTGCTCAATGACCTCGACGATGCCGATCTGGAGAAGGCCGCGACGATCGCGGTGGCCGGGGCGACCGGCAATTCCGGCCAGCGCTGCACGGCGGTGAAGCGCATCCTCGTGCAGGAGAGCGTCGCCGACCGCTTCGTGCCGATGGTGCTGGAGAAGGCCAGGAAGATCCGGTTCGGCGACCCGATGGACCCGGCGACCGAGCTTGGCTGCGTGATCCATGCCGGGGCGGCGGAGCTTTTCGAGAAGCGCGTCTACATGGCGGCCGACCAGGGCGCCAAGGTGCTCTACGATCCCGGCCGCAAGGGTGCCCTGCTGCCGCCGATCGTGGTCGATCATGTGCCGCATGACAGCGAGCTCGTCATGGAGGAGACCTTCGGTCCGGTCATTCCGATCGTCCGGGTGCCGGACAATGACGAGGAGGTCATGCGGATCTCGAACGGCACCGAGTTCGGGCTTTCCTCCGGCGTCTGCACCAACGACTTCCGCCGCATGCAGGCCTATATCGAGGGGCTGAATGTAGGCACGGTGAACATCTGGGAACAGCCCGGCTACCGGATCGAGACCTCGCCCTTCGGCGGGATCAAGGATTCCGGCAACGGGGTGAAGGAAGGGGTGACGGAGGCGATGAAGTTCTTCACCAATGTGAAGACCTATTCGCTCCCCTGGCCACGGTGAGCCCGGCGGTGCCTGCGGGAGCCTCCGGCGGGGATATTTGGAAAAAGAAGAAAGGGATGGCGTGATTACCCATACCGAGGGCGAGTCCAATACGTCGGAGGCGCGCCGCGCATGGGCGGCGCGGCATCCCGATCCGGCGACACGGGGCTTGCTGGCGCGCGACGCGGGGGCTTTCCTGCACCAGTCGCTGTCCTCGCCCTGTGTGTCCACCATCGCCAGGGCGGAAGGCATCTGGATCGAGGACACCGCCGGGCGGCGCTATATGGATTTCCACGGCAACTCGGTGCATCACATCGGCTACGGCCATCCCCGCGTGGTGGCCGCGATCAAGGACCAGCTCGATGCCTTGAGCTTCTCGCCGCGGCGTTTCACCAACGAGGTGTCGGTGGAGCTGGCCGAGACCCTGGGCGCGCTGGCGCCGGGGGATCTTTCCAAGGTCCTGTTCACCACCGGGGGCTCGGACGCGAACGAGGTGGCGCTCCGGATCGCGCGGGCGGCGACCGGGCGGTTCAAGACCGTGAGCTTCTGGGACGCCTTCCACGGTGCGGGGTTCGGCGCCGCGAGCGTCGGCGGCGAGGCGACGTTCCGCTCCCATATCGCCGGGCCGCTGCTGCCCGGCGCGGAGCATGTCGCGCCCTTCAACTGCTACCGCTGCGCCTATGGCCATGCCGGGCCGGAGGCCTGCGGGCTGGCTTGCGCGAAGATGGTCGAGTTCGTGCTCGAGCGCGAGGGCGATGTCGCGGCCGTGATCGCGGAGCCGATGCGGGCGGTGCCGGTGGTGCCGCCGCCGGGCTTCTGGAAGGCGGTGCGCACGGCCTGTGACCGCGCGGGCGCGCTTCTGATCATGGACGAGATCCCGACCGGGCTTGGCAAGACGGGCCGGATGTTCGCCTTCGAGCATGACGGGGTGGTCCCGGACATCGTGACGCTGGGCAAGGCCCTGGGCGGCGGCATCCTGCCCATCGCCGCCGTGGTGGCGCGGGCCGATCTCGACGTCTGCGGGGACTTCGCCATCGGCCATTACACGCACGAGAAGAACCCGGTGACGGCGCGGGCGGCGCTCGAGACGCTCGCGGTGATCCGCGACGAAGGCCTCGTCGCGCGCGCCGCGGAGCTTGGGGCGCATGCGCTCGCGCGTCTGCGCGAGGCGGTCGGCGACGATCCCCGCGTCGGCGATATCCGTGGCCGCGGGCTGATGTTCGGCGTCGAGATCGTCGCCGACCGCGAGAGCCGCGCGCCCGCGCGGGAGGCGGCGGAGCGGATCTATTACCGCTGTCTGGAGGCGGGGCTCAGCTTCAAGATTTCCGCAGGTTGCGTGCTGACGCTGTCGCCGCCCTTGACCATCGCGCAGGCCGACCTCGACCGCGCCCTCGGCATCGTCGCGGACGCCATCCGCGCGGAAGCGCGGTAACCGCCTCATTCCGCCGGTTCGCGACCGGGCACGCGCCTTTCGCGCGCCTTCTGAGCACCTTTCGCACGGACGCCTGCATCATCGGCGCCGGTGATCAAGTCATAAGATAAATAGATTTTTCCTATCGACCCCCAGATCCCATACTCCCTGTGGATGATGGCTCGAAGGAGGATGCGTGTTATCCTGCTGTTACCGAACAGCAATCCTGCCGTTACCCGGCAGCCTTACTGAACGCAACTGCGGCACGGGCGGAACGCCCGCAGCGTGACCGGCAGACCTGCAGACCACGTCTGCGCCAAAACTGGGGAGTATCATGATCAAAGCGAAAACACTGGTTCCGGCCCTTGCCGCCGCGGCGATGCTGTCAGGCGCCGCCTATGCCGAGACCGAACTGACGGTCTACACCGCCGTCGAGGCCGAGGATCTCGCGCGCTACGCCGAGACCTTCAACCAGGACCATCCCGACATCAAGATCAACTGGGTGCGCGATTCCACCGGCGTCATCACCGCCAAGCTCCTGGCAGAAAAGAACAATCCGCAGGCCGACGTGGTCTGGGGCCTCGCCGCGACCTCGCTTCTGGTGCTCAAGACCGAAGGCATGCTGGAGCCCTATGCCCCGGCCGGGCTCGACGCGCTCGACCCGCGGTTCCGGGACGCCGACAATCCGCCCTCCTGGGTCGGCATGGACGCCTGGGTGGCCGCGATCTGCTTCAACACGGTCGAGGGCGAGAAGCTCGGCCTGACCGCGCCGACGAGCTGGGCCGATCTCACCAAGCCCGAATATGCCGGCCATGTCGTGATGCCGAATCCGGCCTCGTCGGGCACCGGCTTCCTCGACGTGTCGAGCTGGCTGCAGATGATGGGTGAGGAGAAGGGCTGGGAATACATGGACGCGCTGCACGCGAACATCGGCGCCTATACCCATTCCGGCTCCAAGCCCTGCAAGATGGCCGCCGCGGGTGAGACCGTGATCGGCGTCTCCTTCGCCTTCCGTGGCGCCAAGTCCAAGGCCGAAGGCGCGCCGATCGACATCATCGTGCCGAGCGAGGGCATCGGCTGGGACATGGAATCGACCGCCATCGTCGCCGGCACCGCGAATGCCGAAGCCGCGCAGACGCTGGTCGACTGGTCGATCACGCCGAAAGCGATGGAGATGTACAACGTCGGCTACGCGGTCGTCGCCATTCCGGGCATGGCCAAGCCGGTCGAGCACTTCCCCGAGGGCATCACCGAGGCGATGATCGACAACGACTTCGAGTGGGCGGCCAACAACCGCGCCGCGATCCTCGAGGAATGGACCAAGCGCTACGACACCAAGTCCGAGCCGAAGGGCTGAGCCTCGGCTCCGACCCTCTCCGGGCGCCGCGTCGGGTCGCGGCGCCCACCCCGAAAGTTCCGTCCGGATGGAAAAGATGGTTGCAATGACGAGACGCGGCGCCCTTCAGGCGTCCGCCGGGAATTTTGTCGCCGACGGATCGGCGCCGCCCTACCTGGAGATCGCCGACCTGTGGAAGAGCTTCGGCGATTTCGTGGCGCTGCGGGAGGTTACGCTCGACATCGCGCGGGGCGAGTTCGTCTGCTTTCTCGGCCCGTCGGGCTGCGGCAAGACCACGCTTCTGCGCGCGATCGCGGGGCTCGACCCGCAGACCCGTGGCACCATCCGGCAGGGCGGCGAAGACATCTCGGGCCTGCCGCCGTCGCAGCGCGACTTCGGCATCGTGTTCCAGTCCTACGCGCTCTTCCCGAACCTCACGGTGCGCCGCAACATCGCCTTCGGGCTTGAGAACACCGGCCGCAGCAAGCGCGAGATCGACGCCCGGGTCACGGAGCTTCTTGACCTCGTCGGCCTGCCCGAGCAGGCGTCGAAATATCCCGCGCAGCTTTCGGGCGGCCAGCAGCAGCGCGTCGCACTCGCCCGCGCCATCGCCATCGACCCGGGGCTTCTGTTGCTCGACGAGCCGCTTTCGGCGCTCGACGCCAAGGTGCGGGTGCATCTGCGCCACCAGATCAAGGAATTGCAGCGCAAGCTCGGCGTCACCACGATCATGGTGACGCATGACCAGGAAGAGGCGCTGTCGATGGCCGACCGCATCGTGGTGATCAACCGCGGCCGGATCGAGCAGGTCGGCACCCCGACCGAGATCTACCGTGAGCCTGCTTCGCTTTTCGTCGCGGATTTCATCGGCGAGACCAACAAGGTCGCCTCGACCTACCGGGCGGGCGCGGTCACGCTCGGCGACGCGGTGATCGCCACCAGCGAGACCCGCGTCGTCGACGGTGCAGCCGTCACGGTGGCGGTGCGGCCAGAGGACATCCTGCCCCACCGGGCCGAGGATGCCGGGAACGGCGCGGCCAACATGCTGCCGGTGACGATCGAGGACATGGAGTTCCTCGGCTCCTACTGGCGCACTCATCTGCGGAGCGACGCGCTCGGCGCGACGCCGCTCGTGGCAAACTTCTCGATGAACGCGGTGCGACGGCTGGATCTGAAGCCGGGCGCGGCGATGGCGGTCGAACTGCCCGCCGAGCGGGTCCTCGTCTTCGCGCGGGGGGCCTGAGCATGGCCGAGACCACCGCCGCGCTTCCGCCCGGCCGCCGGGTCCGGCTCCGCCTCGACCGGGACGGGATCATCAAGCGGCTCTTCATGGGGGTGATCGCGCTCTATCTCATCGCGGCGCTGGCACTTCCGCTCTATGCGATGCTGTCGAAGAGCTTCGTCACCTACGGCTTCGACCTCGCCCGATACGAGTTTCAGGTCAGCGACGAGACCGGCACCGTCTGGAGCGAGCCGGTCACCGCCGAGGCGCTGAACGCGGACCTGGGCGCGGTCCCGGCCGACGACCTGCGCTCCAGCTCAGATGGCCGGCTGTCGGCAACGGTGTTCTTTCCCGATTTCAGCTTCCGCAGCCCGGTCAAGTACCGGCTGCGCGGCACCACGGGCGACGCGCCCTGGCTGGTCGGGCTCGACCTGAAGAACACGACCGACTGGCAGGAATACGACAGCAACACCTTCCGGCGGATCAACCTGAGGCCGGTGAAGTCGGTCGGGGTGCAGAACTATGCCGAGTATTTCTCGAACCCGACGCTGTTCTCCTCGATCCAGAACTCGCTCTACATCGCGGTGATCAGCACGGTGCTGACCGTCGTCTTCGCCTTCGGCTTCGCCTATGCGATCAACCGCAGCTGCATGCCCTTCAAGGGCGCGTTCCGGATGATCGCGATGATGCCGATCCTCGTGCCGTCGCTCCTGCCGGGCATCGCGCTCATCTATCTCTTCGGCAACCAGGGGATGCTGAAGTCGCTCCTGATGGGGCAGTCGATTTACGGACCCCTGGGCATCGTCATCGGCTCGGTGTTCTTCACCTTCCCGCATGCGCTGATCATCATCTCGACGGCGCTCTCGATCGCCGACCAGCGCCAGTACGAGGCGGCGGAGTCCCTGCGGGCTTCGAAGTGGCGCACGTTCTGGACGGTCACCATCCCCGGCGCGCGCTACGGCCTGATCTCGGCGGCCTTCGTGACCTTCACGCTGGTGATCACCGACTTCGGCCTGCCGAAGGTGATCGGCGGCCAGTACAACGTGCTCGCCATCGACATCTACAAACAGGTCATCGGCCAGCAGAACTTCGAGATGGGCGCGGTGGTGTCGGTGATCCTCCTGATCCCGGCGGTGCTGGCCTTCCTCGTCGACCGGCAGGTGCAGAAGAAGCAGGTCTCGCTTCTTTCGGCCCGCTCGGTCCCCTACCAGCCGCGACCCGACCGCCGCTTCGAGGCGCTGTGCCTCGCCTGGTGCGGCGTGATGGCGGTGTTCATCGTCGGGATCATCGCGATCTGCCAGTATGCGGCGCTGATCCGGTTCTGGCCCTACGACCTCAGCCTCAGCCTCAAGAACTACGCCTTCGACCGGATGGATGGCGGCGGCTGGGCGGCCTACTGGAACTCGATCAAGCTGGCGCTGATGACGGCGGGGATCGGCACGGTCGTGATCTTCACCGGCGCCTACATGGTCGAGAAGATCGATGGCTTCAAGACCGGGCGCGGCCTCTTCCAGTTCCTCGCGATGCTGCCGATGGCGGTGCCGGGGATGGTGCTCGGGCTGGCCTATATCTTTTTCTTCAACAATCCGGCCAATCCGCTGCACTTCATCTACGGAACGATGATAATCCTCGTCATCTCGACCGTGACCCACTTCTACACCGTCGGCCACCTCACCGCGCTGACCGCGCTGAAGCAGATCGACGCGGAGTTCGAACCGGTCGCCTCGTCGCTGCGCCAGCCCTTCTACAAGCTCTTCGCGCGGGTCACGGTGCCGGTCTGCCTGCCTGCGATCCTCGACATCTCGATCTACCTCTTCGTCAACGCGATGACGACGGTCTCGGCGGTGGTGTTCATCTATTCGACCCATACCGCGCTCGCCTCGATCGCGGTCCTGAACATGGACGATGCGGGCGACATCGCGCCCGCGGCGGCGATGGGGATGATGATCTTCTACACCAATGCCGGGGCGCGGATCCTGCACGCGCTGGCCTCGCGGCGGATCCTCAACCGCACCCAGGCCTGGCGGTTGCGCTGAAGCGGGGCAGCTCGCGTCGCGCCGCTTCCCCAGGCGGCGCGGCTCGCCTATAAGGGCGCGGACAGGGAACCAACAAGCGGGCAACGGGGCATGTCGGGCAACGCGGCGGGAGAGCGCGGCTTCAACGTCTTTTGCATCGGCCAGGCCGGGCGGCTCGGCTACGAGGCGGTGGTGTTCGCCGCCACCTTCCGCGCCGCCAATCCGGACTTCCCCGGCCGGCTCATCGTCGGCGAGCCCCAGCCGGGCCCGCTCTGGACCGAAGACCCGCGCATCGAGGCGCCGCTCCGGGCGCTTCTGGAAGGCTTCGGGGCCGAGATCGTCCCGTTCGAGAGCCGCCACTTCGGCGAGCGCTATCCCTACGGCAACAAGATCGAGGGCCTCGCCGCCCTGCCCGAGGGCGAGCCCTTCGTCTTCTTCGATACCGACACGATCTTCACCGGGCCGCTTTCCGGCGTCGGCTTCGACTTCGACCGCCCCGCCGCCTCGATGCGGCGCGAGGGGACCTGGCCGGTGCTGGAGCTTTACGGGCCGGGCTACGGCGCGACCTGGAAATCGCTCTACGACAAGTTCGGGCTCGACTACGAAAGCTCGCTCGACCGCTCGAAGCCGGACGAATACTGGGAGCGGTATCTCTACTTCAACGCCGGCTGGTTCTTCCACCGCTGCCCGCGCGCGTTCGGGGAGCGGTTCCTCGACTACGCGCTGGCGATCCGCGACGACGGCCCGCCGGAGCTTGTCTGCCAGTCGCTCGACCCCTGGCTCGACCAGGTGGCGCTGCCCTTGGTGATCCATTCCTTCGGCGGCGGCCGGCCGGGGCCGGAGCTTGCCGGGCTCGACGGCGAGGTGACCTGCCACTACCGGCTCTTCCCGCTGCTTTATGCGCGCGAGAGCGACCGCGCGGTGGAGATGCTCGAGACCGCGATCGCGCCCAATCCGATCAAGAAGGTGCTGAAGGAATACCTTCCCCTGAAGAAGATCGTCTACCAGAAGAAGGGCCACGAGATCCGGGAGATGTTCGACCGGACCGACCTGCCCAAGCGCGAGCAGGCGATCCGCAACACGATCAAGCGCGCCGGTCTCTGGATGCGCTGAGGCCCGGTGGCCGCCGGTTACGCGCCGGCGACACTCGGATACAAAATGATGCACTCTTCTTCTTTGCCCGCCCGCGGGGACATGGCACCGTTCGGAAGCGCGAACTCCGGGACCAGACGCTTCGTGAAGGAGAGAGCTGCCATGCGAACCTATTCTGAAACGGCAATCGCGGTCATGATCGCGGCGATGCTCGCGACGCCCGCCGCAGCGATGAGCCTCGGCGAGTTCGAGTACCGCAACAGCTGCGTCGCCTGCCACGGCGAGGCGGCGAAGGGCGACGGCCCCTTCGTCGGCTACCTGCAGGGCGTCTCGCCGCCGGACCTGACGGTGCTCCAGAAGAACAATGGCGGCCTGTTTCCGGTCACGATGATCTACGACGTGATCGAAGGCTCCGACAAGGCTGGCGCGCACGGCACGAGCGAGATGCCGATCTGGGGCAGCCGCTACCGGATGCGGATCGACGCGGCGCAGGATCCTTACTTCTCGCCAGAGGAGACCGAGGTCTATGTCCGCACCCGGATCCTGTCGCTGATCGAGTATCTCTCGACGCTGCAGGAAGAATAGGCCGGACGGAAATCGGCGCGGGCGGCGCTTGAACTGGCTGCGGCGGCGACCGATCTTGGCGGAAGCACGCAACGACACGGACCGGAACCCGAATGCGTATTGCCGCCGCCTGCCTCATTCTGGCCGCCGCCCTGCCCCTGCCGCTTCCTGCACAAGATCAGGTGCCCGCCGACCGGGCCGAGATCGGGCTCAGCTTCGCGCCGGTGGTGAAATCCGCCGCGCCGGCGGTGGTCAACATCTATGCCAGCCGCATCGTCGCCCAGCGCCGCAGCCCCTTCGCCGCGGATCCGTTCTTCTCGCAGTTCTTCGATTTCGGCCAGACCGTGCCGCGGGTGCAGAACTCGCTCGGCTCGGGCGTGATCCTCGGGGCGGACGGGATCGTGGTGTCGAACTTCCACGTCGTCGGCGGCGCCGAGGACATCCGCGTCGTGCTCGCCGACCGGCGCGAGTTCGAGGGCCGCGTTATCCTTGCCGACGAGGCCGCCGATCTGGCGGTGATCCGGCTCGACGGGGCGGAGAACCTTCCGGCGCTGGATCTGGCCGATTCCGATCTGGTGGAGGTCGGCGATCTCGTGCTCGCGATCGGCAACCCCTTCGGGATCGGCCAGACCGTAACCAGCGGGATCGTCTCCGGGCTGGCGCGGGCGGGCGGCGACATGGGGCGCGGGCGGGGCTACTTCATCCAGACCGATGCCGCGATCAACCCCGGCAATTCCGGCGGCGCGCTGGTGGACACGGCGGGCCGGCTTCTCGGCATCAACACCTCGATCCTGACCCGCTCCGGCGGCTCGAACGGGATCGGCTTCGCGATCCCGTCGAACCTCGTCGCGCAATATGTCGCGCAGGCCGAGGCGGGTGCCGCCCGCTTCGCGCGGCCCTGGTCGGGGATCGAGGTCCAGCCGGTCGATGCCGGCATGGCCGAGGCGCTGGGGCTCAACGCGCCCGGCGGCGTGATGATCCGGCAGATCCACCCCGAGAGCCCCTTCGCGAAGGCCGGGCTCGGCGCCGGCGACGTGGTCATCAGCATCGACGGGCATCCGGTTGACGGGCCGCAGGAGCTCGACTACCGGCTCGCGACGCTCGGCCCCGGCGGCACGGCGGCGGTGCGGTACTGGCGCGACGGGGGCGAGGCCGAGGCCGAGCTCGCGCTCGACCCGGCGCCCAAAAATGCCGGCGCGGACGAGCTTCGGATCAACCTCGGCACGCCGCTCGACGGGCTCGGCGTGGCATCGCTCGGCCCGGCGCTGATCGAGCGGCTGGGACTGCCGCTTTCGGCCGAGGGCGTGGTGGTGACCGAGGTCGCGGGGCGCGCGCGGCGGACGCAACTGCAACCCGGCGACGTCCTGATCGCGGTCAACGGACGGCCGATCCGGGAGCCGGCAGACCTCGCCACGGTGGCGGCCCTGCCGACGCGGCTCTGGCAGATCGAGTTCCTGCGCGGCGGCCGGCGCGCGGTGATCCGGCTGTCAGGCGGCTGAGGCGCGATCACGCCGCCCTGTCCGGCATGTGATTTCCCGGTGATGGGCGCGGCGTCGTATGATCAGGCTGAGGGACGGCAACCCGAGACCGGGAGCAGCCGATGCGCATCCTCGCCAGCCTTGCCATTGCCACACTCACGGCCAGCCTGCTGGCGGCTTGCGTGCCGCATCAGTCCTTCGGCGTCGGCAATGCGGCGCTCGAGGGCCGCTCCGACCGCCATCGGGATGACCGTCCCCGCTAGGCGCGGCGCCGGCCGGCAGGAGGCCGGTTGTGCGCCGCGCGGCCTTGCCCTAACGTCCCCGGCGAACCCAAGTCACGGAGACGATGATGGCCAAGTCCTACGGTTTCGACACGCTGCAGATCCATGCCGGCGCCCGCCCCGACCCCGCCACCGGCGCGCGCCAGGTGCCGATCTACCAGACCACCGCCTATGTCTTCCGCGACAGCGACCACGCCGCCGCGCTCTTCAACCTGCAGGAAGTGGGCTACATCTACTCGCGGCTGACCAACCCGACCGTCGCCGCACTGGCCGAGCGCATCGCCACGCTCGAGGGCGGTCAGGGCGCGGTCTGCTGCTCGTCGGGCCATGCGGCTCAGATCATGGCGCTCTTCCCGCTGATGGGGCCGGGCTGCAACATCGTCGTCTCGACGCGGCTCTACGGCGGCACCGTCACCCAGTTCTCCCAGACCATCAAGCGGTTCGGCTGGTCGGCGACATTCGTCGACACTGACGACCTTGCCGCGGTCGAGGCCGCGGTGGACGACAAGACCCGCGCGATCTTCTGTGAATCGATCGCCAACCCCGGCGGCTATGTCACCGACATCCCGGCGCTCGCCAAGGTGGCCGACAAGGTCGGGGTGCCGCTCATCGTCGACAACACCTCGGCCACGCCCTGGCTCTGCCGGCCGATCGAGATGGGCGCGACGCTCGTCGTCCATTCGACCACCAAGTACCTCACCGGCAACGGCACCGTCACCGGCGGCGCGATCGTCGATTCGGGCAAGTTCGACTGGTCGAAATCGGGCAAGTTCCCCTCGCTTTCCGAGCCCGAGCCCGCCTATCACGGGCTTAAGTTCCACGAGACCTTCGGGCCCCTCGCCTATACCTTCCACTCGATCGCCATCGGCCTGCGCGACCTCGGCATGACGATGAACCCGCAGGGCGCGCATTACACGCTCCTCGGCATCGAGACCCTTTCCCTGCGGATGGAGCGCCACGTCGCCAACGCGAAGAAGGTCGCCGAGTGGCTCGAGAACGATCCGCGCGTCGATTACGTCACCTATGCCGGCCTGCCCTCCTCGCCCTATTACGAGCGCGCCCAGTCGCTCTATCCGAAGGGCGCGGGGGCCTTGTTCACCTTCGCGGTGAAGGGCGGCTACGACGCCTGCGTGAAGCTCGTCAATTCGCTCGATCTGTTCTCCCATGTCGCCAACCTCGGCGACACGCGGTCGCTGATCATCCACTCGGCCTCGACGACGCACCGCCAGCTCTCGCCGGAGCAGAAGAAGGCGGCGGGCGCGGCGCCGAACGTGGTCCGGGTGTCGATCGGGATCGAGGACGCCGAAGACATCATCGCCGATCTCGACCAGGCGCTGGCCAAGGCCACGGCCTGATCAAGGCCTGCGGCCGGCGCCCCTTTACCGGGGCGCCGGCCGGTTTTCTCAGTCGTCGATCTCGTAGACGACGACAACCGAACTCGTCAGGTTCAGCTCGCCCGGCGCGACCGGCACGTCGGCGGATTTCGCGAAGGCCTCGGCCCCCATCGCCATCGGCATCGGTGGCATCTGGCCGCCTCCTTCGCCGATCCGCATCACCCGGCCGAGCTTCACCCCCGCCGCCTCGGCATAGAGCGCCGCCTTGCGCGCCGCATCCGTCACGGCGAGCCGCCGCGCCTCGTCGCGCGCCGCCTGATCGTCCTGCAGCCCGAAGCTGAGCCCGTTGAGCGTGTTGGCGCCCTCGGAGACCACCGCGTCGAGCGTGGAGCCGAGCGAGTCGAGCGCCCGCACACGCACCGTCACCATGTTCGAGGCGAAATAGCCCGCGAGCTTCGGCGCCCCGCCCGAATTGCCGTGATCGTAGCGCGGACCGAGCGAGAGGCCGGTTGTCTGCAGGTCGCGCTCCTCGATCCCGGACTCGCGCAGCTTCGCGATAACCGCGGCGACGGCTTCGGAATTCGCCGCCATCGCCTCGGCCGCCGTGGCCGCCTCATTGTTGACGCCGAGCGTGAGCGTCGCCATGTCCGGCGCTGCCTCGACCCGGCCCTCGCCGGTCACCGAAATCGTGGCCAGGGCGGCCTCGTCCGCCGTCGCCGGCAACGCCAAAGCGAGAACTGTCATGAAAACACTGAGAACACGCATGAAAACCTCCATATGGTGCATTCGATCATCGGAGCTTTGACGCCGCCCGCAAGCCGATCCTTGGCGGTTCGCCTTTCCATGCGCGAAATTCTGCTTTAGGAGGGGGGCCAATCCCTTGGCGGCTTTGGTGAAGACCGCGAACATGCTACCTGCGCCCTGATGAAACCAAACTTCGCGCTCAACTTCGGTCTAGACAGCGTCGGCCTTCTTGGCCGCGTGCCGGACGGCTGGGCCGAACTCGGCCGCGCCGAGTTCGACGATCCCGACCTCGAAGCGACGCTCGCGGGCCTGCGCGAGCGGGCCGAGACGATGGCGCCGGAAGGATTTGCGACCAAGCTCATCCTGCCGGCCTCCCAGATCCTCTACACCGATATCGAGGCTGCGGGCTCCGACGCCGCCAGCCGCCGGGACGAGATCGCCGCCGCGCTCGACGGCCGTACGCCCTACCCTGTCGCGGATCTCGTGTTCGACTGGTCCGGCGAAGGCCCCGCGGTGCAGGTCGCCGTTGTGGCGCGGCTGACCCTCGAAGAGGCCGAGGATTTCGCCGCGGCGCATGGCTTCAACCCTGTCGCCTTCGCCACGGTCCCGGAACCCGGCCAGTTCGCGGGCGAGCCGTTCTTCGGCGCAACCCGCGCCGCCGCGGAGCTGCTGCCCGATGGCGACCAGCCCGAACGCGACCGCGAGCCGGTCCGGATCATTTCGCTCCCGGAGGCGACACCGAAGCCCGACACGACGCCCGAGGCCGGTTTCGGGCTTGCGGACGCGGGGGAGACCGACGAGATCGCCCCCGAGGATGATGCGCTGGAGATCGACGCTGTCCTCGAAGACGCGGATGACGGCGCGCCTCCCGTCGAGGCGGAGGCCGAGGACTTCGCGGCCGAGGCCGCGGCCGATGATCCGGAAGAGGCGGATGACGAGGACGATCTCGCGGCGGAAGCCAGAGATGAAGCGGACACCGGCCGCGACGAGACGGAGGAGGCGGCGCCTGCCGCCGATGATCCGGAAGAGGCGGATGACGAGGACGATCTCGCGGCGGAAGCCAGAGATGAAGCGGACACCGGCCGCGACGAGACGGAGGAGGCGGCGCCTGCCGCCGATGATCCGGAAGAGGCGGATGACGAGGACGATCTCGCGGCGGAAGCCAGAGATGAAGCGGACACCGGCCGCGACGAGACGGAGGAGGCGGCGCCTGCCGCCGATGATCCGGAAGAGGCGGATGACGAGGACGATCTCGCGGCGGAAGCCAGAGATGAAGCGGACACCGGCCGCGACGAGACGGAGGAGGCGGCGCCTGCCGCCGATGATCCGGAAGAGGCGGATGACGAGGACGATCTCGCGGCGGAAGCCAGAGATGAAGCGGACACCGGCCGCGACGAGACGGAGGAGGCGGCGCCTGCCGCCGATGATCCGGAAGAGGCGGATGACGAGGACGATCTCGCGGCGGAAGCCAGAGATGAAGCGGACACCGGCCGCGACGAGACGGAGGAGGCGGCGCCTGCCGCCGATGATCCGGAAGAGGCGGATGACGAGGACGATCTCGCGGCGGAAGCCAGAGATGAAGCGGACACCGGCCGCGACGAGACGGAGGAGGCGGCGCCTGCCGCCGATGATCCGGAAGAGGCGGATGACGAGGACGATCTCGCGGCGGAAGCCAGAGATGAAGCGGACACCGGCCGCGACGAGACGGAGGAGGCGGCGCCTGCCGCCGATGATCCGGAAGAGGCGGATGACGAGGACGATCTCGCGGCGGAAGCCAGAGATGAAGCGGACACCGGCCGCGACGAGACGGAGGAGGCGGCGCCTGCCGCCGACGACCCGGACGAGGCGGAGGACGAGGACGATCTCGTGGCCGAGGCTGGCGATGAAGCGGACACCGGCCGCGACGAGACGGAGGAGGCGGCGCCTGCCGCCGACGACCCGGACGAGGCGGAGGACGAGGACACCGGCCGCGACGAGATCGAAGCCGAGGCGCCCGCCGACGATCCCGACGACGCCTCGGAGGATGCGGGCGTCCTCGCGGCCGAGATCGCCGATGACGACGCCAGCGAAGAGCCGGAGGAAGCGCCCGCCGCCGCCGTGAGCGCCCCGAACATCACCGCGGGAGACCTTCCCGAAGAGGGCGAGCTGCCGGATGGTGCGCCGGGCTACGCGGCGGGATCCGGGGGGGATCTGCCCGGCGACTTCGCCGCGCCGCTCGGCCCCGAGCCCGATGCCGCCGAAGCGCCCTTCATCGCGGTCGAGGATCTGCCCGAACTTGACGGCGCCGACGCCCCGGCTGCGCGTCTGCCGGGCGTCCGGTTCCACCTCGCCGAGGCCTCCGAGCCCGATCTGCGCCTTTCCGCGCCGCGGGCGAACGCGACGGCCGGCGGGCATGGCGTGACCGAGCCGGTGCTCGCGGTTCCGCAAAACCATGTCCCCCGGACCGGCAGCGCTCCCGTGGCGCCCCCTACGCCCGCCGCCCGCCGCGCGAAGAAGGCGCAGGGACCGGCGAGACCGGCGGCCAGAGGCGCATCGGACGCCGAGCCCGCCTTCGGGGTCTGGAGCGGCAACCATGTATCATCGCCGGCCCGGCTTCGGATCGGCCTCGTCCTCGCCGCCATCGCGCTGATCGTGATCACCGCGATCACGCTCTGGTCCTTGTGGTTCGGGTCGGGCGGCGAGTCCGTCAGCACCGCCCCCGCGCCTGTCACCGCCACTGAAACCGCCGGCCTCGCGCAGGCGCCCGCGCCGCAGCCGACTGCCGCGGCGGACGCGCAGCTTCCCGCTGCCCGAGATGCCGGAACCGCAGAAGCGGACCTGCCCCCCGAGCTTGCCGGGACAGATGCCGCCGAAGACCTGACGCAGGCCGCAGAGGAAGCCGAGACCGCGGCCCCCGCGTCCGTGGTCAATGGCGCGGTCGAGCCGAAGCCGGTTCCCGCGCTTGCCGCCGATGCGACCGGCGCGCCTGCCATCGCCGACGCGGCGCCCGGCCCGGCCGCAACCCCCGCGACCCCGCTGGCCGCTCCCCAGACCGACATCGCCGATTCAGCCCCGGCGCCGCTGCCGCTGCCGCCGCCCTTCGGGACCGAGTACGACCTCCTGCCCGATGGCACGATCCGCCCCACGGCGGAGGGCGTGGTGACACCCGGCGGCTTCACCCTCGTCGCCGGTCCGCCGCCGCGCAGCCCGGCCTCACGGCCCGAGGCCGTCGCCGCCGCGTTCGCCGCGCGCGACACGGCCGATACAGCCGATACTGCAGTCTCCGCGGAACCGGAGATCGCGGCCGGGATCGACGCGCCGCTGCCCGAACCCGTCGACCCGGCCCATGCCGCGCGCAAGCCGCGCGTCCGCCCCGAGGCGGTCGCCGCCCGCGCCGCCGCGGCCGATGCCGCGGCGCGGGCGGAAGCCGAGGCCCTTGCGAGCGCGAGCCGCCTTGCCGTGGCCTCGTCGCGGCGCCCGTCCGAAAAGCCGTCCGGCTTCGCCAAGGCGGTCGAATCCGCGATCGCCAGCGCCGTGGCCGAGAGCATCGCCGCCGCGCCGCCGCCCGAGCCCGCTCCCGAACCCGTCGCCGCCCCCGAACCCGTGGCCGCGCCGGCGCCGGCCGCGCCCCAACCCGCCGCCACCGCCAGCACCGAGGAGATCGACGAGCCCGAGCCGGTCGAGGCGGTGCCGAACATGCCGACCTCGGTGACGGTCGCCCGTCAGGCCACGGTGAAGAACGCCATCAACCTGAAAGACATGAACCTGATCGGGGTCTACGGCTCCTCGGCCAGCCGCCGCGCGCTGGTCCGGATGCCGAACGGGCGCTACGTCAAGGTCAAGGTCGGCGACCGGCTTGACGGCGGCCAGGTCGCGGCGATCGGCGACAGCGAGCTTGCCTATGTCAAGAAGGGCAAGACCCACGTCCTGAAGATCCTCAAGGGCGGTTGACGGGCGCAACCAGACAGGCAAAGGGCGCGAGCCTCGCGGCCGCGCCCCTTCCTTCCCCCCTGCGGGACTGCCGGTTCACCCGGCCTTCAACACCCCACGCGCGATCTGGTCGGCCTCGATCGATTCGAAGAGCGCCTTGAAGTTGCCCTCGCCGAAACCGTCATCGCCCTTGCGCTGGATGAATTCGAAGAAGATCGGCCCGATCACCGTCTTCGAGAATATCTGCAACAGGATCCGCGTCTCGCCGCCGTCGACCACGCCCTCGCCGTCGATCAGGATGCCGTGTTTTTCCATCCGGTCGAGCGGCTCCTCGTGGCCCGCCACCCGGTCGCGGCTCATCTCGTAATAGGACATCGGCGGCTTCGGCATGAAGCGCAGGCCGCGGTCATGGATCGCGTCGGTCGCGCCGTAGATGTCCTCGGTTCCGACCGCGATGTGCTGGATGCCCTCGCCCTTGTAGCGGCGCAGGTACTCGACGATCTGCCCCTTCTCGCCCCGGTCCTCGTTGATCGGGATGCGGATGCGGCCGCAGGGCGAGGTCAGCGCGCGAGAATAGAGCCCGGTAAACTTGCCCTGGATGTCGAAGAAGCGGATTTCGCGGAACTTGAAGAGATCGCCGTAGAACTTGAACCACTTGTCCATGTTGCCCTTGTGGACGTTGTGGGTCAGGTGGTCGAGATAGTAGAAACCGACGCCCTCGGGCTTCGACTTCTGCAGCCAGTCGAACTCCTCGTTGTAGGGCGAGGTCTCGTAATACTTGTCGATGAAGTAGATGAGCGAGCCACCGATGCCCCTGATCGCGGGCACGTCCATGGTCTTGTCGTCGCCCTCGTAGGGTTCGGCACCCTTCGATACCGCATGCTCGAAGGCGTGCTGAGCATCGACCACGCGCCAGCCCATCGAGGGCGCGCAGGGTCCGTGTTCCGCGACGAAGCGGGCCGCGAAGCTGCCGGGCTCGGCGTTCAGCACATAGGTGACGTCGCCCTGCTGCCAGAGTTCGATGTCCTTGGCGCGGTGCCTGGCTACCAGTTCGTAACCCATCCGGGTGAAGAGAGCGCGTAGCTCTTCCGGCTCGGGATGGGCGAACTCGACGAATTCGAAACCATCGGTGCCGGCCGGATTCTGATCCGAGATAACGGATTTCGGGGCGGAATGGGGAAAGGGACCCATCAGACATATCTCCTGTGCGCGTTATTCAGAGAATACCGCACCGTAAGCGCGTAATTTGCGCGAAGTATCGCGATTTTGGCCCTGTAAATGCGCGTTTATTGTGCCATAATCCCAAATAATGCACGAACCCCGCATCATTCTGGACGAAATCGATTCCCGGCTCCTCGCCGCGCTGCAACGCGACGCGCATCTCACCTCGCAGGAACTCGGCGAGGCCCTGAACCTCTCGCCAAGCCAGGCCGGACGCCGCCGCCAGCGGCTCGAGGCGGAGGGGCTGATCCAGGGCTACGCGGCGCGTCTCGATCCGTTGAAGGTCGGCCTTTCGGTGCAGGCCTTCGTCCAGGTCCAGATGGTGCGGCACGGCGCGGAGACCACGGCGGCCTTCTCGCGGCTCGTCGCGACACAGCCCGAGATCACAAGTGCGTGGACCTTGACCGGGGAAGCGGATTATCTTCTCCGGGTCTATTGCGAAGACCTCGCGAGCCTGAACAGATTGATCCATCAGGTTCTGCTCGCCCACCCCGCTGTCGCGCGTGTGCAGAGCCAGATCGTGATGGACCAGTTCAAACCCGACGCGCCTTTGCCGACCTGAAAGATTAGATGGAAAGCTTTCTTTTTCACGCCTCGATCTACCTGATCGCCGTTGTGCTGGCGGTGCCGATCGCCTCTCGCCTCGGGCTCGGCTCGGTGCTGGGCTATCTGGTCGCCGGGATCATCATCGGACCGGTTCTGAACATGACCGGGACCGACACCAAGGATCTCCAGCATTTCGCCGAGTTCGGCGTGGTGATGATGCTGTTCCTGATCGGCCTCGAGCTTGAGCCGCGGGCGCTCTGGGCGATGCGCGACCGGCTCGTCGGGCTTGGCGGGCTTCAGATCGTTGTCACCGCGCTCGTGGTCACGCTCGGCGTTCTGGCGCTCGGCTATTCGTGGCGGATCGCGCTCACCCTCGGCGTGATCCTGTCGCTCTCCTCGACCGCGATCGTGCTGCA
The DNA here is from genome assembly GCF_033436765.1 of Defluviimonas sp. D31. NCBI lineage: Bacteria > Pseudomonadati > Pseudomonadota > Alphaproteobacteria > Rhodobacterales > Paracoccaceae > Albidovulum > Defluviimonas sp. D31. Next base: position 202,203 of record NZ_JAWQFN010000004.1, read on the forward strand.
GACGCTGTCGGAAAAGCAGCTGATGCCCACGGCGGGCGGGCGCAGCACCTTCTCGGTTCTGCTGATGCAGGACATCGCGGTGATCCCGATCCTCGCCTTCCTGCCGCTTCTGGCGCTGCCGGGCGCTCGGGCGCTCGCCAAGGCGCAGGCGGCGGAGACCCATGTCACGCTGCCCTTCCTGCAGCAGCTGCCGCCCTGGGGCGTGACGCTCGTCACGCTCGGCGCGGTCGCGGCCACGGTGCTTGCGGGCCACTACCTCGTGCGCCCGCTCTACGCCTATGTCCACCGCGCCCGGCTGAGGGAGGTCAACACCGCGCTCGCGCTGATGATCGTCGTGACAATCGCGACGCTGATGCTTCTGGTCGGTCTCTCGCCCGCGCTCGGCGCCTTCCTCGCGGGCGTGGTGCTCGCCAACTCCGAGTTCAAGCACGAGCTTGAATCCGACATCGCGCCGTTCAAGGGGCTCCTGCTCGGGCTCTTCTTCATCACCGTCGGCGCCGGGATGGACTTCGACCTGTTCTTCAGCCAGCCCATCACGCTGCTCGGGCTCGCGCTCGCGCTGATGGTCGCCAAGGGCGTGGTGCTCTATGTCCTCGGGCGGCTCTTCAAGCTGAAGGGCCGCAACCAGTGGCTGTTCACGCTCGGCCTCGCCCAGGCGGGCGAATTCGGCTTCGTGCTGACCGCCTTCGCGGTCAAGCAGCGCATCCTGCCTGACATGCTGGCGCAGTCGCTGCTTCTGGTGATCGCGCTCTCGATGTTCCTCACGCCCCTGTTCTTCATCCTCCACGACATCCTCGCCAAGCGGATGAAGGAGGAAGGCGAGGCCCAGGAGGCCGACGAGATCGACGAGCAGCAGCCGATCATCATCGCCGGGGTCGGCCGCTTCGGCCAGGTCGTCAACCGGATGGTGACGATGTCGGGGTTCCGCACCACGGTGCTCGACCATGACCTAAAGGTGATCCAGCTGCTCCGGCGGTTCGGCTTCAAGGGCTATGTCGGCGACCCCACCCGGCCCGAGCTCCTGCGCGCGGCCGGAATCGGGCAGGCCCAGGTCCTTGTCGTCTGCCTTGATGACCGCGCGGCCGCGACGCGGCTCGTGTCCTATGTCCGCCGCCTGCGCGAGGACATCCACATCATCGCCCGCGCCCGCGACCGCGAGCACGTGTTCGAGCTTTACCGCGCCGGGGCCGACGACATCGTGCGCGAGTATTTCGACGGCGCGCTACGGGTCGGGCGCTATGTGCTCGAGAATGCCGGGCTTTCGGAATACGAGGCGCACGAGCTCGAGAAGACCTTCTACAACCTCGACCGCGCTGCGGTGCGCGACCTCGCGGACCTGTGGAAGCCGGATCTGCCGACCGAGAAGAACGCGGCCTACATCGCCCGCGCCAAGCAGCTCAACCGCGAACTGGAGGCGGCGCTGCTCGCCCGCTATTCGCAGACCCGCAGCGAGAAGGACGAGCCCCGCACCGACACGGCCGCCGAATAGGCACCGGCAGGGCGCGCGCGACTTGCGGCGGCAGCGCGCACGCCCCTATTGGAGGTGATCATCCGAGCGAGGCTTCGCCCACGAAGGCCGGGACGAACAGGAACTTCACCTCGCGCTCCTTCATCAGCAGAAGCGCGCGGTCGGCGCCCATGTCCGGTGTCGCCGCCGGCCGGGTACAAAGGTGATATTCGGTGCCCACCGCCCGGACGATCCTGAGATCGCCGTGGCCAAGCTGGGCGCCAAGGCTTTCGACATAGAAACCGCCCGGATTCTCGCGGACATCGCCGGCGCCCGCGATCTCGTTCACATGGCCCGGCCCGCACAGGTCGTCGATGCGCGACTGCGCGGTCGCGGCGACGGCGGACGCGGCGATCATGATGGTCGTTGCTGCTGTCAGTCTCATCTTTCCCTCCGCTTTCATCGTCATGCTGCGCGCCGCCACCCGGCACCGGTTCGTTGGCCCGCGGCGGCCGATGCGCTAGACTAGAAAGGCAGGGAGAGCGGCGAAATGTCCCGAACGCGCGATGAAATTCCGGCGAAATCGCATGAAACCGTTCACATCGGAAGCTTCAGCTTCGACCTGAATTCCATGGAATTGAAGGATGTTGGCGGTGCGCCGGTGAGCCTGCGCAGTCAAAGCGCCGAGGTTCTGGCGCTCCTGGCCGGCCGGCCCGGCGAAGTCCTGTCGAAGGAGGCGCTGATCGCTGCCGTCTGGCCCGACACCTTCGTGACCGACGACAGCCTCGTCCAGTGCATCGCCGACATTCGTCGCGCGCTCGACGATTCCGATCACAGGCTGGTGCAGACGCTGCCGAAGAAGGGCTACAGGCTGAACGCCGCGGAGGGCGTCGCGCCGCCGGTCGGGGCGGGAACCGCTGACCGGCGCCTGCTGAACGGAGCCGCGGTGCCGCCGAGGCGTGCGGTCGCGGTCTTGACCCTGGTCCTGCTGGCGGTGATCGCGTGGCAGGTCGCCGGACGTGCGACCTCGAAAAACGCCGCCGCCGCGGAGGCGCCGACCATCGCGGTGCTGGCCTTCGACGATTTCAGCGCCGGCGCGGACAGGGGCTTCCTAAGCGACGCCATCGCCGAGGGCATCATCACCGAACTCGCCCGCAGCCACACCTACGGCGTGATCGCGCGCAACTCGAGCTTCCGGTACCGCGACGCCCCCGCCGACATCCGCCGGATCGCCAACGAACTCGGCGTCGACTATGTGCTGGAGGGGAGCCAGCAGAAGGACGGCGACCGGCTGAAGGTCACCGCGCAGCTGATCGACGCGGCGAACGGTCGGCACATCTGGTCGAACAGCTACAACCGCGAGATCGGCGACCTCTTCACCGTGCAGGACGAGATCATCCGCACCCTCGCCGACCGTGTCGGGCAACGGATCGAACGCCCGGTTCCGGGCCGCGACCCGGCCGGGGTCAGCGCGTTGCACTACCTGCTCCAGGGCATCCAGACGGTGCGGAGCGACTTCTCGGCGGAGTCGAACGCGACCCTGCGGCGGCTGGCGACGCGAGCCGTCGAGGTCGATCCCGATGCGCCCTACGGCCATATCGGCCTCGCCTGGGCGGAGCGGCACGACGCCGTCTTCGGCTGGAACGGCGCGGACCGGCACGCGGCGCTGGAGCGCGGCCTGCGCCACGCCGATCGGGCCATCGACCTTGCCCCCGACAACGCGGAGACCCACTACGCCCGCGCCCGGATCCTGAGCGAGCTCATGCGGCACGACGAGGCGATTGCCAGCTTCGACAAGGCCATCGAGCTCAATCCCAGCGACTCGGATGTCCTCGTCGGCAGCACCGATGCGCTGCTCTATGTGGGTCGGACCGACGAGGCCATCGCGCGGATCGAGCGGGCGAAGGGCATCGACCCGTTCCACAAGGACTGGTTCCACTGGCAGATGGGCTGGGCGCTTTGGGAAAAGGGCGACTGCGACGGCGCGCTGGCGGCCATGCGGAAGATGCGGAAGATCTTCAAGGGCGCGCACCGGATGCTCGCGGGCATCCATGCCTGCCTCGGTGAGGTCGAGAAGGCGCAGGCCGCCTACCGGGTGTTCTATGCCGATTCCGCCGAACCGACGATCGCTGAGCAGCGCGCCGAATGGCAGGATGTCTGGACCGCGCCGGGCAGTCTCGACCGCTGGCTCGAGCACATGCGCATTGCAGGCATGCGCGACTAGGCGCCGGGGCGGTCCCGCTTACTCCGCGGGCTGTTCCTTCGGCTCGAGGCGGCCGAACCAGTCGAGATCGTGCAGCGTCACCATCCCCGACAGGATCACCGATGCGATCACCGACCAGAGCACGGCGGCGACCAGCGTCGTCACGAGGGCCTTGCGCTTGAGGTTCACCTCAGCCGGCGCGCCCGGCGGCGTGCCGGGCACGACCCTGCCGGCATCGGCCTGGCTGTTCGGCCGGATCTGGAGCGCGATGAAGAACACCATGAACCAGATCACGGCGAACAGCACGATGCCGCCGGTGAGGTTCATCAGACCTGCTCCAGCTCGACGAGGCAGCCGTTGAAATCCTTCGGATGCAGGAACAGCACCGGCTTGCCGTGGGCGCCGATCTTCGGCTCGCCGGTGCCGAGAACGCGCGCTCCTTGCGCCTTGAGCCGGTCGCGGGCGGCGAGGATATCCTCGACCTCGTAGCAGATGTGATGGATGCCGCCCGAGGGGTTCTTCTCGAGGAAACCGGCGATCGGGGAGTTCTCGCCCAAGGGATAGAGCAGCTCGATCTTGGTGTTCGGCAGCTCGATGAAGACCACGGTCACGCCGTGATCGGGCTCGTCCTGCGGCGCGCCGACCCTGGCGCCGAGCGTGTCTCGGTACTGCGCCGATGCCGCCTCGAGGTCGGGCACGGCGATGGCGACATGGTTCAGGCGTCCGATCATGGGCTGTCCTCCGGGGATGAGCGTCCCGTGCTTTATGCGGCGCTGCGGCGCGGCACGCAAGCACGAGCTTCGGAGCGGGCTTTACCGGCCGTTAGGCAATCGGTGCGTTACTCGGAAGGGATTCGCGCCCGTGCGGAAAGGAGAGTGCAGATGGCCGACGACCTGTCCGATTTCATCGCCGCGAGCGGCCCCCCGGCCGGGCGCCCGCTTCAGGGGCTGACCGTGCTTCTGGTCGAGGACAGCCGGTTTGCGTGCGAGGCGATGCGGCTCATGTGCCAGCGGTCCGGCGCACGGCTCCGGCGCGCGGACTGCCTGCGTTCGGCACGGCGCCACCTTCAGGCCTACCGGCCGACGGTGGCGATCGTCGATCTCGGGCTGCCGGACGGCTCGGGGCTCGATCTGATCCACGACATCGCGGCGATGTCTCCGCGCGTCCCCGCGCTTTTGGGAACAAGCGGCGAGAGCGGCGCCGAGGGCGCGGCCCGCGCCGCCGGGGCGGACGGGTTCCTCGCCAAGCCAGTCGAGAGCCTCGCGGGCTTCCAGCGGACCGTGCTCGCGGCGCTGCCTGCCGGTGCCGGCATGACCTGGGCGTCGCGGGGGCCGGAGGACCGCGTCGATCCCGATCCGCTCGCCTTGCGCGATGACCTCGCGCGGGCGGCCGAGCTTCTGGGCCGGGCCAGCGACGGCGCCACGCTCGACTATGTCGCGCAATTCCTCTCCGGCCTCGCGCGGTCGGCCCGTGACGCACCGCTTCAGGCAGCGGCCGAGGCGCTGGCGCGGGACGGGCTCACGGGGCTGCGGAGCCGCGCGCCGGTGAGCCGCGTCAGCGGCCTCGTCCGCGACCGTCTCGCCGCCGGTGCCCGGTTCTGAGTGCCCCGCGCCAAAGTTTTCCGCCGTCGCCCGCCCCGGTCCGGGCCGCGCTCACCCCACCGCGCCGGTGCGATCGGGATCGTCCGCGACCAGAAGTGGCCGGGTCAGCGCCGAGAGGCTTTCGCGCTGGCGGCCTTCGGCGTCGAAATTCTCGGGTCGGAGCCAGCGGTCGAAGCATGCCTTCAGCGCCGGCCAGTCCTTGTCGATCGCCGCGAACCACGCGGTGTCTCGGTTGCGGCCCTTGACCACGGTGGCCTGACGGAACACGCCCTCGAAGCTCAGCCCGAGCCTTTCCGCCGCCCGCCGCGACGGCCGGTTCAGCGCGTCGCATTTCCACTCGTAACGGCGATAGCCCGCCGCGAAGGCCCAGCCCATCATCAGGTACATCGCCTCGGTCGCCGCACGGCTCCCCTGCAGGACCGGCGCAAGGTTGATGTGCCCGACCTCGATCGAGCCCGCCGCCGGGTCGATCCGGAGATAGCTGGCGACCCCGCCCGCAAGACCGGTCCCGCGGTCGACGAGCGCGTAAAAGCACGGATCGTCGCGCCCGGCCATCCCGGCGGCCCAGTCGCGATAGGCAGCTTCGGCCGCGAAGGGGCCGTAGGGCAGATAGTCCCAGATCCGGTCGTCCGCACGATTCGCGGCAAAGAGCGCGGCCGCATGGCGTTCCGGGTCGAGCCTTTCGAGCCGCACCCAACGCCCCTCCCGCGCCGCCCAGTCCGGCCGTCGCGGCGGCGTCCAGCCCGGCACCGGCTCTCTCAGGTTCCGCTGTTCCGCCATCCGCTCCTCCGCCGTTGCGCTCCGCAGTCTAGGCCCTGAAGCGCGGGGCGCAACGGGCCTCACCGCCACTTGCAGGCCGCCCGACGGCCACAACCCGGCCCCGCAATCTCCCAAATCCTGCCGCATTTGCCACCAAAATGGATAGTCAGAGCCTGCTGCCCAGGGGAATGCACCGCCATGAAGGATCAGTTCCTGCGGATCGCGAAAAAAGAAAAACTCACGCGCGCCGCTCATGCGACGGTGTTCGGCACCGGGCTCCTTTCGTTGACCATTTCGATTTCCGCCAGCGCCGCATCGGCGTACTGACACGTTCCTTTCGTATCCACCCTCACGGAAAAGCCGCGCCCCTTGAGGCGCGGCTTTCTCGTCATCGGGCGGCCGAAGCTCTGCCGGGGCTCTTCAACACAGCCTCTGCTCCATCGCCTCCCAGTCGCCCATTTGCCAGTCCGGCCCGACCACCGCGGCGAAGAGGCCGTCGAAGGCCGCCTGCGGCATCGCCTGACGCATTCCACTGACCATGCCGACCCGCTCGGAGCGCGAGGCGGCGCCGAGCATCACCTTGAGGAAGGCCACCATCTTCTCCGGCGCGATGGCCGATACGATCGAATGCTCGATCCCCTCGATCTCGGCGCCCGAGAAATTCGCGGCGACGAGCGGCATCAGTTCGGTTTCCTCCTCGTGCATATGCGTGAGGTCGTCGGCGACGAAGAGCGCGAAGCGCTGATAAAGCCGGCGCAGCTTCGCAGCCCGATCCGCGCCGGCCATGGCCACCTCTTCAGCCAGGCGGCGCAGTTCGGAGAAGGATTCGAGGTGGTGATCGTGATCCTCGCCCTGATGATCCGACGCGCCGGGCACGCGGGCATCGACCACGGCATGGATCTTGTCGTTCTCGTGGGTCAGATGGCCAAGGCTGAGATCCAGATGCGCGGAGAGCTTGCCCAGCACCTCCATCACGCTTGACTCGTCGGACGCGTCCGCCTGGCCAAGCGCGATCAACATGCGCGCACTGGCCAGGCGGATGCCCTTGTGGACCGCGTAATAGAGATCCTTCTTCGTCTCGGTTTCGAAATTCGTTTCGGCGTTCATGTCTTGTCTCCAGTCATTGGTATGCAAATGAACTCTTCGATGCCGACCGGAATACGCCGCTTTTCTTTCGTCGGAAATGCCAGCATATTGGTTTCACTCTCTTGCATTTTCGGACAATCGATGGACCACCTCCGCGCCATGCGGCTCTTCCTCCGGGTCGCGGAACTCGGCAGCCTGACTGCCGCCTCGACCGATGCCGGCCTCGCGCGGGGGGCGGCTTCGGCCATCGTGGCGGAGCTCGAACGCTATCTCGGCGTCCAGCTTCTCGAACGCACGACGCGCAAGATCAGGCTGACCGAGGAAGGCGGCCGGTACCTTGCGCGGGCACGCGCGATCCTGGCCGATGTCGCGGAACTGGAGGAAGACATCGGCGCATCGGAGCGGCGCCCGCGCGGGCGTCTCAGGATCCAGATCCCGCCCGGCCTCACCCGCCTCATCGTCGCACCGGCCCTGCCCGGCTTCATCGCGCAGTATCCCGGGATAGAGCTGGAAATCCTCTCGCGGTCGGACCTGCCGGATTTCGTCGGGATGCGTCTCGATGCCGCCGTCGTCGTCGGCCCCCTGCCCGAGCTCGACCTCGTCGCGCGGCCGCTCGGACACCTGCCGGCGCTGACGGTCGCCGCGCCGGCCTATCTCGAACGGCGCGGAACACCGCAGGTGCCGGCGGACCTCTCAGCCCACGACTGCGTCCGGACGATCTCCACCGCGACCGGCAATCCGGTGGTCTGGCGTTTTCGCGAGGACGGCAAGGACGTGCGCATGGAAATGCCGGGGCCGCTGGCCTTCGAATCGCCCGAGGCCGCGGTGGCGGCGGTCAGGCGCGGCGGCGGCGTCCTGCAGATCGCGAGCTATCTCGTCTATGACGATATCCGCTCCGGCCAGCTCGTCTCGGTGCTCGACCCGTTCCGGCCCGAGGGGCCGACGCTCCAGATCGTGCATCCCCGCCACCGGCACAAGCCGCGCCGGCTCAAGGTGTTCGAGGATTTCCTGTCCGATCTGAACCTGCGATTCCGGTCGCGGTGGAACATTCGCGACACGCAAAGCCCCGGCCCGGGACGGCTCGTCACTCCTTCGGATTGACCCGCAACTGAAGCTCGCGCATCTGCTGGTTGGTGGGCTCGGAGGGCGCACCCATCATCAGGTCCTCGGCGCGCTGGTTCATCGGGAACATGATGACCTCGCGGATGTTCTGCTCGTCGGCCAGAAGCATCACGATCCGGTCGATCCCGGCCGCGCAGCCACCGTGCGGCGGGGCGCCGAACTTGAACGCCTTGACCATGCCGCCGAAGCGGTTCTCGACCTCTTCCTTCGGATAGCCCGCAAGCGCGAAGGCGCGGAACATGATCTCCGGCCGGTGGTTGCGGATCGCGCCCGAGACGATCTCGTAGCCGTTGCAGGCGAGGTCGTACTGGTAGCCCAGCACCTTCAGAGGATCGCCGTCGAGCGCCTCCATCCCGCCCTGCGGCATCGAGAACGGGTTGTGGCTGAAGTCGATCTTCCCGGTCTCGGGATCCTTCTCGTACATCGGGAAATCGACGATCCAGGCGAAGCGGAAGGCGTTCTGCTCGGTCAGGCCCAGCTCGCGGCCAATCTCGGTGCGGGCCCGGCCCGCGACCGCCTCGAACTGCGCCGGATGGCCGCCGAGGAAGAAGACCGCGTCGCCCTTGCCGAGGCCGAGCTGGCGGCGGATCGCCTCGGTCCGCTCGGGTCCGATGTTCTTGGCGACGGGACCGGCCGCCTCCAGCCCCGAGCCGTCTTCGGCCTCGCGCCAGAAGATGTAGCCCATGCCCGGCAGGCCTTCCTTCTGGGCAAACGCATTCATCCGGTCGCAGAACTTGCGGCTGCCGCCGCCCGGCGCCGGGATCGCGCGGATCTCGGTGCCTTCCTGCTCCAGAAGCTTGGCGAAGATCGCGAAGCCGGAACCGGCGAAATGCTCGGAAACGCGGGCCATCTTGATCGGGTTGCGGAGGTCCGGCTTGTCGGTGCCGTACCAGAGCGCCGAGTCGGCGTAGGAGATGCGCGGCCAGACCGCGTCGACCTTGTGGCCGCCGCCGAACTCCTCGAAGACGCCCTGGATCACCGGCTGGATCGCGGCGAAGACATCCTCCTGCTCGACGAAGGACATCTCGAGGTCGAGCTGGTAGAAATCGGTGGGCGAACGGTCGGCGCGCGGGTCCTCGTCGCGGAAGCAGGGCGCGATCTGGAAGTAGCGGTCGAAACCCGCCACCATGATCAGCTGCTTGAACTGCTGCGGCGCCTGCGGCAGCGCGTAGAACTTGCCCGGATGAAGCCGCGACGGCACGAGGAAGTCGCGCGCCCCCTCGGGAGAGGAGGCGGTGATGATCGGGGTCTGGAACTCGGTGAAGCCCGAGCCCCACATCCGGTCGCGCATCGACTTCACCACGCGGCTGCGCAGCATCATGTTGCGGTGCAGCTTTTCGCGGCGCAGGTCGAGAAAGCGGTAGGTGAGCCGCGTCTCCTCGGGATATTCCTGATCGCCGAAGACGAGAAGCGGCAGCTCCTCCGCCGGTCCCAGCACCTCGATGTCGGTGACATAGACCTCGATCTCGCCGGTCGGGATCTTGGAGTTCACGAGGCTCGCATCGCGCGCCTTGACGCGGCCGTCGACGCGGACGACGGTCTCGGCCTTCAGCTTCTCGATCGCCTTGAACGCCGGGCTGTCGCTGTCGGCCAGCACCTGGGTCATGCCGTAGTGGTCGCGCAGGTCGATGAAGAGGACGCCGCCGTGATCTCGCACCCGGTGCACCCAGCCCGACAGCCGCACGGTTTCCCCGGCATGGGCCTTGTTGAGTTCGGCGCAGGTATGGCTGCGATACGCGTGCATTTGATCTGCCCTTTGGGTGTTGCGGATATTCGACGCCGATACACCCGCCCGGAGCAGTGAAGTCAAGGGCGCGCGGCCGAGGAAACACCTGTCGCGCCCTCTCCTGCGCCCTTGAGACCACGGGCGCGGGACCCCGATGATGAAAAAGCGGCGCGGCCGTGAGGTTCGCAAGGTCGCCCGCTCATGTGTTAGGATCCCGGCTCCCGAGGCTACGCGAACGCGCGCCGCTGCCGTGGCGCTGGCCGCCCGATCGGCCCTTGCGCCGCGAGCCGTCTTGACTATAACCCCGTCCAATTTGCGCGAAGGGGGCCGCCATGCCGAAAAGAACCGATATCAAGTCCATCATGATCATCGGAGCCGGCCCCATCGTCATTGGCCAGGCCTGCGAGTTCGACTATTCCGGCGCCCAGGCCTGCAAGGCTCTGCGCGAGGAAGGCTACCGGGTCATCCTGGTGAACTCCAACCCCGCGACGATCATGACCGATCCCGGCATGGCCGACGCCACCTATATCGAGCCGATCACCCCCGAGATCGTCGCCAAGATCATCGAGAAGGAACGCCCCGACGCGCTCCTGCCGACGATGGGTGGACAGACCGGCCTCAACACCTCGCTGGCGCTCGCCGACATGGGCGTACTCGACAAGTTCAATGTCGAGCTCATCGGCGCCAACCGGCAAGCGATTGAAATGGCGGAGGATCGCAAGCTCTTCCGCGAGGCGATGGACCGGATCGGGCTGGAGAATCCGAAGGCGACCATCATCGCGGCGCCGAAGAAAGAGAACGGCAAGTACGACGTCAACGCCGGCGTCGCCGAGGCGATGGACGCGCTCGAGGACATCGGCCTGCCGGCGATCATCCGCCCCGCCTTCACATTGGGCGGCACCGGCGGCGGCGTCGCCTACAACCGCGACGACTACGAACGCATCTGCCGCTCGGGCCTCGATGCCTCGCCGGTGGCGCAGATCCTCGTCGACGAGAGTCTTCTGGGCTGGAAGGAATACGAGATGGAGGTTGTCCGCGACAAGGCGGACAACGCCATCATCGTCTGCTCGATCGAGAACGTCGACCCGATGGGCGTGCACACCGGCGATTCGATCACCGTTGCCCCGGCGCTGACGCTGACCGACAAGGAATACCAGATCATGCGCAACGGCTCGATCGCCGTGCTGCGCGAGATCGGGGTCGAAACCGGCGGCTCCAACGTCCAGTGGGCGATCAACCCCAAGGACGGCCGCATGGTCGTGATCGAGATGAACCCGCGCGTCTCGCGCTCCTCGGCGCTGGCCTCGAAGGCCACCGGCTTCCCGATCGCCAAGATCGCCGCGAAGCTCGCCGTCGGCTACACGCTCGACGAGCTCGACAACGACATCACCAAGGTGACCCCGGCCTCGTTCGAGCCGACCATCGACTATGTCGTGACCAAGATCCCGCGCTTCGCCTTCGAGAAGTTCCCCGGTTCCAAGCCCGAACTCACCACCGCGATGAAGTCGGTGGGCGAGGCGATGGCGATCGGCCGCACCATCCATGAATCGCTCCAGAAGGCGCTCGCCTCGATGGAAACCGGCCTCACCGGCTTCGACGAGATCAAGATCGAGGGCGCGCCCGACCATGCCGCCATCGTCAAGGCGATCTCGGGCCAGACCCCCGACCGGATGCGGCTCATCGCGCAAGCCATGCGGCACGGGCTTTCGGACGACGAGATCCAGAACGTCACCGCCTTCGATCCCTGGTTCCTCGCCCGCATCCGCGAGATCGTCGAGGAAGAGGCCCGGATCGCCAAGGACGGCCTGCCGGTGACCGAGCACGGTCTGCGCCGCCTCAAGATGATGGGCTTCACCGACGCCCGCCTCGCCAAGCTGACCGGCCGCGACGAGGGCCAGGTCCGCCGCGCCCGCCAGCGGCTCGGCGTCACCGCCGTCTTCAAGCGCATCGACACCTGCGGCGCCGAGTTCGAGGCGCAGACGCCCTACATGTATTCCACCTATGAGGCCCCCGCGATGGGCGACGTGGAATGCGAGGCGCGGCCGAGCGATGCGAAAAAGGTCGTCATCCTCGGCGGCGGCCCGAACCGGATCGGCCAGGGCATCGAGTTCGACTACTGCTGCTGCCACGCCTGCTTCGCGCTGACCGAGGCGGGCTACGAGACGATCATGATCAACTGCAACCCGGAGACCGTGTCGACCGACTACGACACCTCCGACCGGCTGTACTTTGAACCCCTTACGCTCGAGCATGTCCTCGAGATCCTCCGCGTCGAGCAGGAAAACGGCACGCTGCACGGCGTCATCGTCCAGTTCGGCGGCCAGACGCCCTTGAAGCTCGCCAACGCGCTCGAGGCCGAGGGCATCCCGATCCTCGGCACCACGCCGGATGCGATCGACCTCGCCGAGGACCGCGAGCGGTTCCAGAAGCTCCTGAACCAGCTCGGTCTGAAACAGCCGGTGAACGGCATCGCCTCGTCCGACGAGCAGGCCGTCGCCATCGCAGAACGCGTCGGCTTCCCGCTGGTGATCCGCCCCTCTTATGTCCTTGGCGGCCGCGCGATGGAGATCGTGCGCGACATGGACCACCTCAAGCGCTACATCACCCATGCCGTCGATGTCTCGGGCAAGAACCCGGTGCTTCTCGACAGCTACCTCACCGGCGCCATCGAGGTCGATGTCGACGCGCTCTCGGACGGCGAGACGGTGCATGTCGCGGGCATCATGGAGCATATCGAGGAAGCCGGCGTCCATTCCGGCGACAGCGCCTGCTGCCTGCCGCCCCACAACCTCACCGCCGGGACCGTCGAGGAGCTGAAGCGGCAGACCGTCGCGATGGCGCTCGCCCTGAAGGTCAAGGGCCTGATGAACGTCCAGTTCGCGATCAAGGACGGCACGATCTACGTCCTCGAAGTGAACCCCCGCGCGAGCCGCACCGTGCCCTTCGTCGCCAAGGCCACCGACAGCGCCATCGCCTCCATCGCCGCCCGCCTCATGGCCGGCGAGCCGATGGCGAACTTCCCGATGCGCGCCCCCTACGCGCAAGGCGTCGGCCCCGACACCGACCTGCCCTATGCCGATCCCCTGACGCTCGCGAACCCGATCACGCCCTGGTACTCGGTGAAGGAGGCCGTGATGCCCTTCGCCCGCTTCCCCGGCGTCGACACGATCCTCGGGCCCGAGATGCGCTCCACCGGCGAGGTCATGGGCTGGGACCGGACCTTCGCGCTCGCCTTCCTCAAGGCCCAGCTCGGCGCCGGCACGAACCTGCCGGAAGCGGGCCGCGTATTCATCTCGATCAAGGACATGGACAAGACTCAAGAGATGGCCGCGGCCGCGCGCGACCTCGTGTCGATGGGCTTCGAGATCATCGCCACCCGCGGCACTGCGGCCTTCCTGGCGGAGAACGGCATCGACTCGGAGACCGTGAACAAGGTCTACGAGGGCCGGCAGGAGGGCAAGCTGCACATCGTCGACCGCCTGAAGAACGGCGAGGTGGCGCTTCTCTTCAACACGACCGAAGGGAGCCAGGCCATCGAGGACAGCCGCTCGATCCGCGCCGTCGCGCTCTACGACAAGATCCCCTATTACACAACCGCCGCCGGTTCGATCTCGGCCGTGCAGGCGATCAAGGCCCGCGGCGAGGGGATCGGGGTCCGGACACTGCAGGGGTGAGACGCGACCGGACGACCTTCCAGGGGAAGGTCGTCAGCGTCGAACGCCCGATCCGCAAGGATCGGGCCGGAACTGCCAGAGACAACGGCCAGCCGCCGCGGCTTACCGCGGCGGGAGCCACATGTGCCACCGCGTGACCTCGCGGAACCCCATGCGCTCGTAGACCGGCCTCCCCATCGGCGACGCCTGCAAGGCCGCGACGACACATCCGTGCTCGCGCCGGCCCGCGTCCATCGCATGGGCGGTCATCGCGCGGCCGAGCCCCCGCCCCCGGTGTGACGCGAGGGTGCAGACATTGTAGATGCCCGCGCAGGCCACGCCCGCACCGGTCGAAACCGCGTAGAGCGCGGTCGCGACCGGAACGCCGTCGCACCGACCGACGAAGAAGCCGAACCGCTCGCCGAGGATCGCCGGGTGGCAGACCGGCCCGAAACAGCCGAACGGCGTCTCGAAGGCCTGCGCGACGATCTCGAAATGGCATCGCAGGCCGGCGATATCGGTGACCCTTTCGATCACGAGACCATCGGCCGCATCCGGCTCGGAAATCTCGTCAAGGACCATGAACGGAACATCGAAGCCGAAGCTGAACCCAAGACCGTTGAGCGCCGCGTCGGTTATTGGCGCATCCGGCACGCGGGTCGCAACCGTCTAGGCGGGCGAGCGGTGCTGGTCGTGGAACGCCGACGCTTGTCGCAGGAGCCGCTCGGCGGGCACTGCCGGTGCGCAAAGGATCGAGGGGTTGAAGGTCGCGATGTCGGCGCCACAGTAGATATGCAGCGCCCCGTCCAGATCGAGGCTCACCCCGGTCGGCAGAGTCTCCGTCATGCCGGAAAAGGTCGAGAAGTAGTTGTCCTCGGCGATCTTGATGCGCGGGCGCATGGCGGCACGAAACCTGATCCGGATCGTATCGAGGCTACACGACACGGCGGCCGCCGCGCAACGGGCGAACGCATGTCCCGACGCGGCGCTGCGGCCTCAGCCCCCGACCGCGATCATGCCTCGCGCGACCTCCAGCCGGCGCTTCTCGGCATGCACCTCGCCCTGCGGGCGCCACTTGTAGCGCGGGTCCGCCAGCGTCGGCGACCAGAAGAGTTCGCCGCCGTTCCGCCAGGGGTCAAGCACCATGCCGTCGTAGATCGTGCCGCCCGGCAGGCTGACCAGCGCGGTCGAATGGTCGATGCCGAGGAAGTCCGGCGTCGCGATGGCGCGCTGGATCTCCAGCGTGCGGAAATTCTCCTGCTTCAGCCGCTTTTCCATGTCCTCGGCCCAGTGCCAGCAAAGCCCGCGCGGCCGCAGCCCCATGTTGACCTTGGTGTTGTGGACGAGCGGCGGATCGGTGATCTCGTATTCGACCGCGAGATGCTGCGACCAGGAATAGGCGATCTCGGCGGCCCGCGCCGCCTCCTCGGGGTCCACCTCGGGCCCAAGCGCCCGGATCCCCGCGGCCAGCTTCGCGACCTCGGCGCCGCCGCCCGCGTCGGGCGCCGCGGCGCAGCCCGCGACGAGGAACGCCATGAGCGACATCAGGACCGCAACCGTCTTCATCTGTCTCACCGCCCCCGAACGGCCCGCTTTGCGGCCCGTCAAAGGATGGACGGGCCGTGCGCCTTATGTCCCGCAAGGGCCCGCCATGCAAGCGCGCGGGCGATCCCCGGCGGAGTTTCGCGGGATCGCGCGATTCCCTGCCCGACTCGCCCGGCGGATGCTACCATCGCCCGGCGTTTACCCGGAGTGATGCCCATGCGCACGTTGCTGTTTGCCCTTCCCCTGCTTCTCGCCACCCCCGCGATCGCCGACGAGACCACCGGCACGATCCTCGCCTTCGACCGCGTCGACCGGGTGATCGTGCTCGATGACAAGACCGTCTGGCAGTTCGACGACAAGACCGATCTCGCACCCGACCTGGTCGCCGGAGACATTGTGAAGATCATCTATACCGGCGCTGCCGACAGCGGCATCGGCCCGATCACCTCGATCCTGCGCGCGGAAGGGTAGCCCCCAACCGCGGCGCACACGTCACAAGAACGGTTTTTTCCGAATCTTCGCCATATTCGGGAAGGGACCGCTGTGGCATGATTCCGCTCATGGGCAACTTTTCCGGTGAAATCACTGCCATGACCCGATTGACGACTTCGCTTCTCATCGCGGCACTCGTCGCCGCAGCCGGCACCGCTTCGGCCGAAAGCCGGGGAAGCTGGCTGATCTCCGGCGGCATGGTCAACGACACCACCGCGCTCGTCGGCTCCCGCAACCACTGGTCGGTCGACTACCTGCCCGACAGGGAGCTGTTCTGGGGGCTGCAGCCGCTCTACGGCGTCGGCGTCTTCGGCGATGGCGGTGTCTATATCACCGCCGGGCTGCGCAAGGATTTCCGGTGGAACAAGATCACGCTGACCCCGCACACCGGCACCGCCCTGTTCGAGAGCGGCCAGAACGGAGCCAACTTCGACGACGAAACGATCCAGTTCCGTACCGGCCTCGACGTCGGGCTGCAACTGAATGACCGGCTCGACGTCTCGCTCGGCTATTTCCACATGTCGAATGCCGGGCTGACCAGGGCCTCCGCCGATGTCGACGTGCTCCGACTCGGCCTGAGGATTCGCTACTGACGGCGGACCTCAGCCGAGCGCCTCGACGACCTCGTACATCACCGGCTCGAACCGCGAGCAGAGCGCCGAGATCCGGCGGTTGCGTTCGCGCATCTCGGGGCTGCGCAGCATCGCCTGGAAGTCTTTGCGGTCGCGCCATTGCGAGTAGTTGGCGATCCGGGTCTGGGCGTCGTTCATGTGCAGCCCGGCGCCGATGAAACCCGGCTGGTGGCGGATGAATTCCTGGTAGGCGTTGGTGAGCTCGTCCATCAGGTCCTGCGCCGTTCCGGGCGTCATCTCGAATGTCGTTATCACGGTCTGACCCGTGAATTCCTTGTCAATCTTCGGCATGGGCTCACTCCGTTCCGGGCGCGTTCAGAACAACTATCGCGCCCGGTCCGGCCACTGTAAACCGCGATCAGAAATCGAAAAGCTCGGACAGGAAGCTCTCGCGTTTCTTCTTGTGATAGCGCCGGTCGTCGTCCTCGTCGCGATAGCGCCGGCCCTCGTCAGAGCCGCGATGACGCCGGTCCTCGTCGCGCGCCACCGGGCGCTGGGGTTCGCTCAGCGCCACCGCGGGCGCGGCGGCGGCGGCGCTGCGCTCGATGATCTTGTCGAGCTCGCCGCGATCCAGCCAGACGCCACGGCAGTTGGGGCAATAGTCGATCTCGACCCCGGAGCGTTCGGCCATGGTCAGGGTGGTGGTGCAGGCGGGACATTTCATCGGGCGCGACCTTTCATCGGCGTATGGGATCCCGACCGATATGGGGCCGCGCGCGGACGATGCAAGTCAGTCGGCGAGAAGCCCCATCACCTCGTCGGCGAAGGCCTCGACCTCCACCCGCGCCGCCTTCTGCCCCGCCTCGACCGCGCCGAGGCCGAGGCCCAGCGTCTCGGCATAGACGACCCGGTTGGCGATCCGCGCCTCGGTCACGCCCGCCGTCAGTTCGGCAGCCGCCCGCGCCACGTCCTCGCTCAGCCGCGTCCCGGCGCGGGTGCGGTTGAGCACCAGCCAGGCGCGCTTGTGCTCGCGCGCGGCGAGGTCGAGCACGCCGTCCGTCGCCCAGAGATCGACATGCGACGAGGCGACCGGCACCAGAACCAGGTCGGCCTCGCGCAAGGCCGGCCTGAGGTCGGCATCGACCTTGGGCGGGGTGTCGACGATGACGAGATCGACATCGCGCTTCAGCTTCTCGCATTCGTAGGAGACACCCCAGGCCGAGGAGGTGGAGAACTCCAGCCCCGCCTCGCCGAGCCGCTCGCGCCGCGTCATGAACCAGCGCCCGAGCGAGCCCTGCGGATCGGTGTCCAGAAGCGCCACCTTCAGCCCCCGCCGCGCGGCGGCGACGGCCATGTTGACGGCGAGCGTGGTCTTGCCAGACCCGCCCTTCTGCTGAACGACCGCGATGACCTTGCCTGTCATTTCGTCCCCCGATGCGCGTCGTCATTGCTGCGCCGCAGCGTAACGCCCTTCCGCGAGGATTGCACGTGCGGAATCGTCGCGGGCGCCGATCAGCTCACCTTCAACACGATCTTGCCGATATGGCCGGAGCTTTCGATCCGCCGGTGCGCCTCGGCGGCCTCGGCGAGCGGATATTCCGAATCCATCACCACGCGCACCCGCCCGGCCTCGATCAGCGGCCAGACATGGGCGCGCAGGTCTTCCGCGATCCGCGCCTTGGCGAGGTCGCTCTGCGGGCGCAGGGTCGATCCGGTGATCGTCAGCCGCCGGGTCATCACCTGGGCGAAGTTCAGCTCCACCTTCGGCCCCGACAGGAAGGCGATCTGCACCAGCCGCCCGTCATCGGCCAGGGCCTTGACGTTGCGCGGGATGTAGTCGCCGCCGACCATGTCGAGGATCAGGTCGGCCCCACCCGCCGCGCGCACCGCTTCGACGAAATCCGCCTCGCGGTAGTTGACCGCGTGCTCGGCGCCCAGCTCCTCGCAGACCCTGCACTTTTCCGCCGATCCGGCGGTGGTGAAGACCCGCGCGCCGAGCGCGGAGGCGATCTGGATCGCCGTCGTGCCGATGCCGGAGGAGCCGCCATGGACAAGGAAGACCTCGCCCGCCTTCAGCCCGCCGCGCTGGAAGACGTTCGACCAGACCGTGTAGCAGGTCTCGGGCAGGCAGGCCGCCTCGCGCAGCTCCATGCCGGCCGGCACCGGCAGCGCATGGGCGGCGGGCGTCACGACGTACTCGGCATAGCCGCCGCCCGGCAGGAGCGCGCAGACCGCGTCGCCGACCTTCCAGCCCGCGACATCCGGCCCGAGCGCGGCCACGCGGCCCGACGCCTCCAGCCCCGGCAGCGGCGAGGCAGAGGGCGGCGGCGCATAGGCGCCCGCGCGCTGCAGGGCGTCGGGGCGGTTCACGCCGGCATAGGCGACCTCGATCAGGATCTGCCCCGGCCCCGGCACCGGCACCGGCGCCTCGATCAGCTGCAGCACCTCCGGCCCGCCCGGCTTCGAAATCTCGACCGCCCGCATCGTCTTCGGCAGCGTCATGTCCTCTCCCCTTCCCCGATCCGTCCCGGCAGGTCGCGCGGCGCGCCGTCCGGCCGCTTGATCCGCCCCAGCGCCTTCAGCGGCCCCGCGAGCGCCGCACCGAGCACCGGCATCTCGCGCACCCGCGCCTTGAACTTCTCGAACCGCATCACGTCCTCGACCCGGCGGTCGAGGAACTCCCAGCTCGCCGCATGGCCCTCGCTCTCGTCGCCGAGCCAGTAGAGCACTACCGCCGAATAGACCGCCGCGAGCGTCGCGCGCTTCGAATACCAGTTGATGTCGTCAGACGTGTCGCCGAGCGCGTGCCAGATCGCATCCGCCGTGCCCCAGATCAGCGCCGCCCCCTCCGCCGCATGCTGCGGCAGCGCGAAGAGGGCCGCGCCGCGCCTGACCGCCTCGCGGTCGGTCGCCTCGAGCCGAAGCCGCACCGCCAGCGCCACCCGCTCGCGGATCTTGAGCCCGGTCAGATCGCTCGCCATGTAGGCCGCCGCCATCAGCCGGTCTCCGCGCCGGTGATAGGCGGCGGCGAGGTCGAGCGCCCCGCGCGGGCAGACCACCCGCGCCAGGTCCACGCCGATCCCCGAATCCTCCGCCGCGGCGCGGAAGGTCAGTTCCGACCAGCCATCGAAGGCGACATGGCAAAGTGCCGCGTCCAGAAGCCGGTCCGGCGCCGATCCAATATCCAAGCCGTTGTTTTCCATGCGCTCCGCCCCCGATCGCCTTCCCATAGACAAAACCGGGCGGCTTTGCTATAGGGGCGCTTCCTGCAACCGATTGCAACTCTAACTTAGGAAGGTGGTGACAACCACATGCAGGTCAGCGTTCGCGACAACAACGTCGAACAGGCGCTTCGTGCTCTGAAGAAGAAACTTCAGCGCGAGGGGGTATTCCGCGAGATGAAGCTCAAGCAGCATTTCGAGAAACCCTCCGTCAAGAAAGCGCGCGAGAAGGCTGAGGCCGTTCGCCGTGCCCGTAAACTGGCGCGCAAGAAGGCCCAGCGCGAAGGCGCTCTCTGAGGCGACTGGAATTGCTGGCGGGGGCAACCCCGCAAAGACGAGGACCCCCGAGGCAGCGCCCGGGGGTTTTTCGTTACCCCTTTCAGACCGCGAGCGTGGCCAGGGCCCAAACGAGAAGCAGCCCGCCCGTGATCCGCCCCACCGCCACGCCCGGCCCCGCGAGCTTCTCGACCAGCACCAGGAGCGCCAGCGCCGCGATCCAGAAGAGGTTCATCACCCCGCCGACGAAGAGAAGAAGCATCAGCGGCCAGCAGCAGCCGAGGCAGAAGGCGCCGTGGCGAAACCCCATGCTGAACGCGCCCCACGCCCCGTCCCGCCAGTGCCGCGCGAGGAACTCCATCGGCGAGCGGCACTCGACGAGGCAGCGGTATTTCAGCCCCGAGACCTGGTAGCCGGCGGCCAGCACCAGAAGCCCGGCCGAGAGCCAGCGGCTCTCCGACCAGAGCATCATGCCCGAGATCAGCCCGGCCTCGACCAGCCCGAGCTGCAGCAGCGCCGCCGCGACGGAAAAGCCGAGCCAGACCGCGAGGTAGCCCGCCGCGAACCAGCCCGGCGCCGCGCGCATCGCGTGGCCGCGCGCCCGGCCGCGCGCCACCACGCGGGCATGGATCAGGATCATCGGGAGCGCCGAGGGCAGCATCATCGCGATCATCATCGCCCACCACATCAACGCCATCAGCGCGACGTAGCGCAGGTTCCACCCCGCCGGCCCGGCGAGATTGCGGCCCATCTCCATTCCGGTCTCGGCCTCGAACCGGAGAAGATGCGGAAAGAGCGCCGCCCGGGTCATGTCCCAGGCGGTCATGCCCATACCCGCGCCCCAGAGCACCCAGAGCGCCGCGATGGCGAAGATCAGCCCGAGCGCCGACAGCAGTACCGGCCGCCCGTCCCGCGCCAGCCTCTCGAAGGCGACGAGCATCGCCGCGTCAGGCCGCGCCGCGGATGATCCCCCGCGGCCCATAGGCCGCATGGAACAGCGCGCCGTAGCACTTGTCATGCCCGAAATCGGCCAGCCCCTCGACCTTCACGTTCAGGTCCGCGCTGCCCATCTCGGCTTGCGAGAACTCGAACCCCTCCGGCAGCACGATCCGTGCCCGGTGCGGCTTGCCCGTCACCGGGTTGCGGATCGGCTCGATGTCGAGCCGCAGCATGTCGCCCACCCGGAACGAGCCCTTCCGCGCCGCCATGTCGCAGGAAAAGCTGATCTCCTCAAAGACCGGATCGAACTCCTTCTCCATCGTCGAGCCGTAAATGTTGAACATCGTGGTCGGCTCCTGCTCCTCGCCGCCGAGGATCTTGAACAGCGCCTCGACCTGTTCCGGGCTCGCGCGCTTGTCGATGAAGCCCTGGACCTCGCCCCCGCCCTCGTGCACCGCGCCGGGCCAGCGATACCAGGCCGCGACCACCAGCCCGTCGAGCGGCACATCGCCGAAATGCCCCTTCTCGATCAGATGCGCCTCGACGCCCCGGCAATAGCCCCGGCTCGGCCGCCCGTTGAACTCGCACGGGCAGCCGTAGTCGCAGCTGCACCCGGCGATCTTCGGCCCCCGGATTTCCCAGTCCACATAAGCCATGTCTTGCCCCCCTTTTCAGGCGGCACAGCGGCACGTCCGCGCCGGCGCCGCGCGGGAAACATACACCAAAACGCGCCCCGCGCCCATCCAGCCCCCCGCCCCCTTCCCCCCGCCGCGCCACTCGGCTACCACATCGCGACGGAAGGAGACCCCGATGACAGACCTGCCCCGCCGCGCCGCCCTGGCGCTCCTCCTCGCCGGCCTCGCCGGCTGCGGCTCCCGGCGCCACCGCCACCGGGCCGACGGCCCGCAGGGCAACGCCGAGGTCAACCGCCTGATCTCGAAATACGCCCGCATCTACGACATGCCTGAGGACCTGCTCCACCGCGTCGTGCGGGCCGAAAGTGGCTACAACCCCGAAGCGCGCAACGGCCCCTATTACGGGCTGATGCAGATCCATCCCCAGACCGCCCGCACGATGGGTTACCGCGGCCGCCCCGCGGGGCTGCTCGATGCCGAGACCAACCTGCGCTACGCCGGCAAATACCTGCGCGGCGCCTGGCTCGTCTCGCGCGGCAACCGCGACCGGGCGGTGATGTGGTACCGGAAGGGCTATTACTACGAGGCTAAGCGCATGGGCCTCCTCGAAGAAACCGGCCTGCGCGGTTGATGGGTGCATTCGTGGAATTAGTGCCCTGGATCGTCGGGGTTCTCGGGGTCACGAACGCATTTTCCTACCTCTTGTTCGCCATAGACAAGAAAAGGGCGCGAACCGGCGACTGGCGTATCTCCGAGCAAACTCTGTTGCTCGCCGCGTTTTTCGGTGGCGGCGGCGCGAAACTCGCGCAATACCGATTGCGGCATAAGACCAAAAAAGAACCGTTCCGCACCTGGCTCAACATCGTCGTCGTGCTTCAAATTCTCGTCGGCACAGTGCTTTTCTTCCCGCCCGCCCGAATCGCCACCAGCGAAACTGTCTCAAACCTTCTGATCCGAATTGCCGCCAGCGAAACTTTCTCAAGCCTGCTGATACGAGACGGTCAGGCCCATGAAAGTGGCCGCGTCATGCCACGGCGTTTCGGGCCGGGGAGCGACTGAACGACGACCTCAGACCGGGATCGCCGTCGTCTGCCGCACCGTCCGGAGCGCGAAGGAAGAATGCATCTGCGCGACCCCCGGCAGCCGGGCAAGGAACTGGCGGTGGATGCGGGCGAAATCCTCGGTATCCTCGGCCACGACCTTGAGAAGATAATCCGCCGACCCCGCCATCAGGTGGCATTCGAGGATGTCCGGCACCAGCTTCACCGCCCGCTCGAACTCCTCCAGCACCTCGTCGGCCTGGCCCGAGAGCGTGATCTCGACGAAGACCGTGGTCGGCCGCTTCAGCTTGCGCGCGTTCAGAAGCGCCACGAAGCCGTCGATATAGCCCTCCTCCTCGAGCCGCTGCACCCTCCGGTGACAGGCCGAGGGCGAGAGGTTCACCTGCTCGGACAGCTCGGCATTGGTGATCCGCCCCTGCTTCTGCAGAACCGTCAGGATTCGTCTGTCCGTCGCGTCGAGTTGCATATCCGCGCAAGATCCTTCGAAGAAACTTCATCTTCATCGAATCTATCACGAACAAGGGGTCGAATGACCAGAAAAATGTCAAAGCAATTTCATGCCGCCCGAGCCATCCTTCCGGGCAGGAATATTACGGGAGGACCCCATGAAGATCGGATGCCCCAAGGAGATCAAGCCGCAGGAATTTCGCGTCGGCATGACGCCGAACGCCGCGGGCGAGGCCATCGCGAATGGCCACGAGGTGGTGATCGAGACCGGCGCCGGCCTCGGCGCGGGCTTCGCTGACGCCGACTACACCGCGGTCGGCGCGACGATCCTGCCGGCCGCCGCCGATGTCTTCGCCCAAGCCGACATGATCGTGAAGGTGAAGGAGCCGCAGGCGGGCGAGCGCAAGATGCTGCGCGAGGGCCAGATCCTCTTCACCTACCTCCACCTCGCGCCCGATCCGGAGCAGACCCACGACCTCATCGCCTCCGGTGCCACCTGCATCGCCTACGAGACCGTGACCGACCGCTCGGGCGGCCTGCCGCTCCTCGCGCCGATGTCCGAGGTCGCGGGCCGTCTCGCGCCGCAGGTCGGCGCCTGGACGCTGCAGAAGGCCAATGGCGGCCGCGGCGTGCTGATGGGCGGCGTGCCCGGCGTCGGCCCGGCCAAGGTCATCGTGATCGGCGGCGGCGTCGTCGGCACCCATGCGGCGAAGATCGCGGCCGGCATGGGCGCGGATGTCACCGTGCTCGACCGCTCGCTGCCGCGCCTGCGCTACCTCGACGACGTCTTCGGCGGCACGTTCAAGACCGGCTATTCGTCGGCCGGCCTCCTGGAAGAGCTGCTGCCGCAGGCCGACATGGTGATCGGCGCGGTTCTGATCCCCGGCGCCGCCGCGCCGAAGCTCATCTCGCGCAAGCAGCTTTCGATCATGAAGCCGGGCGCCGCGCTCGTCGACGTCGCCATCGACCAGGGCGGCTGCTTCGAGACATCGCGCGCCACGACCCACCAGGACCCGGTCTACGAGGTCGACGGCATCATGCATTACTGCGTGGCCAACATGCCGGGCGCCGTCGCCCGCACTTCGACGATCGCGCTCGGCAACGCGACGATGCCGTTCATGCTCGCGCTCGCCAACAAGGGCTGGCGCCAGGCCTGCGCCGACGACGTGCATCTCCTGAACGGCCTCAACGTCCACGCCGGCAAGCTCACCTACGCCGCCGTGGGCGAGGCGCTCGGCCTCGAGACGATCACCGCCGAAGCCGCGCTGAAGATCTGACATCGCCGCTCACGCGGCACCAAAGGCCCGCCCCCGGCGGGCCTTTTCGTTTCCTCTCGGGCCGCGCCCTTTCGTCTGACCGGCGCCGGGACCGGAACCGCCGAAACTGGCCAGATCCCGCGCCGTTACTTGGGGGTAATGCGGGCGGCCATCGTATGGCTCACGATCTTCCCGTCCTGCACCGTGAAGGTATCCGCAGCGAACTCGTAGACATTGCTCGGCGACTCGGCATTCCACGTCGTGAAAGCTGTGTTTCCCTCGAACACGAGGGCTTCGGTTTCCATGGACACGTCGGCCTGGGAAAACTCGGCGAAGAAGGCCTCGAAGAAGCCGCGGATTTCCGCGGACCCGCGATAGACCTTGTCGGCCATGATGAGCGTGGCGTCGTCAGCATAGGGCGCGACCGCCTCGTCCACGTCGAGCTGGCCGACACCCCGCAGGTGGCTCATCACGACATCCTTGGTGGATCCGGTATCGGCAAAAACGGGCCCGGTAGCCAGGCCGGCAAGGATGGTGACGACCATCCACAGCTTCTTGTCGCGCATATCGACCTCCTTAGACGAAGCATCCGGCGTCGGGACGCCCAGATGGCATCTGCTTGGGGAAAGCGGAGCGCGAAGGGTAAGAGCAGGCCCGGAAGCGCGCAAGTCTGCCCGCCTGACAATGCGGTGATCGGCGCCACCGCCGATACTGCGCTGGCCGGCTTCGGGTCCGGGTCGGGTCTGGCCGTGGCGTGTTCCGCTAGCGACCGCCGCGCACCGCTTCGCCGGGATGGACGTCTGGCACCAGCTCGCCGTTGCGGATGACCGGTTGCCCGCCGACGATGACATGCGCGAAACCTTCCGACGCGAGGCTGTTCGTCCCGACCTCGTAACCCGCCCTGCCATTCACGGTTTCTGGATCGAAGATCGTGATATCGGCGACCGCGCCCGCCTGGAGACGTCCACGCTTGGCCATCGAAGGAACAAACGGTTCGAGAAACTTCGCCTGCTGGAAGGCTGTCTTGGCGATGATTTGCGGCATGGTCAGGCTGCCGTCATCAATTGCCATCCTAAGGTAGGTGCCGTAGGTTCCGGCGCTGCGCGGGTGGCCAAGACCGGCGCCGAACGGCGCGTCAAAGGGAAGGAAATTTCCATCCGCGTCCACAAGCGGCATGCCGTCGCTTGCGATGATCACGTCCGGGTGAAGCACCGCCGCCAGCATGTCCTTCTGCTTGATATGCTCCATCAGGAAGAAGCCGTCCTGCCGCTCGGCGCGATACTTGTTGAAGGTCTCCTCAGTCAGCGTCTCGCCGGTCTCCACCCACATGAGATCGCTGTAATCCATGCCCGTTCGTTCCTGCCAGCCGGGCGACAGGATCTCGGTTCCCATGAAGGTTGAGCCTTTGACATAGGGAAACGCCTCGCCGAGGATCGTCGCCCCGTTGGCGTTCGCGGCATCGATCATGTCCAGCGCGGCCGGCGTATCAGACAGCGCGTTCGTGGGCACATGGTGCAGAAGCAGCGGCACGTCGTAGGCTTGTGCGAGGGCAATGAACTATTCCTGCCCCAGCACGCCGCTGGGCGCGATATTGCTGAGATAGCGCGGGTGCGTCGTCAGGAAGCTCCCGGTTTCGGCAGCGATCCGTGCCATCCGCGCAATGCCCTCGCTGCGCGCGTTGGGATAGTAGCCGACCATGACGCCGATCCCCACGCCACCGTCCTCAACCCCCTGGCGGACCAGATCGTCGATCGCGTCGAGTTCGTCGTCCGTGGCGAGCTTTATGGACCACTGGTTACCCGTCGCCGCGGCCTTTTCCAGCGCATGGGTCATCATCGGGCTGCCGAGCGGGTCGATCCCGTCCATCAGCAGCAGCCGGGCCCCGGAATGACCGACCGACACGCCATAGTTGGACAGCGAGACCCCGGCCTTGGCGTCGAAATACGCCGAAACCGGCAAGGCACCGCCCTCCAGATCCATCTGCGTCGTTCGACCGTCGAAAATCGAAACCTTCTCGCTGTAGGGATCCTGTCCGTGCGCATGCAGGTCGATGAAACCCGGCGCGGCGATCAACCCGCCGGCGTCAATCTCATCCGCGCCGGTGATGCGTCGCGCGTGACGATGGCGATCTCATTGCCCGTAATGCCGATATTGCGCACCTGGTCCAGCATCGTTTCGGGATCGACCACGCGCGCGCCCACAATGACCAGATCATACTCTTCCTGCCCCGAGGCGGCGCCCGCAAGAAGCGCCATGGACGCCGCTACTGAAATCGCACGGATCATCATCATCCTCCAAATCTGCCAACAATCGCTTCGGCTGCCCGGCGCGAGCCCCGAGCCAATTCTCCTCAAAAAACCCGCAGCAAACGTCACTGCGGCCGCACTTTAGCCGCGTTTTTCGAACCCGCAAAGGCGTGAAGCCCGACGGACAAACGCGGTGCACGCGACGCCGACGGGCACGCAATCACGACAAGCGCCTTGCGTCCTTCCCCTCAGCCCTTCTTCAGCGCGTCGCGGATCTCGGTCAGAAGCTCGATCTCGGTCGGCCCGGACGGCGCCGGCGCCGCCTCCTCGGCCTTCATCACCGCGTCCTTGACCCGGTTGACGCCCTTGACGAGCAGGAACACGACCCAGGCGATGATCAGGAAGTTGATCAGCGCCATGATGAAGTTGCCGTAGCCGAAGACCGCCGCCCCCTCGCCCTCGCCGAGCCGGACGCCGAGGCCGGAAAAGTCGAGCCCGCCGGTGAAGAGCGAGATGATCGGGTTGATCAGGTCCTCGACGACCGAGGTCACGATCGCGGTGAACGCCGCGCCGATGATGATCCCGACGGCCATGTCCATGACATTGCCGCGGGCGATGAACTGCCTGAATTCCTGTAGCATATCCCGTCCCTGCCGATAGGTTTCGCGCCGCGCAAGCCTAGCACGGGAGATGGATCGCAAGGCAAGTCCTGACGCGCTGGCGGCCGCCCCCGTCAGCGGACTCGAGAAGCTCCGCGACCTCGGCCTCCGCCACCTTCTGGAAGGCGCGGCAATACGCGCCGGACGCGATGAACGGGCGCGGTGCCTGAAGGCAGATCACCCTGCCGGCCAAGCTTGCGAACCCCGCCGGCAACACCGGCACGAGGAGCATGATCGCCGCCGGCCCAGCCGCCCTGGGGCGGCTTCAGGCCGCGCCTTGCACGACGTGGACCGTGACGGCCGCGTAGAAGACGAGGCTCGCCGTGAGCACGAAGACGTGCCAGATCGTGTAGTGGAACGGCAACCGGTCGAACAGGTAGAACACGACGCCCGCCATGTAGAGGCCGCCGCCGATCAGGATCAGGATCAGCACCGGCCATGACAGCGCGGCCAGAAAGGAACTCCCGGCGAAGAGCCCCGCCCAGCCCATCGCGATGTAAAGGCAGATCGCCATGCGGTGGAACCGGTCGGGCGCGATGATCTTCAGCCCGATCCCGGCGACGGCCGCGCCCCAGATGCCGGCCAGAAGCCAGGCCCCGTGCCCGCCCGACAGCAGCGTGAAGGGCGTGTAGGTCCCGGCGATCTTGGCGTAGATCGCCGAGTGATCGAGCCGCTTGAGGAGCCCTTCCCAGTCAGGATGGGGAACCAGGTTGTAGAGCGCCGAGCACAGGATCATCGCGATCAGCGTGAGGCCATAGACCGAGACCCCGAAAAGCGCCGTGAAATCGCCGCGCAGAAAGGCGGTGACGGTGATCAGCACCGGGACCGCGATGAGGACGAAGAGAAGGCCGGAGGCATGGATCACCGCATCCGAAAAACGCTCGGCTCGGGAATAATCGTCGCGGGTCTCCAGCAAGGCCATGATGGTCCAAGGATAGCAGATCGCACACCGACGACCTACGCGACCTCGGTAAACACAGCGTGTCAAACGGCGGAAATCGCCACATTCCGTTACGTCACACGTCCTCCCAGGGGAAGCTGTCGAGCCGTTCCGCGCCGGTTTCGGTGATCAGCACCTGGGTTTCGAGCTTGATCGATTCTGTTCCCTTTTCCGCGATCAGGCTTTCGACGCAGAGCACCATGCCGGGCTCGAACCGCCCCGCCATCGCCCGGTTGGTCCAATCGACATGCAGCGGCACCACGGGCCATTCGTCGGCCATGCCGACGCCGTGCAAGGCCAGCGAGTAGCGGTAGTCGATATGCTTTTCCGGGATGCGCCAGCTCTTCTCGTTGAACTCGGCGAAGTCGCGGCCGGGGGCAATGAGGGCGAGGTTGTGCTCGATCTGGTCGAGCGCCGTCCGGTAGAGCCGTCGCTGCGTTTGATTCATCGGCTCATAGCCGCAGACCCAGGACCGCGAGAGATCGGCGCAGTAGCCATAGGGGCCGATCATGTCGGTGTCGAACGAGATCATCTCGCCGGCCTCGACCGGACGGTGCGAGCATTCTTTGTACCAGGGATTGGTGTTCGGTCCCGCGGTCAGGAGCTTCGTCTCCAGCCAGTCGCCACCGGAGCGGGCATTCTCGAAATGCAGATGCGCCCAGAGTTCCTGCTCGGTGACGCCGGGCAGGGAATGTTCGTAGATCCGCGCCATGCCGGCCTCGCAGACCCGGATGGTCCAGCGCATCAGCCGGAGTTCCTCGGGCGACTTGATCGCGCGGGCGGTCTCGGCCAGTTCGGCGCCGTCGACGAGGGCGATCCCGCGCGCCGCGAGCGCGGGCGGCGCGTTGATGTCGAGCTTGTCGGCCGCCAGCCGCATGTTGCCGCCGCCGTGGCTGCGGACGAGATCGGCGATCTCGTCGGCCCAGTCCTCGACGAAGCCCCGGATCTGGTCACCGCGGCTCATGAACATGTAGGTGATCGCGGTCCGCACCTCGTCGATGCCGGGCAGGCCTTGGGCGAGATGCTCGCAGCCCTTGAACTCGAAGAGGATCGCCGGGCCGCCCGCGAGGATCAGTGCGTAGCGCATCGGGTTGTGCGCGGTCCAGACCTGCATGTTCGAGACGTCGAAGGCGTAGCGGATGTTGACCGGGTCATAGAGCAGAAGCCCGGCCACGTCGTGGCGCGCGATCTGGTCGCGCAGCCGCCCGAGGCGGTAGCCACGGGCGGCGTTAAGCACGTCACCGGGGATCGGCGAGACGAGCGGCCGGTTAGAACCCTCGGAATTGAGGTAGGTCGTCTTGCGGGCGTCCTTGAACGGGCCGGTCATGCCGCGCGGCCGTAAAAGCCCCGTTGCTCCTCCTCGGTGAACCGGACGCCGGGGCGCTCGTAGAAGGAAAAGACCGTGATGATGCGCGCGCGCGCGCCCTTGACCGGGGTCACCCGGTGGGCGGTGTTCTTGCCCTTGAAGACGTTGAGCGTGCCGGCGCCGAGGGTGAGCCGCTTCAGCGCCGGGTCGCCGCCCGCGAGGAGCCGCGCCACGCCCTCGTAGTTCGGGTCGTCGTCGCTCCGGAGGTCGGAGCGGTATTCGAACTCGCCGCCCGCCTCGGGTGCCTGCAGGAGAAGCGTCGTGGTGAACTCGGACCGGTCGAAATGCCAGTTGAGCGCCTCGCCCTCGCCGTAAGCCATCGCGTTCACGCGGGCGAGCGGGTCGTCCATCGTGTGAAGCGCGGGCTTGTCCATCGCCGCGGCGAGGAACCGGGCGAAACCGGGCCAGTCGTAGAGCGCCTCGACCACGCCGCCGATCTGGTCGCCGCAGAGCGTGCGGTTGATCGTCTCGAACTCCTTGAGCGCCGGATGGTCGGGGCTGAGGCCGGGCACCTCCTTGCGAAAGTAGATGTTGTGCTTGCGGGCATGGGTGAAGCTTTCGCCGTCGAAGCGCGGGACAAGCGCGGAAACGGCGGTTCCGATCGCCTCGGGCTTGAGGAAGCCCTCGAGGTTGAACATGCCGTCGCGGGCGAGATCGGCGCGGGCGCGGTCGACGAGCGCCTGCCACTCCGGGCTCTCGGGCCGGTCGAGCGGATAACGGTCGAGATCGATGATGTCCTGCATGGTGTCCATGGCGTCCTCCCTGTCGCGCAGAGGCTGGGGCCGAAGCGCCGTTCTTGCAACGGGAGAAATTTTCGCGGAGCATAAGAAAATCTTTCGGAATCGCGATGTCCACCCTGCCGCCCCTCAACGCCCTCCGCGCCTTCGAGACCGCCGCCCGCGCCGGCAGCTTCGTCGCCGCCGGGGCGGAACTCGGCGTCACCTCGGCCGCCGTGAGCCAGCAGGTCCGCGCGCTCGAGGAGCATCTCGGCAAGCAGCTCTTCCTGAGGCAGGGCAACCGGATCACGCTCACCGATGCCGGCCGCGCGATCTATCCCCGGGTCGAGTTCGCGCTGACCGACCTCGCCGCGGTGGCGGCGGAACTCGGCGAGGGGCGGATGCGGGCGCGGCTGGTGCTCTCGGTCATTCCCTCGGTCGCCGAATGGTGGCTCGTCCCGGCCCTCGCCGGGTTCGAGGGGCGGGCCGGGATCGAGATCCGGGTCGAGGAGGATCCGGTGGCCTTCGGCCGCGAGGGCGCCGACCTGCGGCTGACCTACGGCGGCCACGCCTATCCCGACCACCAGACCGAGACCCTGTTCCGCGACCGGATCGCCGCCGTCGCGGCACCGGCGTTCGGGCTGCCCGAGGCGGGGCTCGCGGCGCTCCCCGACGCCGACTTCATCCACACCGACTGGGGCGCCTCCTACGCGACCCAGCCCGCCTGGG
The DNA here is from genome assembly GCF_033436765.1 of Defluviimonas sp. D31. NCBI lineage: Bacteria > Pseudomonadati > Pseudomonadota > Alphaproteobacteria > Rhodobacterales > Paracoccaceae > Albidovulum > Defluviimonas sp. D31. Next base: position 232,900 of record NZ_JAWQFN010000004.1, read on the forward strand.
CGGCGTGGTTCGCGGCGAAGGGCGACACCCGCCGCCCCGATCCGAGGGCCGGGCTCCGGGTCGGCATGACCGGGCTCGCGCTCGCCGCCGCCCGCGCCGGCCTCGGCGTCGCGCTGGTTCCGGAACGTCTTGCGGGCGTCGAGATCCGCGCGGGGGCGCTCGTCAGGATCGACGCCACCGCGCTGCCGATGTCCTGGGACTACGTGCTGGTCTTTCCGCGCGCCCATGCGCGCCGGCCGCGCCTGAAAGCCCTCGTCGCGCATCTCCACGGCGCCGCCGGAGACTGACCCCGCATCGGCGTTCTTCATTGCCGAAATACCCCCGCCGGAGGCAGGCGGAGCGCCCTTCGCCCCGGCGAAGGGCGCGACAGATGGGATGCGCCCGGAACGGGCGCACTGCCGGATCGCGCCGGATCAGCCGTCCTTCGGCCCGACGTTCTCGCGGAACGCCACCTCGAACGCCGCCTTCTTCTCGTCATCCGCCTCGGTCTGGTGCTCGGCCCGCCACTGGTCGTAAGGCATGCCGTAATAGATCTCGCGCGCCTCGTCCTTGGTCATCGCGACGCCGCGCTCGCTGGCGGCCTCCTGGTACCAGCGGGCGAGGCAGTTGCGGCAGAAGCCCGCGAGGTTCATCAGGTCGATGTTCTGCACATCCGCCCGCTTTTCCATCAGGTGATGGCGCAGCGTCCGGAAGGCGGCGGCCTCGATCTCGATCCGGGTCTTGTCGTCCATGTCGTCCTCCCTGCTTAGAGATCGGTGTCGGCGAGCGCCGCTTCAAGGATCGGCGCGAGCCGGTCGGCCCAGGCGATCTGGCCGTCCTGGTGGCGGATGAGATCGTGGCGGATCTCGATCAGCACGTTGGGCCTTCCGGTCTTCAGCGCGTGGCGGTCGATCGAATCGCCGTCGAGATGACCGCCATAGGGCTCGTTCTCGCCCACGTTCAGGTCCGGCTCGGCCCGCAGCCGCTCGAGCACGGCGAGCGAGAGCTTGGGGTCGAGATGCGAATAGAGGATGCCCACCTGCCAGGGCCGGTCGCCGCGCCCGAAGAGCCGCGGCGTGAAGCTGTGCACCGCGCAGATCACGGTGTCGGCGCGCCGCGCGGCGAGGGTTTCGAGCGCCGCGTGATAGGGCCGGTGGAAGGCGTTCAGGCGCCGCTCGGTCTCCGCCGCGCCGACGTCGCGGTTCACCGGGATCACCGTGCCGTCATAGAGCTTCATCACCAGCGTCGGGTCGTCCTCGCCGCGGTTCGGGTCGATGACGAGCCGCGAGAAATCCGACAGGATCGCCGGCGCATCCAGCCGCTCGGCCAGCCGCCGGGTGACGCCGGCCGCGCCGATGTCGTAGGCGATGTGGCGCTCCATGTCCTCGGGCGCGATGCCCAGGTCGCCGCCGCCGATGCAGGGCGGCACGCGGTTCGTCGCATGGTCGCAGGTCACGAGCCAGCGGGACGGCCGGTCTTCGCCCTCGATCTCGAACGGGTGGTCTGTCATGGAGCCTTCACGTATTCCGGGATGATGTCCTTTAGATCAGCGCGCGGCAAAGCGCCAGTTGCCCGGCGGCGCGATTTGGGCGATAGAGAGGCCGACCCTTGATGATAGCGCAAACGGAAGAGACGACATGGCCCCGATGAGACGCCTCCGCAACGTGAAGATCGTGGCCACGCTCGGCCCCTCGTCGAGCGATTACGAGACGATCCGGGCACTCTTCGAGGCCGGGGCCGACGTGTTCCGACTCAACATGAGCCACGGCAGCCACGAGGAGCAGGCGGCCCGCCACGCGATCATCCGCCGGATCGAGGCCGAAACCGGCCGGCCGATCGCGATCCTCGCCGACCTGCAGGGGCCGAAGCTGCGCGTGGGCACCTTCGCGAAGGGCTCCGAGGAGCTTTCCGAGGGCGCGCGATTCCGCTTCGACCTCGACCCCGCCGAGGGCGACGCGACGCGCGTCTGCCTGCCGCACAAGGAGATCTTCGCCGCGCTCGAACCGGGCGCCTCGCTTCTCGTCAATGACGGCAAGATCCGGCTCAAGGTCGAGGATTGCGGCGCCGATTTCGCCGATTGCACGGTGACGATCGGCGGCACGATCTCCAACCGCAAGGGCGTGAACGTGCCCGACGTGGTGCTGCCGCTCGCGGCGCTGTCGGACAAGGACCGGGCCGACCTGGAGTTCGCCTGCGAACTCGGCGTCGACTGGCTCGCGCTCTCCTTCGTGCAGCGGCCCGAGGATGTCGAGGAGGCGCGCAGCCTCGCGAAGGGGCGCGCAGCGATCCTGTCGAAGATCGAGAAGCCGGCCGCGGTCAAGGCCTATCCGGCGATCCTCGCCGTCTCGGACGGGATCATGGTGGCGCGCGGCGATCTCGGGGTCGAACTGCCGGTCCATTCAGTGCCGCCGATCCAGAAGCAGCTGGTGCGCGGCGCGCGGGCGGCGGCCAAGCCGGTGATCGTCGCGACCCAGATGCTGGAAAGCATGATCGAGAGCCCGATGCCGACCCGCGCCGAGGTCTCCGACGTCGCCACCGCGATCTACGAGGGCGCGGACGCGGTGATGCTCTCGGCCGAGAGCGCCGCGGGCCAGTATCCGGTCGAGGCGGTGACGACGATGGACAACGTCGCCAAATCGGTCGAGAGCGATCCGACCTACCGCCAGGTGATCGAGGCCTCGCGCCGGGTGGAGCGGACGAGCATCGCCGACGGCATCGTCGCGGCGGCGCGCGAGATCGCCGAGGCGACCGATATCCACGCGATCTGCTGCTTCAGCCAGTCGGGCCGGACCGCGAGCCTCGTCGCCCGCGAGCGGCCGAACGTTCCGATCATCGCGCTCTCGCCGGTGACCGAGACGCTGCGGCGGCTCTGCCTGACCTGGGGCGTGCACTGCGTCGTGACCGACGAGATCGAGCGCTTCAAGATGGCCGTGGTCAGCGCCGCGCGGGCGGCGCGCGAATTCGGCTTCGCCACCGAGACGGACCAGATCGTGGTGACCGCGGGCGTGCCCTTCAACGTGAAGGGCACCACCAACATCCTGCGCGTCGCGCCCTGCGACGAGCGGCTGATCTTCCGCACCGACCCGGAGTGAGACCCGGCCTCGGGGTGGCGGCAGGGCTTGCCAATCTGCCCGAGGCGGCTTATAGGGCGCCACTCGAATACCCCGCGAGGCCGGCCAAGTGGCATTGCCGAGTCGCGCGTTCACTCTGACGAGGAGATGGAAATGCCCAAGATGAAGACCAAATCGGCCGCGAAGAAGCGGTTCAAGATGACGGCCTCGGGCCGCGTCAAGGCTGGTGTCGCAGGCAAGCGTCACGGCATGATCAAGCGCTCGACGGACTTCATCCGCAAGGCGACCGGCACGATGCTGCTGGCCGACGCGGATGCGAAGATCGTCAAGAAATACATGCCGTACAACCGCTGAGGAGAGTGACCCATGTCCCGCGTTAAATCCGGCGTCGTCACCCACGCCCGCCACCGCAAGGTGATCAAGAAGGCGAAAGGCTACTACTCCGCCCGTTCGCGCAACTTCCGCACCGCCACCCAGGCCGTCGACAAGGCGCAACAGTACGCCACCCGCGACCGCAAGGCCCGCAAGCGCAATTTCCGCGCGCTGTGGATCCAGCGGATCAACGCCGCGGTCCGGGCGATCGACGCCGAAATGACCTATTCGCGTTTCGTCAACGCGCTCGGCCTGGCCGGGATCGAGGTGGACCGCAAGGTGCTCGCCGATCTCGCCGTGCATGAGCCGGCGGCGTTCGAGGCCATCGTCGGAAAGGCGAAGGCCGCGCTCGCGTAAACTCTCTCTCCAGAGGGACAGTGTGAACCCCGCGAATGGCCAGAACGGCCGTCGCGGGGTTTTTAATTTCTGAACCGTTGTCCCGGCGACTGATATTGATCTAACCTCAAGGCACAAGGCCGCGCCACGTGCGCTGCGATGCGGCAAGCCGGTGACCGATGAGTAGATTTGGGTACCGACGCGATATCGACGGGCTGCGGATGCTCGCCATCGTGCCGGTGGTTCTGTACCACGCGGGCGTCCCCGGCTTCGGCGGCGGCTTCGTCGGCGTCGATGTCTTCTTCGTCATCTCGGGCTTTCTCATCACCGGGATTCTACGGCGTGAGATCGAGGACGGCCGCTACTCCATCACAGCCTTCTACGAACGACGGGTCCGGCGCATCGTCCCGGCGCTGATTGTCATCATCTTCGCATGCCTCGTCGCGGGCTTCGTGTTTCTTCTGCCGCGCCAATTCGACGATCTCGCGAAGAGCGCGCTCGCGACGCTTCTCTTCGCGTCAAACGTCTGGTTCTACGTCCAGTCGGCCGATTACTTCGCCCCGGCCGCCGAAACGCAGATGCTGCTGCATACCTGGTCTCTGGCGGTGGAAGAACAGTTCTACATCATCTTTCCGCTGCTGATGTGGTGGCTGATGTCAAGGACGCGCAGGGCGCTCGGCCTTATCGTCCTTCTCTGCGGCGCCTCATTCCTGTTGTCCGTTTTCCTGACCCACACGCGACCCACTGCGAGTTTCTATCTGATGCCCGGCCGCTTCTGGGAGCTTGGAGTCGGTGCCGCACTCGCCTTGATGGCACCGCAACGGCGGGCGCCCCCCCTGTTGCGCGAAGCCGCGGCTGCGATCGGCTGCGCGATGATTGCGATCTCGGTTGCGCTTTACTCCGACCAGACGCCGTTTCCGGGTGTGGCCGCGATGCTGCCCTGCCTCGGGGCCGCGCTCATCATTTGGGCCGGTGGGCTGGGGACGACACGGGCAGGCCGGCTCTTGTCCGCGCCTCTGCCGGTCGGGATAGGCCTGATTTCGTACTCTCTTTATCTCTGGCACTGGCCGGTTCTCGTGCTGTTCTGGCTCCGCTTCGGATCAAGCGATCTGCCGCCTGCAGCCACTGCCGCGGCGGTTGCCATCGCGACGGGCGCAGCCTGGGCAAGCTGGCGTTTCGTCGAGAGGCCGTTCCGGCGGCGCGGGCGCGTGGCGGCGACCCGCGCACGCGTCTTCGGTGTGGCCGGGCTGGCGAGCGCGGTTCTGGGCGTCGCCTCTTTGGCCATCGTGGCGATGCAGGGGCTGCCGGGCAGGCTGCCCGAGGCGGTTCAGCGCGTTCTCGCGGTCGCGGATGAAGAGATAACCGGCTCCGAAAACTGCGCCACCGAACGCACCGCCGGCATTCTCTGCGATCTCGGCCTTCCCACTCCGGGTCGGCAGGACGTGCTGCTGTGGGGCGATTCCCATGCCGGGGCGCTCTCGCACGGGCTCGACCGGCTGTTGCGCGACGAGGGGCGGTCCGGCGCGCTTGCCTATCGGCTTGCCTGTCCACCGATCCTCGGCGTCGAACGGCTCGACGGCGGATTCGTGAAGGGCTGTATCGAGTTCAACGACCGGGTGATCGCCGAGCTCCGGTCGCGCAGCGACCTTCAAACCGTCATCCTTTACAGCCGCTGGCGGCTCAATTCAGAGGGTCGCGGCGCATGGCCCCGCGCGCTCCTGCGGGAGGAGGGGCACGTCGACAAGAGCGGTGGCGAGGCGGCCAATTTCGCGGTCTTCGAGGCCGCCTTCACACGGACAATCGCGGCGATTACGGCAACCGGCCGCAGGATCATCGTCATCGAGGGGACGCCGGAATTGGTGAGCGAACTGCCCGTCGTGATCGCAAGGAATATGATGAGCGGCACGCCGATGCCGGACATGCCTGACGCCGCGAACGTCCATGCCCTGAACGAACGGACGAACCGCGTGATCGAGGCGACCGCAGAGCTCGGCGACGTGACGGTGCTCGATCCGGTGCCGATCCTCTGCGATCCGGTCTGCCGGATCGCGGTCGATGGCATTCCCCTATACTTCGACAGTGATCATCTGAGTTCCCAGGGGGCCGACTTCCTTGCGCCGCGCCTCCTGGGCGAAGCTCTCCACAACTGAGATCGCGGCGCCGGCGGCCCGCCGACGTCACCGAAACTTGTCGGCCCCGCGCGGATGCGCTAGCTACGGCGCAAGTTTCGGAGTGGGAAGCGAATGGACGAGCTGAAGCAGAAGTATCTTGGCGCCATCACGGATGCCGCCGACGAACAGGCGCTTGAAGACCTGCGCATCGCCGCTTTGGGCAAGAAGGGCGAGATCTCGCTGAAGATGCGCGAGCTTGGCCAGATGGACCCCGCCGTGCGGCAGGCCGCCGGGGCGGCGCTCAATCGGCTCAAGGACGAGATCGACGCGGCGCTCCGCGCGAAGAAGGCGGCGCTGGCGGATGCGGCCCTCGACGAGCGGCTGAAGGCCGAATGGCTCGACGTGACGCTGCCGGGGCGGCCGCGGCGGATGGGGACGATCCATCCGGTGAGCCAGGTGACCGAGGAAGTCACCGCGATCTTCGCCGACATGGGCTTTGCCGTGGCCGAAGGCCCGCAGATCGAGTCGGACTGGTACAATTTCGACGCGCTCAACATCCCGCCCGAGCATCCCGCGCGGCAGGAGCATGACACGTTCTTCATGGCCCGCGCGGAAGGCGACGACCGGCCGCCGCATGTCTTGCGCACCCATACCTCGCCGGTGCAGATCCGGGCGATGCAGACCCATGGCGCGCCCTTGCGGGTGATCGCACCGGGCCGGGTCTACCGGATGGACATGGACCAGACCCACACGCCGATGTTCCACCAGGTCGAGGGGCTGGCGATCGACCGCGACCTGTCGATGGCGAACCTGAAATGGGTTCTGGAGGAGTTCTGCCGCGCCTTCTTCGAGGTGGATCAGGTCGAACTGCGCTTCCGCGCCTCGCATTTCCCCTTCACCGAACCCTCGGCCGAGGTCGATATCCGCTGCTCCTGGGAGGGCGGACAGCTGAAGATCGGCGAGGGCGACGGCTGGATGGAGATTCTGGGCTCCGGCATGGTGCATCCGAAGGTGCTGGCCGCCGGCGGGATCGACCCGAACGAATGGCAGGGCTTTGCCTTCGGGCTCGGCATCGACCGGCTGGCGATGCTGAAATACGGGATCCCGGATCTGCGGGCGTTCTTCGAGAGCGATCTCAGGTGGCTCAGGCATTACGGGTTTGCGAGCCTCGACCTGCCGACGGTGCATGGGGGGTTGAGCAGGTGAGCTATACATTTGCAGACATACGCGACCTTCTACGGCGCGCGTCGACTAAGCCCCACGACCTGCTGGCGGACGTGCCGGATGTTGCCAATACACATGACTTAGCAAAGAAGCTCATATCGTTGGAATACTTGGTCTCCCAAGCTGTGGTCGTCGATGGTTACGGAATCGATCTGACAGAAAAGGGCAGGCAGCTACTTTCTGAGCTCAAGGAAATGCCGGTTGGAACTGGCCTTCTCATGTACTCAATTGAGAAGGCTTCAAACGAAACGACCTCCATCGAGTTGCGACCAGAAGTTAGAAACCTCATCCAGGTATGGGCGGAGTAGACCAATGAAATTCACCCTCTCCTGGCTGAAAAAGCATCTCGACACCGCGGCCTCGCTCTCCGAGATCACCGAGGCGCTCACCGATCTCGGGCTCGAGGTCGAGGAGGTCGTGGACCCGGCCGAACGGCTGGGCGCGTTCCGCATCTGCCGCGTGATCGAGGCGGTGCAGCATCCGAATGCCGACAAGCTGCGGCTCTGCCGCGTCGCCACCTACCCGGACGGCCCCGGCGGCCGGATGGAGGAGGTGCAGGTGGTCTGCGGCGCGCCGAATGCGCGGACTGGGCTTTACGGTGTCTTCGCGCCCGTCGGCACCCATGTGCCGGGCACCGGGGTGGACCTCAAGCCGGGCGTGATCCGGGGCGTCGAGAGTAACGGGATGCTCTGTTCGGAGCGGGAACTGATGCTCTCGGACGACCACGAGGGCATCATCGACCTGCCCGAGGATGCCGAGCTTGGCGCGCGCTACATCGACTGGAAGGGTCTCAACGACCCGATGATCTACATCAAGATCACCCCGAACCGGCCCGATGCCCTGGGCGTGCGCGGGATCGCGCGCGACCTCGCGGCGCGGGGGCTCGGGCGGCTCAAGCCGCAGGTGGTGGAGCCGGTCGCGGGCAGCTTCAAGAGCCCGATCGGCGTGACGATCGACGACGGTCTCAAAGCGAAGGGCTGCCCCCTCTTCGCCGGGCGGGTGATCCGCGGCGTGAAGAACGGGCCGAGCCCGGAATGGCTGCAGCGGCTCCTCTTGGAAACCGGGCACCGGCCGATCTCGGCGCTGGTGGACATCACCAACTACTTCACCTTCGACCAGAACCGGCCGCTGCACGTCTTCGACGCCGACAAGGTGAAGGGGGACTTGCGGATCCATCCCGCGACGGGCGGCGAGGAACTGGAAGCCTTGGACGAGAAGACCTACCGCTTCCAGCCGGGGATGATGGTGATCTCGGACGACGAGGGGCCGGAGAGCATCGCCGGCGTGATGGGCGGGGCGCCGACCGGCGTGACCGAGGAAACCGTCAACGTCTTCCTTGAAAGCGCCTACTGGGACCCGATCACCATCGCGACGACGGGCCGGGCGCTGCGCATCCATTCCGACGCCCGCTACCGGTTCGAGCGCGGCGTGGACCCGGCGTTCACCCTGCCGGGGCTCGAGATGGCGACCCGGATGATCCTGGAGCTTTGCGGCGGCGAGGCCTCGGACGTGGTGATGGACGGCGCGGTGCCGGACACGGCGCGGGCCTACCGCTTCGATCCGAAGCGGGTGGTCAGCCTCGTCGGCATGGACATTCCCGAGGGCGCGCAGCGGGGCACGCTGGAGGCCCTCGGCTTCACGCTGGACGGCGGGATGGCGAGCCCGCCGTCGTGGCGGCCGGACATCCTCGGCGAGGCCGATCTCGTGGAGGAGGTGGCGCGGATCGCGTCGCTGACGAAGCTCGAGGGCAAGCCGATGCGGCGGGCGCGGCCCGGCGTGCCGAAGCCGGTGCTGACACCGATGCAGATGCGCGAGAAGGCGGCGCGGCGGATGCTCGCCGGGCTCGGCTACAACGAATGCGTGACCTATTCCTTCATCGACGCCGAGGCCGCGACCTTGTTCGGCGGCGGCACCGAGGCGACGCGGGTGGAGAACCCGATCTCCTCGGAGATGACGCATATGCGGCCCGATCTTCTGCCGGGGCTGCTGGCGGCGGCGGCGCGCAACCAGGCGCGGGGCTTTGCGGATCTGGCGCTCTTCGAGGTCGGGCCGGCGTTTGCCGGCGGCGAGCCGGGGGAACAGTCGCTTCATGCGACCGGGCTTCTGGTCGGCGCCTCGGCGGCGCGCGATCCCTATGGCTCGCGCCGGGCGGTCGATCTTTACGACGCCAAGGCGGATGCGGAGGCGGTGCTGTCGGTCCTCGGCGCGCCGGCGCGGATGCAGGTCAGCCGCAAGGTGGCGGGCTGGTGGCATCCGGGACGCGCGGGCGTGATGGGGCTTGGCCCGAACGCTTTGTGCGCCTTCGGCGAGGTGCATCCGAAGGTGCTGAAGGCGATGGGCGTGAAGGGCCCGGCGGTCGCCTTCACGGTCTTCGTCGAGAAGGTGCCGTTCCCGAAGGCGAAATCCGCGACGCGGGCGGCGCTGGGGATCTCCGACCTGCAGGCGGTGGAGCGCGACTTCGCCTTCGTCGTCGACAAGGGGGTCGAGGCGCTGACGCTCGTGAACGCCGCGCAGGGCGCCGACAAGGCGCTGATCGAGGCGGTGTCGGTCTTCGACCAGTTCACCGGCGAGAAGGCCGAGGCGCAGATGGGCGCGGGCAAGAAGTCGCTCGCGATTTCGGTGCGCCTGCAGCCACGCGACAGGACCCTCACCGACGAGGAGATCGAGGCGGTTTCCGCGAAGATCGTCGAGAAGGTCGCCAAGGCCACGGGCGGGGTGCTCCGGGGCTGATTCCGGATTGTCCGTCCCGGTCGCCGGTGCGATCCTGCACCAGCGACCGGGAGGGTGGCATGCAGGTCAGGGCGCTTCTCTTCGATATCGGCGGCACGGTGTTCGACTGGCACACGCCGATTGTTACGACCTTGCGGCGGCACAGGGAGTTCGCGGGTCTCGATCATGCGGCATTCGCGCGCGCCTGCCGGGCGGCATTCCTCGACGAAGCGGGGGCCGCGGCCGAGGGCGTCTCCGGCCGGCGCGGCTCTGACGAGATGCTCGCGGGCGTGATGGACACCCTTCTGGCGCGATCCGGCCTGGTGCCGGACGCCACGGTGCGGCGCGATCTCCACCATGCGTGGCGGAGGATGCCGGCCTGGCGCGGCGCCCGAGACGGCCTTCGCGCGCTGCGCCTGACATACCCGGTCCTGCCGCTGACGATCCTCAGCTGGCCGATGGCCGCCGGTTCGTCGCGGGTGAGTGGCCTCGAATGGGACGGGTTTCTCTGCTGCGAGATGATCGGCAGCTACAAGCCCGATCCGAACTGCTACGCCCGTGCGGCGGAGATCGTCGACTGCCGCCCCGAGGAGATCGCCATGGTGGCCGCGCATCCGAGCGATCTGCGCGCGGCGAGGCTGTGCGGATATCGCACCGTCTACGTCTTGCCGCAGATCGAGGATCCGGGCGAGGACTACCACGCGGACGGGCTTGGGGACGAGTTCGATCTGGTCGCCTCGGATTTCGGCGATCTCGCCACCAGGCTGTCGCCGGGCGCTTGGCGCGGCTGATACGCGCTGTTCGTGCGATGCGATGGCGGGCGCGCCTTCAGGTTGCCTGCCCCAGAAAATCCGCGAGAAGGTCGAAGACCAGCCGGATGCGCCGGCTGGTGTGGAGCTCGCGGTGGGTGGCGAGCCAGATCGGGAAGACGATCGGCGGCAGTTCGGGCAGGATCCGCTCCATGCCGGGATCGCGGCGGGCAAGCTCGTCCCACATCGGCGCGATGCCGAAACCCTGGCGCGCGAGTTCCCAGGCGACGATGCCGTTTTCCGAGCCGATGCGGAAATTCGCGGTCGTCAGCGGCATACCGAGTGGCTTGAGGTAGTCGAGCATCCGTTCATTGTCGCCGAAGCCCACGAAATCGTGCCGGGCGAGGTCGGCGAGACTCTGCGGCCTTCCGCGCGCGTCGAGATAGGATCGGGCGGCGTAGAAATGCGCCTCGGCCTCGCGCACGAGGCGGGCGACGAGGTCGGGTTGCTCGGGGCGGACATGGCGGATCGCGATATCGGCCTCGCGCCGCATGAGATCGCGGATGTCGTCGGCGGCGACCACGTCGATCTCGAGCCGCGGCGCGGCCTCCCTGAGGCGCTTCAGCGCGGCCGGGAGGACATAGGCCGACATGCCCTCGCTCGCGGTGATCCGCACCCTGCCCTCGATCGCCTGCGACTGTCCCGCGGCGGCGAGCGCCACGCGGTTCGCGGCCTCGCCCATCGCGCGGACATGGGCCAGAAGCTCACGCCCCGCGCCGGTCAGCTGCAGCGAGCGGCCGATGCGTTCGAAGAGGAGGAGGCCGAGATCGTCCTCGAGTGCCGCCACCTGGCGGCCGAGCGTCGGCTGGGTGAGGCCGAGAACCCGCGCGGCGGCCGAAAGCGAGCCCTCCTCGGCGGTGGCGAGGAAGGCGCGGACATGGTTCCAGTCGAAGCGGTCGGGACGGTCATTCATGCGTATATGTATAAGCGAACTGCGTATTTCGGCAATTCCCCGATGGGAAACGCATGGGTATATCTTTGCGGCAAAGGAGACACGACATGCAGACAGCCGCGAAGTTCTGGGATGGCATCGCCGAGAAATATGCGAAGTCGCCCATCCGGGACATGGAGTCCTACACCTACACGCTGGAGCGGACCCGCTCCTACCTCTCGCCGGACGACCGGGTGCTGGAGCTTGGCTGCGGCACCGGCTCGACCGCGCTTCTTCTGGCGCCGCGCGTCGGCGAGATCACGGCGAGCGACGTCTCGCCGGCGATGATCGCGGTCGGGCGGCGGAAGGCCGCGGCGGAGGGAGTCACGAACATCCGCTTCACCGCCGCCGATGTGCTCGACGAGGCGCCGGGCGAGGGGCTATATGACGCGGTTCTCGCCTTCAACCTCCTGCATCTCCTGCCCGATCCGGAGCGGGCCCTGCGCCGGGTCGCCGCGCGTCTGAAGCCGGGCGGGCTTTTCATCTCGAAGACGATCTGCCTGCCGGAACCGGGCTCGGGCTGGACGCGGGAACGGCTGGTCCTGACGCTGATGCGGGGGGCGCTGCCGGTCATGCAGCTTTTGGGCAAGGCGCCCTTTGTGCGGATCACGCGGATCGCCGAGCTGGAGGCGATGGTGACGGCGGCCGGGTTCAAGATCATCGAGACCGGCAACCATCCCGCCCAGCCGCCGCGCCGCTACATCGTGGCGCGGAAGGTGGCGGGCTGACCGGGGCGCCGCGCTTGGCCGGGGCGGGCGGTTCTGGCAGACTGGGGCGGTTCCGATCGGAAGGAGGGCCGCATGTTCACCGACCGCGTCGAGGCCGGGCGGAAGCTGGCCGACGAGATCGAGGCGCTGGCGCCGGAAAAGCCGGTCGTGCTGGCGCTGCCGAGGGGCGGCGTGCCGGTGGCGGCGGAGATCGCGGCGCGGCTCGGCGCGGCCCTGGGGCTGATCCTCGTGCGCAAGATCGGCGTGCCGGGGCACGAGGAGCTGGCGGCGGGTGCCGTGGCCGAAGGCGGCGCGCCGGTCTTCAACCCCGATGTGCTGGCGTCGATCCGGCGGGGACCGGAGGATTTCACCGATGCCGTCGCGGCCAAGCGGCGCGAGATGGCGGAGCGGCGGCGGATCTATCTTGGCGACCGGCCCGAGCCCGACCTCGCGGGCGCGACGGCGATCGTCGTCGATGACGGCATCGCCACCGGCGCGACGCTTCGGGCCGCGCTCGGGGCGCTGAGGGCGGCGGGGCCGGCGGCGATCGTGCTCGCCGTGCCGGTGGCGCCGGAGGAGGCGCTGGCGGAGTTCGCCAAGCTCGCCGACCGGGTGATCTGCCTTCAGACGCCGCGCCCCTTCATCGCCGTCGGCGCGCATTACCGCGCCTTCCCGCAGGTGGCGGACGCCGAGGTCGTGGCGCTGCTCGATGCCGCCGACCGGGGCGGCGGCTAGCGCGGACGGGCCAAGGTACGGCCCATGTCCCGCACCGGGTCTCCGATCCCGGGGAATCATGCAGCCATACGGCGACCGCGCGTTTCCTCCGCGACATTGAGCCGGGAGCCAAGCTTCAAGCCCGAGACGGCGGCGAGGTGATGCAAGCGTGTGATCGTCGAGGGTCCGCGGACCGGGCCGAAGACGCCATGCTCGCCGCTTCCGAGCCCGGCGGATGGGGCAACCGTGGTCGCCTTCCGGCGGGCCGCCCCGGTCGCCGCGCGCCCCCGGCTCAGATCGCCGCCTTGCGGCTTTCCTCCAGATAGATCTCCCGAAGCCGCCGCGTCACCGGCCCCGGCTCGCCGGACCCGAGCGCCACGCCGTCGATCTCCACGACCGGCATCACGAAGGCCGAGGCCGAGGTCACGAAGGCCTCGTCCGCCGCCTGCGCCTCGGCGACGGTGAAGGCCCGCTCCTCGACCACCATCTGCGCCTCGCGCGCAAACCGCAGGATCGCGGCGCGGGTGATGCCGTGCAGGATGTCCTCGCTCAGCTGCCGGGTGACGATCTTGCCGCCTTTGACGATATAGGCGTTGTTCGAGGTGCCCTCGGTCACCACGCCCTCGTCCTCGACGAACCAGGCATCGTCGCAGCCCGCCTTCTTCGCCATCATCTTGCCGATCGAGGGGTAGAGAAGCTGCACCGTCTTGATGTCGCGCCGGCCCCAGCGGATGTCGGGGATCGAGATCACCTTCATGCCGACCTTCGCCGCCGGGTTGTCCGCAAGGCCGGGCTTCGACTGCGTGAAGAGCACGATCCCCGCCTTCACCTGGTCCGGGTCCGGGAAGGCGAAATCGCGGTCGCCGGGATTGCCGCGCGTGACCTGCAGATAGACGAGCCCGTCCTCGATCCCGTTCCGTGCCACCAGCTCGCGGTGGATCGCCAGCAGCTCCTCGTCCGTCACCGGCTGGCGCATGTCGAGAAGCGCCAGCGACCGGTGCAGCCGCTCGGCATGGCCCGCGAAGTCGATCAGCTTGCCGCCGAGGACGCTCGTCACCTCATAGACCGCGTCGGCCATCAGGAATCCGCGGTCGAAGATCGAGATCTTCGCTTCCTCTTCGGGCAGATACTCCCCGTTCACATAGACGGTACGGCTCATCGCGGCGCTCCTCTCGGCTGTCGCCCCTCTCATCGGGCCTCGGCACCGTTACGTCAAGCGGTTCGCCCCGGGCAGAGGCCGCTTGCGCGCCGAAACCGACTGCCCGCCTCACATGAGTCCGGCGCGGCCCATCACTGGACCGCGCCGGACCGCCTGTCCTGGCGCTGAGAGGATCAGGCGCGCAGGGTCGCCACCATCCACGCTGCACTAGCCTGATACACACCGGACAGGCCTACTAGTAAGTAAACGAGGCGCGACAGCAGGCTGCCGTCCCCCATGATCGCGGCGACTGGATCGAAATTCGCAAGGCCGACAAAGCCCCAGTTCAAGGCACCTATGATGACGAAACCGAGTGTGATGCGGTTGAGAACGGACATGTCGTGTCTTTCATGCTTCCGATGCCCGGCCGCACGGGCCGGGCGCTGTCAGGTCAGTTCGGTGGCAGCAGGACGGAGTCGATGACGTGGACGACGCCGTTGGTCGCCATCACATCCACGCCCGTCACGTTGGCGTCGTTGACGCGAACGCCATCGCGCGCGTCGACCCGCAGCGAACCGCCCTGGACGGTCGCGACGTCGAGGCGCTGGCCCGCGATCTGGCTCGAGGTCACGTTGCCGGGCACGACATGGTAGGTGAGAACCGACACGAGCTTATCCTTGTTCTCCGGCTTCAGCAGGTCATCGACCGTGCCGGCCGGCAGCGCGGCGAAGGCCGCGTTCGTCGGCGCAAAGACCGTGAAGGGTCCGTCGCCCCTCAGCGTCTCTTCCAGCCCCGCCGCCCGGATGGCGGCAACCAGTGTCGAGAAATCCTCGTTGGTAGCCGCGACCGTGACCACGTCCGGCCCGCTGCTCTGCGTCGTCGCGCAGGCGGAAATCATTGCGATTGCCGTCGCCGCAACGAGGGCGCGCAAGGCATTGCGTCTCATCATCATGTCCTCTCCTTCCGTGAGGTAAGGAGGGGGCGCACCGCCCCCTCCGATTGGGGGTCACATCGGCGGCAGGATGACCTTGTCGATGACGTGGATGACCCCGTTCGTGGCTTCGACATCGGCGGCCGTGACGCTCGCGTCGTTCACCTTTACGCCGCCGTCGGTCATGATGGTCACGTCGGCACCATTGACGGTTGCTGCCTGCATGCCGTTCGTCAGGTCGGTCGACATCACCTTGCCCGGCACGACGTGGTAGGTCAGAACGGCGGCCAGCTTGTCCTTGTTCTCGGGCTTGAGGAGGTCTTCGACCGTGCCCTCGGGAAGCGCCGCGAAGGCCTCGTCGGTCGGCGCGAAGACCGTGAACGGCCCCTCGCCCTTGAGGGTGTCGACCAGGTCGGCGGCCGTCAGCGCCGCCGCGAGCGTGCCGAAGTCACCGGCCGCGACCGCCGTATCGACGATATCGACGGTTTCGGATAGCGCCGGCATGGCGGTCATGGTCAAGGCCGCAGCCAGCGAGATCGCGGGCAGAAAAGGCTTACGGAATTTCATGGTTCATCCTTTCGTATCGAGCCGCCTCGGGACTTGATTGGAACGGCGACGGATATTTTAATGACACGACAAAGTTTGTCGCGTCACGCACTTTTGCGTGATATGCACAATTATTTAACTATGCGAAAATACCGGCAGGTGTATTTTCGTGAGACGCAAAGAGGGAGCAGGAAAATGCTGTCCGAAACGCTGAATGACCGGCTGGAAGCCTACCGAATCGGTCAGAAGGTCCGGGGTCTGAGGACGGCGAAGGGGCTGGGGCTGGAGCAGCTCGGCGAACATTCCGGGCTCTCGGCCGGGATGCTCTCGCGCATCGAGCGGGGACAGCTCTTTCCGACGCTGCCGACGCTGATGCGCATCGCATTGGTCTTCGGCGTCGGCCTGGAGCATTTCTTCGCCGAAGGTGAAGTCGTGCCGATCGTCGAGATCGTGCGCCAGAAGGACCGGCTGCGGCTACCCAACACGCCCACGGGCGAGCCGACCTTCCACTTCGAAAGCCTCGACTTCCCCGTCACCGATCGCCGGATGGAGGCCTATCTGGCAGAGTTCCCGCCCGGCGCCCCGGCGTCCGCGCCCCATTCCCATGCCGGCGTCGAGATCGTCTACGTGATGAGCGGCAGCCTCGGCATCGACATCCACGGCTCGGTGCGCCGGCTCGATGCCGGCGATTCGATCTATTTCGAGTCGGAGTTCGAGCACAGCTATCTCTGCCTCGGCGACGCGCCCTGCCGCGCGCTCACCACCGTCACGACGGAGCCGTCCTAGGGGCGCTGACCCCGTCTCAGCCCCAGAGCGCCGCGACCGGCGGCATGAGCACGGAGCCCTCGTAGTCCAGCCCCGGGTCGCGGTCCCGCGCGAGCAGGAGCGGTCCGTCGAGATCGACGAACGCCGCCCCCTCCGCCACCACCGCCGCCGGCGCCATCGCGAGCGATGAGCCGACCATGCAGCCGACCATGATCCCGAATCCCGCCGCCCGCGCCGCCTCCCTCAGCGCCAGCGCCTCGGTCAGCCCGCCGGTCTTGTCGAGCTTGATGTTCACCAGGTCATAGCGGCCCCTGAGCGCGGCGAGCGAGGCACGGTCGTGGCAGCTCTCGTCGGCGCAGACCGGCACCGGCCGGGCGATCTCGGCGAGCATCGCGTCATCGCCGGCGGGCAAGGGCTGCTCGACCAGCACCACCCCGAGCCGGAGGAGATGCGGCGCGAGCTCCGCGTAAAGCTCCGCCGTCCAGCCCTCGTTGGCATCGACGATGATCCGCGCCGCCGGCGCGCCCGTCCGGACCGCTTCGAGCCGCGCCATGTCGCCCTCGCCGCCAAGCTTGATCTTCAGGACCGGCCGCTGCGCGGCCCGCGCCGCCGCCGCCCGCATCCGCTCCGGCGTATCGAGCGAGAGCGTGAAGGCGGTGACCATCGCCCCCGGCGCGGCGCAGCCCGCGATCTCCCAGGCCCGGCGGCCCGCGCGCTTCGCCTCCCAGTCCCAGAGCGCGCAATCGACCGCATTGCGCGCCGCGCCGGGCGGCAGCGCCGCCTGCAACGCCGCCCGGCCGATGCCCTCGGGCAGGCTCGCGATCTGGTCCGCCACGCTCGCGACGCTCTCGCCGTAGCGGGCGTAGGGCACGCATTCGCCGCGGCCGGACACGCCGTCGCGGCTGACGGTCGCGGTCAGCACCCGCGCCTCGGTCTTCGACCCGCGCGAGATGGTGAAGACCTCCGCCAGCGGGAAGGTGTCCTCGGTCAGGCTCAGCGTCATGGGCGGTCTCCGGAACGGCCCCGGACCGGCTCCGGGGCCCTTTGTGTCGCGCCGCCCCGGCCCGCCGTCAAGCCGGTCCGGCGGCGGCGCGCGTCGGTACGGCATCTGTACGCGGGCGGTACGCGGGGCATACGGACATCACACCCGTGGCCCCCCGCGAATTTCTGCACCTGCAAAAGCATGCTTGCGCAGCGCAGCGCAATATTCTATCCGAACACATAGACTTCACGAAACTTCCTTGCCGAAGGATTTTGCCGATGAGCTTCCGCCTCCAGCCCGCCGCCCCTGCCCGCCCGAACCGCTGCCAGCTCTTCGGCCCCGGCTCGCGTCCGGCGATCTTCGAGAAGATGGCGGGCTCGGCGGCTGACGTGATCAACCTCGACCTGGAGGATTCGGTCGCCCCCGACGACAAGCCCGAGGCGCGGAAGAACATCATCCAGGCGATCGGCGACGTGGACTGGGGAAACAAGTATCTCAGCGTCCGGATCAACGGTCTCGACACGCCCTACTGGTACCGCGACGTCGTTGATCTTCTTGAACAATCCGGCGACCGGCTCGACCAGATCATGATCCCCAAGGTGGGCTGCGCCGCCGATGTCTACGCGGTCGACGCGCTGGTGACGGCGATCGAGGCGGCGAAGGGCCGCAGGAAGCGTATCTCGCTGGAAGTCATCATCGAATCGGCCGCCGGCATCGCCCATGTCGAGGCGATCGCGGCCTCCTCGCCGCGGCTTCAGGCGATGAGCCTCGGCGCTGCCGACTTCGCCGCCTCGATGGGGATGCAGACCACCGGGATCGGCGGCACGCAGGAGAACTACTACATGGTCCGCGAGGGCCAGAAGCACTGGTCCGATCCCTGGCACTGGGCCCAGGCGGCCATTGTCGCGGCCTGCCGCACCCACGGCGTTCTGCCGGTCGACGGCCCCTTCGGCGACTTCTCCGACGACGAGGGCTTCCGCGCCCAGGCGCGGCGCTCGGCGACGCTCGGCATGGTCGGGAAATGGGCGATCCACCCCAGGCAGGTGGCTCTCTGCAACGAGGTCTTCACGCCTTCCGAGGCCCAGGTGACCGAGGCGCGCGAGATCCTCGCCGCGATGGAAAAGGCCAAGTCCGAGGGCGCCGGGGCCACCGTCTACAAGGGCCGGCTGGTCGACATCGCCTCGATCAAGCAGGCAGAGGTGATCGTGCGTCAGGCCGAGATGATCGCGGGCTGAGCCAGTGGCGGCGGGCCCGGTCACACCCTGACCTTGACCTTCCCCATCATGTCGCCCGAGCGCGCGATCCGCTCCACGATCTCCACTTCTACCCGGATTTCAGTCACGCCCAGCCGACCGAGCGCAGAGGCCACCGACGACCGGAGCGCATCGGCAAGCCGCACACGGTCCGCAGATCCTCTCGGCACGACACGCACGAGCAGCCAGTCCGGCGCGGCGCTGTACTGATATTCGGTCACGTCGGGGTTCTGGGCGATGGCGATATGGATGACGAGCGGCGGCACGCGGACCGGCTCGCCATCCGCCGCCCGGAAGGCGATGACGTCCTCGGTTCGACCGCCGATCTCGGCCAGCACCGGGAATGGCCGCCCGCAGGGGCAGGAAAGCGGGCTCTGTGTGATCAGGTCCGTCAGCTCGTAGCGGATGATCGGCTGCACGAACTTGTGCAGGTTGGTCAGCAGAACCCGGTGTCCGGGCGCGCCGGGGGGAACCGGATCGTTGTTCTCGTCAACGATCTCGATGATCGACATGTCGGCGAAATGGTGAAGCCCTTCGTGCCGCTCGCAGTCGGCGGCGATGGTGATCTGCTCGGCCGCCCCGTAATGGTTGAAGGGCGTCACCCCCCAGGCCCGCCGCGCGCGGTCGACCCGCTCTTCCCCAAGCATTTCGCTGAAGGTCGCGACCATGTCCGGGGCGATCTTAAGTCGGCCTTCGATCTGCTCGATCGCCAAAAGGCTGATGACGGACGCGTAGCCCATCAGCAGTTCCGGCTGGTAGTCGTTCAGCCCCCTGACGATCTCGTCAAGCGGCGCTGTTGCGTCCAGCAGCAGGAGGTTGCGCAGACCCAGCCGCATGCTCTGCCCCAGCCGCGACGTCGGATGGCTCGGCTTGTCGGCCTTGATGGAGGCCAGCCGCTTATGGCTGAGTTCGAAGGGCGACACGCCGAACATCTCCGCCCAGCGCAAAGCGGCGGCGATCACGACCTGCCATTCGGCCCGGTCATAGACGAAGATCCCCCGCAGCCCGCTCGACCCGCTGGTGGACGCGATGCGGTACTCACCAAGGAAATACTCTTCCCCGGGATCGGTGGCGATCTGACGCTCCAGATCGGCAAGCCTTAGCCGGGGATCGGTGACCCACTGGTCGAAGTTCTCCATCATCTCGCGTTTGCCGGTGATCGGCAGGTCCCGCAGCGAGAATGCGCCGGACAGGTCCAGATGCGAGCACAAATCGCGGTAATAGGGTGAATGCGTGGCGGCATGGCGCACGACCAGCCTGAGTCTATCCTCCTGATATGCCGCCAGATCCGCGGCCGTACCCCTCTCGATCCTCTGGAACAGCCGATGGAGCCTGAAGGCGCCGGCGAGATCCCGGAGTTCCTTGAACGGATGTCGCATGACCCATTTCCCCCCTGCCCGGAATTGCACCTGAGAGCACGCTAACAGACACGGCTTTTACGGGGATGAGCGCGATCAATCGCGAAGTCCCATCGCCGTCAGGCGAGGGCGCGTTCGCATGAGAACGGTAAGAACGATGGCGAGGTTCACGAGGTTCCAGCCGATGCCGTTGACGAAGGCCATCCGGTAGGATCCGGTGAGGTCGTAGATCCAGCCCGACATCCAGCCGCCGAGCGCCATGCCGACGATCGTCGCCATCATCACGAAGCCGACCCGCGCACCGGCTTCCTTCGCAGGGAGGTATTCCCTCACGATGACCGCGTAGGAGGGCACGATGCCGCCCTGCGCGAGTCCGAATACGAGGCTGACGACATAGAGCGGTGTGAGTCCCGCGGAGGGGAGGTAGAGCACGAGCGCGATCGCCTGCAGCGCCGAACCGACAAGAAGCGTGCGCACCCCGCCAAGGACATCAGCCATCAAACCCGAGACGAGTCGCGAGGCGACGCCGCCGAGGAGCATCAGCGACAGCATCTCGGCCCCGATCGCGGCGCCGAAGCCGAGATCGACACAGTAGGCGACGATGTGGACCTGCGGCATCGACATCGCCACGCAGCAGCCGACGCCCGCGATCGCAAGAAGCCATTGCAGCGCCCGGGGCGACAGCCCGGTCGTCGCGGCGCGCTCGGCGGCAATGCGGGTCGTGTGCTCTGCCATGTCTTCCGGCAGGCGGCGACGGAGCAGGAGCGCGAGCGGTATGACCACCGCGAGCGTTAGCACCGCCAGCACGAGATAGACCGCGCGCCAGCCCTGCGTCTCAAGCAGGCCGGAAAGCGCCACCGGCCAGATCGCACCGGAAAGGTAGTTGCTGCTCGCCACGAGCGCGACGGCGATACCGCGGCGCCTGAGGAACCATTGCGAGACATCCGCGATCAGCGGCCCGAAGCTCGCCGCCGAGCCGAAGCCGACGAGGAAATGCACCGCCGAGAGCGCGGCCATCGAGCCGCTCGCCGCCGCCAGCGCGTAGCCCGCCGCGATCAGCAGCGCCGATGCGACCAGCGCGGCGGCCATTCCGAAGCGGTCGACCGCGCGGCCGATCTGGTAGTTCCCAAGCGCGAATCCCACCATCGTCAGCGTGTAGGGCAGCGCGGCGGCTGCCCGGTCGGTGCCGAACTCCGCCTCGACCGCCGGCATGACGAGGATCACCGCCCACATGCCCACGTTGCCCACCACACCCGCCAGCAGCGCGATGGCGAGGCGGGTCCAGGAAGCGCGGCTGTCGAGGGCGATCGGGACGGACATGATGGGCGCGACGCTAAGGCCGCCCCTCGCGCTTGTCCACGCGGGAACGCATGGAGTTGCATAAGCCGGCGCCTGTCGGCATATAGACCGCTGACCCTTGAGAGAGAGCGCCATGAACTACCTCGAATTCGAAAAGCCGCTGGCCGAGATCGAAGGCAAGGCCGAGGAACTTCGGGCGCTCGCCCGCAAGAACGAAGGAATGGACGTCTCCAAGGAGGCCGCCGCGCTCGACAAGAAGTCGGCGGACCTCTTGAAGGATCTCTACAAGAATCTCGATCCCTGGCGGAAATGCCAGGTCGCGCGCCACCCCGACCGGCCGCATTGCAAGGACTACATCGACACGCTCTTCACCGAGTTCACGACGCTCGCCGGCGACCGCAACTTCGCCGATGACCACGCGGTGATGGGCGGCCTCGCACGGTTCGACGACCAGCCGGTGGTGGTGATCGGGCAGGAGAAGGGCTCCGACACCAAGACCCGGATCGAGCGCAATTTCGGCATGGCCCGGCCCGAGGGCTACCGCAAGGCGATCCGCCTGATGGACCTCGCCGACCGCTTCCGGCTGCCGGTGATCACGCTCGTCGACACGCCCGGCGCCTATCCCGGCAAGGGCGCGGAGGAGCGCGGCCAGTCCGAGGCGATCGCTCGTTCGACCCAGAAATGCCTGGAAATCGGCGTGCCGCTGATCTCTGTCGTGATCGGCGAGGGCGGTTCGGGCGGGGCGGTGGCCTTCGCCACGGCGAACCGGGTCGCGATGCTGGAGCATTCCATCTATTCGGTGATCACGCCCGAGGGCTGCGCCTCGATCCTGTGGAAGGACGCCGAGCGGATGCGCGAGGCGGCGAACGCGCTGCGGCTGACGGCACAGGATCTCCTGAAGCTCGGCGTGATCGACCGGATCATTCCCGAGCCGCTCGGCGGCGCCCAGCGCCAGCGCGACGAGGCGATCCGGAGCGTCGGCACCGCGATCGGCGCGATGCTCAAGGAGCTCGGCGACATGAAACCGGCAGAACTCGTGAAGGACCGGCGCGAGAAGTTCCTCAAGATGGGCTCGAAGGGTCTGACGGCCTGAGCCCGGCGACGGACGGACAATCCCGCTCGGCGAGGCCGTGTCACGATATCCGTGAGGCCGGAAACATGGTATCATGCAGATGCCATGAAAGGAGGAACGATGCGACGTCCTCTCCTCTTCGCCTGCCTAGCGGGTGCGCTATACGCAACCCTTTTCACAGTCGAGCATATCCGTGCGCCCGATCCGTTCGATCCGGTGACCCTGGCCGCCGACATCGCCGAACTGCTCTTGCTGATCGGCGCTGTCGCCTTCACAGCGAACATGCTGGTCGAGGCGCGCGACATGCGTCTGGAGCGCGCCGCGCTGATGGAGGGGCTGGTGCGGGCGCGGCGCGACAGCGAGCACTGGCGCAAGACGGTGCGGGCGCATGTCGAAGGGCTGTCGCGGGCCATTGCCACGCAGTTCAGCGCATGGGATCTGACCTCGGCCGAGGTCGACGTCGCGGGGCTCATGCTCAAGGGCTTGTCGCACAAGGAGATCGCGGCGCTTCGCGACAGCACCGTCGCTACCGTCCGCCAGCACGCGGCGAGCGTCTACCGCAAGTCGAACCTCACCAACCGCACCCAGCTCATCGCGTTCTTCCTCGAAGACCTGCTGATGCCCGATACCAGTGCCGACAGCGCCCCACCGAACGTCTCGATTCTGCGGCAGCCGAAGCTCGACTGACCCGCCGGTAGCCGCCTATCGGCGGCCGGATGGAAACCCGGCCTCGGCCATCAGGCGATTCGAGGCGCCTTCGATCTCGGGTTCGATCCGTTCCATGAAGGCCTCGACCGGCAGCCCGGCCGGAATCCGCGGCAGGAACTCGACAACGGCAAGGCCGGGCTTGCGCAGCAGGCCGTGGCGCGGCCAGAAGACGCCGACATTGGTGGCGGCGGGCACGCAATCCTGCCCGAGCTGCGAATAAAGTACGCCGACCCCGACCTTGTATGGCTTGGCCGCGCCGGCCGCGACGCGGGTGCCCTGGGGATAGATGATGATCTGGCCGGGCCAGGCGATGCCCGCCTGCACCGCGGCGACCATCATCTTGATCGCCTTGCCGCGCTTGCCGCGATCGACCGGGATGCAGCCGAGCTTCTTGGCGTACCAGCCGACGATCGGCGCCCAGAGCAGTTCCTTCTTCATGATGAATTTCGGCCGCGGCAGCACCGAGACCATCAGGATGATGTCGAAAAAGCTCTGGTGCTTGGCACCGATCAGCACCTCGTCCGAGGGAACCTCGCCGCGGATTTCCGATTTCAGCCCGACCAGCACGGCGGCCGAGGTGCGGACCCAGCGGCAATAGGAATGGACCGCGTCGAAGACCGCCTCGCGGCGCAGCATCACGAACGGGGTCCAGAAGAGCGCGAAAAGCGCCATCGCGAGGTACATCTGGACGATGAAGATCACCGACAGCAGGTATTGCAGCGCCAGCCTCATTGCACCTCCCGAAGCATCCGGAACGCCGCGGCGCGCGTCGCCCAGAAGGCCACGATAGCCGCCACGGGCGGAATTGCCAGCGGCCAGAGCCACTGGGCACCCGAGAAGCCGAGCCCGGTGAGGAACCCGCCCGCCTCGGATGCCGCGGGCAGGAGCGCCACCGCCGCCATGCCCGGCAGCGTGCCGGCGAGGGCTCCGAAAAAGGCGCGGAGCGTGAACCGGCGCACGAAGGCGCGGCCGATGTAGGCGTCGCGCGCGCCGATCAGCCGCAGCACGCGGATCACCTGCCGGTTCGCGGCGAGCGCGGCCTGCGCGGCGAGCGTAACCATAGCCGCCATCCCGGCGCCGGTCAGGCCGAGCGCTAGAAATCCCAGCGCCCGGATCCACCCCGCCGCCTCCACCAGCGGCTTGCGCCAGCGCATGTGGTCGTCGAGCGTCGCGCCGGGCGCCTCTGCCTTGAGCCGCAGCGACAGCCCCTCGGCGTCGAAACCGCCGGCCGTCTCGGTCACCTCGATGAGCTGCGGGATGGGCAGGCTCTCGACCGGCAGATCGGGGCCGAACCACGGAGCGAGCAGCGCCCGCGTCTCGGCCGGTTCGATGGCGCGGGCGTCCGCGACGCCAGGTGTCGTGGCAAGAATGTCGAGCACCTGACGGGTCTGCGCTTCCATCCGCTCCTGCGGCGCCGTGATCCGCACCGTGGCGCTTTGCGAAAGCGCGCCGGACCAGCGCTCCGCCAGCCGGCCGGTGGCGAGCGTCAGCGCCAGCGCGAAGACCGCGAGCAGCGCCATCGCGGCGGCGGCAAGCACGGTCAGCCAGGCTGCCGAACCCGAGGGGGGAACCACCTGGGCGGAGCGGGAGTCGCCGGTCAGGAGCGCCGCGACGCGGTTGAGACGGACCATCACAGCTCGGCCCCCGCCAGCAGCAATCGCCGGTCCTTGATTCTCAGGACGCGGGCCGAGACCTGCGGCTTCGCGGCACGGATGAGGTTGAGATCATGGGTCGCGACGACGATCGTCTTGCCCATCCGGTTCAGCTCCACCAGAAGCGACAGCAGGCGCAGCGACATCTCCCAGTCGAGATTGCCGGTCGGCTCGTCCGCGAGCAGCACGTCGGGCGACATGATCACCGCGCGGGCCAGCGCCGCGCGCTGGCGCTCGCCGCCGGAAAGCGCGGGCGGCAGGCTCTTGAGCCGCCCTGTCAGCCCGACCCAGGCGATGAGCTCGCGCAGTTCGTTCGGATCGGCCTCGCGGTCCGAGACGGTCAGCGGCAGGGCGACGTTGTCGGCCAGCGGCAGATGGTCGAGAAACTGGCAGTCCTGATGGACGACTCCGATCCGCTGGCGCAGGCGGGCGATATCGTCGCGCGACATCGCGTCGAGCTCCTGGCCGAAGAGCGCGATCCGCCCGGCGACCGGCGCCAGTTCGCCGTAGCACAGCTTTAGGAAGGTGGACTTGCCCGCGCCCGAGGGTCCGGTGAGGAAGTGGAACGACCCCGGCGCGAGGCTCAGCGTGACCTCCGACAGGAGCGGTCCGCCGCCATATCCATGTGCCACGTTCTCGAATTCGATCACCGCCTGCCCCTGTTCGCTCATGGCAGTTGTGCCATGCCCCGCATCTGATTTTACGTTCCGCGCCACTTGTGCTTGGACGATGTGCCGTTGCTTGCTACAACAGGCTCATAACAATGGCCAGAACGGCCTTGCACGGGAAATGCGGCGGGTGAAACGGGTAGGATCGACATGCGGCTGACGTGCCCCAGTTGCGGCGCTCAATACGAAGTGGACGAAAGCGCCATCCCTGAATCGGGACGTGACGTCCAATGCTCGAATTGCGGCCATGCGTGGTTTCAGGTCTCGGCCGAAAGGCTGAAAGCCGAAGCCGAAGGCCAGACCGCCGCTGCCGCGGCGCCGACCGAAAGTGCCGCGGAGCCCGAGACCGATCCGACCACCGTAGCCGAGCCGGTCGCCGAGACCGAAATCGAAGAAAGCCCCGCCCTAGCGGCGCATGACGAGCCCGAAGCCGCCGGGTCTGAAACGGAACCATCGTTTTCCGGGGATCCGCTGGACGACGCTGGACCAGAGACGTCGCCGGCTTCCGAAACCTCCGACCGCGAAACCGAGCTTGTCAGGGCGGCGCTGGCTGGCGCGGCCGATGACGAGGTCCGTCGCGCTCCGCCGGCCGGGGCAGAGGAGCCGACGGCCGAGGAGCCTGAGGATTCGCCCGCGATGCGCATGGCCGCCGACCGGCGGCGCATCCTCGACGACGCGGTCCGCAACGTTCTGCGCGAGGAAGCCGAGCGCGAGGAAATGGCGCGGCAGTCCGAAGGCTCCGCTGTCGAGCCCCATCACGGCCCCGCCACCTCCGCCGCGCCTGCCGAGGCCCACGTCCCGCCGCGAATCGAGCAAACCGCCGAGCGGATGGCGCGGATGCGCGGCGATGACGACGACGCCGATGACGATGCGCTCGTCTCCCGCGCTTCGCGGCGCGAGCTTCTGCCGGATATCGAGGCGATCAACTCGACGCTCCGCGCCACCTCCGAGCGCGGCGACGAACCGGCCTCGATCGACGCGCCCGAAACCCTGCGACGCCGCCGCTCGGGCTTCCGGCTCGGGTTTTCCACGGCGCTCTTCGCGGCACTCCTGCTGATGTTTCTCTACGTCGCCGCGCCGCCCCTTGCACAGAGCGTGCCGTCGCTGGAACCCGCGCTATCGAGCTATGTCGCCGGGGTCGATTCCGCGCGGATCTGGCTCGATACCCAGATCCAGTCGCTGACCGCATCCCTGCAGCGGAACCCCGAGGGCAGCTGACCCCCGGGCGCCCCGGCGCCGGCCGGTTCAGAACCGGTCGAGAAGACGTTTCAGATAGTCGAGTTCGTCGGCCGGGCGGGTCTGATCGCCCGAGCGGCGACGGATCTCGTCGAGAAGGTCGCGCGCGCGGCGGTAGATATCCGTGCCCTGCAGCATGTTCTCGTCGGTGCCAATACGGCCCGACTGCCCGGCCATACGGCCGAGAGGATCGCGCGGCATCTGCTGGTTCGCATCGCCGAACGCCTCGCCCTGATTGCCGGGCTGACCCGGCTGGTTCTGCGCCAGCGCCTCGCCGAGGTTGCGCAACCCCTCGCGCAGGTTCTCGATCGCCTCGGCCTGGCGGTCGATCGCCTCGGGCAGGTCGCCGCGCCGCAGCGCCTCTTCGGCCCCGTCCATCGCGCGCCCGGCCTCGTCAAGGGCGCGCCGCGCCGCCTCGCGCTCATCGGAGGGAGAGCCGGGCAGGTTGCCCTCCTGCTGGCGCAGGGCGTCGCGTAGAGACCGCTGGCGCTCGGCAAGGCTGCGCTCGCCACTCGGGCCCTCGCCGGTCCCGTCGGGCGTCTGGCCGTCCTGACCCTGCTGCGCCTGGCCTTCGCCCGGCTGGCCGTTCTGGCCCTGCTGGCCTTGCTGACCCTGCTGCCCCTGCTGGTCGCCGAACTGCTGCTGCAGGTCCCGGAACGCCTCGTCCGACAGGCCCTGCTGGTCACGAAGCGTCTGGCGCAGGTTCTCCATCGCCTGACCGCCCGGCCCCTGCTGCCCCTCGCCGTTCTGACCCTCGGTGACGCGCAGGTTCTCCATCATCCGGCTGAGCTGGTCGAGCAGCTCCTGCGCCTCGGCCATGCGGCCTTCCTCCATCAGCCGCTGGATCTCGTCCATCATCTGCTGAAGCTGGTCGCCGGTGATCTGCTGGTTGTTCTGGGCCTGCTGGCTCGGCTCGTCCGCGCCCTGCCGCTCCATGTTCTCGGCCAGCTTGCGGATGTAGTCGTTCGTCGCCTGCCGGAGCTCGTCCATCAGGCGCTGGATCTCCTCGGGCGAGGCACCGCGGCGGATCGCCTCCGAGAGCCGTTTCTGGGCCTGGTGCATCCGTTCGAGCGCATCGGCGAGCCCGCCGTCCTCGATCAGCTCGGCGATCTCCCAGAGCGCCTCGGCAAGCTCGTCGCGCATGGCCTCGCTAAGCGGCCCCTGGACAAGCGCCGCATCGAGCCGGCGCATCGCGACACGGATCATCAGGTAGGCGCGTTCGTTGCGCAGCAGGCCCTCGGGGCGGTGGGTCAGCGCATGCAGGATCTGGCTGACGCGGCGGGCGTTGTCGCGGGTCCAGAGCAGGTCGCGGCGCAACTCGATCATCGCGGCGGCGACCGGATCGAAGAACCGCCGCCCCGGCAGCACCAGCGCCTCGGTCTCGCTCGTGCCGGTCTGGTCGCGGCCATCGACGACCTCGAAGGTCATCTTCACCGGCAGGTTGGCCCACGCATGCTTGGAGGCATCCTCGACCAGCGCCTCGGCGAATTCGGCGCGGCTTCCGGTGATCGGCATCGGCAGGTCGTAGATCAGCACCTCGCGCGGTTCGGGATCGGGGCCGAGCCCGTGACGGCGGTCGACAGCGCCGAGATCCAGCTCGATCAGAGCGCGCCCCGCCGTAACGGCGTAATCGTCGCTCGCGGTGAAGGGCTGCGACATCGTGCCGTCGGCCTCGCGCATGACCTTGCCGGTGATCGCCACCGTGGGTGGAGCATCTGGCAGCACCGTCAGCCGCCATTCCCGCCCGCCCGAGCCGGTGATTGCGAGGCGGCCGCTTTGCACCGCCTCGAAGTCGATCGCGCGGACGCTCGCGGTATCGACCGGAGCTTCGCCCGTCTCGGGCGACGGTGCGCGGCCCGAGACGGTTTCCTCGACGCCGAGATCGCTGGCCGCGCCGTATAGGCGCAGCGTGACGCGGCTGCCTTCCGGCAGCTCGATTGTCCCGGCGTCGATGGTGTTGAGATAGAGGCTCGGACGCCCGGTATAGGCGGGCGGCTCGGCCCAGGCTTCCCACGAGGGGCCGCCGGCAGCCATCGCCTCGCCGCCCGGCGCGGCGAGCCCCGGCACCTCGGCGATCCGCCAGAGCGACCCGAAGAGGAGTGCTGCGACGAAGGCGGTAAGCGCGGCGTAACGCAAGGCAAAGGGATCGCGGGCGGCGACGCGCAGGTCCGGCGCGGCGGCGCGGGCGGTTGCGGCGCGGGCGGCCATGCGGGCGATATGGGCGCGCCAGACGGTGCGCGACCCGTCATCCTCTGTGCCGAGCGCCAGGGCATCGCCAAGCGCCGAGATCGGGCGCCCCGGCAGGGTCAGGTCGAGCCGCGCCAGCGCCTCGGCGCGGGTGGGCCAGCGGAACTTCAGGATGCCGCGCAGCAGCGCCCAGCCGAGCCCGCCGAGCGCGATCACGCCGCCGATCCACAGCGCCTCGACCGGCAGCGTCTCGTGCAGGCCGAAGGCCAGCGCGGCGATGAGCGTGAAGAGGATGGTCCAGACCGGCCAGAAGCCGCGGGTGATGCGTTCGGCCACCATTCCGGCCCGCGTCAGGCGCACGGGCCATCTGAGGTGCCTCAGCACCTCGTGCGGAAGGGGCTTGATCCTGGTCACACCGGCCGCCGGTCTCCGTTCCGCCCCGACCGCGCGGACATGCGCGTCAGAGCCACGAAGGGAGAGTATCGCGGTTTATCATCTCGTCATAGGTCGGACGGGCGCGAATTACGGCGAATTGATCCCCGTTCACCAGAACCTCGGGAATGAGCGGGCGCATGTTGTATTCCGAGGCCATCGCGGCACCATAGGCGCCGGCAGACCGGAAAGCGATGAGGTCGCCGGCCTTCAGCGGCGGCAGCTGGCGCTGCTTGGCGAAAGTGTCGCCGGTCTCGCAGACCGGGCCGACGATGTCGTAGGGCTTGGTCTCGGTGCCGGGCGCCGGCTCGATCACCGGGACGATGTCGTGATGCGCGCCGTACATCGAAGGTCGCACGAGATCGTTCATCGCCGCGTCGACGATGAGGAACTCGCGTTCCTCGCCGGACTTCACGTAGATCACCTCGCTGACCAGGAGCCCGGCGTTGCCGGAGATGAGCCGCCCCGGCTCGATCTCGATCTCGCAGCCGAGATCGCCAACGGTGCGCTTGATCACCGCGCCGTAGTCGAGAGGCAACGGCGGCGCCGCGTTCGACCGCTCATAGGGGATTCCGAGCCCGCCGCCGAGGTCGAGCCGGCGGATGTCGTGGCCGTCGGCACGGAGCAGCTTCGTCAGCTCGGCGACCTTGAGATAGGCCTGCTCGAACGGCTCCAGGTCGACAAGTTGGCTGCCGATATGGACGTCGATGCCGACCACCTCGATCCCCGTCAGCGCCGCCGCCTCGGCATAGACCGCGCGGGCGCGGCTGATCGGGATGCCGAACTTGTTTTCCTTCTTGCCGGTGGCGATCTTCTCGTGCGTCTTCGCATCGACATCCGGGTTCACCCGGATCGTGATCGGGGCGCGCAAGCCGAGCGAGGTCGCGACCTCGTTCAGGGCCAGAAGCTCCGGCTCGCTCTCGACGTTGAACTGGCGGATGCCGCCTTCGAGCGCGGTCCGCATGTCGGTCCGGGTCTTGCCGACGCCGGAAAAGACGATGCGTTCGCCCGGCACGCCGGCGGCCTTTGCCTTGAGGTATTCGCCGACCGAGACGACATCCATCCCGGCGCCGAGCCCGGCAAGCGTGCGGATCACCGCAAGGTTGGCATTCGACTTCATCGCGAAGCAGACGAGATGCGGCAGCGGCGACAGCGCCTCCTCGAAGAGCTTGTAGTGCCTTGTCAGCGTCGCGGTCGAATAGACGTAGAACGGCGTGCCGACCGCGGCCGCGATCTCGGCAATCGCCACGTCCTCGGCATGAAGCGCGCCGTCGCGATAGAGGAAATGGTCCATGTCAGAAGCGCCTTACGCTGCGTCCATCCGTTCGCGCCGATGTAGAGCATCGCGGGGGGCAAGGAAAGCCATTCTCCGGCGGGGCCGGGGTCGGCGGATCGGCTTTGCGGTTGCTGGGGGGCAGCGCGCCGAAAGTCGGGCAGTGCCCGACCGCGGGTGGGCGCCGCGCGGCCCGAGGTCTGCGCTTTATCCCGACGTTTCGCCGTTCCGGTGATCCACGCGGGACGGCGACGAAGCGCCCGCCCGGGGGGCGGTCGGGCGCTGCCCGGCGGCGCGCGTTCCGCGCGCCTTGGTTCCGGGCGTGTGCATAGTTCCAAAACGGAGTCTCTGCTGCTCATGCTGTTTCAAATTGAGTTTAATCAAACGATTGATTAAACTCAATCAAGCGACTCACCCGTGGCCCCCATGACCGATGCCCCCAAAGTTCCCGAAGGCACCGCCGCCGACCTCCTCGCGGCCGCCCTGCACCTTTTCGGCCACAAGGGCTTCGCGGCCACCTCGACGCGCGAGATCGCCGCGCGGGCGGGCACCAACGTCGCCTCGATCGCCTATCACTTCGGCTCCAAGGAGGGCCTCCGGACCGCTTGCGGCGCCGAGGTGGCACGCCGCATCGGCACCGTCATCGCCGCCGCCACTTCGGCCACACCGGGCAGCGCCGAACAGGCCGCCCGGCAGATGGAGGCGATCCTGCGTGCCATGGTCGGCTTCGTCGCCGGCGCGCGCGAGGCCGAGGACGTCATCACCTTCATGCTGCGCGAGGTGGCCGAGGACGGCGCGGTGCTCGACGCCGTCTATGGCGCGATGATCGAACCGATGCACCGCCGCTTCTGCGCGCTCTGGGCCGCCGCCACAGGACGGGAACCGGAAAGCGAGGCGACACGGCTCATGGTCTTTTCGCTTGTGGGGCAGGTTCTCTATTTCCGCATCGGCCGCCCGGTCGTCACCCGGCGCATGGGTTGGGACCGGCTTGGCCCCGCCGAGGCCACGCGGATCGGCGACCTCCTCGCCGCCAATCTCCATTCGCTCATCGCAAGGGAGCGCCTGCCATGACCGCCTTCATCTGCACCGTACCGCTCCTCTCAGCTCTCTTCTCCGTCTGCGCACCGCCGCCCCCCTTCGCCACCGGCTATGTCGAGGGCGAATACGTCCTGATCACCCCGGTGGCGACCGCACAGATCGAGGCCTTGAACGTTGCCCGCGGCGACCGGGTCGAGCCCGGCGCGGTACTGGCGGAGATGGAGCGCCGCGACGCCGAGATCGCGCTGGCGGAGGCTCGGGCTGCGCTGGCGCAGGCGGAGAGCCAGCTCGCCAACCTCCGCGAGGGCCGCCGGCCGGAGGAGATACGCGTCATCGAGGCCACGCTCGCCTCGGCCCGGGCGCAGGCCGAGGAGGCCGACCGCGCCGCGGACCGGCTCCGGAGCCTCGCGCAACGGGGTGCCACCACCGCGACGCAGGCCGATGACGCCGCCACCGCTGCGACCGTCGCCCGCGCCCGCGTGGCCGAGGCCGAGGCCAGTCTCGCCGTCGCCCGACTGCCCGCCCGGCCGC
The DNA here is from genome assembly GCF_033436765.1 of Defluviimonas sp. D31. Lineage (NCBI taxonomy): Bacteria > Pseudomonadati > Pseudomonadota > Alphaproteobacteria > Rhodobacterales > Paracoccaceae > Albidovulum > Defluviimonas sp. D31. Next base: position 264,932 of record NZ_JAWQFN010000004.1, read on the forward strand.
AGGAGATCGCCGCCGCCGAGGCCGCGGTGAAGGGCGCGACGGCGGCACGGGCGCGGGCCGAATGGAACCTCTCGAAACGCCGGCTCATCGCGCCCGCGGCGGGCAGCGTCTTCGACGTGATCCGCACGCCGGGCGAGCTTGCCGGCCCCTCGGCGCCGGTCCTCTCCATGCTGCCCGACGGCGCGGTCAAGCTCAGGCTTTATGTCCCCGAGGCGCAGATCTCGGCGATCGCCCAGGGCTCCACGCTCGCGGTCAATTGCGACGGCTGCGCGCCCGGCCTTGCCGCCACCGTCACCTTCATCTCCGACGCGCCGGAGTTCACCCCGCCGGTGATCTACTCGCTCGAGAACCGCCAGAAGCTCGTCTACCTGATCGAGGCCACGCCCGAGGACGCGCCCGGCCTGAAGCCGGGCCAGATCGTCGACGTTCGCCTGCCCGGAGCCGAAGGGTGAACGGCGAAGCCGCCATCGAGGTCCGCGGCCTGACCAAGCGCTACGGCGGGCGGGCGGTCGTGGACGACGTCTCGCTCACCGTAAGGAAGGGCGAGATCGCGGGCTTCCTCGGCCCCAACGGTTCGGGCAAGACGACGACGATCCGGCTCATGTGCGGGCTCCTGACGCCCGATTCCGGCGAGGGCCATGTCCTCGGCCACGACATCCGTCGCGCCGGACGGGCGATCAAGCGCGAGGTCGGCTACATGACGCAGCGGTTCTCCTTCTACGAGGACCTGACGATCGAGGAGAACCTCAACTTCGTCGCCGGTCTCTACGGTCTCAAGCCGGCGCGGAAGCACGTCGCCGACACGCTCGCCGGCCTCGGGCTGACCGCGCGCCGCCACCAGCTCGCCGGGGCGCTGTCGGGCGGCTGGAAGCAGCGTCTCGCGCTCGCCGCCTGCATCATGCACGCCCCGAAGCTCCTGATGCTCGACGAGCCCACCGCCGGGGTCGACCCCAAGGCGCGGCGCGAGTTCTGGGACGAGATCCACCGGCTCGCCGCCGACGGGCTCACGGTGCTGGTCTCGACCCACTACATGGACGAGGCCGAACGCTGCCACCGGATCAACTACATCTCCGCGGGCCGGCTCGTCGCCAAGGGCACCGTCGCCGAGGTGGTGCGCGATGCGGGCCTGACGACGGTGGTCCTCGAAGGCGAGGCCCTGGCGGAGGCGGCGCGGCGGCTTCGCGGCGCAGCTGGCGTCGATCAGGTCGCGCCCTTCGGCGCGACGCTGCATGTCGTCGGCCGCGACGGCGCTTCCTTGCGCGCCTCCGCCGAACGGGTCGCGGCCGAGACCGGCAGCCGGATGAGCGCGGCCGAGACGAGCCTCGAGGACGTCTTCATCCAGTTGATGGGCGATGCGAAGGATACCGGGCGATGAGCCGCTATTTCTCCCTCGGCCGGCTGATCGCGCTCCTTGCCAAGGAGGTGATCCAGATGCGGCGCGACCGGATCACCTTCGCGATGATGCTGGGCATTCCCCTGATCCAGCTCGTGCTCTTCGGCTTCGCGATCAACTCCGATCCGAAGGGCCTGCCGGCGGCGCTGGTGGCGCCGACGCAGGACCGCTACACCCGCGCCATGGTCACGGCGCTGGAGCTGACGGGCTATTACCGCTTCACCCACCCCGCCGCCTCCGCCGCCGAGGCCGAGGCGCTGATCACGCGGGGCGAGGTTGCCTTCGTCGTCACCGTGCCGTCGGATTTCGGCCGCCGGGTGGAACGCGGCGACCATCCGCAGATCCTGATCGAGGCCGACGCCACCGATCCCTCGGTCGCGTCCGGCGCGATCTCCACCCTCGGCACGGTCGCGGCCGAGGCCCTTTTGCGCGAGAGCGGTGGCGAGGCCGCCGCCGCCGAGGCCTCGGCCGCCGGAATCGAGGTCGTCGTGCACGAACGCTACAACCCCGAGGGCATCACCCAGTACAACATCGTGCCGGGGCTCCTCGGCGTGATCCTGCAGATGACGATGGTGATGATGACCTCGATGGCGCTGACGCGCGAGATCGAGCGCGGGACGATGGAGAACCTCCTGTCGATGCCGGCAACGCCGCTGGAGATCATGCTCGGCAAGGTGCTGCCCTATCTCGGGGTGGGGGCGGTGCAGGTCACGGTCGTCCTCGTCGCGGCAAAGCTGATCTTCGACGTGCCCTTCGTCGGGGCGTTGCCGCTTCTGCTCCTCGGGGTATTCGTCTTCGTCGCGGCACTGGTGATCCTCGGCTACCTCATCTCCACCGCCTCGCGGACGCAGATGCAGGCGATGCAGCTCACGTTCTTCTTCTTCCTGCCGTCGCTCCTCCTGTCGGGTTTCATGTTCCCCTACCGCGGAATGCCGCACTGGGCGCAGGTGCTAGGCGAGATATTCCCGCTCACGCATTTCCTGAGGCTGATCCGCGCGGTGATGTTGAAAGGGGCCGACCATGCCGGCGTCGCACAGCCGATGGCGGCGCTCATCCTCTTCGTTCTCGGCCTCTCGGCGCTGGCGCTGATGCGGTTCCGCAGGACGCTCGACTAGCCCACAATCCGGTATGAGAAGACACACCAAGGTCCAGCGCCTCCCCTTTCCCTCGTGGGGAGGGGATGGGGGTGGCCCCCCCCTCCCTCTCCCTCCCCCACGAGGGGGGAGGGAAGCGCCCGGCGCCATCCGGTATGCCCGGATCAAGTCATGTTTCCAATAGCAGAACCGCTACCCCCGCGGCGCGGCGGCGCGGCGCAGGCGGTCGTTGATCGCGCGCCCGAGCCCCTTTTCCGGCACCGGCGAGACCGCGATCGCGCCCTTTGCCCGCGCATCCGCCTCGCGCAGATAGTGAAAGAGGTTCGCCGCCGCCTCGACCAGATCGCCATTCGGCGACAGATTGAGATCGGCCACCGCCGCCTCGGGCCCGAAGCCGAGCCAGAACTCCCCGGGTTCCGGTCGCGTCACCTCGAGCCGCACCCGAGCCGAGGGCGCGTAATGCGAGGCGAGCTGGCCCGGCGCGGAGGGCTTTGCGGCATCTCCCCCGGTCGCGAGCGGGCGACCAAGGCAGGCTTCAAGCGCCTCGGCCGGGATGCCCCCCGGGCGCAGGATCACCGGTTCGCCCGCCAGCCCGAGAATCGTCGATTCGAGCCCGACCTCGCAATGGCCACCATCGACCACGGCGGCGATCCGGCCCTGAAGCCCCGCCAGCACATGCTCCGCCCGCGTCGGGCTGACCCGGCCGGAGGGATTGGCCGAGGGCGCCGCAACCGGCCCGCCGAAGGCGCGCAGAAGCTGCTGCGCCACCGGATGCGCCGGCACCCGGATCGCGACCGAGGACAGGTCGGCGGTGACGAGCGGCGAGAGCCGCGCCGAGGGGCGGAGCGGCACGACCAGCGTCAAGGGCCCCGGCCAGAAGGCCGAGGCGACGCGCTCGGCCACGTCGTCAAAGACCCCGACCGCGTGGGCGGCGTCGAGATCGGGCAAATGCACGATCAAAGGATTGAAGCGCGGCCGCCCCTTGGCTTCGAAGATCCGCGCCACCGCGATGTCTGAGCGCGCATCGCCACCGAGCCCATAGACCGTCTCGGTCGGAAAGGCGACCAGTTCCTCGGCCTTGAGGAAGCGCGCGGCGCGGGCAAGTCCGTCGGGCGTCGGGGCAAGGATCTCTGTCACGGCCTCTCGCGCCTTTCGTGACGCAGCGTTCAGGTTGAAGGGGGCTGACGTTGCGGCAATCATGCGCCCCGAACCAAGGACATACGCGCCGCGGCCGGACTTGCCAAGCCGCGGGATCAGGAGTGCCCCATGCCCTACCGCTCGCCCGTCGCCGATATTCGCTTCATCCTCGACCATGTCGTGCCGCTGGCGCCCATCGCCGCCACCGCCCGCTTCGGCGAGGCGACGGGCGATCTCGCCGAGGCAATCCTGACCGAGGCGGCGAAGCTTTGCGACACCGCCCTCGCCCCGGTGCAGCGGGCGGGCGACCTGGCGCCGGCGCGGCTCGAGAACGGCACGGTCCGGACCTCTCCGGGCTACGCCGAGACCTATGCGGCGATCCGCGAGGGCGGCTGGGTCTCGGTCTCGGCTCCGGCCGAGCATGGCGGGATGGGCTTGCCGCAGACACTCAACATGGCGATCCATGACATGATGTCGGGGGCCTGTCTCTCGCTGCAGCTCCTGCCCCTCATGACACAGGGCCAGATCGAGGCGCTCGACCACCATGCAAGCGATGCGCTGAAGGCGCTCTACTTGCCGAAGCTCGTCTCCGGCGAATGGGCCGGCACGATGAACCTGACCGAGGCGCAGGCGGGCAGCGATGTCGGCGCGCTCCGGACCAAGGCCGAGCCGAACGGCGATGGCACCTATGCCGTCACCGGCCAGAAGATCTTCATCTCCTGGGGCGACAACGACTTCACCGGCAATGTCTGCCACCTCGTCCTCGCCCGCCTGCCCGGCGCGGTCGCGGGCACCAAGGGGATCAGCCTCTTCCTCGTGCCGAAATACCTCCCCGACGCCGACGGCAATCCGGGCGCGGCGAACGCCGTCAAGGTCGTCAGCCTCGAACACAAGATGGGCCTCCACGGCTCGCCCACCTGCGTGATGTCCTACGAGGGCGCGACCGGCTGGCTCGTCGGCGAGGAGCACCGGGGCATGGCGGCGATGTTCACCATGATGAACAACGCCCGGCTCGGCGTCGCGATGCAGGGGATCGGCGTCGCCGAGGCCGCCTGCCAGGCCGCGACCGACTACGCCGCCGAGCGCCAGCAGTTCGGCCCGATCATAGAACACGCCGACGTGCGCCGGATGCTGGGCGAGATGCGCGCCGACACCTTCGCCGCACGGTCGATCGCGCTCGCCTGCGCGCAGGCGAGCGACATGGGCACCGCGACCGACGAGGCGGACTGGGCCGCGCGGGCCGCGTTCCTCACCCCGATCGCCAAGGCCTTCGGCACCGCGACCGGGATCCGCGTCGCGGAGACCGCGATGCAGGTTCACGGCGGCATGGGCTTCATCGAAGAGACGGGCGTGGCGCAGTTCTACCGCGACGTCCGCGTGACCGCGATCTACGAGGGCACGAACGGCATCCAGGCGATGGACCTCGTCGGCCGCAAGCTCGCCGATGGCGGCGAGGTGGCCTTCCGGCTGCTCGAGGAGATCGAGGCCGGCGCCGAAGCCGCCCGCGGCGATCAACCCGACCTTGCCGGCGCGGTCTGGGCGGCCGCCGAGACGCTGCGCGAGGCGACCGAGTGGATGGTCGGGCGCGAGGGCGCGGACCGCAATGCCGGCGCGACCGCCTACCTTGAGGCCTTCGCCCGCGTGCTCGGCGCGCATTACCACCTGAAGGCGGCGATGGCCGAGGGCGGGGCCGGTCCGCGCGCGGCGCTCGCCCGGTTCTACATCGGCAGCCGCCTGCCGCTCTACGCCGCGCATCTCGCCGCGGCGCGTGACGGTGCCGATGCGGTCCTTGCGCTGACACCAGAGGCGCTGACCTCGTGACCGCGATTCCCGCCATCGCGACTGACGGCATCCGCTACCCCTTCGACCGCGCGCCCGGAACGGGCGAGGCGGTCGAGGTGGCCGAGGGCGTCCTCTGGCTGCGGCTGCCGCTGCCGATGGCGCTCGATCACGTCAACATCTACGCGCTCGACGACGGCAACGGCTGGACGCTCGTCGATACCGGGCTCGACACCCGCCGCACCCGCGCGGCGATGGAGGCCGCGCTCGCCGGCCCGCTGAAAGGCAAGCCGGTCCGACGGGTCGTGGTGACGCATTACCACCCCGACCATGTCGGCCTCGCCGGCTGGTTCCAGGCGCGGGGGGCGGAGCTTCTGACCACCCGGACCTCCTGGCTCTTCGCGCGGATGCTGACGCTCGACGAACATCCGGTCCCGGTGGCCGAGACGCTCGATTTCTGGCGCGCCGCCGGGATGGCCCCCGACCTCTTCGCGGCCCGCGCCGCCGAACGGCCGTTCAACTTCTGCGATGTCGTGGCGCCCCTGCCGCTGGGCTATACCCGGATTGCCGAGGGCCAGCGGCTGAGGATGGGCGGGCGCGACTGGATCGTCCGCATCGGCCACGGCCATGCGCCCGACCACGCCACCTTCTGGGAGGTTGACGGCGATCTCGTCATCGGCGGCGACCAGCTCCTGCCGTCGATCTCGGCCAATCTCGGCGTCTACGCCTCTGAGCCCGGCGCCGACCCGGTCGCCGAGTGGATCGCGAGCTGCGAGGCCTTCCGCCCCCATGCCCGCGCGGACCAGCTCGTCCTGCCCGGCCACAAGCTGCCCTTCACCGGCCTGCCCACACGGCTCACCCAGATGATCGAGAACCATACCGGCGCGCTTGCCCGGCTTCAGGCGCATCTCGCCACGCCGCGAACCGCCGCCGAGTGCTTTTCCCCGCTCTTCAAGCGCCCCATCGGCGAGGGTGAATACGGGCTCGCGCTGGTTGAAGCGGTGGCGCATCTGAACCATCTTCTGCATGCGGGCCTTGCGGTGCGCGCGAAACGCGAAGACGGAGCCTGGCTGTGGCAGACCACGAACCCACCGACATGATCCATACCTCGGCCGAGGTTCACGAAGCCTCCGCCCTTCCCTGCGCGAGGGTCGTGCACACCGCGCCGGACGCGCCGAAGACGGCCGAACTGGAGCCCCTGCCCCATAGCGTCGCCTCCCAGCCGATCGAGGACAAGAGCCCGGCCCAGTGGGCCTATGAACGGCTGATCCTGTACATCAAGAATTTCGAGGCCCAGCTCGACAACGAGCACGAGGTGGCGATGGGCTTCACCGGCGGCGATGCCGGGGTGCTCCGGATCGAAGGGATCGGCTATTTCGACCCCGACATCGTGACCTTCTACGGCCGCGACGATGCGGGCAGCCGCAACCAGCTGATCCAGCATGTGAGCCAGCTGAACGTCATGCTGCGGGCCCTGCCCAAGGCTCCGGAGGTCGAGGAACCGCGCCGGATCGGCTTCCGGCTGGCCGCCGATCTCGACCGCAAGTGAAACGGCCGCCGCCCGGAGCAAAAAAATCCATACGGATTTTTTCCAAGAAAATTGGAATTTTCTTGGCCCCAGCATTATGGGTAAGGCGTGACAGGCCGCGTTGAATCGGCTATTCGGGCCAAGACGCGAACGCAGGAGCGACGAAATGGCCGAACACAAGCCCGGAACCATGGATATCCGGACCCAGGAAAAGACCTTCGACGGCTTCGTCCGCTTCGTTACCTGGGGGGCCGTGATCTCGATCCTCGTGCTGGTCTTCCTCGCGCTCGCAAACGCCTGATTCCGCCGCCTCCGGATGCGCCGGTCAGCCCTCGCCCTCATTCTGCCGATTGCCCTCGCGGCCTGTGGCGCCGAACCCGTCTGGGCTCCGGACGAGGCGGTGACGCGCGCCCGCTTCATCTCGGGCCAGCCGCCCTCGATCACGCTTTATACGGTCGTGCGCAAGAACGGCGGAACGGGTGAGCATTCGGGCCTCCTGATCGACGCGAGCCAGCGGGTGATGTTCGATCCGGCCGGCACCTGGCACCACCCCTGGGTGCCCGAGCGCAACGACCTGCACTACGGCATCACCGAGAAGATGCGGAAGTTCTACATCGACTACCACGCGCGCGAGACCTACGACGTGATCGAGTACCGCGTCCCGGTCAGCCCCGAAGTGGCCGAGATGGCGCTCCGCCGGGCCGAATCCTACGGCGCGGTCAACAAGGCCTTCTGCGGCAATTCGGTGAGCGACATCCTGACCGGCCTGCCGGGCTTCGAGACCATCCCGCGGACCTTCTTTCCCAACAAGGTCATGCAGGCCTTCGCCGAGCTTCCCGGCGCGACGATGAAGGTGCACCACGACGGCGACCCGGACAACAATTCCGGCGTCCTCCTGGTGCAGGCGAAATCGACCGTGGAAATCCAGAACATCAACAACTGAGCCCCGGCCGGGCTCAGTCGAAGATTCCGGTCACCCGGCCGAGCAGCATGAACGCGCGCGCGGTCCGGGTCTCGGCCAGGGCCGTGATCTCGGCATCGCTCGCGTTCTTCTCGAATTCGGTGACGGTCCGGTCGAACTGGCGCAGGAAGTGGTGCGCCGCGTCGCGAAAGATCGTGTCCTGCCGCATCCGCCCCGCGGTCAGGGCAAGGCTCGACCGGTCGCGCACACCTCCGAGGCCGGCGATGGCGCGGCCGCGCTCGCCTTGCGCGAAGCGGCGCCAGGTCTCTGGTCGCGGCTGCTCGGGCACGAGGTCGTCCATGTAGATACCGTCCTGGCTCAGGAGCGTCAGGACGTCCTGCGCGGCACGGATCAGCTTGGCGAGCCCGCGATCATCGAGCGCCCGGCGCAGCGCCCGGAATCCCTCCTTATCGTTCGGGCCTTCCGGGAAGTTCATCGCCCGAACGAAATCCGCGACCGAGACCGGGGCCGCGAGCGCCTCGGCTGGCGTGCCGAGCGCCAGCGCCGGCTGATCGTCCGCCGCGGCGGCAGGCTTCGGCGTGCGAAGCGCCGCCTTGCGGTCGACCGCAGGCTCGGGCGCGCGCCCGTCGCGGCTCGAGGCGAAGGTGGCCACCGCGCCCTCCGGCTGGCGCGTGGTTGTCACGATCTCTTCCAGCCGCCGCTCGCCCGCGCCGCGCGCGATCCCGCCGGCCTGGACCTGGCTGACATAGGTCTGGCGCATCGCATCGACCGCCGCCTGAAGCCGCTGCGTCTCGGAGCGCATCTGGCGCGCGGTCCTGAGCGAGATCGCGGCGATCCAGATTAGCGCGATCGGCAGGAAGATCGCGACCAGCACCATGATCGAGCCAAGCGCGCCACCCGAGCCCGCCGTTTCGCCGGCGAACAGGTAGAAGCCGCCCACCAGGGCCAGCCAGACCAGGCTGAGCGCCCCCGCCACGATGTCGCCGGGCGCGATGCCGCGATCCGACTGGAGCCGCGAGTAGATCCCGAAATCGGCGGGGGCATCGGCCGGAGACTCGGTCCCCGCCGTGCTATGCTGCTCTTCTGACATCTGGTGTCCCTCCGCGTCCCGCCCGGGCCCCGATCAGACGTAGCGGATGCTCAGGACTTCGTAGCTCTTCTCGCCGCCGGGCGTGCGCACCTCGACGCTGTCACCGGCGTCCTTGCCGATCAGAGCGCGCGCGAGCGGCGAACGGATATTGAGAAGGCCGCGCTCGATATCGGCCTCGGCCTCGCCGACGATCTGATAGGTCCGCTCCTCGTCGCTGTCCTCGTCGACGAGCGTCACCGTGGCGCCGAACTTGATCGCACCCGAGAGCTTCGCCGGGTCGATGACCTCGGCGCGGCTGAGAATCGCCTCAAGCTCCTTGATCCGCCCCTCGACGAAGCTCTGGCGTTCACGGGCGGCGTGGTATTCGGCGTTCTCCGACAGGTCGCCATGCTCGCGCGCCTCGGCAATGGCCTTGATCACGGCGGGGCGCTCCACCGTCTTCAGGGCCTTCAACTCCTGGTCGAGCGCGGCATGCCCCGCGCGGGTCATCGGTATCTTTTCCATCTTCGCCCGTAATAGAACAATGGCCAACAAAGCCGGCGCGCTGCGCAACACTAAGCTGTAAACCCGGTTCGCCGCCGTAAAGTCAATAGCCGGGCGCCGACCCGTCGGAAAGGCAGCGAGAAAACGCGGCGGGTGCGCGGGCCGGATCTGGCCCGAACCCGACGGCGGCGGCGCGAATCCTGCCGCTTTTGGCGCGTTTCCCAATGCGCAGGCGCACTATTGTCGGCGCCGAACGGCAGGGCGGACGGCGCGCGGATTCTGCGCGGCGTCATTGTTGCGTCATGCCACTCGGTAAGCTAACGATCTTGCGCGACGGATGAGGCGCTCAGGCAGGCGCAGGGAAAGGAACAGGAATGGCCCAGATCGAACGGGAATCGATGGAATATGACGTGGTGATTGTGGGTGCCGGCCCGGCAGGGCTTTCGGCCGCGATCCGCCTCAAGCAGCTTGACGCCGACCTCAATGTCGTCGTGCTGGAAAAAGGCTCCGAGGTCGGCGCGCATATCCTGTCAGGTGCGGTTCTCGATCCCGTGGGCCTCGACGCGCTCATTCCCGACTGGAAGGAGAAGGGCGCGCCGATCAAGACCGAGGTCAAGGCGGACAACTTCTACATGCTCGGCGAGGCCGGCAAGATCCGCATCCCGAACTGGCCGATGCCGCCCCTGATGAACAACCACGGCAAGTACATCGTCTCGATGGCCAATGTCTGCCGCTGGATGGCCGAGCAGGCCGAGGGCCTCGGCGTAGAGATCTTCCCGGGCTTCGCGGCCTCCGAACTCGTCTACGGCGAGAACGGCGAGGTGAAGGGCGTCGTCGCGGGCGTGATGGGGTTGAATTCGGACGGCACGCCGGGCCCGAACTTCGAGCCGGGCATGGAGCTTCACGGCAAGTACGTCTTCCTTTCCGAAGGCGTGCGCGGCTCGCTCGCCAAGGAGATCATCGCCAGGTACGACCTTTCGAAGGGCCATTGCCCGCAGAAGTTCGGCATCGGCATGAAGGAAATCTGGGAGATCGACCCGGCCAAGCACCGCGAGGGCACGGTCACCCACACGATGGGCTGGCCGCTCGGCAAGAACGCCGGCGGCGGGTCGTTCATCTACCACCTTGAAAACAACCAGGTCTATGTCGGCTTCGTGGTGCACCTGAACTACCAGAACCCGCACCTCTATCCCTACATGGAGTTCCAGCGCTTCAAGCACCACCCGATGGTCGCGGAGCTTCTGAAGGGCGGCAAGCGCGTGGCCTACGGCGCCCGCGCGATCTCCGAGGGCGGCTGGCAGTCGATCCCGAAGGTCGTGGCGCCGGGCGTGGCGCTTCTGGGCTGCTCGGCCGGCCTCGTGAACGTGCCGCGGATCAAGGGCAACCACAACGCGATGCTCTCGGGCATGGCCGCGGCCGAAGCGGCCCACGAGGCGATCAAGGCCGGGCGCGCGGGCGACGAGCTTGCCGCCTACGAGACCGAGCTGCGCAGCGGCCCGATCGCGAAGGACCTCAAGAAGGTGCGCAACGTGAAGCCGATGTGGTCGCGCTGGGGGATGATCCCGTCGCTGGTATTCGGCGGCTTCGACATGTGGACCAACAACCTCTTCGGCGTCTCGCTCTTCGGCACGCTGAAGCACGGCAAGACCGACGCGGCCGCGACCGGCGAGGCGTCGAAATTCCCGGTGATCGACTACCCGAAACCCGACGGGGTTCTCTCGTTCGACCGGCTCACCAACGTCTCCTTCTCCTTCACCAACCACGAGGAGAGCCAGCCGGCGCATCTGAAGCTCAAGGACCCCTCGGTTCCGGTCTCGGTCAACCTGCCGAAATTCGCAGAGCCGGCGCAGCGCTATTGCCCGGCGGGCGTCTACGAGATCGTCGAGAAGGACGGCAAGCCGGAATTCGTGATCAACTTCCAGAACTGCGTCCACTGCAAGACCTGCGACATCAAGGACCCGAGCCAGAACATCAACTGGACGACGCCGCAGGGTGGCGACGGCCCGAACTACCCGAACATGTGACCACCAACTCCCGCCGCCGGAACGGCGCCGCCGTCGTCGGGAAGCATCCCGACGGGCGTCAACGTCCCGGCGGTGTCGACCGACATTTCCAAGCTCGCCGGCCGAACGTATCGGCCGGAGTTGCTTGGCCGGTCGGTGTCGGCCTCGACGCCGTTTCGCACGCCGAGTGATTCGCCCGAATCGTCCTTGTCGGCCGACGCGCGCCGCGTGCGGGCGCCGGACCGAGCGAAACGCCGCCGCGTCACTGCAATGGCAATCGAAACGACATAATCCCTGTCCGATTATGGCAATCCAGCCGTTGCCTTGAGCGTCGCGGGCCACTACTTTCTCGTGACGATCGTCCGGAAGGAGACCCACGTGCCTCTTGCGCGCCCCCTGCCCCTCGTCATCGCCTTTGCCATCAGCTTCGGTGCCACTCAGCCGGCCTTCGCGGCGGATGGCGTGGCGGGCCCGTACCTAGCCGGTCGGATCGCCAGCCGGGTGTCGGACTATGAGGCGGCGGCGGAGTATTTCAACCGGGCTCTGCTCTCGGATCCGACGGATTCCGGGCTGCTCGAGAACGCGATGGTTGCCCAGATCGGGCGCGGAGCAATCGACAAGGCGCTGCCGATGGCGCAGCGGCTCGACGAGGCCGGCATGCCGAACCAGATCGGCGACCTTGTGGTCCTGGCCGATCTCGCCCGAAACGGGCAGTTCGAGGCCGCCCTGGACGAGCTCGATGGCGGCCGGAGCGGCGGCCCGCTGGTGGACGGGCTGTTCCGCGCCTGGTCACTGGTCGGCATGGGCCGGATGGCCGATGCGACGGCGGCTTTCGACGCGGTCGCGGGCAACGAGGGCTCGCGCGCGTTCGGCCTCTATCACAAGGCGCTGGCGCTCGCCTCGGTGGGCGATTTCGAGGGGGCCGACCACATCTTCTCCGGCGAGGCCGACGGCCCGCTGCGCGCCACCCGCCGCGGCGTCATCGCCCATGCCCAGGTTCTCAGCCAGCTTGAGCGCAATGCCGACGCAGTCGATCTAATCGACGCGATCTATGCCGAGACAAGCGATCCTTCCTTCTTCGCGCTGCGCGATGAGCTCGCGGCCGGCAAGCCGGTCTCCTTCACGGTGATCCGCAACGCCACCGACGGCCTGGCCGAGGTATTTTATACCGTGGCGAGTGCTCTCAACACCGAGGCGGCCGACGTGAACACGCTGGCCTTCGCCCGCCTCGCCGAGTTCCTCGCACCGGACCAGTCGGAATCGGTACTGCTCTGCGCCTCGATCCTCGAGGCCCAGGGCCAGTTCGCGCTGGCGAACGAGGCGTTCAACCGCATCTCGCGAGACGATCCCGCCTATGTTGCGGCCGAACTCGGCCGCGCCGACGCGCTGATCGCGGGCGATCGGACCGATGCCGCGATCGAGGTGCTGCAACAGCTCAGCCGCGACCATGCCGATCGCATCGACATCTGGGCCGCGCTCGGCGACACGCTGCGCCGCCAGGAACGCTTCGGCGAGGCGGCCGCCGCCTATGACAAGGCCGTGGCTCTGTTCACCGCCGACGATCCCGCCCAGTGGGTGATCTACTACACCCGCGGCATCGCCTACGAGCGCGAGAAGGAATGGCCGAAGGCCGAGGCCGATTTCCGCAAGGCGCTGGCGCTCAATCCCGACCATCCCTCGGTTCTGAACTATCTCGGCTACTCCTATCTCGAGATGAACACCAATCTCGACGAGGCGATGTCGATGATCGAACGCGCGCTGGCCCGGCAGCCCGACAGCGGCGCGATCACCGACAGCCTCGGCTGGGCGCTCTACCGGCTTGGCCGCTACGACGAGGCGGTCGGCCACATGGAGAACGCGGTCGAGCTGATGCCGCTCGACGCCGTGGTCAACGACCATCTCGGTGACGTCTACTGGGCGGTCGGACGCAAGCGCGAGGCCGAGTTCCAGTGGAAGCGCGCGCTTTCGCTCGAACCCGCGACCGAGGACGAGGCCCAGCGCATCCGCCGCAAGATCGAGGTCGGGCTCGACATCGTGCTGCAAGAGGAAGGCGCCGACCCGCTCAAGCTCACCAAGAATGGCGATTGAGTCCTTCGCCGCGGCGAAGGTCAATCTCGCGCTGCATGTCACCGGCCGGCGGGACGACGGCTACCACCTGCTCGACAGCCTCGTGGTATTCGCCGGCACCGGCGACTTTATCCGCGTCGCCGCGGACGAGACCCTCGGGCTGACGATCACCGGCCCAGAGTGCGCCGCGCTCGGGGCCGGAGCGGAAAACCTCGTGCTTCGCGCGGCGCGCGCCTTCGGCACCGAACGCGGCGCGGCGATCGAGCTCGACAAGCGGCTGCCGGTTGCCTCGGGCATCGGCGGCGGTTCGGCCGATGCGGCGGCGACTCTGACCGCGCTCTCCCGCCTCTGGAACCTGCCGCTGCCGGCACCCGACGCGGTGCTCGCGCTCGGCGCCGACGTGCCGGTCTGCCTCGCCGGCAGGCCGGCGCGGATGCGCGGCATCGGCGAGCGGCTAGACCCGGTCGGGGGACTGCCCGAGGGGCTGGCGCTCGTGCTTGTCAATCCCCGTGTCGCCGTACCCACGCCCGCCGTCTTTGCCGCGCTGGAGCGGCGGGACAATCCGCCAATGGCCGAGATGCCCAAGGGCTGCGATGCGCCCGGATTCGCGCACTGGCTCACGGCCCAGCGCAACGATCTCGAAACGCCCGCCATCGCCATTGCGCCGGTGATCGCGGAGGTTCTGGCCGCGCTTCGCGCCTGCGATTGCCTGATGTCGCGGATGTCGGGATCGGGTGCCACCTGCTTCGGCCTTTACGCAGACCTTGCCGCGGCCGAACATGCCGCGCACCGGATCGGCGCGGAAAGACCCGGCTGGTGGACCAAAGCCGCGCCGGTGCTACCCGCGCCGGCAGCCTGAACGGTTCAGCCGGTGGTCTCGACGCAGTGCCGCCGGAACGCTTTCTTCAGGAGATCGAGTTCTGCCCTGAGCAGGTCGAGTTCGGCGCGGATATCGTCCTCGATCGCGACGCCCGCGATGATCGTGAACTGGCCAAGCCGGGCGCCGGTCGCGGCGTCCTGCACGAGGAAGGTCTGCACCCCGTCGGACAACTCCGCAACCGGGATCGGCACCGACACCATCCAGGTGCCGGCCTGCGCCGCCACGACGGCGGTGACCCCGTCGAGCTGGCGCTCCCGGTGCCAGATCTCGATCCGCGGCGGGGTCGGGCCGGAACCCTTCAGCTCCGCCTCCCAGCGACCGGCGCTGATCCGTCCGCCGCTCAGAACGGCTTGCGTCATCGTCCCACCCTCACATTTCGGCCCGCGGGCGCCGGCTCAGCGTCACGTCGCGCAGCACGAACTGGTTCATCTCCGGTTTCTCGAAGATCAGGTCGATCCAGGCCCGCTCCAGCCGCTTCTCGTTCATCTTCGTGTAGGCGAGATCGAATTCCGCCACCATCGCGCGCTCACCGGGCGACACCCCCTGCACCATCTGCTCGGTGTTGGGCCCGTGCTTCAGGTTCAGCCGCACGAAGATCTTCCGGGGGGTCTCCACCTCAACGGCGGCTTCCAACCGGACGATGTGGTGAAGCGTCAGCCCCTCGACCGCCGCCGGCGGCAACTCGATCACCAGCGACAGAAACGATCCCTCGAACCCGAGCACGTCCAGCTTCAGCCCGTAGGGCGGAAGATCCGCACCGCCGGCGTTCCGGATCTGGCGCAGCGCCACCTCGCGGGCCGGGCAATCGTGAAAGACCGTTGCCTCCGATCCGAACGCGCTGCGCGGCTCGGCCGGGGCGATGCCGCCCGGTGTTACGGGAGCGCGCCAGATCTCCGGCCGCCAGGCCCAGTCGCTCATAGGCGGACGGCGGATCGCCCGCGCGCCGCTCTCCGCCTGCGCCAGCCGCCCGTCGACCACCCGCAGCAGCCGGTCGAGTTCGCTCCGAATCTGGCGGGCCGGGCCGCGCAGGCGCCGCAGCACCGAGAAATCCGCCGTCTCCGCACGCGACGCGATGCGCTGCCAGCGTTGCAGCGTGCGCCTGAAGAGCACTTGCTCCAACAGCCTGTCGTAGATCCGGGTCATCGCCTGCGTGGCCATCGTCAACTTGTAGTTTCGGTGAAGCTGCTCTTCTTATCGTTGTGTTTGCGGCACGGGGCAACCCTGCCCGACCCCGCGACGGTTCAGGAGGCCGGATCGGCAGCGGTCGCGCCCGTCGACGCGTTGACCGACTGCATTTGCGCGACAAAACCTTCGAGGATCTGGCGCTTTTCTTCCGCCGACAGCGGCCGGTCCTGAAGGCTGAGCGCCGAGAGCGTCACGATCCGTCCCTTGAGGGCGAGAATCGCACGCCAGTATTCCGGCTCGACCGCACGGCCCTCCGCCGCCGAGACATCGCGGAGCCGAAGATAGAGAACCTCGCCCGCGGTCGTTGCCTCCTCCACCGTCACCGTCTCCGCCTTGCCCGAGCGGCTGAGCGCGGCGCGGCCGGGGTCAGACCGGAAGAAGGCGGCGAGCCCCTCGAAGCTCTCTGCCATCGGCGCCGAAAGCGGCGCGCCGGGCAGGACCGAGGCCGTCAGCACCGCCGGCCGCGCCGGCTGTGCCACGGCCCGCGATCCGGAGATCGCGGCACAGGTGCCAAGAAGTACGAAGGCGCCCTCGGCCCCGTCGCGGCTGACACTCCTGTCGATGCAGTAGCCGGACGGCCCGGCCACCGTCACCTCGCCACCGGCGACGATGATCGCGCGGCTCGCGCCGCCGAAGCCTCCCTTCGCGCAGGCCGCGAGCCCGAGGCAGGCGGCCAGCGCGAGAGCGGTTCTGGTCTTACTGGTCCATGTAGACATGACGCTCGGCCTTGGCGCCGGGATGCGTCACCGCGCCCTTGCGCGCGCCGCCGACGAGCTGAGCGTATTTCCAGAGCGCGCCGGTGGCATATTGCGTCTCGCGCGGGCCTGTCCACGCGGCCTTGCGGCTCGCCAGCTCCTCGTCGGAGAGCGCAACCGACAATTCGCCGGTGATCGCGTTCAGCGTGATCATGTCGCCGTCCTTGAGAAGCGCGATGGGCCCGCCATGCGCAGCCTCGGGACCGACATGACCGACACAGAAGCCGCGCGTGGCGCCCGAGAAGCGGCCATCGGTGATCAGCGCCACCTTCTTGCCCATGCCCTGGCCGGACAGCGCCGCCGTGGTCGCCAGCATCTCGCGCATCCCCGGCCCACCCGCCGGACCCTCGTTGCGAATGACGATGACCTCGCCCTCCTTGTAGGCGCGCGCCTTCACCGCCTCGAACGCATCCTCCTCGCATTCGAAGACCCGCGCCGGGCCGGTGAAGACCTGCTCTTCCGGCTTCATGCCCGCGACCTTCACGATGGCGCCGTCCGGCGCGAGGTTGCCCTTCAGGCCGACGACGCCGCCGGTCTTGGTGATCGGGCTCGCCGAGGGATAGATCACGCGGCCATCGGCCTCGCGGGTGATGAGGTCAAGCTCCTCGCCCATCGTCTTGCCGCTCGCGGTGATGCAATCCTCGTGGATCATGCCGGCCTTGCGCAATTCCTTCATCACCACCGGCACGCCGCCCACCTCGTAGAGGTCCTTGGCGACGAACTGGCCGCCGGGCTTGAGGTCGACGAAATAGGGCGTGTCGTGGAAGATGTCGCAGACATCGAAGAGGTCGAAGTCGATCCCGGCCTCATGCGCGATCGCCGGCAGGTGTAGGCCCGCATTCGTGGACCCGCCGGTGCAGGCCACGACCCGCGCCGCGTTCTCCAGCGCCTTGCGCGTCACCACGTCGCGTGCACGGATGTTCTTCTCGATCAGGTTCATCACCGCCTCGCCCGAGGCCATGCCGTATTCGTCGCGGCTTTCGTAAGGCGCGGGCGCACCCGAGGAGTTGAGGAGCGCAAGCCCGATCGCCTCGGAAACGCAAGCCATCGTGTTCGCCGTGAACTGGCCGCCGCACGCGCCCGCCGAGGGGCAGGCCACGCGCTCAAGCACCGCGAGCTCGGCATCCGAGTAGTTGCCGGCCTGGTGCTTGCCGACCGCCTCGAACACGTCCTGAACGGTCACGTCCTGGCCATTTAGCCGGCCCGGCAGGATCGAGCCGCCATAGATGAAGACCGACGGCACGTTGAGCCGCACCATCGCCATCATCATCCCCGGCAAGCTCTTGTCGCAGCCGGCAAGCCCCACCAGCGCGTCATAGCAATGGCCGCGCATCGTCAGCTCGACCGAATCCGTGATCGCCTCGCGCGAGGCGAGCGAGGAGCGCATGCCCTCATGCCCCATCGCGATCCCGTCGGTGACGGTGATCGTGGTGAACTCGCGCGGGGTGCCGCCGCCGACCTTCACGCCCTGTTTTACCGCCTGCGCCTGACGGTTCAGCGCGATGTTGCACGGCGCCGCCTCGTTCCAGCAGGTGGCCACGCCCACCCAGGGCTGGTGGATCTCCTGCTCGGAGATGCCCATCGCGTAGAAGTAGGACCGGTGCGGCGCCCGCGCGGGCCCTTCGGTCACATGGCGGCTGGGCAGTGCGGACTTGTCGAAACGGCGGTTCTTCATGGGCTGGCCTCCCGTCAAATGTCGGCCCTGCAATAGGCGAGCGCGGCGCGGGACACAAGGAGCCCGCGCGCGGGCGGGCGCCGATTCCGCCGATTGTGGGCGCCGCCGACAGCGGCTAGCCTCGCGGGAACCATGATCCGCGCCTACGCTCCCCATGAGGACTATGTCGCGCCCGCCCGCCGACGGCCGGCGCTCTGGCGGCTCTTGCCCGCATCAGCGCTGATCGCGGCCCTCTACCTCGCGCCGATCCTCGGCCTGAGCGCGTGGCTCACCGGGCAATTCGGCCAACCGATCGCCGACGCGATCGTGCAGCGCATGCTGACGGGCGAGACGCCGGGCGGGATGCTCATGCTCCTTTGGTCGTTCCTCGGCCTCGCGCTCGGCCCAGTGGCCGCAGTCCGCCTGCTCCATCGCCGGACTGCAGGCACGCTGATCGGACCCTCTCTGGAACGCGCGATGCGTGACTTCGCCCGCGTCCTTCTACCCATCCTCGCGCTTGAGATCCTGCTTCTTCCCGTCGCGCTCCTCGGCCTCGAGGTCCGCCCCGGCCTTGGCCTGCTGGCCTTCCTCGGCTACCTCCCGTTCGCGCTTCCCGGCATCCTGATCCAGACCGGGGCTGAGGAGCTGGTGTTCCGCGGCTACCTCCAGCAGCAGCTCGCTGCGCGCTTCCGCTCGCCCCTTATCTGGATCGGCATCCCCTCTGCACTCTTTGCGTGGGGCCACTACCTGCCCGAGGACTTCGGCCCGAACGCCGGGCTGGTCGCGCTCTGGGCCGCGGTCTTCGGCATCCTCGCCGCCGACCTCACGGCGCGCACCGGCAATCTCGGCGCGGCCCTCGGCTTCCACGCCGCCAACAACATCTCGGCGCTTCTCATCGTCGGGCTCGCCGGCAATCTCGACGGGCTCGCACTCTGGGCGGTGGTCTTCGACCCGGCCGACCCCGACGCCGCGCGCCCCGCGCTCCTGCTCGATTTCGCGGCGATGGCGATCGCCTGGCTGGTCGCCCGCCTCAGCCTTCGGGTCTGATTGCAATTCCCGCGCGCCCGGACTATCTGGAGGGCTTGACCGGCGCCCCGCCGACCCGAGCCCAAGGCAGATGCGATGAACTGGATCACCAACTACGTCCGGCCGACGATCAATTCGCTGTTCTCGCGGCGCGAAGTGCCCGACAACCTGTGGACCAAGTGCCCCGAATGCGGGACCATGCTGTTCCACCGCGAGCTGACCGAGAACCTCAACGTCTGCACCAACTGCGACCACCACCTCGCGATCAGCCCCCGCGACCGCTTCGCCACGCTGTTCGACGGCGGCATCTTCAGCGAAGTGAAGGTGCCCGAACCGATCGCCGACCCGCTGCATTTCCGCGACCAGAAGAAATACCCCGACCGCCTCAAGTCCGCCCAGAAGGCGACCGGCGAGAAGGAGGCGATGCTGGTCGCCGAGGGCGAGATCGGCCGCACGCCGATCGTCGCCGCCGCGCAGGACTTCGCCTTCATGGGCGGCTCGATGTCGATGTATGTCGGCAACGCGATCATCGCCGGCGCCGAACGCGCGGTGAAGCTGAAGCGCCCCTTCGTGCTCTTCTCCGCCGCCGGCGGTGCGCGAATGCAGGAGGGCATCCTCGGCCTCATGCAGATGCCGCGCACCACGATCGCGGTCGAGATGCTGAAGGACGCGGGCCTTCCCTACATCGTTGTCCTGACCCACCCGACCACCGGCGGCGTCACCGCCTCCTACGCGATGCTCGGCGACGTCCAGATCGCCGAGCCGAACGCGCTGATCGGCTTCGCAGGCGCCCGCGTCATCGAACAGACGATCCGCGAGAAGCTGCCTGAGGGCTTCCAGCGGTCCGAATACCTCCTCGACCACGGCATGCTCGACCGCGTCACCCACCGCAAGAAGCTGAAGGACGAACTCACGGGGATCCTCAGGATGCTCACCCGCCAGCCCCCCGCGGTGAAGGGCGACCTGCCGAAGCCCGAGGCGAAGCCGGCCCCGAGCAGCGTCGCCGCGAAGTAACCTTCATCTTGCCGGAAATATCCTCGGGGGGTCCGGGGGGCAGACAGCCCCCCGCTCCGACGCCCGACCCCAGCGCCAGCGAGGCCATGATGTCCCAAGGTTCCGACCTGATTCTTGCGCGCATGTTCGCGCTGCATCCCAAGATCATCGACCTGACGCTCGACCGGGTCTGGCGCCTCCTCGAAGCCCTCGACCATCCCGAACGCAAGCTGCCGCCGGTGATCCACATCGCCGGCACCAACGGCAAGGGCTCGACCCAGGCGATGATCCGCGCGGGGCTCGAAGCGATGGGCGACACGGTCCACGCCTATACTTCGCCGCATCTCGCCCGCTTCCACGAACGCATCCGGCTCGCGGGCGAGCTCATCTCCGAAGACCACCTGACCGAGATCCTCGCCGAATGCGAAGACGCGAACGGTGGCATCCCGATCACCTATTTCGAGATCACGACCTGCGCCGCCCTTCTCGCCTTCGCGCGCACCCGGGCCGACTGGACGCTGCTCGAGGTCGGCCTCGGTGGCCGCCTTGACGCGACAAACGTCGTCGATCAGCCGCGGCTCTCGATCATCACCCCGGTCTCGATCGACCACCAGCAGTACCTCGGCGAGACGCTGCCCGAGATCGCCGGCGAGAAGGCCGGCGTGATCAAGCGTGGTGTGCCGTGCGTCGTCGGCCCGCAGGAGCCCGAGGGCCTCGCGGTGATCGAGGCGAAGGCCGCCCGCCTCGGCGCGCCGCTCCTCGCCCACGGCCAGCACTGGAATGTCTGGGAGGAACGCGGCCGGCTGATCTTCCAGGACGAGAACGGCCTTCTCGACCTGCCGCTGCCGAACCTGCCCGGCCCGCACCAGATCGACAATGCCGGAGCGGCGCTCGCGGCCCTGCGCCATCTCGGCGCGACCGAGGCCGCCTGCGAGGCCGCGGTGACGAAGGCCTACTGGCCCGCCCGGATGCAGCGCCTCGGCCACGGCCCGCTCGTCGATGCGGCGGGGGCTTGCGAGCTCTGGCTCGACGGCGGCCACAACCCGGCGGGCGGCATCGCCGTCGCCGCCACCCTCGCGCGGCTTCCGGCGAAGCCCACCCACATGATCCTCGGCATGCTCAACACCAAGGACATCGCGGGCTACCTGCGCCCGATCGCCGCCGCCGCGAAGACGCTGACCGCCGTCTCGATCCCCGGCGAGGCCAACACGCTGACGGCTGAACAGACGCAGGAGGCCGCCGCCAGGGCCGGGATCGAGGCCGGCACCGCCGAGACCGTGCTGGCCGCCGTGCAGGCGATCGCCGCGAAGGATCCGGGCGCCCGGATCCTGATCTGCGGCTCGCTCTACCTCGCCGGGGGCGTGCTGAGGGAAAACGGCTGAGGCGGCCGGGCGGCCCGGTCAAGCGAGCGTTCGGTCAATGCCCCGTCATCACTGACGGGGCATCAGGGGCTTGACAGATCGCGCCGCTCGCGCCCTGATATATAGAACGTCAGCCTATTCTCCCATGTCGTGTGCCCACCGCAGAAGAACGGCACTCGGCCCGCAGGTTCTCACAAGGTCGGCTTTTGGGTTGCGTTTCGTCATCCTCCTCCTCGGCGTCGTCCTGGTGTCCCTTTCCGCGGCACGCGCGGACACCATCAGAAACGGGACCGACACCCTGGTGACGCTCGGAACGCGCACTTTCGATCTGCGCGAAAGGTCAGCAACTCTGGATCTGCAGGTTGAGAACGAATTCGTCTCCCTCTCCGACGTCAACTGGATCGACGATCTGACACGCACCGATCCAAATCTGCACTCCACGGTCATCCACATTAAAGATCAGACGAGCATGAATCGCGGCGCCGAACCGTATTGGGCTCCGAATGAAACGTCACGCTTTCATCCAGATCCGACGCTGCCGCCGATCTTTCATCTCGATAATTACGAGGTCGGCTGGCTGGGCCAGCATGCGGCGCCCGTGCGCGGTGACATCCTCATCTATCCCAGACAAGATCCGAAACGCTTCTTCGCGCTTTGTGGTTTCGATCGTGAAGATGCCGGCCCAATATTTTGTTCGGTAAATTTTCGCTACGGTCCAGATCGAAATCTCTTGGTTACGACACGCATCTACCGGGTGACGGCGCCGCTGAACGACTTCGCCGAGATCGCGGCGCGGGTCGAGGCGCTGGTGAGATGTCTCGACGTCACCGAGGCACTTCGCGCGGGCGAGACGATCCCGAGAATCCCCAACCTCGTGCCCGCCGATCTCGCGGCGGGCGGTCGGTGCCGGTTGATGCCGTCGAGTTGAACCTCCGGACCGGTATCGCAAGCCGCGCCGATAGCGCAGCCCCGCGGCACGTCAGCTGAGGACGCCGTCCACCGGGCGCAAAGGTTCCGGCGGCTCGCGGCCGAGCGCCTCGGCGGCGGCGATCTCGATCACCCGGCACATCGCTTCGAGGGGCAGGCCGTTCGCGGCGTCGCGGAACGGGTGTTCGAGCTCGTCACTGACCGCGTTGAGGCCGAAGAAGACATAGGCGACAGCGGCCGCCACGGCGGGCGCGAAGCCGCCCGCGTTCTCGATCAGGGCGAAGGGCAGGATCAGGCAATAGAGGTAGCTCGTGCGGAGCACGAGCAGCGAATAGACGAAGGGGATCGGTGCCGAGGCGAGCCGCTCACAGCCCGCCTGCGCGAGCGCGATCCCCGAGAGCCGCTCGGCGAGCGCGCGCTGCCCCATGGCGGAGAGCCGCCCGGCCTCGGCCTCGGCGCGCAGGACGGCCGCGATGGCGCGCAGCGCCGCGTCGGGCGGGTTGCGGCGGCTGGCATGGTCGGGGGCGGCGGGATCCCAAGCGGCGGCGGCAGCGATGGCGTCGGTGCCGCGCAGCCAGCCGCGGTGGAGATGGGCGAAACCGGCGAGGCCCTCCATGACCGCCGCGCGCGCGGGTCCCGCCCCGAGGAACAGTTGCGTCTCGCGGCCGAGGCTCCGGGCATCGGCGATGAGCTGGCCCCAGAGCTTGCGCGCCTCCCACCAGCGGTCATAGGCGGCGTTGTTGCGGAAACCGAGGAACAGCGACAGCGCCACCCCGAACACGCCCATCGCCGGGATCGAGACATGCGGCAGCGCGACAAGTTGGCGGTCGACGAGGAGCACGCCAAGGGCGAAGAGCGCGAAGGCCAGGATACGGCCGGCGATCTTCGGCACGATCGAGCCCTGCATGACGAGGAGAAGCTGGATGAGGCTCGGCGTGTCGCGGACGATCATCAAGGCCCTCCGGGGCGCGGCGGTTGCGGACGGCCCTTGGTGCCGCGGCGCGAGCGGAGCCGCGCGCACGAAGGCGACATCGCGGCGGCGGCGACCGGCGTTCCGGGGGCGGCCGTCCGGACGGGCGTCGAGCCCGCCCGGACGGCGCTGCCGCGGGACATACCCGGCCGGGCTACTCCGCCGCCCGGCCGAGCCCCCAGTCCGCGCCCTGAATCTCCCTGAGCCGGCTCGCGGTGCGCTCGAACTCGAAGGCGCCCTCGCCCTCCACATAGAGCCGTTCCGGCGTGTCGGCGGCCGAGGCGACGAGCCGCACCTTGGCCTCGTAGAGCGCGTCGATCAGCGTCACGAAGCGCTTGGCCTCGTTGTAGTTCTCGGCCGAAAGATGGGGGATGTCGTCGAGGATCAGCACCCTGACCGCATTGGCGAGCGCGAGGTAGTCGGCGGGCCCGAGCGGCCGGCCGCAGAGCTCCCAAAACGAGGCCCGCGCCACCCCGGCATGGTAGTCCTTCAGAACAAGGTCGCGGCCCTTGATCCGGAGCCGCAGTTCGGCATCGGCACCTCCGCCGGTGAGCTCGGTCCAGATCCGCGCGATCGCCGCGGCGGCCTCGGGCCCGGCGGGGGTGAAGTAGACCTGCGCCCCTTCCAGCCGGTGCTGGCGGTAATCGGTCTCGCTCTCGATCTCGCGCACCTCCATCCGGGTCTTGAGGAGCGCGATGAACGGCAGGAAGAGCGGCCGGTTGAGCCCGTCCTTGTAAAGGTCGTCCGGCACCCGGTTCGAGGTCGTCACCACGGTCACGCCGCGGTCGAAGAGCATCTGGAAGAGCCGGCCGACGATCATCGCGTCGGCGATGTCGGTGATCTGCATCTCGTCGAAGGAGAGAAGCCGCAGGTTCTCGGCGATTTCCTCGGCGACGGGCAGGATCGCGTCGTCGACACCGGTCTTGCGGACCTCGTGGAGGCGCGACTGCACCTCCTGCATGAAGGCGTGGAAATGCACCCGCCGTTTCGCCGTGATCGCGACATTTTCGTGAAAAAGGTCCATGAGCATCGACTTGCCGCGCCCGACCCCGCCCCAGAGATAGAGGCCCTTCACCCCCTCGGCGGGTTTCGCGAAGAGCCCGGCGAGGAGCCCCTTCTTGCGCCCGGTCGTCGATTCCAGCGCCGCGCGGATGCGCTGCAGTTCGGGCAGGAGCGCGCGTTGGGCGGCATCCTGGCGCAAGGCGCCCGAATGGGTCATCCGGTCGTAGATCTCGGTCAGAGTCTCGCTCATGGGGATTCGATAGCCTGCAAGCCGCGCCCTGAAAAGCCCACTTGGCCGGTCCGCGCTGCGCGGACACCTTCACGCGGCGGAATTGTCGCGATCACAATTCTCGATTTGACCGCGCGGGTTGGCTCGGTCAGGGTCGCCCCGCGCCGAACAGGAGCCGCCATGACGCCCACCCCTCGCCTGATCACGCCGGTACTGATCGCCGGCCTGCTGATCCTCCTGGTCTCGAACGCGATCCGCTCGAGCTTCGGGGTGTTCCAGATCCCCGTCGCCACCGAGTTTGGCTGGCCGCGGTCCGAGTTCAGCTTCGCCATCGCGGTCCAGAACCTTGCCTGGGGGATCGGCGCGCCGCTGTTCGGCGCGATCGCCGAGCGGTTCGGCGACCGCAAGGCGGTGATCCTCGGCGCGCTCTGCTACGCGGCAGGGCTGGTCCTCTCGGCGCGGGCGGTCAGCCCGGAGGCCCATCAGATGCTCGAGATTCTCGTCGGCTTCGGCATCGCCGGGACCGGTTTCGGCGTCGTCCTCGCGGTGGTCGGCCGCGCCGCCTCGGACGAGAACCGCTCACTCGCGCTCGGGCTTGCCACGGCGGCGGGATCGCTCGGCCAGGTGCTCTCGGCGCCGGTGGCCGAGATCCTGCTGTCGCACTTTCCGTGGCAGACGGTGTTCCTGATCTTCGCGGCTGCAATCCTCTCGGTGATCGCGGTGCTGCCGCTGATGCGGGCGCCGGAGCGGTCGGTGACACCGGGTGCCGACGTTTCCATGACCGCAGCCCTGCGCCAGGCGTTCCGCGATCCGAGCTTCACGCTGATCTTCCTCGGCTTCTTTTCCTGCGGCTACCAACTCGGGTTCATGGTCGCGCATTTCCCGGCGATGGTGACCGAGATGTGCGGGCCGATCTCGCCGGCGAGCCCGCTCGCGGCGATCGGCATCACCTCGACCTCGGCGCTCGGCGCGGCGGCGATCGCGCTGATCGGGATCGCCAATATCGCGGGTACGCTGACCGCGGGCTGGCTCGGGCGGATCTACCCGAAGAAATACGTCCTCGCCGGGGTCTACGCCGGACGGACGCTCTTCGCAGCACTCTTCATCCTGTTCCCGATCACGCCGCTGACGGTGGTGCTGTTCTCGCTCGGCATGGGGGCGCTCTGGCTTGCCACGGTGCCGCTGACCTCGGGGCTTGTCGGCCACATCTACAGGCTGCGCTACATGGGCACGCTCTACGGCATCGTGTTCCTGTCGCACCAGATCGGGTCCTTCATGGGCGTCTGGCTCGGCGGAAGGTTCTACGACACCTACGGCGACTACACGCTGGTCTGGTGGGTCGGAGTGGCGGTGGGCGCATTCTCGGCGATCGTGCATCTGCCGGTCCGGGAGCGGCGCATGGTGGCCCTGCCGGCGTGAGCGCGTCGAGGCCGGGGGCGCTGCCCCCGGACCCCCGGAGTATTTCCGGACAGAAAGTGAGAGTTAGGTCTGCGCGGCGTCGAGGACGTAGCGGGCGGTCATCAGGTCGAGATGGGCGCCGCCGCCGTTCTTCGAGAGCGTGATCTCGTCGTCGGATCTTCGGGTGAAGGCGCCGGAGGCGAGGTCGTAGAAATCGGCAACGACATCGGCCTCGGTGATCGCGCCCTCGGCGATCGGCACCATCAGTTCGCCGATATGGTTGATCGTCGTGGCACGCGCGTCGACGAAGACGCGGGCACGGGCGAGGGTCTCGCTGTCGGCCTCGCGCATGTCGGGGCGGTAGGCGCCGATCAGGTCGAGATGGGTGCCGGGTTTCAGCCAGGCGCCGCGGATCATCGGTTCGGTCGCCATCGTCGCGGTGGCGATCACGTCGGCCTTGCGCACCGCCGCCTCGAGGTCGAGTTCCGGGGTGGCGCCGGTCGCATCGGCGAAGGCGCGGGCGCTTTTCTCCGACCGGGTCCAGACGTGGAAGCGCGCCTTCGGGAAGGCGGCGGAATAGGCTTCGACCATCGAGGCGGCGACGGTGCCTGCGCCGACGATCAGGAAGGTCTCGGCATCCGGCCGCGCCAGGTGCCGCGCCGCGAGGAGGCTGTCGGCGGCGGTCTTCCACTTGGTAACGAGGCCGAAGTCGATATAGGCCTCGGGCAGCCCGGTCGCGTCGGCGAAGAGCGCCACGACGCCATTGAGATTGGGCAGGTCGAGACGGTGGTTCTCGGGGTAGATCGTCGCGGCCTTGACCGCGAGCCCCATGCCGTCGATCCAGGCCGAACGGGTCAGCAAAGTGTCGGCGCCGCGTCGGAGCACCGTATCGCCGACCTCGGCCTTCGGAAGCAGGTGGCCGGCTTCCAGTGCCTCGGTCAGCTTGATCCAGTCGAGCTTCGCCTCGACCTCGGGTCCGATGATCGCGATCGTCATGCCGCCTCCTCCTCGTTCAGCAATCCCAGTGTGACGAGCCGGGCGGCGAAGCCCGCCGGCCCGTCGAAATGATGCACCTGCCAGCCGCGCCTCCGCGCCGCCTCGATGTTTTCCGCGCGGTCGTCGGCGAAGAGCAGCTGGCCGGGCGCGATGCCGCTGTCTTCCTCGACGATCGCGTAGATCCTGGGATCGGGCTTGGTGACCTTGAGCCGGCCCGAGACGTAGAGCCGGTCGAACTCGGCCAGGAACGGGTAGTGCGGCACGGCGTGGGCGAAGGTGTCGTCGCCGAAATTCGTGAGCGCAAAGACCGGCACGCCGCGCGCCTTCAGCGCCCGCAGGAGCCGCACCGACTGCGGGATCGCGGGCGAGGCCATGTCGAGCCAGTTGTCGTGCCAGAGCCGGATCTTGTCCGTCCATTCCGGATGACGCGCCGCCCAGTCGTAGATCGTGGCGCGGAACGGCGCGCCGGCGTCGACCGCCTCGTTCATCGCGTGAAGGTCGATCTCGGCGAACATGCGCGTGCGATCGCCGGGCGACATCACGGTGTCGTAGAACCGTTCCGGCTGCCACTGGATCAGCACGTTGCCGATATCGAAGACCACCGCCTCGGGCCGGGTCATCCGCGCCTCCTCGTTTCGTGATGCCGCCGACACTAGCGGGCCGTGCGTGAAAGGGAAGCCCCGCTCATCGCAAAGGTGGCGGCCGGCGCACCGCGATCCGTCGCCGCGCCATGGCTTCGCGCAGGAACATGTAAAGCCCGCCGCCGAGGATCAACGCGATCCCCGCCCAAGCCATGCCGTCGGGCCACTCGCCAAAGACGACAGCGCCCCAGAAAACGGCGAGCGGCATCGCGACATATTCGAATGGCGCGATCAGCGCCGCCTCGGCCAGCCGGTAGGCCTGGCTGACCAGAAGCGCGGCCAGTCCATTTGCCACACCGAGCGCGACAAGGACCAGCCAGTCAGAACCCTGCGGCCAGACCCATTCGCGAAACAGGAAGGCTATCGGGCCGCTACCGCCATCGGCGAGCCGGCCATCACCGAAGGCCAGGCCCATTGCCGACGAGACCAGGATGAAAACGAGCTGGATGTAGACTGCCATCGTGATCGCGCGCTCGGTGCCGCCGATCTTCCGTGTCAGGATGGCGAGCATCGCATAGGCCGCCGCGGCCGCGATCGGCAGGATCGCGGCAGGCTGAAACGCCGCGCTGCCGGGCCGCAGCATCACGACGACACCGGCAAGGCCAGCGATGACCGCAACCCAACTCCGCGCACCGGCCCTCTCGCCCAGAAGGACGACCGAGAGGACGGTGATCAGGAGCGGGCTGATGAAGAAGATCGCCACCGCGTCGGCGAGCGGCAGCACGGCGAGGCCGGCGAAGAACGCGCTGTTGGCGACGACCACGCAGAGCCCGCGCAAGCCGTGCATTCCGAGCCGCCGGGTCCGGAGCATCCGGTAGCCGCCACCGAGCGGCACGATCACGCCGAGCAGCATCGCCAGCGCGACGAGGGAGCGCACCAGAACCACCTGGTGGAGCGCGTAATCGCCGCTCAGGAACTTGATCGTCATGTCGTTGATCGAGAACAGGACCATCGCGCCGATGACGCAGGCGATGCCCATTACCCGAAGCTCGGTCTGACGGGCTGTATCGGTTTCGGCAAGGCTCATGATCCCATCTCGCCGGCGCGGCCGCGTCCTGTCTCGCCTACCCGCGACATCGCCCTAGCGCGCGGCGGCGCGCATCACCCGGTCGAGCGCGTCGAGAAAGCGCGAGCGGTCCTGTTTCGAGAAGGCCCGCCCGCCGCCCTGCCGGAACGGGTCGGCGGCGCGCAGGTCGGCCATCAGGTCGCGGGTGGCGAGCACGTTGCCGATATTGGCCTCGGTCAGCGCCTCGCCGTTGTGCTTGAGGACCCGCGCGCCGGCGGCCACGCATTTCGCCGCGAGGGGAATGTCGCCGGTCACGACGACATCGCCTTTCCCGGCGCGTTCGGCGATCCACTTGTCGGCCTCGTCGGGGCCTTCGGTGACGAAGACCGTCTCCACCAGCGGATGCGCCGAGGGCCGGATTCCGCCGTTGCAGACCATGTAGACCCGCGCGCCGAGCCTTTCGGCGACGCGCAGGCATTCCTCCTTCACCGGGCAGGCATCGGCATCGACGTAGAGGCTCACGGCTTGGCCTTCGCCTTCGCCCGCGGCACCTTGTATTCCTCGGGGATCGGCATCCGGTTGAAGGCGTCGAGCCCGGCGATGCGGTAGGCCTCGGCGAGGGTGGGGTAGTTGAAGGTGTTCTCGACGAAATAGTCGACGGTGCCCTTCAGGTTCAGCACGGCCTGCGCGATGTGAATGAGCTCCGTCGCGCCCTCGCCGACGATCTGCACCCCGAGGAGCCGCCGCGTCTTGAGGCTGACGAGCATCTTCAGCATCCCGTGCTCGAGCCCCATGATGTGCCCGCGCGAGGTTTCGCGGAACCGCGCGATGCCGACCTCGTAGGGGATGCCGCGGCCCTGCGCCTCTTCCTCGGACATGCCGCAGGTGGAAATCTCCGGCACCGAGTAGATCCCGTAGGGGAACCACGGGCTTTCCGGCAGCGTCGGCGTCTCGAGCGCGTGGCAGGCCGCGACCCGGCCCTGCTGGAGCGAGGTGGAGGCCAAAGACGGGTGGCCGATCACGTCGCCGGCGGCGTAGATATGCGGCACCGCGGTCTGGTAGGTCTTGCGATCCACCGTCAGCCTGCCGCGATGGTCGGTCTCGAGCCCGACCGCCGCGAGGTTCAGCGCGTCGGTCGCGCCGTTCCGCCCGGCGGCGTAAAGCAGCATCTCGGTCCGGACATGGCGGCCATTGGCGAGGCTTACCTCGACATGGGTGCCCGCATCCTCGATCTTCTCGATCGCCGATCCGAGCCGCAGGTCGAGACCGTTTTCGCGCACCTGATGGGTGAATTCCTGGATCGTGTAGCGGTCGATGAAGTCGAGGAAGGTCTCGCGCGGCTCGATCAGCGTCACGCGCACGTCGAGTGCCGTGAACATCGTCGCGTATTCGACCCCGATCACGCCCGCGCCGATGACGCAGAGCGAGCGCGGCAACTGGCCGAGTTCGAGGAACTCGTCGCTGTCCACCACGGTCCGCCCGTTGAAGGGCACATCCTTCGGCCGGTAGGTCTTGGTGCCGGTGGAGATCAGGAACTTGTCGGCCGTGAGTTGCACCGTCTCGCCGGCCTGGGTCGCCACCTCGATCTCGTGCGGGCCGATGAACTTCGCCGAGCCGAGCAGCGTCTCGACATGGTTGCGGTTGAACTGGTGCTCCAGCACGTCGACCTCGTAGTCGAGCGTCTTGTGCAGCCGGTTCTTGAGGTCGTCGGAACTGATGTCGTCCTTCACCCGGTAGGAGCGGCCGTAGAACGACCGCTCGCGCCAGCCCGAAAGATTCAGCACCGTCTCGCGCAGGGTCTTGGACGGGATCGTGCCGGTATGGACCGAGACGCCGCCAAGGCGGTCCTTGCGGTCGATGACCAGCACCTTGCGCTTGAGCTTGCCGGCCTGGATCGCCGCCGCCTTCCCGGCCGGACCGGAGCCGATGATGATCAGATCGTACTGCGACATGGCTCAGTTCCCGTAGAGCGCCTCGGCATGGAAGGCGATGTGGTCGTGCATGAAGCTCGAGACGAAGAAGTAGCTGTGGTCATAACCCGGCTGCATCCGGAACGTGCCGTTCTGGCGCCGTTCCATCATCGCCTGCGCCAGCGCCTCGGGCTTCAGCAGTTCGAGGAACTGGTCCTTGGATCCCTGGTCGATCAGCACCGGCCCGTCGAAGCCTAGCCGCTTCATCAGGAGCGTCGAATCGTGCGGCGCCCAGAGACTCTCGTCGGCGCCGAGATAGGCGGTGAGCTGCTTCCGGCCCCAGTCCGACTGGGTCGGATTGGCGATCGGCGCGAAGGCCGAGACCGAGCGGAACCGCCCCGGCAGCCGCATCGCCATCGTCAGCGCGCCATGCCCGCCCATCGAATGGCCGGTGATCGCCTGGCGATCCTCGGCGATGGCGAAGTTCGCGGTGATGATGTTGGGCAGTTCCTCGGTGACGTAGTCCCACATCCGGAAATGCGGCGCCCAGGGTTTCTCGGTCGCGTTGACGTAGAAGCCCGCGCCCTTGCCGAGGTCATAGGCCTCGTCGTCGGCCACGCCCTCGCCGCGGGGGGAGGTGTCGGGGAAGACGAGCGCGATGCCGGCCTCGGCGGCCCAGGCCTGCGCGCCGGCCTTCACCATCGCGTTCTCGTGGGTGCAGGTCAGGCCCGAGAGGTACCAAAGCACCGGCACCGGCCCCTCCGCCGCCTGTTCGGGCAGGAAGAGGCCAAAGGTCATGTCGCAGCGGCAGGCGTCGGAGGCGTGGCTGTAGACCCCCTGGATGCCGCCGTGGCACTTGTTTTCCGATACCGTCTGCATGGGTCTTCCTTTCTTACCCGCCGGTGATCCAGCCGATCACCAGTGAAACCGTCACGATGCTTGCCATCGTGGAAATCAGGATCGAGGCCGAGACGCGCTGCGGCGCGACCCCGTAGTGGCGGGCGAGGATGTAGACATTCCCCGCCACCGGCAAGGCCGCCGCCGCGATCATCACCCCCGCCGCCTCGGGATCCACCCCGAAGACGAGAAGCGCCGCGACGGCCACCGCCAAGGGATGCAGTACCAGCTTCGCGGTGGAAAGCCAGACCGCAACAGACATCCTTTCGGCCGTTTTGGACACGAGCGATGCGCCGATCGCGAAAAGTGCGCAAGGCGTGGCCGCGGCGCCGAGGAGCGTCAGGAACTCCTCGACCGGCGCGGGCAGCGGCAGATGCGCGGCGGAAAAGGCGATGCCCGCCGCCATCGAGACGATCATCGGGTTCTTCATCAGGCCAAGCGCCAGCACGCCCCCGATGCGCGGCGAGACCTTGCCCTCGCGCGAGGCGGTGATGATCAGGGTGATCAGGCTCGAGAAGACGATGAGGTCGATCGCAAGCACCATGAGCACCGGCCCCGCCGCCTTCGGCCCGAGGATCGCGGTCAGCATGGGCACGCCGAGAAAGCCGGTATTGCCGATCACCGCGCACTGCGCCTCGACCGCGGCCTCGGTCACCGGCCGGCCGCGGGCCCGCGCGACGAGCGTGGCGAGGAGGTAGACCGCGAGGCAGCCGGAAAGATAGGCGGCCGCGAACCGCGCGTCGAAGATGTCCGCCAGGGGCAGGGTCGCGGCGAAGCGGAACAGCATCGCCGAGAGCGCGAAGTAGAAGACGAAGCGCGTCAGCCACTCGCTCGCGGCCTCGGGAAAGACCCGCAAGCGCCCGGCGGCCCAGCCAAGGCCGATCAGCGCGAAGAAGGGCAAGG
Organism: Defluviimonas sp. D31; assembly: GCF_033436765.1. Lineage (NCBI taxonomy): Bacteria > Pseudomonadati > Pseudomonadota > Alphaproteobacteria > Rhodobacterales > Paracoccaceae > Albidovulum > Defluviimonas sp. D31. Next base: position 297,161 of record NZ_JAWQFN010000004.1, read on the forward strand.
TCTTGAGAAAGATCGCAAGCATCGCCTTCGCGCCTAGCACGGGCTGCGAACGGTCGCCAGCACCTCAGCCGCGCCGCACAGTCAGGATCCCGGCGAGCGGCTTCTTGATCTTTGCCGCCGCCGGCACCGTCGCCTCCGCCGCCGGATGGCCGACCGCGAGGATCATCACCGGCTTCTCGCTCTCCGGCCGGTCGCAGAGCGCGTTGAGGAACCGCATCGGGTTGGGCGTGTGGGTCAGCGCCGAGAGCCCGGCATGGTGCAGTGCCGCGATCAGGAGGCCGGTGGCGATGCCGACGCTTTCGGGAACGTAGTAGTTCTTGTAGCGCTCGCCCTCCTTCGTCACGCCGTACCGCTGCGCGAAGACGACGATCAGCCAGGGCGCGATCTCCAGATGCGGCTTGGAGGCGCCGGTGCCGATCGGCTCCAGCGCCTTCAGCCATTCCTCGCCGCCACCGCCGGCGTAGAAGCTCTCCTCCTCGGCCTCGGCGGCGGCGCGGATCTCGGCCTTCATCGCCGGGTCGGCGATGGCGACGAAATGCCAGGGCTGGTGATTGGCCCCCGAGGGCGCGGTGCCGGCGGCAGCGACACAAGCCGCGATCACCGCCTCGGGCACCGGATCGGGGCGGAAGTCGCGCACGGTGTGGCGCTTGGCCATGTAGGCGCGAAACGCCTCGGCCGCCTTCAGCGCCTCGGCCTCCGGCAATTCCACCCGGTCCGGGAGCGGCAGGGGCTCGTAGCGAAGCTGGTCCTTGGAATACATCGCGCGCCCTATCCGCCGCCGATCAGTACGCCCGCCGCGAAGACCAGCGCGCCGCCAAGCACGACCTGGAAGGTCGCGCGAAAGAACGGCGTCTCCATGTAGCGGTTCTGGATCCAGACGATCGCCCAGAGCTCGACGAAGACCACGGCGATGGCGATGAAGGTCGCGGTCCAGAAATCCGGGATCAGGTAAGGCAGCGCATGGCCGAGCCCCCCGAGGGCGGTCATCACCCCCGAGGCGACGCCGCGCTTCCACGGCGCGCCGCGCCCGGACAGGACGCCGTCGTCATGCACGGCCTCGGTGAAACCCATCGAGATGCCGGCGCCGACCGAGGCGGCGAGACCGACGAGCAGCGTGGTGTGCGGGTCATGGGTCGCGAAGGCCGTGGCGAAGATCGGCGCGAGGGTGGAGACCGAGCCGTCCATCAGCCCGGCCAGCCCCGGCTGCACCCAGGTCAGCAGGAACTGCCGGTGCGCGGCGCGGTCCTCCTCGCCCCGCGCCTCTTCATCGAGATGCGTCTCGGCAAGGTCGCCCGCCTTCTTCTCGTGCTTGGCCTCGGCGGCCGCGAGATCGCCAAGGAGCTTGCGCGTCTCGGCATCCTGCGTCGAGGCGGCGGCGCGGCGGTAGAAGGCCTCGGCCTCGCGCTCCATCGCCTCGGCTTCGGTCCGCATCCGCTCGAGCCCGAGGTTTTCCACCAGCCAGACCGGCCGTCGGGCGTAGAACCCCGCCACATGCTCGCGGCGAATGAGCGGGATGACCTCGCCGAACCGCGCGCGGTGGCGCTCGATCAGCCAGTGGCGGTGCTTGTCTTCCTCGCGCGCCATCGCCTCGAATATCTCGGCCGAGGCCGGATAGTCGGTGCGCAGCCGCTCGGCATAGGTCCGGTAGATCCGCGCATCGTCCTCCTCCGACGAGATCGCGAGCGCGAGCACTTCCTGCTCGCTCAGGTCCGAGAATCTGCGGCGGTTGGCGAGGCCGGGGATCATGACACACTCCTCTGGAACGTGAACAACCTAGGCGGGGCCGGCGGGGGCGGCAAGACGGGGCGTTTTGCATGTACTGAACGGTTTGGTTCATTTAATTCTTGAAAAACTGTACACATCAGTTTAGAAAGTACCCACGAAACGAAACCGTTCAGTTCGGAAAGATTCGATGTCCCGTTTCCGCCCCGCACTTACCGCCTTCGCCTTTGTCCTGACGGCCACGCCCGGCCTCGCCTTCGGCGTCTCCGTAGACCTGCCGCGGCTCGACTTCCCGACCGCACCGGCCGAGACCACGCGCGGCTGCGCAACCGTCACGGCGCCCTTCGGCACGTCCTGCGTTCAAGGCGGCTGATGCAACGCTTCGACGGCGCGACGGGCGATCCCGCCCGTCGCACTCCTCCCCGCCTTGCCGCCGCGATGCGGCGCGGTCTATCATCCGGGCCCGGAGGAGAAGAATGGTAGCGACACCCGAAGCCGTGACCGTCAAGCGCGGGCGCAAGTTCGACCAGGTGCTTGAAGGCGCCCGGAAGGTTTTTCTGCGCGACGGGTTCGATGGCGCGAGCGTCGATGACATCGCCGCCGAGGCGGGCGTTTCCAAGGCCACGCTCTACAGCTACTTCCCCGACAAGCGGATCCTGTTCATCGAGGTCGCCAAAGGCGAATGCCACCGCCAGCAGCAGGAGGCCGAGGCGCTCGCCAACCTCACTGCGCCGCCGGAATGCGTCCTGCCCGAAGCCGCACGGCGGATCATCGACTTCTCGGTCTCGGAGATCGGCCGCGCCGTCTTCCGCATCTGCATCGCCGAGGCCGAGCGCTTTCCCGAGCTTGGCCGCCAGTTCTACGAAAGCGGCCCGGCACGGGTGCGCGAGCGTCTCGCGGCCTATTTCAACGGCGCGGTGGCGCGCGGCGAACTCGCGATCGAGGACGTCTATCTCGCCGCCGACCAGTTCGCCGAACTTTGCAAGGCCGATATTTTTACCCTGGTGAGCTTCGGCATCAAACGCGACTTCACACAGGCCGACCGCGAGCGTGTCGCGAAAGGTGCGGTGGAGATGTTCCTCGCCCGCTACGGCGTAAAGCGACCCTAGTGCGCGCGGAGGTCCTGGTCGCGCCGATCCGAACTTGGCAGATCCCGAGAACCGGATCGGAACCTTGGATCATGTGCATGATCGACCGGCGGCGAGCGGTGTCCTTGATCTCGCGACAACCGCCGTAACGACTCCATAGGACTGGACTTGACGTCGCCGCCAAGTCGACGGCCGAAGAATCAAGATTGGTCCTTTATGCCGGAGGCCGTCACCAGAAGCCCTTGTGATCCTTCACGATCTCTTCTTCAAGCTCAGGGAAAGGGCCACGGATGGCAACCTGGCGCTGTCCGGCCGCAAGGACCTGATGACAGCTCAGATCGAGAGTCAGATTCTCCGGATTGTCTCCGGTCAGCTCTGCCAACCGCTTTTCGCTGAGCCCGTAGACCACGGTGCCGATGCCGGCCCAGTAACAGGCCCCGGCGCACATGCAGCACGGCTCGACCGAGGTCACAAGCGTGCACTGTTCAAGAAATGCCGGGTCATATTGCTGCGCGGCCGCGCGGGCCACGTTCGCCTCCGCGTGACCAACGCCGCGGTCCCGTCCGTAGGTGTTGCCCGAAGAAAGCAGCACGTCGCCCTTCGGCCCGACCAGAAGCGCCCCGAAGGGATGATTTCCGCTGGCCCGGCTCTCGCGGGCAATCTGGACGGCGAGACGCAGGTATTCGGTGTCGCTCCTCATGGCTGCCTCCCTGAATACCGATCCGCAACCGCATGCAGCGGCTGTCGCAAGGGGTATTTTCAGCGAGCGTCTGGAAGTTGTCCAGACATCGGCATCGAGTTCATGGCCATGATGCGCAGCCAAAAGGCCGGGCTGCGTCCGATCGCTCCGGCAGCCGATCGGGATGCTCGACCGCCCGCCCGCGCGGCTCGATGCAGGCGGATCACGACCGCGACGCCCTCATCCATCGTGCCAACATCATGAACGGCAGATGGATCTCGGCAGGCCCTAGTCCACCCGCCGAACGTACACGTGGTTGCCCTCGCGCTTGGTCTCGAAGCGCTTGAGATCGGCAACGAGGTCGGAGAGCTTGCGCTTGCCGTAGGTCCGGGTGTCGAAATCGGGATTGTCGGCGGTGATGCGCTGGCCGATGAGGCCGAGGAGGTACCAGTCGTCCTCCTGGTCGATCTTGTCCATCGCCCTGACGATCAGGTCGATCGCCTCGATCGGCGGCCGCTTGGCCTCCGACTTCGGTGCGGCGGCGCCCTTCGCCGGCGGCTCCTCCTCGACGATGTTCTCGATGAAGACGAAGCGGTTGCAGACGTTGCGGAGCGCCTCCGGCGTCTTCGCCTCGCCGATGCCGATAACCTCGAGCCCGTCCTCGCGGATCCGGCTCGCGAGCCGCGTGAAGTCGCTGTCGGACGAGACCAGAACGAAGCCGTCGAACTTGCCGGCATGGAGGATGTCCATCGCGTCGATCACGAGGCCGATGTCGCTCGCGTTCTTGCCCTTGGTATTGGCGGATTGCTGGTGGGTGACGAGGCCCAGCGCCCGCGCCTTCTCCTTCCAGCCGCCGAGCTGGGGATTGGACCAGTCGCCATAGACGCGGCGCAGGGCCGGCTCGCCGTAGGCGGTGATCTCCTTCAGGATCGCCTCGGCATGGCGGGCGACGACGTTGTCGGCATCGATCAGGACGGCCAGAAGCGGAATCTCGGCGCGGGCCATCAGAACTGCCTTTCGGGGGAATGTGTCATCGCGGCACCCTGTCACAACTCGCGGTACATCACCAGCGCATCGACATAACCGTCGCGTGGATGCAGGAAGGCGCCGGGCAGGCGCCCGACGGTGGCAAAGCCCGCGCCCTCCCAGATCGCGATTGCACGGGTGTTGGTCGCGACGACGAAGTTGAACTGCATCGCCCGGAAGCCCCGCCGGCGGGCCTCCTCGAGCGAATGCTGCAGCAGCGCACGCGCGACGCCGCCGCCTCGGGCCGCCGGGGCCGTGCAGTAGCCGGCGTTGCACACATGTGCGCCGCCTCCCTTCTGGTTCGGCTTGAGATACGATGTGCCGACCACCTGCCCCTCGGCCTCGGCGACGAAGTTGACCGCTCCGGGCGGGCGCCAGTAGGCGAAGGCGCCCTCGCGCCCGCCGGCCGGGTCGGCGGTGAAGGTATCGCCCGCCTCGATCGCGGGCCGCAGGATCGCCCAGATGGCGTCGTCGTCGGCTGGGGTAGCTGGTCTGATGTGCATCTGTCCGGGCTCATGACTAGGCGCTTCCATGATCGACCGCCCGGTGCGCGGCCGCAAGGGCTCCTCCGCGCGCCGATCCCGGAACCGGCGACACGTCGCGCCGGTCCGGGGCGCGGGCGAAGCGGTCGGCAATCGCACGTCACCGCATGGATCTTCGGCAGCGACATCAAAGGATTTCCGTGACCCGGACTCCGGGTTCTGTACTGTGTACCGACGGGCAGGTCGCGGGTGCGCTGGTACAGCCTGACCCGGCAAGGAGAACGCAGCATGGAGCAGCTGAAGGCCCGCGTGATCGAACTCTACACTGGCCAGTCGCCGGCCGCGCGGCGGCTGCGCTACGGCCTGATCCTGTTCGACCTCGCCACCGTCGTGTATTTCATCATCACGGTCCCGCTGCCCGCGACGCCGTTGCTGCGTGCGGTCAACATGGCGCTTGCGCTTGTAATCGCGGTCGATTTCTTCTTCAGGTTCTGGATCTCCGACAACCGCTGGCGCCACCTTGGGCGCATCTATGTGCTCGCCGATCTTGTGGTGCTTCTGTCGCTGCTCCTCGACCCGCTGCTGCACCTCGACCTCACCTTCCTGCGGATCCTGCGCGGCATCCGGCTGGGCCGGTCGGAATACCTGCTGCGGGACTTGCGGCGCGATTGGCGGTTCTTCCGCGAACACGAGGATGCGTTGGTGGCCTCACTCAACCTGATCATCTTCGTCTTCGTGACGACCTCGGCGGTTTTCGTGTTTTTCGCAAATCGCGGCGGTTCCGCGGCCTATGTGGATTCGCTCTACTACACGGTCACCACCCTGACCACGACCGGCTATGGCGACCTGACTCCGGACACACCGGTGGAAAAGCTGGCGGCGGTTGCGATCATGGTGATCGGGGTCTCGCTGTTCCTGCGCCTTGCCGGCGCGGTCTTTAAGCCGTCGCGCGTACATCACCCCTGCCCGAGTTGCGGGCTGACGCGGCATGACCCGGACGCGGTTCATTGCAAGCATTGCGGCGACTTGCTGAAGATCGAGACGCACGGCGGGTGAGGCGCGGTTGCCGAAGGCGAGTCGACTTGGCAGCGCGGGTCGGCCTTGAGATCAAGGCCCGGCGACAGTGCATCGCCATATGCTGAGGCGGGGCATTCGGTGCCCCGCCTTCGCATCATGGCTGACCGGGACGGTGCAGCGGCCTCAGTAGACCACGACCGAGCGGATCGACTCGCCCGCATGCATCAGGTCGAAGCCCTTGTTGATCTCGTCGAGCTTGAGCTGGTGGGTGATCATCGAGTCGATCTCGATCTTGCCCTCCATGTACCAGTCGACGATCTTCGGCACGTCCGTCCGGCCCCGCGCGCCGCCGAAGGCGGTGCCTTTCCAGACCCGCCCGGTGACGAGCTGGAACGGCCGCGTCTCGATCACAGCGCCTGCCGGGGCGACGCCGATGATGATCGACTGGCCCCAGCCGCGATGGGTGCATTCGAGCGCGTCGCGCATCACCTTCACGTTGCCGGTGCAGTCGAACGAGTAATCCGCGCCGCCGATCTGGTCGAACGGGGTCTTGGTGATGTTGACGATCTCCTGGACGACGTTCTCGCAGTCCTTCGGGTTGACGAAATGGGTCATCCCGAACTTCTCGGCCATCTCCTTCTTGCCCGGGTTGAGGTCGACACCGATGATCTTGTCGGCGCCCGCGAGCCGCAGGCCCTGGATCACGTTGAGACCGATGCCGCCGAGGCCGAACACCGCAGCCGTCGCGCCGATCTCCACCTTGGCGGTGTTGATCACCGCGCCGATGCCGGTGGTCACGCCGCAGCCGATGTAGCAGATCTTGTCGAAGGGCGCGTCCTCGCGCACCTTGGCGAGCGCGATCTCGGGCAGGACCGTGTAGTTCGAGAAGGTCGAGCAGCCCATGTAATGCAGGATCGGGTCGCCATCGAGCGTCGAGAAGCGCGAGGTTCCGTCCGGCATCACGCCCTGTCCCTGCGTCGCCCGGATCGAGGTGCAGAGGTTCGTCTTCTGGGAAAGACAGGACGGGCAGGCCCGGCATTCCGGCGTGTAGAGCGGAATGACGTGATCGCCCTTCTTCAGGCTGGTGACGCCGGGGCCGACATCGACGACGATGCCCGCGCCCTCATGGCCGAGGATCGCCGGGAAGAGCCCCTCCGGGTCGGCGCCCGAGAGCGTGAATTCGTCGGTGTGGCAGATGCCGGTGGCCTTGATTTCCACCAGGACCTCGCCAGCCTTCGGCCCGGCGAGGTTCACTTCCATTATTTCCAATGGTTTTCCGGCCTGAACGGCCACGGCGGCACGAGTCTTCATCGTCTCCACTCCCTGATTTGCGTTGCCGGACCATCGGCGAAAGTCCGGTTTGACGCAAGGGTAAGCAAGTCGGCGGCGGCTGCCGCGCCGCCGCGCGACGTCGTTTGGCACTCAGGCGACGTCTTGTCCGGCCGGACGGACTCGACTCGCCGCCGCAGGCTGGCTATTTTGGAACATATAAAGAACATTTGCTGCCCCCATGGTCCAACGCCGGATTCTCTCGCTCTGGTTTCCCCGCCTCGGCGCCGAACGGTTCGTGCGCCAGATGCGCGGCATGCCGGTCCCGGCCTTCGCCGTCGTCGGCGAGGAGGCGAACCGCCAGGTCCTGATCTCGCTCACCGCCGCCGCCGAGGCCGAGGGGCTCTATCGCGGCCAGCCCCTGCGCGATGCGCTGGCGATGCACCCGGCGCTTGTCACCCGGTTCCGCAATCCCCGCGCCGAGGCGCAGTTCCTCACCGCGCTCCGCCGCTGGGCCGGCAAGTTCAGCCCCTGGGTCGCCGAGGAGCCGCCCGAGGGGCTGGTGATCGACCTGTCCGGCGCGGCGCATCTCTTCGGCGGCGAGGAGGGCGTGCTGGGCGCGGTGGCGGAGGATTGCGCCGGGCTCGGCCTGACGGTCGAGGCCGGTATCGCCGACACGGTGGGCGCGGCCTGGGCGCTCGCGCGCCATGCCGGGCGCGAGGCGGCGCCGGTCAGGAACGGCGACGCCATCGACCAGGAGGCACGGGCGACACGGTCACGCTCGGCCAAGCGGCACTGGATCCGCGGCGGTCCGGCGCCGGTGGCGGAGATGCCGCCGGTGCCGCAGGCCCGAATCTCGCCCCCCGGCCAGCTCCGCCAGAGCCTCGCGCCGCTGCCCATGGCCGCGCTCCGCATCGACGACGACACGGTCAATGGCCTCGCCCGGCTCGGGCTGCGCCATGTCGGCGACATCATGGGGATGCCGCGCGCCGCGCTGTCGCGGCGCTTCGGCCTCGGCCTCATCCGCCGGCTCGACCAGGCGTTGGGGGTCGAGACCGAGCCGGTCTCGCCCGCCCGCGCGCCCTTGCATTTCGCTGTGCGGCTGACGCTGCCCGACCCGATCGGGCTGGCGGAGGACATCATGGCCGGGATCGACCGGCTCTTGCCCGCGCTCGCGGCGCGGCTCCGCGACAAGGGCCGGGGCGCGCGGCGGGTGCGGCTGCAGCTGTTCCGCGCCGACCAGTCGATGCAGGAGATCGAGCTCGGCCTCGCCCGGCCCTCGGCCGATCCCGGCCGGCTCCGCCCGCTCCTGATGCTGAAGCTCGACGAGGTCGACCCCGGCTTCGGCATCGACATGCTGCGGCTCGAGGCGCATGTGACCGAGCCGGTCCATGCCCGCCAGGTCCGCGGCCCCAATGATCCCGGCGATGCGCCGGGGCGCAGCGCCGCCGAAACCGCGCTCGACGACTTGATCTCGAAGCTCGGGGCGCGGGTGGGGATGGAGGCGATCACCCGGCTCGCGCCGGCCGACAGCCACATCCCGGAGAAATCGGCGAAGGTCCTGCCCGCCGCCTGGTCGGAGCCCGCCGGCGACTGGCCGCCGCCCCGCACCCCGCGGCCGCTGGTGATCTTCCGCCCCGAGCCGCTCACCGCGCCCGAGGATCCAATGCCGCCCGCGCGGTTCCGCTGGCGCCGCCGCGACCTCGTCACCGCCGCGGCCACCGGGCCGGAGCGGATCGCGCCGGAATGGTGGCTCGACGAGCCCGACTGGCGCTCGGGCACGCGCGACTACTGGCGGGTGGAGGTGGAGACGGGCGAGCGGCTCTGGCTGTTCTTCGCCCATGGCGGCGCGGTCTCGGGCGGCTGGTACTGTCAGGGCACATTCCGCTGAGCGCGCGGCGCCGAAGCGCCGGCAGGCTTGATTTGTTGCCAAACGAATGTAACATTTCTCTTATGACGGTCCAGACGCCGACCCCGTTCCGCGCCTCCCCTTCCCCGCCCGAGCAGGTTTCATTTGATCGTCTGGAGCTTGGCCATATCCTCGGTCTCTATGGGCGCATGGTGGCGGCGGGCGAGTGGCGCGACTACGCGCTGTCCTTCCTGCGCGACATGGCGGTGTTCTCGGTCTTCCGTCGCGCCGCGGAGTTCCCGATCTACCGGATCGAGAAGCATCCACGGCTCAGGGGCCGCCAGGGCATGTATTCGGTCATCGGCATGGACGGGCAGGTTCTGAAGCGCGGCCATGAACTGCCCGTGGTGCTTCGGGTGCTCGAACGCAAGCTGATCCGTCCCGTGGACGATTGACCCCGGCGCGCGGGTGGCGGCTGAGAGAGCCTCCGGCGGGGATATTTTCGGCAAGATGAAAGCAATGGGCGCACCCGGTCAGCGGCGGGCCGCGAGCCGTTTCACCGTGCTGGGGCGGCCGTCGCCCTGACGCGCGATGCGGGCGATCGCCTCGGCGATCCCCTCGCGGGCCACCGCCATGTGGAAGGCATTTGCGTGGATGAGGTGGGTTTCGCTGACCGCCATCGCGACATGGCCCTTCCAGAAAAAGAGGTCGCCGCGCCGGTATCCGGCATTCTCGGGCAGCGGCGCGCCGAGGGCCGCCTCCTGAAGGTCGCTGTCGCCCGGGCAGGCGATGCCGCAGGCGAGAAGCGCGGCCTGGACAAGGCCCGAGCAGTCGATCCCGGACCGCGAGTTGCCCCCCCAGAGATAGGGGGTGCCGGTCAGGCTTTCCGCCACGCCGGCAGGGTCGTCCGCCCAGTCGCCGAGCGGTTTAAGATGCATCCGCGGCACGAAGAGCCCCTCGGCGGTCTCGAGGAAAGCGGGGCGCTCGGCCGTGACGGTCAGCCGCGCGCCGAGCGTGAGGTTTGCCACCTCGGGCCGCTTGATGTCGGGTTCGCGGTAGAGATGGGTCGCGGGGGCCGAAACCCAGTGGGTCGCGGCGCGGTCGGCGCCGATCACCGGCTCGGCAAGGTAGCCGCAGTAGCCGTCCTTCTCGGCCTGGACGAAGGCGACGCCGTCTTGCCGGTCGAGGACCAGCACCCGTTCGCCCATCAGCACCTGGCGGTCGCGCGGCCCGTCCGGCCGGGCGAGGAGGTCGGCGAGCGGTGCCGCGATCCGCGCCCAGTCGCCCGAAACGTAGCGGTCGGCCGCAACCTGGCCTTCGAGCGCGACATGCGCGACGCGGCCGTTCGCCGGGGTGAGGCGGCGGTCGCTCACAGCCCGAGCACTCCGGGCAGCGCCTCCAGGAGCGCCCGCGCGCCCTGGCCGACGCCGCCCTTGGGCCGCGCCGGTTCGGCCTTAGGTTGCCAGCCGTAGATGTCGAAATGCGCGTAGCGGGGCGTTTCCGTGACGAAGCGCCGGAGAAAGAGCGCGGCCGTGATCGATCCGGCCATGCCACCTGCGGGCGCATTGTCGAGATCCGCGATGCCGGGCTCTATCATGGTCTCGTAGGGTTCCCAGAACGGCAGGCGCCATAGGGGATCCGCGACTTTCGCACCCGCCGCCGACAGCGCCGCCGCGACGCCTTCATCGTCGCAGAAGTAGGGTGCCAGGTCGGGGCCCACCGCCACCCGGGCCGCGCCGGTGAGAGTCGCCATCGAGACCATCAGATCGGGCTTCTCCTCGTCGGCGAGCGCCAGCGCATCGGCAAGGACAAGCCTCCCCTCTGCGTCGGTGTTGTTGATCTCGACGGTGAGGCCCTTGCGGCTTTCGAGAATATCCTGCGGCCGGAAGGCATTGCCGCCGACCGCGTTCTCCACCGCCGGAACCAGCACCCGGAGCCGGAGCTTCAACCCGAGCGCCATGATCATGTGGGCGAGCCCCATCACGGTCGCCGCGCCGCCCATGTCCTTCTTCATCAGCCCCATCGACGCGGCCGGCTTGATGTCGAGCCCGCCGGTGTCGAAGCAGACCCCCTTGCCGACGAGCGTCAGCCGCGGCCCCGCCTCGCCCCAGTTGAGGTCCAGTAGCCGCGGCGCGCGGTCCGAGGCGCGGCCCACCGCATGGATCATCGGGAAGCCCTGCGCGAGAAGATCGTCGCCGCGGATCACCCGGATCTCGGCGCAGAAGCGCTGGCCGAGCGCGGTGAAGGCATTCTCGAGTTCCGCCGGCCCCATGTCGGCGGCGGGCGTGTTGATCAGGTCGCGGGTCAGCGCCTCGCCCTCGGCGATCGCGAGAAGCCGCGCGGCGTCGACACCCGCCGGCGCCTTCAGCCGCGCGCCCGGCGCCTTCGCGGATTTGTAGCGCGCGAAGCGATAGGTCGCGAGCAGCCAGCCGAGCGCGGCCTCTTCGGCCTCCCGGGGATCGAGGTCGCCTTCGAGATGCCAGTCACCGGCCGGCAGGTCGGCGACCGCGCGCGCGATCTGGAACCGCCCGCGCCGCCGCGCGGCCGCGTTGCCCCGGCCGAGCACCGCGCCCGCCGGCGCCCCGTCGGCGCCCGGCAGGAGATGGAACTGGCCAAGCGCCCCGGTGAAGCCCAGCGCATCGAGCCAGGCACGTTCCGCGTCGCCGCGCGCGGCGATGAACGCGGCGGCTTCCGCCGCCTCCACCAGGTGGAGAGGACGCGATGAGGCGGCGGGATCGGCGAAGGAAAACGGCATTCGGGCCTCGAAGCTGGTGCCCCGCCAGACTAGCCGCCTCCGCGGCGCCCGCAAGGGGCGCCGCGGGGGCGGGTGCCGATCACGCTCAGACCGTCAGGTCGCGCAGGTCGCAGACCGCGTTCAGCGAACGGTCGCCGATCCGGATCAGCCGCGCCAGCGTCGCCGCCTGCGCGGCATTGTCGCCCGCCTCCGTCGCCCGCACGACATCGTCGGCGACACGCGCGAAGCTCGGCATGCCGATCTGTTCGGCCACCTTGATCAGGAGCCGCGCGCTGCGCGTAAGCTGCGCGGTGCGGCCCTCATCGACGAACCGCTGCATCTCGGTCAGCCGCGCGTTCAGTTCTTCCATCGCCCGGCCGAGAACCCGTTCGGCCCCCACCTCTCCCAGTTCGGCATACAGCGCCACGAGGCAGTCGGGATCCACCCTGACTCCTTCCTCGTGGTGCAAAACTGCAAGTTTCGTCACCCTTCACCCTCCGATGTCACGCCCCACGCGTGCGCTCAACGTGCGACCGGTCCCTCAAGAATTTCTTGATGCGGCTCCGAAAAAAGTCTCGAATTCGAAACGCCTCGCGGCTATCCCGGAACACGTCGCAATTCACGAGGCGAGGACAAATGCAAAACGCGAAACCGCTGCCCTCCTACCTGGTGCATCGTTACCACGGCTGGAAAGCCACCACCTGGTCCGAGAACCGCGCCTGGTACCGCCGTCTTGCCGATGAAGGCCAGCGCCCGCGCGCGATGGTCATCTCGTGCTGCGACAGCCGCGTACACGTCACCTCGATCTTCGGCGCCGACCAGGGCGAGTTCTTCATCCACCGCAACATCGCAAACCTGGTGCCGCCGTACAATCCGGACGGCGAATATCACGGCACCTCTGCCGCCGTGGAATACGCGGTCGCGACGCTCAAGGTCGCCCATGTGATCATCGTCGGCCATTCGCTCTGCGGCGGCGTCAAGGGATGCCATGACATGTGCACCGGCCACGCGCCTGCCCTCGAGGAGAAGACCAGCTTCGTGGGTCGCTGGATGGATATCCTGCGTCCTGGCTACGAGCGGGTGAAGGACCTGCCCGAGGCCGAGCGCCTGCGCGCCCTTGAAAAGGAGGCCGTGCTGGTCAGCCTCGAGAACCTGATGACCTTCCCCTTCGTGCGCTCCGCGGTCGAGGAAGGCGAGATGACGCTGCACGGGCTCTGGAACGACATCGGAGAAGGTACGCTCGAGCAGTACGATCCGACAACCCACAGGTTCGTTCCGATCTGACGCACGGAGCCTGCGGCCGGACTTTATTTCGAACCGGCCGCGCCTTGCCCCTTGTGTTGGACGCCTTTCCGTCTATCTACGCCCGAGTTTCAAACGGGGGTGGTGGTGGACGCGATTCTTTCGGTCATGGGACAGAACCTGCTGTCCCCGATCATCCTGAGCTTCGCGCTCGGTCTTGCCGCGGCGCTCGCAAGGTCCAGCCTCTCGGTTCCCGAGGCCGCCGCGAAGGCGCTGTCGATCTACCTTCTCTTCGCGATCGGCTTCAAGGGCGGCGCCAGCGTCGCCGCGCACGGGCTTGACGCGCGCCTCGCGCTCGCGCTCGTCGCCGGGATCGGCCTCAGCTTCGCGATCCCGGTCGTGGCCTTCACGCTCCTGCGCAGCCTGACCCGGATGTCGCGCGTGGATGCCGCGGCCGTCGCCGGCCATTACGGCTCCATCTCGATTGTCACCTTCGTCTCGGCGACCGCGATCCTGACCAGCCGCGCCATCGACTACGAGGGCTACATGGTCGCCGTCGCCGCCGCGATGGAGGCGCCCGCCATCGTCGCAGCACTCTGGCTCGCCGCGCGCGGCGGCTCGGGTGTGAAGATGGATGCCGAGCTCTGGCGCGAGGTGCTGCTGAACGGTTCCATCGTGCTTCTCATCGGCGCCTTCCTGATCGGCGCGGTGACGGGCGAGCGCGGCCTGGCCGAGATCGAAAGCTTCATCGTCTCGCCGTTCAAGGGCGTGCTCTGCCTCTTCCTGCTCGACATGGGGCTCGTCGCGGGGCGCGGGCTGAAACAGTCGCGCGGGCTGCTCTCGGCCGGCGCGCTGGCCTTCGCCGGGCTGATGCCGCTCATCGGCGCGGCGATGGCGCTGCCGGTGGCGCTGATGCTCGACTTCTCGGCCGGCGGCACCGCGCTGATGATGACGCTCGCGGCCTCGGCCTCCTACATCGCGGTGCCGGCCGCGATGCGGGTGGCTCTGCCCGAAGCCAATCCCTCGATCTACCTGACGCTGTCCTTGGGCGTCACATTCCCCTTCAACCTCGCGCTCGGCATCCCGCTCTACGTCGCGATCGCCGGGCTTGTCACCGGAGGCTGACCATGCAGACCCATCAGGCAAAGCGCGTCGAGATCATCATCGAGGCCCCGCTCGAACACCGGCTGACCGACGCCATCGTCGCGGCCGGCGTCACCGGCTTCACGATCCTGCCGGTGCTCGGCGGTTCCGGCCGTTCCGGGCAGTGGAGCCGCGACGGTCAGGTCTCGCTCGCGGGCGGCATGGTCGCGGTGGTCTGCATCGTCCGCCCCGAGCGGGTGGAAACGCTCCTCGACGCCGCATTCAAGGTGGTCGAGCGCCATATCGGCGTCGTTTCCGTCAGCGATTGCGAAGTGCTGCGCGCCGAGCGTTTCTGAACCCTCCCGGTGCCCGCAACGTGACCCTCCGTGTCCGCGCGCCGTGCTAGACTGCGGCGCGACAGGAGGCTCTTGGCATGTACAGATCCCGCCCTGCGCTCCTCGCGGCAGGCATCTCGGTGGCCATGATCCTGCCGCCGGACCCGGTTTTCGGGGGCCACCGCTACGGCCACGGATACGTTTACGACTTTGGCGGCTATTACCTCTATGAGCGGCCCCGCCCCGCGCCGCGCATCGTCCCTCCGAGCTATTCCCGCGCCCTCTCCCTGTTCCAGCTGCGCGATTATGACGCCGCCCGGCGTGAGCTTCGCGCCCTCGTCGACACCGAGCCGGTCGATGCGGACGCCTGGGACCTCCTTGGCCTCGCGAGCCAAAGGCTACGCGACTATGGCGGCGCCGAAAACTATTACGCCGAAGCGCTCAGGCTTGATCCCGGCCATCGCGGCGCGTTGCAGCATCAGGGCGAACTCTACATTACCCAGCGCCGCTACGAGGCGGCCAAGGCCAATCTCGCGCGGCTCGACGAGCTTTGCGGCGGCTGCGCCGAACAGGACGAACTCGACCGCGCGCTGGTCCGCGCCGGCCAGTCCACGGAAAGCGGGCCGCTGCTCAGGGCGCCGGGCGACGCCGCGGCCGGCGTGCGGCGCCTGCGGGTGCCGGAGGCGCCGGCTGACGGACCAAGGCGCCTCACGGCGCCGGGCGGCGGTTCGTGACGCGACGCCGTCAGGCCACCAGCCTCCAGCTTTGGCCGCGCGTCGAAGCCCGCACATGGCCGACGCAGAGACTGGCCCTCTGGCGGCCCGAGCACCCGCTTCAGCGTGCCGCTGAGAAAGTCGCGGCCCCGCCAACAGCGAGCCAGAAATTCTGTACAGTTCGGGCCGAGAATAGGCGATGCACCATCGGGAAATGGATGCCCGATCGCCGCGGTCCTGCTCAGAAGGCGCTGCGCAGGCCGACAACCACCCCGTTGGACGAGGCGCCGGGCCCGATGAGACCGTAGCCGTCCGAACGATGATGCAGGCGCAGGAACACGCTCCTGTCGGCCTCGCCGTCCAGATCGTGCGCAAGCTCGAAATGCCAGTAGATCAGGTTCTGCACGGCTTCGCCGTCGCCGCGCTGCGCTTCGAAGGCCGGCACCTTGGAGGCATGCGACGGGCCGATGCCGAAGGCGAAGCTGTCGATCACCCAAAGGAAAGGCCTTTTTGTCTCCAGGCGGGCGACAACCGGCAGGTTGAACTCCCAGTGGCTCTGGAGGTTGAAGTGGCGGACCACTTGCGGCTCAAGCCAGAAGGAAAACTCGCCCATACGGGTCGAAAGCGGGTCGAAGAGACGGAAATGCGCCGCCACGCCCACGAGGCCGGGCTCCTGGTACTTGGCGTTCCACGGGGTGAAGACCACTTCTTCCCAGGGGTTGTCGGTAAGGATGCCGCCGAAGACGCTGAGCTCACGCCGCGTCTCCGCCTGTGCCGGCTGTTCCCCTGCGATCAGACCCAGCGCAACCAGCAGTATGGCGGTGCGCAAGGTCAGTCGCATGTGTCACCCCTTCTTCAGGCAGCGGTTGCCGAGCGTCTCGGCGATCTGAACCGCATTCAGCGCCGCGCCCTTGCGCAGGTTGTCCGAGACGCACCAGAGATTCAACCCATTGTCGATGGTCGAATCCTGACGGATCCTGCTGATGAAGGTCGCATAGTCGCCCACGCATTCCACCGGCGTGACGTAGCCGCCCGGCTCGCGCTTGTCGACGACCATGACGCCGGGCGCCTCGCGCAGGATGTCGCGCGCCTCGTCCTCGTCGAGGAAGTCCTCGAACTCGATGTTCACCGATTCCGAGTGACCGACGAAGACCGGGACGCGGACGCAGGTCGCGGTGACCTTGATCGTCTTGTCGAGGATCTTCTTGGTCTCGGCGACCATCTTCCACTCTTCCTTGGTCTGGCCGTCCTCGAGGAAGACGTCGATATGGGGAATGACGTTGAAGGCGATCTGCTTGGTGAACTTCTTCGGCGCCACTTCCTGGCCCGGCACATACATGCCCTTGGTCTGGTCCCAGAGTTCGTCGATGCCTTCCTTGCCCGCGCCCGACACCGACTGGTAGGTCGAGACGACGACGCGCTTGATCCTGGCGCGGTCATGCAGCGGCTTCAGCGCCACCACCATCTGCGCGGTGGAGCAGTTGGGGTTCGCGATGATGTTCTTGTTCTTGTACATCTCCACCGCGTCCGGGTTGACCTCCGGCACGACCAGCGGGATTTCCGGGTCGTAGCGGTAGAGCGAGGAGTTGTCGATCACGACGCAGCCCTGCGAGGCCGCGATCGGGGCATACTTCTTCGTCGCCTCCGAGCCGATGGCAAAGAGCGCGATATCCCAGCCGGTGAAGTCGAAACCCTCGATGTCCTTGGTCTTCACGGTCTTGTCGCCGAACGAGACTTCGGTGCCGAGCGACCTGCGCGAGGCAAGTGCGGCGATCTCGTCGACGGGGAATTCCCGCTCGGCGAGGATGTTCAGCATTTCGCGGCCCACATTCCCCGTGGCGCCGGCGACAACGACCTTGTAGCCCATTGGGGTCTCCTAACGTTAAGGACGAGGCCCCTTAGCCGATTGCGTCCCTCAGTTAAAGGCCCCGCCGCGCCGCAGCGTGGAAAAAACACCGTCGGATCACAGCACCCGCGCCAGATCGGCGATCAGGTCCTCGGCATCCTCGAGCCCGACCGAGAGCCGGAACACACCGTCGCCGGCAAAGGCGCGGTAGCTCTCCCGTGCGGCGCCCGCGAGCCGGAACGAGCTTTCCATCAGGCCGTCGGTCTCCATCCAGAAGATAAGGCTCCGGTGGTGGCCGAGCGAGACCGCGTAATGGATGATCTCGAGCCGGTCGATGAAGTCCTGCGCCAGCGCCCGGCCCCGGGCCGCGTCGCCGACCTGGAACGAGATCATGCCCGACGTGTTGGTCATCTGCCGCCGAGCGAGTTCGGCCTGGGGATGCGAGGCGAGGCCAGGGTAGATGACGCGGGTCACAGAGGGGCGGGTTTCCAGCCATTCGGCGATCCGGCGCGCGTTCCGCTCATGCGCCTGCATCCGCAGGGGCAGCGTCGCCATGCCCCGTGCGATCAGCCAGGCGTTGAAGGGCGAGAGGATCCCGCCGTGATGGATCGCCGCCTCGGCCCTGAGCTTAGCGACAAGCTCGTTGCTGCCCGCCACCGCGCCTCCCACCGCGTCGCCGTGGCCGCCGATATACTTCGTCACCGAATGCATGACGAGGTCGACGCCGAGCCCCCGGCTGTCCTGCCCCAGAGGCGAGGCGAAGGTCGCGTCGCAGGAGAGAAGCGCCCCGGCATCATGGGCGAGCCGCGCCACCGCCGCGAGGTCGGTCAGCCTTCCGATCGGGTTCACCGGCGTTTCGGTATGGACGAGCTTCGTCTCCGGTCGGATCGCCGCCGCCACCGCGTCGAGGTCGGACATGTCGGCCAGCGTCACCGCGATGCCTAGCCGGGGCAGCGTGTCGCGCGCAAGCTCCGCGACCCCGGCATAGGAGACATCCGAGACGACCGCGTGATCGCCGGCCGAGAGGAATGTCAGGAAGATCGCCGTCGCGGCGGCCATGCCAGAGGCGAGGCAGAGGCAGTCCTCGGTCCCCTCGAGCGCCGCGATCTTGCGCTCCAGCATCGCGACGGTGGGATTGCCCCAGCGGGTATAGAGGAACCCGGCGTCGTCGCGGAGGTCATGGGCGGAAAAGCCGGCCACCTGATCGGTCACGAATGTCGAGGACATGTGCAGCGGCGGCGCCGAGGCGCCGGTCGCGGGGTCAGGTCCCTCGCCCGCATGGATGGCGGTGGTGTTCGGGCCGAGCGATGTGTTGCGATGGTCCATGGCGATCCTCTCCGGTTCTCCCGAAGCCTCGCCGCGATTTCCCGTCCGCGCTTCCCCGATTGCGACATGCGCAGGGCGATTCCCGAGCGCCGCCCGCTCAGACCCCGGCCTGGCTCACCCGGTCGTCCTCGGTCATGAGCCGCTCGACGAAAGCCTTCTCGGCAGCGAAGTCATGCGGCACCTGGTCGGCGCGGCGCGATCCGGTGAGCGAGAGCGAGGCGAAAAAATCGAAGCCGTGAAGGCGCAACGAGGCGAGCCCGCTCGCCGCCAGCAGGTCGATCATCATCGCCCCGGTGGTCGGCGGCGCGCCGAGCCGGTCGCGCAGCGCCACCCAGTCGCCGAGCGGATGCAGGTAGAAGCCGGGAGACGTCGCCACGCTCCACGGCAGGCGCTTGCGCTTGTGCGACATCCAGAGGATGCGGCTTGCGCCGATGCGCTGCAGATCCTCGGCGCCGATCGAGGTGGCGAGCGCCAGCCAGTCGGTGCGCCGCCCGTGCGTGCGCGAGGCCGGCATCGGCGCCCGGTTGATGCGGATCACCAGATCGGCGGCGTCGATCTCGAACCCCTCGTCGCGCTCCGCGAGCGAGCGGGCATTGCCGACGAGCGCCACGCGTTTGCCGTCAAGCTCTGCGAAGAGGTCGGCTCGCGTCACCGACAGCGCCGAGAGCGGCGCCTCGCGCCGGAGCGTCCGCGCGAGGTAGAAGCCCGCCCGGCTCACCAGCTTTCTCCTGCCAGAAGCCGCCGGTAGAGCGCGACGATGGACGCCGCCTCGTCCTCGATCCGAAACGTTTCCCGCACCCGCGCAAGCGAGGCAGCGCCGGCTTTCGCCCGCATCTCCGCATCATCGAGGAACGGCGCCATCGCCGCCGCGAGCGCCGGAATGTCGCCGGGCGGTACCAGCGCGCCGGTCTCCTCCGTCACGATCTCCTCGAAGGCGCCGACACGGGTCGCCACCACCGGTACGGCGCAGGCCATCGCCTCGATCGGCGTGAGGCCGAAGCCCTCCCAGCGTTGCGGCGCAACATAGAGGTCAAGCACCCTGTACCAGTCGGCAATCTCGTGGACCGGCACTTCCGGCAGGAAGCGGATACGATCGGCGAGGCCGGCCGCCGCGACCTTCTCCTTCAGCCCGGTCAGAAAGCCGTCATGTCCCTCGGTCGCCCGCCCCATCACCAGCGCGGTGACCCTCGGTCTGTCGGGCAGGAGCGCCAGCACCGCCTCGACGAAGGCGTCGGTCCCCTTCTGCGCCCGGATCCGGCCGTAGCAGCCGAGGATCACCTGATCATCGGGCAGGCCGAGCCTGCGCCTCAGCGCGGCGCGGTCCTCCGGCGGCGAGAACGCCTCGGTGTCGATCCCGTGCAGGATCACCTCTGCCTTGCGTTCGAGATAGGCGGCCGTCTTCCGCGAGGTGGCGATCACCCCGTCCATCCGGCCGATGAGCCAGCGGGTATAGCCGGTGTGCTTGCGCTGCGAGGCGGAGGTGAAGAGCAGTCTCAGCCGGCGCCGGAAAAGGCTACGCAGAATCAGTCCCAGCAGCATCTCGGTATTGCGCCGCGCATGCCAGACCCGGAGACGGTCGCGCGGCATGAGGAAAAGCCGCGACAGGGCGACATGCGGCACATGAGGGGGCAGGCCCGGCCCGGTCGCGGCGATGCCGATCATCTTCGCCTGCAACGGCACCAGCCGCACGATCGTCGCCGTCACCCCCGATAGCCGCCGCTTCAGGTTCGGTGCGATCACCTCGATGTCGTGGATGTCGGGGGCCATGTGCTCTCCTTCGCGGGATGGTTAGCCCATGGGGCGCAGCATTTCTAGCCCGTCGCGTCGCGGCTGAAGAGGTAGAGAACGAGGCCGATGAGCAATGGCACGAGGAAGAAGAGAAAAAGCGCGGCGAAGGGCGCCTCTGGGCTCGCGGCGCCCGCCTCCATCGCCTGGTGGAACCGGCCACTGGTGAATTGCAGGATCCCGGCGCCGCCGATCCCGAACATGTTGAGGAAAGTCACGCCGCGCCCGACGAGATGGGGCGGAAAGAAGCTCCGCCCATGCGCCATGATCGCCGGGAAGGAGGAGCCGAAGAAGCCAATGGCGGCGAGAAGTGCGGTCGCCGCCCAGAACCCCGCGCCGGGCGCGAAGGCGAGGACCCCGAGCGCCACGGCCCCGGCTGCATTGCCCCAGAAGACCACCCATTTCCGCGTGCCGAAGATCCGGTCGAGCGGCCCGTAGGCGAAGTTCCCCGCGACCATGGCGAGCGCCATGACGAGCGTCACCCGCCCGATCGCGAGCGCGTCCGCGCCGAAGACCTCGGCGAGATAGGGCCCCGCCCAAAGCCCCCTTATCGCCGCGGCCGGCGCATAGGCGACCGCCATCAGGGGTAGAATTGCCCAGAGGCCGGGAATGCGGAGGAGATCGACGACCGATCCGCGCCCGGTTTCCGGCGGCGCCACCCTTTCGGGATCGCGCACGAAGACCCAAAGCGCCAGCGCCACCGCGACCGTCACCGCGGCGAGCCCTGTGAGCGCCGGCCGCCAGCCGATCTGCTCGACGAGCCAGGCCAAGGGCGCCGCCCCGGCGATGTTGCCGAGCGAGCCCACGCCGATGATCGCGCCCGCAAGCGTGCCGAAGACGGCCGGCCGGTAGATGCGCGCGAAGATGTAGTAGGAAGCCATCAGGACCGGCGAGCAGCCGATACCGATCAACGCCATCGCGAGATGCACCGCCCCCGGCCCTTGCGCGAACGCGAAGACGAGCGCCCCGCCGCCGCCGCCAAGGCCGAGCAGGACCGAGGCCGTGGCCCTCGGCCCGATCCGGTCGAGCGCCGCGCCCACCGGCATCTGCATCACCGCGAAGACGAGAAACCAGATTCCCGAGGAGAGCGCGAGATCCCCCGGCGCCGCGCCGATCTCGGCGCCGAGCACGGGTGCCAGCACCGCGAGGAATGCGCGGTAGAACTGGCTCAGCACGTAGCCCGCCACCAGAAAGATGAGCCCTGCCCGCATGTTGCCCCGTTCTGCCCCGATGGCCGCGACCCTGCGGCAGAAACCGCGCCTGCGCAAGGCTGGTCTTGGATCGGCCCGCCCGCCGTCCTACAAGGCCCCATGCGCGCGTTTCTCGCCATTCCCCTGCCCGAGAGCGTCATCGACGCGCTCGAGGATCTGCAGGCCGACCTGCCGTTCGGCCGTATCGTGCTTCCCGAGAACCTGCATCTCACGCTGGCCTTTCTTGGCGAGGAGCCCGACGAGGTGATCGAGGCGGTGCATGAGGCGCTGCTGCCGTTCCGCGCTTCCGGCTTCGAACTGGAACTCGCGGGGCTCGGCACGTTCGGCGGCCGTGAGCCGGCAAGCCTGCACATCGCGGCCACCCGCAGCCCGGCCCTGCGCGACCTTCATGCACGGCTCCGCAACCGGCTCCACGGCGCGGGCCTGATGCTGCCGCGCGAACGCTTCGCGCCGCATGTGACGCTTGCCCGGTTCCGCCGCAACATACCCGACGCCGGCCGCCAAAGGCTCGGCGCCTTCATTGCGGCACGAGGCGAGACCCGCCTCGCCCCCTTCCCGGTCACGCATTTCTCGCTTTACCGCTCGACCCTCGGCACCGATGCGCCGGTCTATGACGAGCTTGCCCGCTACATGCTGGATTGAGGACGCCCGATCGCGGCGGCGACGAACAGGCGCAGGTGCCTGAAATCCGTTCTTTCCGGGAATGTCGCGAAATTGGTCGGAGCGAGAGGATTCGAACCTCCGACCCCCTGCTCCCGAAGCAGGTGCGCTACCAGGCTGCGCTACGCTCCGACCGTGCCGCGGGGGTTACCGATTCCCGCGGCGTTTGGCAAGGGAGAAAGGAGAGGATTTCGGTTCAGCCTGCGCGCTTCCGCCGCGCCAGGATCAGACGCTGCAGAAGGCCCGGCCGCAATGTCGTCACCGCCTCGTCACGACCCCGTGTCTCGAGGACCGGCTTGTGCCGCGAGGCGCCGGTGCGGCTCTCGCGGAATACGATGTAGAGACCCGAGCCGATGATTATCGCGGCACCGATCACGGTGGCACTGTCGAGGCGCTCATCGAACAGCAGGTAGCCATAGCCGGTCGCCCAGATGATCTGCGAATACTGCATCGGCGCCACCACGACGGCCTCGGCGGCGCGATAGGCCAGGATCAGCAGCCAGGAGGCGCCGATCCCGAACACCGAGATCACCGCCATGAGCCCGAGATGCGTAACCGGCATTGGCACGTATACGAAGGGAAGCGCGAGGCCCATCGCGACGAAACTGCCGATGAGCGGGTACATCAGGAGCACGATGGAACGTTCGTCCTTGCCGACCTTGCGCACGATGATGGAGGCGATCGAGTTGGCAAGCGCGGCGATCAGCGCCGCGGCATGGCCAAGCGTGAGTTCGGACTGGCCCGGCCTCAGGACGATCATGACCCCGGCGAGCCCGACGACCACTGCCGCCCAACGCCGCGCCCGGACCTTCTCGCCGAGCATCGGAATCGCGAGGATCGTGATGACGAGCGGCGCGGAAAACAGGATGGCATAGACCTGAGCGAGCGGCAGGGTGGCGAAGGCGTAGAAGGCGCTCGCGGAGGTGATCACCGAAAGCACCGTCCGCACCGCGTTCCAACCCTTGTGGCGCGGCCGCAGGTTGTCCGCCTCGGCGTCGGTCAGGAGCGCGACCGTCAGGACCGGGAAGCTGAGCAGGGCCGCGAAGAACACCGTCTGGAACGGCGCATAGAAGCCACCGAGATACTTGATGACGACGTCATGGGTCGCGAAGACCCCCATCGCCGCGAGCGCCAGAATCGCGCCACGGGCATTGCTCGAGATCATGTCGGCCATGCCGCCTCCAGCTGGCGTTGCGCCGACTTGATCGCCCGCTGCCAGTGGTTTTGCAAGGGTTGGTGAATGGTGTAGGTCTTTTGCAGCATTGACGGCATGGGCGGCATGCAGGGCGACATTCTCACGCTTCTCGGCGGCATCGGCATGTTCCTTCTGGGAATGCGCCTGATGACCGAGGCACTCGGCCAGCTCGGCAGCCGCCAGCTGCGCGCGGTGCTCCGGCGGCTCACGACTTCGCCGGCCACCGGCGCGGTGGCCGGGGCCGTAACGACCGCGGCGATCCAGTCGTCGAGCGCGACGATGCTGATGACCATCGGCTTCGTGGGCGCCGGGCTCCTTACCTTTTCCCAGGCGGTCGGCGTTGTCTTCGGCGCCAATGTCGGCACCACCGTCACCGGCTGGATGGTTGTGCTGCTCGGGTTCAAGCTGCACCTCGCGACCGCGGCGCTGCCGCTGCTCTTCGCGTCCGGCCTCCTCGCGGCGCTGGGGCGCGGGCACTGGGCGCGGATCGGCGCGATGGTCGCCGGCTTCAGCCTGGTGTTCCTCGGCCTCGACATGATGCAGGACGGTGCCGAAGGGTTCGGCGAGATGATGATTCCAGAGGCGTTGCCCGCCGACACGCTGGCGGGGCGGCTCACGCTTCTGGCACTCGGGATCGCGGTGACGCTGGTGATCCAGTCTTCAAGCGCCGGTGTGGCGATGACGCTCGTTCTTCTCGGCTCGGATGCGATCACGCTGCCACAGGCGGCGTCGATGGTCATCGGCATGGACATCGGCACCACCTTCAAGTCTGTCGTCGCCACGATGGGCGGGTCGCGCGACATGCGGCGCACGGCCATGGCGCATGTCGCCTACAACCTCGTCACCGGAGCGGTCGCCTTCGCCGTCGTGGGCGTGACGGTGCCGATGCTCGACCGTGCCTTCGGCGGCGACGGTCCGGCTGCGCTCGTGGCCTTCCACACGCTGTTCAACCTGTTCGGCACCATGCTCATGCTGCCGGTCGCCGCGCCCTTCGCGCGCCTGATCGAGCGGCTCATCCCCGGCAGCGGCGCCGCCCTCGCCGAGCCGCTCGACCGCCGCCTGCTGGCTGATGCCGAGGCCGCGCTCGATTCGGCCCGCGGGGCGACCTCTGCCGTCGCCACTGCGCTTTTCGCTGCACTCGGCGCGCGGCTCATGCGGGGCGGGACCGATGCGGCGCTCCGCGATCTCGCGCCGCGGATGACGCCGGTTCTCGATGACATCGGGGATTTCCTGACCCGTATCCGCGTGCCCGAAGGAAAGACCGACACGCTCGCGCGGCGCACGGCGCTCCTGCATCGGTTCGACCACCTGCAGCGGCTCTGGCACCGGGCGCGTCAGGAGGACCGGTTGCGGACACTGATCGCCGATCCGGGTTTGCGGCGCCCAGCCGATGCGCTTGGCGCGGCGCTACGGCTCGCGTCGGTCGCGCCCGACAGCGCGTCGAACGACGCGCGCATGCGGCGGATCAACCGGCTGATCGGAGAGCGCACGGGACGGCTGCGGCGCTCGGCGCTTCTGGCCGAACATGCCGGCCTCGTCAGCCCCTCCGGCGTGTTCGAGCGCACCGATGCGATCCGCACCCTTCAGCGCAGCGCACATCATGCCGAGCGCGCGATCCATTACGGCCTTGCGGCCGCGGGCGAGGCGCAGGAAGCGTCCCAGGCAACTGAGCCAAGCTGATCTTTCCGCCCCCACCGGAAGCAAGAAGGGGCGCCGAGGGCGCCCCTTTCGCACGGCGTCGCGCCGCTTCGTAGGGAAGGATCAGAGCGAGGCGTCTAGTGCAGCGACGATCGCGTCGCCCATCTCCGCGGTCGAGACCGGCTTGCCGCCTTCGGGCCCCATCAGGTCGGCGGTACGCACGCCATCGGCGAGCACCTTCTCCACGGCCTTCTCGAGCCGGTCGGCCTCCGAGCCTTGGTCGAAGGAGTAGCGCAGCGCCATCGCGAACGACAGGATGCAGGCGATCGGGTTGGCCTTGCCCTGCCCGGCGATGTCGGGCGCGGAGCCGTGCACCGGCTCGTAGAGCGCCTTCGGCCGGCCGCTCGCCATCGGTGCGCCGAGCGAGGCCGAGGGCAGCATGCCGAGCGATCCGGTGAGCATAGCCGCGGCATCCGACAACAGGTCGCCGAAGAGGTTGTCGGTCACGATCACGTCGAACTGCTTCGGCCAGCGGCAGAGCTGCATCGCGCCGGCATCGGCGTACATGTGGCTGAGTTCGACGTCGGGATATTCCTCGTCATGCACCTTCTGGACGACCTCGCGCCAGAGGATGCCCGATTCCATCACGTTGGCCTTCTCCATCGAGCAGACCTTGTTCGACCGCCGCCGCGCCAGTTCGAAGGCGGAACGTGCGACGCGGGCGATCTCGGATTCGGTGTAGCGCTGGGTGTTGATGCCCACCCGCTCGTTGCCCTCGGTGAAGATGCCGCGCGGCTCGCCGAAATAGACGCCCGAGGTCAGTTCGCGCACGATCATGATGTCCAGGCCCGCGACGACTTCCTTCTTGAGCGATGAGAAATCCGCCAGCGCGTCGAAGCACTGCGCCGGGCGCAGGTTCGAGAAGAGGTCCATCTCCTTGCGGAGCCGGAGGAGCCCGCGCTCCGGTTTCACCGAAAAGTCGAGCTTGTCGTATTTCGGCCCGCCGACCGCGCCGAGCAGCACCGCGTCGGCCTCCTGCGCCTTCGCCATGGTCGCATCCGCGAGCGGCGTGCCATGCGCGTCATAGGCCGCACCGCCGACGAGATCCTCGCTGACGTCGAAGCGAAGCCCGCGCTTGTCGCCGTACCAGTCGATGATCTTCTTCACTTCGGCCATGACTTCGGGACCGATCCCGTCGCCGGGCAGGATGAGGAGGGAAGGATTGGCCACGTCAGGACTCCTGAGGCTGAAAAGGGTCCCCGCCCGCCTAGCCAAAGCCCGCCGCTGGGTCAAGCGACGGCAAGGCGCCAAGGCCCGCTGGCGGACAGTTTTGCACCGGTGCGTTTGTGCTTTTCCGGGCGCGATGTTACCCTCGGGCCCGAGCGCGCCGGTCAGCGGCGGCCTAAATCAGGGGCAGAAAGCGTCTACGGCCAAGGCTCAATGAGGGCATCCAGTTCGATCCAACCCGTCGAGTGAACCAAGCGGAATTGGGAGGACATGATGAAGATCACAAAGACCACCCTTGCCGGAGCGGCTCTGTTTCTTTGTGGCGTGCTGATCGGAAAACTCGATATTGCAACTGGACAGGCGCAGGAAGCCTACCCGACGGAGCATGTCGGGATCGGCATCACGCAACTGGGTGTCGTGCCGGAAGACTCCATGGTCCGACAGATCGGAATCGACGGTTACTTTCTGCAGCTGCGCCTTGCCACGCTGGAACCCGGCGGACAGGTCGCCCGGCATCAGCACGACACCCGTCCGGGTCTCGTCTACACGCTGGAAGGCTCATGGATCGAGGGACGGCCGGACGGCGAGCGGGAGTATCCGGCGGGAGAGGGAATCGCGCTCGTCGAGGATGCCGAAACGGATCATTGGTTCTATAATCGAAGCGATGAACCGGTGAAGGTTCTGATCTGCGACATGGGGATCGCCGAGTGATTGTGTGTGCCTGGCGAAAGTGTGCCGCAAAGCGGGGATGGCGGTGATCCCCACCGGCTCAGGGCAATTCGATGTCGACCCAGACGAGCCGATGTCGCGAGGCCGCCGCCGCGGTTTCGGCGCCGCTCTCTCCTTCGGGCGGCCACCAGACACCCGCATCGCGAATGCGAAGATCCGCGGACGGAAGCACATAGTCGACGCGGAGATTTCCGGGTCCCGGCGCGTCGCGCCAGTCGGTGGTGTCGAAACTGGGATCGCCGCGCTGGCCGACATTCGCGCCGCCCTGGACCGCCGCCGCGCTGACCGCGCCGGCGCTTGAGGGTGCCGGGTCCTGCAGCCGGTGATCCGACAGCATCGCGTCGAGCGCCTCGGTGCGTCCATCGCCATCCACCGGGTCGAGATTGGCGTCGCCGAGGATCGCCCAAGGCGCGGCCGGCGGTGCGAAGGGCAGGTCTCCGTCGATGAGCCGCAGCCAGAACGCCGTCTCGTCATGGTTCCGGCGCCCGTTGCGGTCCTCCGGCCCGTCGAAGACCGGCGGCGTTGCATGAAACGCAAGAAGCGTGAGCGGCCGTCCGTCGGAAAGCAAAACCGGCACCGCCCAGTGCCCGGTCGTCGAGAGGCGCTGAACAGCGGCTGCTTCCCTCGAGAGATCCGCGCCGCCGATCAGGGTGCCGGGCAGGTCGCGCCAGAGGAATTCGGAGTAGTCCTTCACCGACGAGGCGTCGACCGGCAGGCGCGACAGCACCGCCATGCCGCCCTCGCCCGCGAACCGGCCAAAGCCCTGGCCGTCGCCCGGCCCGCCGAGCCTGCCGTCTCCGTCGAGGTCGATGCCGCTCGCCCACCCGGTATTCGGTCTGAGCGCGAAACGGTGCGGATAGCCCGCCCCGTGCGCCGCGATCCGCTCTGCGAAGGCACCAAGCGCCGCCCCGTCGAGGTCATAATCGAATCCGGCAAGCAGGATCACGTCGGGCCCAGCCCTTGCGATCACCTCGGCCGCGGCCTCGACTTGGCGGTCCTCGCCGGTCTGTATGTCGCGCAACAGAAGTCCCGGCCCCTCGCGCGTCAATTCGGTATTGAAGGTTGCGATCCGCAGCGTCTCAGCCTTCACCGGCGCGGCGGCGAGCGAGGTCAGGATGGCGGCGGCGATCAGACGGGAAGCAGCTCGGCCTCTGCGGCCATGTGGTTCTGCCTCCGCTTCTCGGCGATCATCCCGGCGATACGGCTCATCGCGATGCCGCGCATGAGGAGGGAGGCAGGAAGGAACGCCCATGCGGTCATCGTCCAGATCAGGGTCTGCGGGCTTTCCAGCGTCACCGGCGCAAAGGCTAGCGACGCGAGCTTCACCGCAATGGGAACCAAGAAGGGTAGAAGGATACCGAGAAGGATATTGAACCGTGCGTCTCGCTGCAGCCGGCCGACGACATCGCCGCCGCGGGTCGGATCGAAGGTCGGCAGGTTGATCCAGACGTTGAATGCGCCGATCCGCGCCGGCCAGCCGATCAGCCGCATCGACGTAACGAAGGCGATCAGCGTCAGGAGCGAGATCATGTAGCTGATCCCCGAGGCCGTGCGCACCAGTTGCAGATGCTTGTAGCTCATGTCCTCGGGCAGCATCAGCACGACGAGCCGCACCGGGCTGTAGGGCACGTCGATCGCCTCGCCAAGACGGCTGCCGAGCACCTCGATGAAGGTTGTCAGCGTCGTCGGCTGGCTCTGGCCGCGCACGAGGGTCGAGAGGAGCAGAACCGTCGCGAAGAGCGACAGGAACCGCAGCCGGTTGAACGGCGGCGCATCGCGGAACTCCACCACTCCGGGATAGGTCGAGGCATATTCGAAGAAGGTCAGCGCCGCAGCGAAAAGGGCAACCAGGGCAACGATCTGCGTCGTGTCGCTACTCACATGGGGCAGCATGAGCGAGGGCGTCGCCACTAGCACCATTATCAACACTGCGCGCACCAGCGCACCTGTGAGCTGCGAAATCACTGCCCTACGTCCCCTGTCCGGCTGAAGCCGGTTCTTTGCCTCGCCTTGCGATCGGCGTCACTCCGCCAATCGTGGCGCTTGGCCTCAATTGTGACCGATTCTTGCCCAAATCGACCTCCACAACAACCAATGAAGAGGTAGACCAAGGCTTTCGGACCTTTTCGTGGTGCAAGTGGTGCGACATTGCATCATTTCATGAGCAAGAATCCGCCGAGAATGGTTCAAAAATAAGGCCGCCCAAGTGGGCGGCCGAAATTTCTTCGTGTTCACAGTGGGTTCACACCCAGGGCCGGGCCTGTGCCGCGCCGGTTTCGAACGCGTCGATCGCCGCGGCTTTTTCAAGCGTCAGCCCGATATCGTCGAGTCCGTTCAGCAGGCAGTGCTTGCGGAAGGCATCCACCTCGAAACTGAAGCTGTGCCCGTCGGAGCTCGTCACGGTCTGCGCCTCGAGATCCACGGTCATGCGCGCGTTGGCGCCCTTGCGGGCATCCTCCATCAGCACGTCGACGGCATCCTGCGGCAGGACGATCGGCAGAATGCCGTTCTTGAAGCAGTTGTTGAAGAAGATGTCGGCGAAGCTCGTGGAGATCACGCAGCGGATGCCGAAGTCGAGAAGTGCCCAGGGAGCGTGCTCGCGCGAGGAACCGCAGCCGAAGTTGTCACCCGCGACGAGTATCTGCGCGTCGCGGTAGGCCGGCTGGTTCAGCACGAAGTCGGGGATCTCCTTGCCGTCCTGCGTATAGCGCATCTCGTCGAAGAGATTCTTGCCGAGGCCCGACCGCTTGATCGTCTTCAGGAACTGCTTGGGGATGATCATGTCGGTGTCGATGTTCACGAGGGGCATCGGCGCCGCGATCCCGGTCAGGGTTGTGAATTTGTCCATGCTTGTCTCCGTCGGAACCGGGCACCGCCCGCGTTCCGGTTCATTGTTTCACTTGAGCCGTCCGCCCATCGCTCGGAGGAAGAACGCCATCACGACGAACCCCGCCCCGTTGAAGAGCAGTTCGATACCGAGAAGGATCCCGAGGATGTTGACCGAAGCGGTGGCGAAATTCGCCAAGATGTAACCACCGAGCAGCACCGATAGGGCTCCCGAAATCAGCATCGGCCAGAAGAACCGCGTGCCCTGCATCCGCCACGAGAAGACGATCCGCACGATCCCGCTGCTGATCAGCAGGATCACGATCAGGAACGCCAGCGAAATCACTCCTTCCAGCGGATTGAACAGGAACGACACACCCAGAAAGGCCATCAGCGCCCCGAGAAGGATGCTGAAGAATTTGCTGGCCGCGCCCTCGGCCGAGAAGCCGCCGACGATCTGGAACGCGCCGCTGACGAGGAACACGGCACCGGTGAGAGTGGTGACCGCCAGGGACGCCGCGAAGGTGTTGCCCAGGACGATCACGCCGAACACGACCGACAGAACTCCCAAAAGGAGGTATTTCAGCCATTCTTTCATCGGAACCCGCTCCTCGTACGTTGCACTTCAGGCATAGGTTAGCATGAAGTCCCGCACGTCTGTCAGGTGTCCCGTCACCGCCGCCGCCGCCGCCATCGCCGGCGACATCAGGTGGGTGCGTCCGCCGCGGCCCTGACGGCCCTCGAAGTTGCGGTTCGAGGTCGCCGCGCAGCGTTCACCCGGCGAAAGCTGGTCGGGGTTCATCGCAAGGCACATCGAGCAGCCCGCGAGCCGCCATTCGAACCCGGCGTCGATGAAAATCTGCGCCAGACCTTCCTCTTCCGCCTGCGCGCGCACGAGACCGGAGCCCGGCACGACCATCGCCCGGATCCCGGCGGCGATCTTCTTGCCCTTGAGGATCTCGGCGGCCGCCCTGAGATCCTCGATCCTGCCGTTGGTGCAGGAGCCGATGAAGACCGTGTCGATCTTGATGTCAGTCAGCTTCTGGCCCGGCGTCAGGCCCATGTACTCGATCGACCGCGCCGCGGCCTCGACCTTGCCCCCCTTGAAGTCTTCGGGCGAGGGCACGGCGCCGGTGATCGGCAGCACGTCCTCGGGGCTCGTGCCCCAGGTCACGACCGGGGCGATGTCCTCGCCCTTCAGCGTCACGACCTTGTCGAAATGCGCGCCCTCGTCGGTCTTGAGCGTCTTCCACCAGGTCAGTGCGGCTTCCCACTGCGCGCCCTTCGGCGCGTGGGGCCGGCCCTTCACATACTCGAAGGTCTTCTCGTCCGGCGCGATCAGGCCGGCCCGCGCGCCGCCCTCGATCGCCATGTTGCAGACGGTCATGCGGCCTTCCATCGACAGGTCGCGGATCGCCTCGCCGCAATATTCGATGACATAACCGGTGCCGCCGGCGGTGCCGGTCGCGCCGATCACCGACAGGGTGATGTCCTTGGCGGTGACGCCCGGCCTGAGCTTGCCGGTGATCTCCACCTTCATGTTCTTCGACTTCTTCTGGATCAGCGTCTGGGTGGCGAGCACATGCTCCACTTCCGACGTGCCGATGCCATGCGCCAGCGCTCCGAAGGCGCCGTGCGTCGCGGTGTGACTGTCACCGCAGACCACGGTCATCCCCGGCAGGGTCCAGCCCTGTTCGGGACCGACGATATGGACGATGCCCTGGCGAATGTCGGACACCGGGTAGTAGTTGATGCCAAAATCCTTGGCGTTCTTGTCGAGCGCCTCGACCTGGATGCGGCTTTCCTCGTTCTCGATCCCCTTCTCGCGGTCGAGCGTCGTCGGCACGTTATGGTCCGGCACGGCGATGGTCTTTTCCGGCGCACGCACCTTGCGGCCGGTCATGCGCAGGCCCTCGAAGGCCTGCGGCGAGGTCACCTCGTGGACGAGGTGGCGGTCGATATAAAGAAGGCAGGTGCCGTCGTCCTGAGTGTCGACGACATGTGCATCCCAGATCTTGTCATAGAGGGTCTTGGGGGACATCGGTCCGCTCCCGTTGAACTGTTGATAGAAGGGCAGTGACTGTTGCGCCGAGCGCGCGATCAGGCGCGGGCAAGCACGCTGAGCGTAGCTCCGAAGAAGCGCCAGGGCAGGCGCGCACGGTCATCCATGTCGAAAATGCGCTTCATGCGCGCAGGAGATACACTTTGGCCCCGAGTCCCGCAAGCGAAAGCGCGAGCCTTGCCACCGCCGCCGCGATGCTGGCACAAAAGGACAGGTCGAGGGAAAGGGCCAGATGGAAGGCGAACTCGAAACGATCCTGTCCGGCCTCGAAGAACTGTGGTCGATGCTCTGGCTCAACCTGCGGCTCCTGTCGTTGCCGAACCAGCTTGGCCAGGTGGCAACGATCCTCAGCTGCGTTGCCCTGGCCTGGCTCCTGGACCGCCGGATCGGCCCGCGGTTCGAGGACTGGATCCGGTCTCTGGAGGGCCGGCCGAAATGGCAGCTGCGCTGGCTCATCGTGCTGCGCAACCGGATGGCACTGGCCTATTTCGCGGCGTTTTGCTGGCTCGCGTCGGGCGCGTTCTCGGTCATCTACACCTTCCCGTCGCGGCGTTACCTGCTCACGCTTGCCGCAACCATCGCCACGGCGTGGCTCTTCATCCGCATCGCGGCCCAGGTGGTGCGCAACCGCTTTCTCAGGCGGCTGACGGTCTGGGGCCTGACGATCTACGCGACGCTCTACTATCTCGGCCTCGTCGACGAAGCGGCGGTCCTCCTCGACGATATCTCGATCGAGTTCGGCGACTTCAAACTCAGCGTCCTGGCGATCCTCAAGGCGATCATCGTCACCGCATTGCTGGTGATCGCCGCGCGGACGGCCTCGCACACCGCCGCGAGGCGGATCGGCGCGAACGAGGACATCAGCCCCTCGATGCGCGTGCTGACGGTGAAGTTCCTGCAGATCACGCTCTATTCGGCCGCCTTCTTCATCGGCCTGAAGGCGGTGGGCTTCGACCTGACCGGGCTCGCGGTGCTGTCAGGCGCCATCGGCCTCGGCCTCGGCTTCGGCCTGCAGAAGGTGGTGTCGAACCTCGTCTCGGGCGTGATCATCCTGCTCGACAAGTCGATCAAGCCCGGCGACGTCATCTCGCTCGGCGACACCTTCGGCTGGATCGAGGAGCTCGGCGCGCGCTACGTCTCGGTCGTCACCCGCGACGGCAAGGAATACCTGATCCCGAACGAGGACCTGATCACCGGCCAGGTCGTGAACTGGTCCCATACGAACCAGTTCGTCCGGATCGACCTCTTCTTCGGTACCGCCTACGGCGACGATCCCCATCTGGTACGCAAGATCGCGGTCGAGGCGGCCCATTCGGTGAAGCGTGTGCTGGGCTCGCGCCCCGCCGTCTGCCACATCACCGGCTTCGGCGACAGTTCCGTCGATTACATCCTGCGCTTCTGGATCTCCGACCCGGCCGAGGGGCTGACCAATGTGCGCGGCAATGTCTATCTGGCGCTCTGGGACGCGTTCAAGAAACACGGGATCTCGATCCCCTTCCCGCAGCGCGAGGTCACGGTGCTGAAGGGCTCGGAACTGCGAACCGAGACCGTCCGGCCACGCCCCGACACCGGAAGCTGACCCCCGGCCCGGCCGTCATTGAGCTTTCCCCCCCGCGATGTTACCTTGGGATCATGCCCAGCGCCGGGGTCGGGTCGGCGCGCAACCCAGGAGGACGATGTCCTGTTTCATACTGCAAAGGCGGCCGCGTCTCAGGCCGCAGGGCCGGCGCCAATGACGGCAGAGCCCACCGAGATCCAGAGCGACGTACTGCTCGCCCGGATTCTCTCCTCCCTCGATGACGACAAGGCCGAAGACGTGGTGACGATCGATCTCCGCGGGCGGTCCTCTGTCGCCGATTACATGGTGATCTGCTCAGGGCGCTCCTCGCGCCAGGTCGCGGCGATCGCCGAGAAGCTGGTGGAACGGCTGAAGCACGAGTTCGGCCGCAACTGCAAGATCGAAGGCAAGGATGCCGGCGACTGGGTGCTGATCGACAGCCAGGACGTCGTGGTTCACGTCTTCCGTCCGGAAGTGCGCGAGTTCTACCAGCTCGAGAAGATGTGGATGCCCGCCGGCGCGGGACTGGCCTCGCGCCAGAACTGATGCGCCTGCACATCTGCGCCGTGGGCCGGCTCCGTGCCGGACCCGAACGTGCGCTGGTCGATGACTACCTGACACGGTTCGACAGGACGGGCCGGGCCTTGGGCCTCGGCCCGGTTTCCGTTCACGAGGTCGAGGACAGGAAGGGCGGCGGCATGGAGACCGAGGCGCCGCTCCTGCGCCGCGCGGTTCCGGCGGGCGCGCTTCTCGCCATCATGGACGAACGCGGCCGCACGATGTCCTCGCCGGATTTCGCCGAGATGCTGGCGCGCTGGCGCGACGCCGGCCGGCAGGACGTGGCCTTCCTGATCGGCGGCGCCGACGGGCTCGCGCCGGGCCTGCGGGCCGAGGCGGACCAGGCGATCTCTTTCGGGGCGATGGTCTGGCCGCACATGCTGGTCCGGGTGATGCTGGCCGAACAGCTCTACCGCGCCGCCTCGATCCTCGCCGGCGCGCCCTATCACAGGGTATGACCAGCGGTTTCGTCTCTTTTCGCCCGCGTGGTCGGCTGCGGGAAAGGAAGGAACGCGACAATGCCCCCAGCTCTTCGCCTGCGCCGGATCCTGCTGGCTCTATGCCTCCTCGCCGCCCTCGCCGCACCGTTCGAGCCCGCCGCGGCACAGGACGCGAAGGAAGCCGCGCGGATGCTCGGTGCCGACGAGCGCCGGATGGACGCCATCTACACGCTCGACTACGCGATGCGCGAACTGATGTGGCACCAGAGCATGGCGATCCTCGCGGCCTATGGCGGCTACAACTCTTATGAGCGCGCTGATGGCAGCGCGAATTCCGGCGACCTCCGGCGGCTTACGAACCGCATCGGCCTGAACCGCGAAAGCCTAGCCGATTTCCGCCGCAGCTTCGCCCGGGACCGAGACCTGCCGGAAGCGGATACCGGGCTGGTCACCGGCGTGGTTGAGGATTACGAATACTTCCTCGCCGCAGCCGAGACTGTTGCGGAACATCTCGACGCGGGCGATGCAGAGGCCGCGAATATCGCCTATCGCGATGGCTCCGTGCCGGTTGCCAAGTCGATTGGCGCCGATCTCTACACGCTGCGCCGCGCCGCCCGCGACCGGTTCCAGAAGACGGCACGGGCGCAACGCTGATCACGGCCCCACTCAAAACCGGACCGCCCGGCCCGCCGGAAGGCGGTGACCTTGCCCGCGCCCTGTTGCGGAGGCGCCCACGCCGTCCTAGAAGGTGCGGCACAAGAGGAAGGATCCGCCAATGCCGAACCCCCGCCCCGTCGTCCTCTGCATCCTCGACGGCTGGGGCCTGCGTTCCGAGACCGAGGGCAACTCGGTCGCGCTCGGCCAGACCCCGGCCTTCGACCGGATCATGGCCTCCTGCCCGAACGCGCGGCTCGTCACCCACGGGCCGGACGTCGGGCTGCCCTCGGGCCAGATGGGCAATTCCGAGGTCGGCCATACGAATATCGGCGCGGGCCGGGTGGTGGCGATGGATCTCGGCCAGATCGACCTCGCGATCGAGGACCGCTCGTTCTTCTCCAATGCCGCAATCTCGGCCTTCATCCAGACGCTGAAGGCCGATGGCGGCACCGCGCACCTGATGGGCGTGGTCTCAGACGGCGGCGTCCACGGCCATATCGACCATGTTCTCGCCGCCTGCGAGATGATCGCGGGCGCCGGCGTTCCGGTTGTGCTACACGCCGTCACCGATGGCCGCGACGTCGCGCCGAAATCGGCCGACAGCTTCGTCGCCGACCTGATCGAGCGCCTGCCCGACGGCGCGAAGGTCGGCACCGTGACCGGGCGCTATTTCGCGATGGACCGCGACAACCGCTGGGACCGGGTGGAGCGCGCCTATGCCGCGATGATGAAGGCCGAAGGTCTCACCGCCGCCTCCGCGCCCGAGGCCATCGCCGCCGCCTATGCGCGGGGCGAGACCGACGAGTTCATCCAGGCCACGGTGATCGACGGCTACCAGGGCGCGAAGGACGGCGACGGCTTCTTCTGCCTCAACTTCCGCGCCGACCGTGCCCGCGAGATCCTGCTCGCCGTGGGCGAGGACGACTTCGCGGGCTTCGCGCGCGGCATCCGCCCGCACTGGAGCGCGATCCTCGGCATGGTCGACTATTCCAAGACCCACGACGCCTTCATGGCCGCGGCCTACCCGAAGCGACCGGTCGCGAACACGCTCGGCGCCTGGGTGGCGTCGAAGGGGCTGAAACAGTTCCGCCTCGCCGAGACCGAGAAATATCCCCACGTCACCTTCTTCCTCAACGGCGGCAGGGAAGTGCCCGAGGAGGGCGAGGACCGCCACATGGCCCCCTCGCCCAAGGTCGCGACCTACGACCTTCAGCCCGAGATGTCGGCACCCGAGGTTTCCGACACGCTCGTCGAGGCGATCGGCAGGGGCTACGACCTCATCGTGGTGAACTACGCCAATCCCGACATGGTCGGCCACACCGGCGATCTTTCCGCCGCGATCGCCGCCGTCGAGGAGGTCGACCGCGGCCTCGCCCGCGCGATGATCGCGCTCGAGGCGGCCGGCGGGGCGATGATCGTCACCGCCGACCACGGCAATTGCGAGATGATGATCGACCCCGAGACCGGCGGGCCGCACACCGCGCACACGACGAACCCGGTGCCGGTCGTGCTGGTCGGCGGACCGGAGGGCGTGACGCTCCGAAACGGCCGCCTAGCCGACCTCGCGCCGACGCTGCTCGACCTGATGGGCCTCGACCTGCCGCCCGAAATGACCGGCCGGACACTCATCGAACGCGCATGAGGCTGCCCGCCCTCCTCCTCGCGCTTGCGTTTGCGCCCGGCCTGGCCCCCGCCGCCTCTGCGGAGGATCCCGCAATCCCGGCCGCCGAACAGGCCGCGGAAAACCTGCGCGGCGCGGTAGAGGCGCTGAACTCGGCGCAAGGGTCGCGTGACCGCGTGGCCGCACTCACCCGGACCATCCAGGCCTACGAGGACGGGCTTGCCTCGCTGCGCGACGCGCTCCGCCGTGCCTCGCTGCGGGAAGCGGAGATCACCGCCGATTTCGACGCCAAGCGCGACCGGATCGGCCAGCTTCTGGGCGTGATGTCGGCGATGGAGCGCGATTCGGCGCCGCTTCTCCTGCTCCATCCCGACGGGCCGGTCGGCACCGCGCGCTCCGGCATGATCCTTTCCGCCGTCGCCCCCGCGCTCGAGACCGAAGCCGACGCGCTTGCCGCCCAGCTCGCCGAACTTGCGCGTCTGAGGCAACTCCAGGCGGAGACGTCACAGATGCTGGCCAAGGGTCTCGAGGGCGCGCAGGGCGCGCGAACGGCGCTCAGCAAGGCGATCCAGGACCGCACCGACCTTCCACAGCGTTTCCTCGATGATCCCGAGGAACTTACCGCGCTGGTGGCCAGCGCCGACAGCCTCGACGCCTTCGCGACCGGCCTCGCCTCGATGGAGACTGACATCGGCGCGCCGATGGAGGATTTCGCCGGCGCGAGGGGCACGCTGCCTTTGCCTGTGCGCGGCACGCTTCTGCGCGGAGCCGGCGCGTCGGACGCCGCCGGCATCCGACGCCCCGGCATCCTTGTCGAGACAAGCCCCGGCGCATTGGTCACCGCACCCTGGCCGGCGACGGTCCGCTACCGCGGCCCTTTGCTCGACTACGGAAATGTGATGATCGTCGAGCCGGCATCGGGCTATCTTCTGGTTCTTGCCGGGCTGGGCACGGTCTACGGAGACACCGGTGACCTGCTCGAAACCGGCGCGCCGATCGGTCTCATGGGCGGCGGCGCGCCCGGTGACGGGCTCATCGCTGCCAATGCCGACAAAACCGGTGGCGGAGAACGGGCGGAAACGCTTTATATAGAGTTGAGACAGGGCAAGGAGCCCGTGGACCCCGGCCCTTGGTTCATTGAGACAAGGAAAGACTGAGCGATGAGGAAATTCGTGATGGCCGCGCTCGGCGGCACGCTTGCCGGCGCAGTGCTGACGACGCAAGTGGCGGGCCCCCTGGTCGCGCAGGAGGCCGACACCGGCGGCTCGGTCTATGAACAGCTCGACCTCTTCGGCGACATCTTCGAGCGGATCCGCGGGCAATATGTCGAGCAGGTCGACGAGGGCAAGCTGATCGAGGCCGCGATCAACGGCATGCTGACTTCGCTCGACCCGCATTCGAGCTACCTGCCGCCCGACGCCTTCGACGACATGCGGGTCCAGACCCGCGGCGAGTTCGGCGGGCTCGGCATCGAGGTCACCCAGGAGGAGGGCTTCGTCAAGGTCGTCTCGCCGATCGACGGCACTCCGGCCTTCGAAGCCGGGATCCAGGCTGGCGATTTCATCACCCATGTCGACGGCGAGAGCGTGCTTGGCCTCACGCTCGACCAGGCGGTCGACAAGATGCGTGGCCCGGTCGGGTCGGAGATCGTCATCACCGTCGCACGCGAAGGGACCGACGAGCCGTTCGATGTTTCGATCATCCGCGACACGATCAAGCTCACCGCCGCCCGCGGCCGGCTCGAGGGCACGACCGTCGTGCTGCGCGTGACGACGTTTAACGACCAGACCTACGACAATATGGCGGACAGCCTGAAGACCGCGATCGAGGAA
This sequence comes from Defluviimonas sp. D31, assembly GCF_033436765.1. Lineage (NCBI taxonomy): Bacteria > Pseudomonadati > Pseudomonadota > Alphaproteobacteria > Rhodobacterales > Paracoccaceae > Albidovulum > Defluviimonas sp. D31. Next base: position 335,571 of record NZ_JAWQFN010000004.1, read on the forward strand.
GCCGGCGGCATCGACAAGATCAACGGCCTCGTCCTCGACCTGCGAAACAATCCCGGCGGGCTTCTGACGCAGGCGATCGAGGTTTCCGACGCCTTCCTCGACAAGGGCGAGATCGTCTCCACCCGCGGCCGCAACCCGCAGGACAGCGAGCGCTTCAACGCCGAGCCCGGCGATCTGGTGCAGGGCAAGCCGATGGTGGTGCTGATCAACGGCGGCTCGGCCTCGGCGTCCGAGATCGTCACCGGCGCGCTGCAGGACCACCGCCGCGCCATCGTCGTCGGCACCAAGTCGTTCGGCAAGGGCTCGGTCCAGACGGTGATCCCGCTCCGCGGCGAGGGCGCGATGCGGCTTACCACGGCGCGCTACTATACGCCTTCGGGCCGCTCGATCCAGGCGCTCGGCATCTCGCCCGACATCGTGGTCGAGCAGCCGCAGCCGAAACCGGAAGAGAGCGCGGAAGCAGAAGGCTCGGCCGCGAGCCGCAGCCGCTCCGAGGCCGACCTGCGCGGCGCGATCTCCAACGATTCGATGACCGAGGACGAGCGCCGGATGCTCGAGGAAGAGCAGAAGAAAGCCGAGGACGCGGCCAAGCTGCGCGTCGAGGACTACCAGCTCGCCTATGCGATCGACATCCTCAAGGGGCTGTCGGCCATCGCGGCGGCGGAATGACGCGGGAAGCGATTGCGCGCCTGCCTTACCGGCCCTGCGTCGGCGTCGTTCTGATCGACGCGCGGGGCCGGATCTTCGCCGGCCAGCGCAAGGACAGCGAGGTCGCTGCCTGGCAGATGCCGCAGGGCGGAATCGACGATGGCGAAAGACCCCGCAAGGCGGCTCTGCGAGAGCTCCGGGAGGAAACCGGGGTCACCGAGGAGCTCGTCGATTTCGTTGCCAAGTCGCCGGACTGGGTGACCTACGACCTGCCGGACCACCTGGTCGGAAAGGTCTGGGGCGGCAGGTTCCGCGGTCAGAAACAGCGCTGGTTCCTGTTCCGCTTTCTGGGCCGAGACGATCAGATCGACATTGCGACCGAGCACCCGGAATTCTCCGAATGGCGATGGGTTACGGCGGACGAGATGCTCGCCGCGATCGTGCCCTTCAAGCGCGCGGTCTACGAGGAAGTTGTTGCTGCCTTCCGGTCGCACCTCGCCTGACTGGAGCGCCATAGTTTCCCAAGGGAGTGCAAAAATCTTTGAAGATTTTTGCCAAGAAAATTGAATTTTCTTGGGCGGGCGGGACCGACGGGTCCACGGATCACGCTCGCACATACCCGCCGAAACGCTGGATTCGAGCTTCGAAATCGCGCACGTTCTGCACCGCCTGACCCGAACGTGCCGCCATCGCCGCGAGCAGCATCTCGATCACGATGAAGGCTGAGTTGAGCGAGGGCATGAACTGCGGCCCCGCCATCGGCAGCGGGATCACCTGCCAAGCGCCGCGGGCGATCGGGGATCGGTGGCTGTCGGTCAGCGCAAGGACCCGTCCACCGCAGTCGCGCGCGATCTGGCAGGCGCGCACCACCTCGGTCGAATAATGCTCGAAGCTGATCGCGACGACGATGTCGTCGGGACCAACCTGTGAGAGCTGGTCCATGATCGCACCCGGCTGGGCCGGCACGGTGGCGAAATTTCCGAACGCCATGCCGCCGACGTAGGAGAAATAGTGCGCGATCGAATAGCAACTCCGGACCCCGATCGAGTGCACCCGTCGCGCCGCCAGCATTGGCTCGATCAACCCTTCGAGAAGGCTTTGCATCTCGGCCGAGAACACCGCTTCGGCATTGGCGCGGTTGGCGGCAATGAGATCGCTGAAGACGTCGCTCCCGGTGCGGTTATGGAGGGCCGCGGCACGCGCCGAATAGTCGATCGTGCGGCTTCTAAGCGCGGTCTGTATCTCCGAGCGGAATGCGTCATATCCGTCGTAGCCCAGCTCCTTGGCGAGCCGGATGACGGTGTTGGAATTGACCCCGGCATGTTCGGCGAGCCCGCGAATCGAGTTGAAGGCGACCTCCGCATAATGGTCGAGCACCCAGGACGCGAAGCCCGCCAGCGCAGGCGTTCCCTCGCTGGCGATCCGGGTCAGGTCGGCATTCAGTTTTTCAAGCGATTTCATTGTCATGGCCGATCTAACGCTTTTCCAGCGGCGGCAACACCCCCGGCGTGACTGCCGCGTCGATAACTCATTTGCGTTACTTTGTTGACAGGCATAACACATATGCATCATTTCTAGGTAAAGCAAATTACAATGGGAGAGGAGATTTCGCATGAAACACGCAGCTTTCGCGGCCCTGGTCGCGTTGGGACTGGCCGCCGCTCCGGGCGTCGCCCAGGAAAGCTTCATCTCGATCGGCACCGGCGGCGTGACCGGCGTGTATTACCCGACCGGCGGCGCGATCTGTCGGATGATGTCCAAGACCCGCGCCGAACACGGCATCCGCTGCGGCGTCGAATCGACCGGCGGCTCGGTCTTCAACATCAACGCGATCCGTGGCGGCGAGTTGCAATTCGGCGTCGCCCAGTCTGACTGGCAGTTCCACGCGATCAACGGCACCTCGCAGTTCGAGGAGACCGGCCCGTTCGAGGACCTGCGCGCCGTGTTCTCGATCCATCCCGAGCCCTTCACCGTCGTCGCGCGCGCCGATGCCGGCATCGCGACCTTCGATGACCTCAAGGGAAAGCGGGTCAACGTCGGCAATCCGGGCTCTGGCCAGCGCGGCACGATGGAAGTGCTGATGGAGGCCAAGGGTTGGACGATGGGCGACTTCTCCCTGACCTCCGAATTGCAGGGGGCCGAGCAGTCCCAGGCTCTGTGCGACAACAACATCGACGCGATGGTGTACACGGTCGGCCACCCGTCGGGCTCGATCCAGGAAGCGACGACGGCCTGCGATTCCGTGCTGGTCGCCGTGACCGGACCCGAGGTCGACCAGCTCGTCGCCGACAACTCCTATTACCGCAAGGCCACCATTCCCGGCGGCATGTACCGCGGCACGGATGCCGATGTGGAGACCTTCGGCGTCGGCGCGACGCTCGTCACCTCGGCAGCCGTGTCCGACGAGACGGTTTACGCGCTGGTCAAGGCGGTCTTCTCCGACATCGACCAGTTCCGCGGCCTGCATCCCGCTTTTGCCAATCTCGACCCGAAGGAAATGGCCAACGACGGCCTGTCCGCGCCGCTCCATCCCGGCGCCGAGAAGTACTTCCGCGAGGCAGGCCTGATCGAGTGACCGGCTCAGCCTGACCGCAGCCCAGTACCGAGGCTGCCTCTCTCGGGGCGCCGCGCCCGGCCCGGCGCCCCGTCTGACTTCCCGCCACCAACGTCCTGCACGCGCGAAGGGGAACGACGATGAGCGAGAATACCGAAGCCAAGACCACCCAGCTCAGCGATGACGAGCTTCAGGATCTGGTCGCGTCGACCGATACCGGGGGGCGGGTGCCCGAAAGCCGCGCGGTGGCGCTTCTGATCTCGGGCCTCGCGCTCGGCTGGTCGCTGTTCCAGCTCTGGATTGCCCAGCCGCAGCTCTGGTTCGGCCAGTACCTGCCGGTGATGAACTCCACCCAGACCCGGCCCATGCACCTGGCCTTCGCGATCACGCTCGCGTTCCTCGCCTATCCGGCCCTGAAGTCCTCGCCGCGCGACCGGATACCGGTCTTCGACTGGATTCTCGCCGCCGTGGGCTTCTTTTGCGCCTTCTACATTTTCGCCTTCTCGAGCCACCTCGCCATGACCGCGCGCTCGGGCTTGCCGACGCAGACCCAGATCATCATCGGCGCCGTGGGCATCGTCGTTCTCCTCGAAGCCTCGCGCCGCGCGCTCGGCCCGGCGCTCACCATCGTCGGCTCGCTGTTCCTGCTGTACGCCTACATGGGACAAGGCTGGCTCATCCCTGACATCATCGAGCACAACGGCCTTTCGTTCACCTCGATCGTGAACGCCCAGTGGCTCGACACCGGCGGTGTCTTCGGCATTCCGCTCGGCGTCTCGACCGCCTTCGTCTTTCTCTTCGTCCTCTTCGGCGCGATCCTCGACAAGGCCGGGGCGGGCAACTACTTTATCCAGCTCGCCTTCGCGGGCCTTGGCAGCTTGCGCGGCGGCCCGGCCAAGGCGGCCGTCGTCGGCAGCGCGATGACCGGCCTCATTTCCGGCTCCTCGATCGCCAATGTCGTCACCACCGGCACCTTCACCATTCCCCTGATGAAGCGCGTGGGCTTCTCGTCGGAAAAGGCCGGCGCGGTCGAAGTGGCAAGCTCCGTCAACGGTCAGATCATGCCGCCCGTGATGGGCGCTGCCGCCTTCCTGATGGTCGAGTTCGTCGGCATCTCCTACGTCGAGGTCATCAAGCACGCCTTCATCCCGGCGGTGATCTCCTACATCGCGCTCGTCTACATCGTGCATCTGGAGGCCTTGAAGAAGGACATGCCGGCGCTCGGCGAGGCGAAGTCGCTTGCCCAGATGTTCCTCAAGATCTTCATCGGCTTCGCCGTCGCAGGTGTGGCTTTCACCGGCCTCATCTACGGGATCCAGGGCCTGCGCGCAGCAGCACCCGGCATCGGCGACTGGGTCGTGCTCGCCGCGATCGCCGTGGTCTACGTCCTCGCGATCCGCACCGCTGCGGGACGCGAGGATCTGGCGCTCGACGACCCCAACGCCAAGGAGTTCCACCTTCCGACCGTGGCGCAGGTCTTCCCGACCGGGCTCCACTTCATCCTGCCGATCCTCGTCCTCGTCTGGTTCCTGATGGTTGAGATGCAGTCGCCCGCGAAATCCGCCTTCTACGCGGTGGCGGCGATGCTCGTGATCATCGTCACCCAGCGACCACTCAAGGCGATGTTCCGCGGCGAGAACGTCGGAGAGGCCACACGCGCAGGTTTCGACGACCTTATCGAGGGCATGATCGCCGGCGCCCGCAACATGATCGGCATCGGGGTCGCCACAGCGGCGGCCGGCATCATCGTCGCCACCGTGACCAAGACCCCGATCGGCACCGAGCTCGCGGGCCTCGTAGAGGTACTATCGGGCGGCAACCTGATGCTGATGCTCCTCTTGATCGGGGTCTTCTCGCTGATCCTCGGCATGGGCCTGCCGACGACCGCGAACTACATCGTCGTCTCCTCGCTCATGGCCTCTGTCGTGGTGACGCTCGGTGCGCAGGAAGGGCTGATCGTGCCCCTGATCGCGGCGCATCTCTTCGTCTTCTACTTCGGCATCATGGCCGACGTGACGCCGCCGGTGGGGCTTGCGTCCTTCGCCGCCGCCGCGGTCTCGGGGGGCGATCCGATCCGCACAGGTTTCACCGCCTTCTTCTACTCGATGCGGACCGTCGCGCTGCCGTTCCTGTTCATCTACAACCCGACGCTGATCCTCTACGGCATCGACCTCGGGACCTGGGCAGGCATCCTCCAGGCGACCTTCGTCTTCATCGTCGCGACCTTCGCGATGCTTCTCTTCGCCGCCGCGACGCAGGGCTATTTCCTCGCCCGTTCGCGGATCTGGGAAAGTGCAGCGCTCCTTCTGGTGGCCTTCACGCTCTTCGTGCCGGGGTTCTGGCTCAACCGGGTCTCCGATCCGTTCCACGAAAGCCCGCCAACCGAGCTTGCCGCCGCCCTCGACGCGGCCGAGCCCGGCGAGCGCATCCGCTTCATCGTCTCGGGCCCCTCCTTCACCACCGGCGGATCGACCCAGACGACGCTGGTCCACACCGTGGCCGAGGAAGAGCCTGCGACCGGCCGCGCCGAGGCGGCGGGTCTGTTCCTTATGCCCGAGGGCGACAAGCTCTACATGGATGAGCCGATGTTCGGCACGCCCTATCAGGAAAAGCTCTCCGGCTTCGATTTCTACACCGAAGAGCGGGTGGAGGTAGTGAGCGTGCTGTCACCGGCCGACCGGCTGCCAAAGCAGGTTTTCTACATCCCGGCGCTCGCGCTTCTGGGGCTGGTGATCCTGCTCCAGCGCCGCCGCCAGACCAAACCCGCCTTCTGAGGCCCACAAACCGAGGAGTGACAGCCATGGCCAAGACGATCCTTCTCGCCGTCGACATCAACAACGAGGAGACGAGCAAGGCGCCGCTCGCCGCCGCGCTCGACCTCGCCCATGACGGCGGCGTGATCCATGTTGTCAGCGTCGTGCCCGATTTCGGCCTTCCGCAGGTCTCGGGCTTCTTCCCCGAGGGCTACGAGCAGAAGATGCTGCACAAGTTCGGCGAGGCGCTTGCCGGATGGATCCAGAGCCATGTGCCGAAGGGGATCGAGACCCATCCCCATGTCGCCCACGGCACCATCTACGACGAGGTCGTCAAGGCCGCCGACAAGCTGAACGTCGATGTCATCGTCATCGGCTCGCACCGGCCGGTGCTGAAGGACTACCTTCTAGGTCCCAACGCCGCGCGGGTCGTGCGTCACGCCCGCCAATCCGTCTATGTCGCAAGGAGCTGACTCTTGCCCAACCACATCTTCGGCCGGTCCACTAAGTGGACCCTGCCAACCGCCGTCAAGGGCGACGGCTGCTATCTGATTGACGACTCGGGGAAACGCTATCTCGACGGCTCGGGCGGCGCTGCGGTGTCCTGCCTCGGCCATTCCGACGCCAAGGTCCGCGCGGCGCTCCATGACCAGCTCGACCGCGTGGCCTTCGCCCATACCGGATTCTTCACCTCCGACCCGGCCGAGGCCCTGGCCGACCGGCTCATCGCCAAGGCCCCTGAGGGCATCGACCGCGTCTACCTCGTCTCCGGCGGCTCCGAGGCGGTGGAGGCGGCGCTGAAGCTTGCGCGCCAGTATTTCCTCGAGACCGGCCAGCCCTCCCGCCACCGCGTCATCGCCAGGCGGCAGAGCTACCACGGCAACACGCTCGGCGCGCTGGCGACGGGCGGCAACGAATGGCGCCGCGCCCAGTTCCGGCCGCTGCTGGTCGAGACCACCCACATCGCGCCCTGCTACGAATACCGCGACCGCACCGAGGTCGAGACGCAGGAGGCTTACGGCCAGCGCGCCGCCGAGGAACTGGAGGCGGAAATCCAGCGGCTCGGCCCCGAGACGGTGATGGCCTTCGTCGCCGAACCCGTGGTCGGCGCCACAGCCGGCGCGGTCCCGGCCGTGCCGGGCTACCTCAGGCGCATCCGCGAGATCTGCGACCGTCACGGCATCCTGCTGATCCTCGACGAGGTGATGTGCGGGATGGGCCGGACGGGCCACCTCTTCGCCTGCATGGAGGACGGGGTCGCGCCCGACATGATCACCATCGCCAAGGGGCTCGGCGCCGGTTACCAGCCGATCGGCGCGCTGCTCTGCACCGAGGCGATCTACGAGGCGATCAAGGCCGGCTCCGGTTTCTTCCAGCACGGCCACACCTACATGGGCCACGCGATGGCCGCGGCGGCGGCGAACGCCGTCCTCGGCCGGATTCTCGACGACGGCCTCCTGCCGCGCGTCCGCGAACAGGGCGCGAAGCTCGACGCCGCGCTCCGCGACCGGCTCGGCCAGCACCCCCATGTCGGCGACATCCGCGGCCGCGGCCTCTTTCGCGGGGTGGAACTGGTGGCGGACCGCGAGACCAAGGCCCCGTTCGATCCCGCGCGGAAACTAAACGCGCGGATCAAGGCCGAGGCCTTCGCCGAAGGGCTGATCTGCTACCCGATGGGCGGCACGATCGACGGCCAGCGTGGCGACCATGTCCTGCTCGCGCCGCCCTTCATCATCTCTGACGCCGAGATCGACGAACTGACGACCAAGCTCGCGACCGCAATCGACCGGGCGCTTGCGGCATGACCCTGCCGCGGATCATGGTCGCCCCGAACGGCGCCCGGCTGACCAGGAAGGACCATCCCGCGCTGCCGATGACGATCCCCGAGATCACCGCCACCGCCCGCGCCTGTCAGGCGGCCGGCGCGGGTGGCCTCCATGCCCATGTCCGCGATGCCGAGGGCGCGCATGTGCTCGACGCGGGTCTCTATGCCGAGCTCCTCGCCGAGCTCGAGCGGGAAACCCCCGGCCTCTATGTCCAGATCACCACCGAGGCGGTCGGCCGCTACAGCCCCGCTGAGCAGCGGGCGCTCGTGGAAACACTTCGCCCTGCTGCCGTCTCGATCGCGCTCCGCGAAATCACCGCCGAAGAGGACGACCGGCTCACCGCGCGCTTCTTCGCCACCTGCGCAGAGGCTGGGACCGAGGTCCAGCACATCCTCTACGATGCGGCCGACACCGAGCATCTCGCCCGGCTGGTCGCGAGTGGCACTATCCCGGCCAGGAACCTCGCCGTCCTGCATGTCCTCGGCCGCTACACGGCGGGCCAGGTGTCGAGCCCCGCCGATCTCGACGCGCCCCTGGCGGCGCAAGAGGCGGCAGGCCTCGCCCCGGACTGGGCGGTCTGCGCCTTCGGCGCGGCCGAGACCGACTGCCTCCTCGCCGCGCTCAGGCAGGGAGGCAAGGCGCGGATCGGCTTCGAGAACAACCGTCTGAACCGCGACGGCAGTATCGCCGCCGACAATGCCGAGCGTGTCCGCGACCTCGTGGCGGCCGCCCGTGCCGAGGGGCTTTCGCTATAGCCGCGAGATCCCCTGCGCCTCGCGCAGGAGTGCGGCGAGAACCGGGGTGTGCGGCTCGCGGTGCGGCGCGATCAATCCGATCGCATGGCGCGCCGCGACATCCTTGAGGGGAATGATCCGCACCGGTTTTCCGGCGCCGAGGAACTCGGCCATCTCCACCGGCAGGATCGTCGCCCAGCGCCCCGTCGCGACATGCGAGATCAGCACTACGGTGGAGTTCGACTCCACCGCGCCAGTGACCGTTCGCCCGGCCTCCAGGAAATTCTGATTGATGATCCGCCGGTTCTGCATGTCGGGGGTGAGAAGGCAGAGAGGCTCATCGGCGATCTCGTCCCAGCCGACCTCGTCCCGGTCGGCGAGCGGAGAATCTTCGGCGCAGACGAAGGTGTAGCTCTCGCGGTAGAGCGGCACGGTGACGACCCGGCCCAAGGGCTCGTTGTCGAGATAGGAGATGCCCGCATCGACCTCGAGGTTCTCGATCATCGACAGGATCTCGATCGAGGTCCGGGACAGGATCGTGAAGCGCACGTTGGGATGGGCGCGCCCGAACCGCCCGGTAAGGTCCGCGACCGTCGTGAGCGCGGTCGGGATCACGGCGAGCCGCAGATTGCCCGCGAGGCCCTGCCTGACCGCCCGCATCTCCTCGCGCATGGTGCGGGTGTCGGCGACGATCTGGCGCGCCCAGACCAGGACCCGGCTGCCCTCGGGCGTCAGCCCGCCAAAGCGCGAGCCGCGCCAGACGAGCTGCACGCCGAGCTGTGCTTCAAGCGCCTTGATCCCCGCCGAGAGCGTCGGCTGGGTGATCCCGAGGCTCTCCGCCGCGCGGCCGAAATGCCCCTCGCGCGCCAAGGCGATGAACATCTCCAGCTTGTCGATCATGCGCGACCGAGCCCCTCATCTTGCCGCAAATATCCCCGCCGGAGGCATCCGACCGCGCCGGCAAAGTCCGTCAATCCTCGTTGATGTCCCGGTCCCAGAGCTTCACCTGCCCCTTGCGCACGCCCACGACGCGTCTGAGCACCAGCCAGGCCACGAGAGAGGCGACCGCGAAGACCAGCACCAGCGCCGCCAGCGAGCCGCCGAGCAGGCCGAGCCAGAGGCCCAGCCCGGTCACCACCGCGCCGCAGGCGAAGCCGAGGAGGATGAAGCCCGGGATCACCACCTCGAGGATCGCGAGCACCGCGCCCGCGATCATCCAGACCCACCACGCCTGCCAGAGCATCACGCGCGTCCCTTCAGCATCCGGAACGCATCCCCGAACGCTTCGAGCGCCTGCGCCGGGACGATCACCACTTGCTTGCCCTGCCCCTGGCCGACCGAGGTCAGCGCCTCGACCTGTTTCAGCGCCACCTGGTACTGCGCCGCCTCGATCCCGTTGTCCTTGATCGCGCGCGCCACCACCTCGGTCGCATAGGCTTCGGCCTCGGCCGAGATGCGCCGCGCCTTGGCTTCCTGCTCGGCGGCGTAAAGCTCGGCATCGGCGGCAAGCTCCACCGCGCGCTTCTTGCCCTCGGCCTCGGTCACCTGCGCCCGCCGCGCGCGTTCGGCGTTGAGCTGCTGCAGCATCGCCGCCCGCGTCGCCTCGTCGAGGTTCACGTCCAGGACCTCGGCCCGGGTCACCTCGATGCCCCAGTCATCGACCATGGCCGCGACCTGCTCGCGCACCTTCGCGATCAGGTCCGAGCGGTTCGACTGCACCTGGTCGAGCTCCATCTTGCCGATCTCGCTCCGCACGATGCCGGCGACGGTCGTGGCGATCGCCGCATCGACGTCGCGGATCCGGTAGACGGTCTTTTCCGGCTCTGTGATGCGGTAGAAGACCGAGGTTTCCACCTTCACCAGCACGTTGTCGGCGGTGATCGCGTCCTGGAGCGCGTTCGGAAGCTGCCGCTCGAGGATCGAGATCTTGTGCGCTACCCGGTCGAGGAACGGCACGATGAAGTTGATCCCCGGCCCGAGCACCGCGCGCAGGCGCCCGAACCGTTCAACAACGTGCTTTTCCGACTGCGGCACGATCCTGACGCCGAGGAATACGCAAAGAATGATGAAGATCGCAAAGGCCAGCAACACGCCGTTGCCGCCGATCACCTCACCGATCACCTGTCCCAGATCCATGCCTGCCTCCTGCCGGTTTTGGAGCCGAACTATGCCCGTGGGCGGGGCCGGAGAAAACCCCCTTCGGTTGCGTCAGCCCGCGCGGTCGAGCCCCGCCGCCGCCGCACGCAGGAGCATGCCGTAAAGATCGCGCGGCTCGTCCGGATCGGCGACCATGTCGAGCGGCTGGAAGAGGCCGGTCGCGGCGACACGCTCGCTCAGGTAGCGCAGCGCGCTGAAATCCTCGATCGCGAACCCGACCGAGTCGAAGATGGTGATCTGCCGGTCCGATGTCCGCCCCGCCGCCCGGCCGGTCAAAACCTGCCAGAATTCGGTCACGGCATGATCCTCGGCAAGCTGCTGGATCTCGCCCTCGATGCGGGTCTGCGGCGGGTATTCGACGAAGATCTCCGAGCGCAGCAGGATCTCGCGCGCGAGCTCGGTCTTGCCCGGGCAGTCGCCGCCCACCGCGTTGATGTGGACACCCTCGGCGACCATGTTGTCCGAGAGGATCGTGGCATAGCGCTTGTCGGCGGTGACCGTGGTGATGATCTGCGCGCCGAGGACCGCGTCCTCGGCCGAGGGGCAGGCGCGGCAGTCGAGCCCGTGGCCCGTGAGATTGGCGATGCAGCGCCGCGTCGCGGAGGGGTCGACGTCATAAAGCCGGAACTTGCGGATCCCCATCAGCGCGTGGAAGGCGAGCGCCTGGAACTCCGACTGCGCGCCGTTGCCGATGATCGCCACCGTGTCGGCCCCGCGCGGCGCCAGCACCTTCGCGGTGAGTGCCGAAGTCGCGGCCGTGCGCAAGGCCGTCAGGATCGTCATCTCCGACATCAGGAGCGGGTAGCCGGTCGCCACGTCGGCGAGGACACCGAAGGCGGTCACGGTCTGGCGCCCGTCACGGGCATTGCCGGGATGGCCGTTGACGTATTTGAAGCTGTAGGTCTCGCCATCCGAGGTCGGCATGAGCTCGATCACCCCCTCGGCCGAATGGGCGGCGACGCGCGGGGTCTTGTCGAACCGCTCCCAGCGGCGGAAATCCACCTCGATGAAGGCCGCAAGCTCACGCAGGAAGGTCTCCACCCCGGTCTGCAGTACGATCTGCATCATGTGGTCGACACTGACGAAGGGAACGATGTTCAGGCTCATTTGTATATTCCGTCAACGGGTTGCGGCCGGGCGCAGATGCGCCAGCCATTTGCGGCCGCCGAGCCCGAAGGCCGCGGCGATCAGGAAGGTCAGGGCAAGATAGAGGAGAGCCGCGGTCACCAGCCCCTCGTAGGCGAGGTAGTACTTGCCATTCAGCGTCCGCCCGGCGCCGAGAATGTCCTGGATGGTGATGACGCTCGCCACTGTGGAGCCGTGCAGCATCAGGATCACCTCGTTACCGTATTGCGGCAGCGCCCGGCGGAAGGCGCCCGGAATGGTGATCCGGCGCAGCACCTGCAGGGGCGAGAGGCCGATCGCCTCGGCGGCCTCGATCTCGCCCTTCGGCGTCGCTTCGAGCGCGCCGCGCAGGATCTCGGCCGTGTAGGCGGCGGTATTCAGCGAGAACGCGATCAGCGCGCAGTTGAAGGGGCTTTTCAGCACCGCCCAGAAGACGCTGTCGCGGACGACCTCGAACTGCGCCAGCCCGTAGTAGATCAGGTAGGTCTGCACCAGCATCGGCGTGCCGCGAAAGGCGAAGATGTAGCCGCGCAGTACCTTGTCGATCACCGGCAGCCGCATCCCGCGCAGGACCGCCACCGGCAAAGCGATCACCATGCCGATGGCGAGCGACAGCACCGTGAGCTTCAGCGTCATCGAGATGCCGGTCACGAAGAGGTCGGCGTTCTCCGAGATCAGGTCGATCCGCATCGGTCACACTCCCACGCGGTGGCGCCGTTCGAGCCGGTGCAGGGCATGGCCCGAGACCGCCGTCAGCGCGAGAAAGAAAAGGATCACGGCCAGCATGAAGACGAAGGGCTCGCGGGTGGCCTTGCCGGCCTTGTCGGCGAGACCGACCATGTCCTGCAATCCGACGATCGAGACGATGGCCGTGGATTTCAGGAGCACCAGCCAGGTGTTGGTGAAGCCCGGCAGGGCAAGCCCGAGCATCTGCGGAAGGATGATCCGCGACAGGATGCGGTGGGACGGCAGGCCGATCGCCTGCGCCGCCTCGACCTGCCCCCGCGGCACCGAGAGATAGGCGCCGCGGAAGGTCTCGGCGAGGAACGCGCCGAAGATGAAGCCGAGCGTCAGGACGCCGATCACGAAGGGGCTGACCGAGATGCGCTCCAGCCCGAAGGCGGCGCGCACCGCGTTGATCGCCCGTTCGCCGCCGAAAAAGAACAGGAGCATCAGCACGAGGTCCGGCACGCCGCGCGCGATCGTTGTGTAGCCCGTCGTCACGCTGCGCAGGACCGCGCTGCCCCTGAGCGAGAGCGTCGCGAAGACGCCCCCGAGCAGCGTGGCAAGCGCCATGGACAGGAACGCGACCGCGAGCGTGACACCCATGCCGCCGATCAGGATCGGTCCGTAACCGACAATCTTGTCCATGGCGCCCGCCCCTTACCCGCCGTACTGGTCGGTCGTGAAGTACTTGTTGTTGATTTCCGCGTATTTGCCGTTGTCGCGGATGGTCAGGATCGCGCCGTTCAGCCGCTCGCGCAGGTCGTCCTCTCCGGGGCGCAGCGCGATGCCGGCGCCCTTGCCGAAATACTTCTCCTCGATATGCGGCGCGCCGAAATAGGCAAATCCCTCGCCCGCCTCGGTCTTGAGGAAGGCGGTCTCGCCGGTGCCGGCATCGACGAAGGCCGCGTCGACCCGCCCGGCCGCGAGGTCGAGATAGATCTCTTCCTCGGAACCATAGAGGCCAAGCTCCACCTCGGGGAACTCGCCGGCCATGAAGTCGTTGGCGACAGTGCCGCGCTGCACGCCGACGCGCTTGCCGGCGAGGCCCTCGGCGGTGTCGGTCATCCCGGCATCGGCGCGGCCGATGAACATGTTCGGCGATTGCAGGTATTTCTCGGTGAAGGCGACGATCTGGGCGCGCTCCGGCGTGATCGACATCGAGGCGATGATCGCGTCGCACTTGCCTTCCATCAGCGAGGGGATCATCGCGTCCCAGTCGGTCTTGACCAGAGCGCAGCTGGCGCCGATCTCGGCGCAGAGCGCGTTGGTCAGGTCGATGTCCATGCCGACGATCTCGCCCTTCTCGTTCATCATCGACATCGGCGGGTAGGCACCCTCGACGCAGACCTTCAGTTCCTCGGCGCCCGCAAGCGCCGTCGAGCAGAGCAGCATCGCTGCCGGAAGGAATTTCCTCATCGCTTTCTCCTTGTCTGAGGTGGTTCGTCGTGCGGTCGGCGCCCTATTGGCCGAGGCGCACATGGGTCAGGAATTGCTTCAGCCGCTCCGATTGCGGCGCGGAAAAGATCTGCGCGGGCGCGCCGCGCTCCTCGACGCGGCCCTTGTGCAGGAACACGACCTCGGTCGAGACGTCGCGGGCGAAGGCCATCTCGTGGGTGACGAGGAGCATGGTCCGCCCCTCGGTCGCCAAATCGCGGATCACCGCCAGCACCTCGGCCACCAGTTCGGGGTCGAGCGCGCTCGTCGGTTCGTCGAAGAGCATCACCTCGGGCTCCATCGCCAGCGTGCGGGCGATCGCCACCCGCTGCTGCTGGCCGCCCGAGAGATGGCCGGGATAGCTCGACTCGCGCCCCTTCAGGCCGACCCGGTCGAGCAGCTTCTGCGCCAGCGCCACCGCCTCGTCGCGGCGAAGGCCGCGCACCTGCATCGGCCCCTCGATCAGGTTCTCGAGAACGGTCATGTGGGACCAGAGGTTGAAGGACTGGAACACGAAGCCGAGCTTCGCCCGGAGCCGGCGCAGCTGACGCGCGTCGCGCGCCACCCGGCGACCCCGGCGCATCACCAGGTCGAGATGCTCACCGGCGACGGAAATCTCGCCGGCGTCGCTGCTTTCGAGCTGGTTGATGCAGCGCAGGAAGGTGGACTTGCCCGACCCCGAGGCACCGATCAACGAGATCACGTCGCCCTGCCGCGCCTCGACCGAGACACCGCGCAGCACCTCGACCGAGCCGAACGTCTTGTGCAGATCGCGCACCGCGAGGCGCAGATCGACGATCGGTTCCATGCTGGTCATGCCGGCTCTCCTCCACCTTGGCCCGTGGGCCTTCCCGGAGAATGGCTAGCACCGCAGCGCCCGGATGCGGCATGAGAATTTAGGTCGTCACATGAGTGGCACTCATGGTGTTCCGGCGCACGACATCCTTGATCCAGGCGACGAGGCGCTGGATGTCGGGCTCCTTTCGACGTTCGTATTTGATCTGAAGATCATAGGTCTGGCCGGTGGGCAGCGCCGCCCCCGGCAGCCGGCGCAATTCGCTCCGCGCGAGCGCCGGGAAGGCCATGAAATCCGGCACCAGCGCCGCCCCCATCCCGGCCCGCGCCATCTCGAGCGCGAGCAGGTAGTGCGTGCAGCAAAGCCAGGCGCCGTCGCGAATCGCCGGCAGGTCAAGGCCGTTCAGCGCCGCGAAGGCCTCCCAATCCGCCCCCACCATCACGGGATCGGTTTCGGAGGTGATGAGCGGCACCGGTCTGTCGAACCCGTCGCGGCAGGTCGTGGATGCCGCGACCGGCACCAGATACTCCGGAAACAGGCGCTGCGACCAGTAGCCGCGCCGCGTCGGCTCCGAGGTGATGAAGACATCCGCGACACGGTCGCTGATTTCGGGCGGGTCGGAGATCATCACCAGCCGGAGGTCGATATCGGGGTGGCGCGCCGCGAACTCCGGCAGGACCGGGATCATCCAGCCCGCCGCGAAGGACGAATAGAGCGCGACCCGGATCATCCGCCGGTTCAATCCGATCGTCGCGGCGGTCGACTGCTCGATCAGGTCGAACGCGCCGTCGAGCGCCTCTGCCAGACGCGCACCGGCCCGCGTCAGCGCGATGCTGCGGCCCTGGCGCTCGAACAGCTCCTCGCCGAGATAATCGGTGAGGTTGCGCAGCTGGTGGCTCACCGCGCTCTGGGTGATGCCCAGTTCCTCGGCCGCCTGGGTGACCGACAGATGCCGCGCCACGGCCTCGAACACCTGGAAGCCGCGCAGGTTCAACTGGAGACGACGCTTGGCCATACATGATCCTTGTTCATCCTTCGCGAGGGGAACTCATTACCCGCCCGCGCGTCAAGATCCTAGGTTTCCCCGGCAGAACGGAGGCGCCCATGCAGACCGAACATCTCCCGCTCACGCCCGGCCCGATCAATGGCGAGCGCCGGCTCACGCTGTATCGTTTCGGTACGCCGGGCGCGCGGCCGCGGGTCTATATCCAGGGCGGGCTTCATGCCGACGAGGCGCCAGGGATCGCGGTCGGCTTCGCGCTTCGCGACCAGTTGCAGCGCCTCGAGGCCGAAGGCCGGCTTCGCGGCGAGATCCTGCTCGTGCCGGTGGCGAATCCGATCGGGCTCGACCAGGGAATGATAGGTGGCAGCTTCGGACGGTTCGAGGTCACCTCCGGGCAGAATTTCAACCGCGCCTTCCCCGATGCGGCGGCGCTGGCCCTTGCCATCGACAACGCCGCGCCCGAAGGCGATCCGGTCGCCGCGCTGCGGGCCCGGATGGCGGCGGCGCTTGACCGGCTGGTGCCGCTCACGCCGCTCCTGGCGCTGCAAAGCTGCCTGCTGCGGCTTGCGATCGAGGCCGATATCGTGCTCGACATGCACTGCGATTCCGAGGCGGTCACGCATCTCTACTGCCATTCCGAGCAGGCCGACCGGGCCGTCGGCCTCGGGCGCGCGATCGGCGCCGGGGCAGTGCTCCATGCGCCGCTTCAGGGCGGCTATTCGTTCGACGAGGCCTGCACCCTGCCCTGGATGCGGTTTCGCGATCGCTGGCCGTCCGCTTCGCTGCCGATCGGCTGTTTCGCGGTCACGCTGGAATGGCGCGGCGTCCTCGACACCGACCCTGCGCTCGCCCAAAGCGATGCCGAAGCGGTGATCGCATGGCTTGCGGATGAGGGCGCGCTGGACGGGCCCTCCGGAGCCCCCCGCGCGGGATCGGTCGCGCCCACCCCGCTCGCGGGCGTGGAAGTTGTCAACGCCCCCGCAGCGGGCCTCTTTCACGCCGCGGTCGCTCCGGGCGAGTGCGTCGCGGCGGGTGCCACGCTAGGTTATCTGCGCCGCCTTCCCGAGGGCGACATCGTTCCGCTGAGTGCGGGAGTGGGCGGGGTGGTTTATGCCCGCGAGCAATCGCGGATCGTGCGGGCTGGAGCCGAACTCTTCTTCATTGCCGGCACCCGGCCGATCCGCGAGGGGCTGCTTCTGTCCGCCTGACCGCGATAGGCCGCCGGTCCGGACGACGTCGTCACCGCTCCTTAGTTGCTGGCTTTCGCCCGACTATTTCCGGCGAAACACCGCATTCGGAGAGCGTCCTGCCGTCGAGGTACGCGAGGAACACCTTCCCGACCGCAGCCCTTGGTCGGAGGAGGCCGCAAGATGGATCGCTCGCTTCCGATCGGTATTTGCGCTACCTGCCGAGCCGACCTACAAGAACTGAAAATGCCGAACCAGTGAATCGCAGCCCGCGCCCGAGCGGTTCAACCGGACGTGGAACATTGCCGGGGCAGTCGGATCGGAGGCCGAGGAATGTGCAAGGATCAGGACGCGCGCGCTCGGCCCGGCAGCTATGCCTCGCCGCCCTGTATGGCCACCGAAGTCGATCCGGCCTATTTCGACCCGCTGGCGGTGGATCCCGAACAGGCGCGCGACGTCGCCCGCTGGCGGCGGTCCGAACGCGAGCGTCTCCGCTCCGAACGCCTCGCTCTGAGCGCCGACTACCGCGCGGAACTCGCCGTGAGGGTAGCCGGACATCTGGACGAGTTTCTCGCGGCGCGCGTCGGCGCGATCCCGGGCCGGGTCGTTTCGGGCTACTGGCCGATCAAGGGAGAGTTCGACCTGCGCCCCTGGCTTGTGGCGCTGCACGAAAAGGGCGCCGTCATTGCCCTGCCGGTGGTCGAAGAACGTGCCGCGCCCCTCGTCTTCCGGCACTGGCACCCCGGCATGACGATGGAACGCGGCCACTGGAACATCCCGGTGCCCCCCGAGAGCGCCGAAAGGCTGGTCCCGGCGATCGCCCTCTCTCCGCTGGTGGGCTGGGATGGCGCGGGCTATCGACTCGGATACGGCGGTGGATATTTCGACCGGACCTTGGCCGCGATTGCCCCCCGCCCCCTCGTCATCGGCGTCGGCCTGCAGGCGGCGCGGCTCGCCACGATCTATCCGCAGCCGCATGACATCCCCATGTCGGCGATCGTCACCGAGGACGGTCTGCAATTCGCGGACGGCTCCGGCCGCTGACGACCACGGGCGCATGTGTCACGCGCGTTGCGCCGATTCACATAGAGAAACGCCCCGGGAGGTCAGACGATCGCCCGGAGCGTTGTGTAACTGCGGCACGCTGCATGCCGCGACGGGTTTAACGCCGCCGCATGCAGCCGGTAGCTGACGTCAGCCGATCATCCAGCCCGAAGAAGGACCTTGCTGGTCGCCAAGGTCGATCTCGATCAGCCGCCCGTCGTCGACGTGGCTCCAAGCGAAGTCGGCCACATAGAGATGCGTTTCGCCGGAGCCGTCGCTGGCCGGCGCAAAGGCCAGGTCCTTCACGTTGACCCGGTGGCCGGTGCCCTCGGCACGGGCGCCCTGCAGGATGTCGATCGTCTCGAGGATCCGGCCGGTATTGTCGACCTTCCAGATGAGGTCGCTGAAGCCGCCGCCCACATAGAAGACACCCGCATCGGGGTCGTAGGCCAGCGCCTCGGGATCCATGATCGACGTCGGCAACGAGAACGAGTTGAACACCTGCGTTCCGGCCTGATCCACCTCGATGATCGTTCTCTGGTCACCGTTCACGATGAAGAGGTGTCCGCTGACCGGATCGAAGGCCACGTCCTCGGGATCGAGGCCGCCGAGGGGTTTGGTATCGAACTGCCACAACACCTTCGTCGGATCGTTGGCGTCAACGACATACATGATGTAGTTGTCATCGTCGGTGACGAACATGCGCCCGTTCGCGGCGTCGATCGCCAGGCCGGTCGGCTCGACCGTGTAGGGCAGTGCGAAGCTCGACTGCAATTGTCCGTCCAGCGACACGCTGAAGAAGTTGTTGGCGCGCGAGAAAGGCGCCTCGTCGACCTCGGAGTCGGACATCATCAGCGTGCCGGTCAGCGGGTTGTAGACGATGCCGGACGGGTCCGTCATGCCCCAGGAGGTCGTGAAGTGATCGGCTACCACCTGCGCGCCCTCGTCCTGGATCTGTGCCGTGGCGGACCTGATGCCGATACCCAGTGCCTCTCCCGTCGACGCCACATTGACACTGTCGATCTTCAGCGAGAACCGCTCCACCCCTTCGGCGAGGTTGTCGTCCAGCAGCGCGACCGAGACATAGGCGCTGGTCGAGCCCGCCTTGACCGTGACGGTTTGACCGGACAGCCCAACATAGTCGGAGCCGCTCGTGGCCGTGCCGTCCCGCGTGCTCACCGTGAACACGACATCGTAGTTCAGCGCCTGCGAAAGCTGCACGACGAACACCTGGCTTCCGGCGTTCTCCGGCGTCCGACCGGTCGTCGCGGTCGCGATGGAAGCCGTTACACTGGCGGGCGCGCCGTAGGAGGAGATGTCGGCTGCCGTCAGGTTGACCCCCGAAGTGAACAGCGCAAGCGTGACCGCGGCCTGGGCGCCGGTTCCGTCAGGATCCCACTTCAACTCCGGCGTACCGGTCGACTTGAAGATGAACTGGCCATGCGCGGCGGTTGCGACCGTGCCGGTGGTGAAATAGGTCGGATCCAGCTTCCCCGCGATGAGGCCCGCACCTTCCGAGAGCCCGAACGCGGCGGCATAGATGCCGATCCGGTCACCCGCACCGTAGTCGTAAACCTTATCCCAGGCGCCGACTTCGGGGGCAAAGACGAACGTGTCGGCGCCCGCACCGCCATACAGGTAATCCTTGCCGAGACCGCCGATCAGTACGTCGTCGCCGCCATAGCCGTAAAGGATGTCGGAGCCACCACCACCGTAGAGGATGTTGCTCCCTTCATTGCCCTTGATCGTGTTCGACAGGTCGTTACCGGCGCCATTCAGGTTGGCAGTGCCGGTCAGGTCCAGTTTTTCGACATAATTGGGCAAAGTGTAGCTGATGGTGCTGACGACATAGTCCGTACCGCCGTCATCCACGCCGGGCGTGCTTTCCTCGCTGACCACGTCGCCGGGATCGTCCACGCGGTAAATGTCGTCACCCGAGCCGCCATACATCGTGTCGGCGCCGGTGCCGCCGTCAAGGAGATCATTGCCCGAGCCGCCATGAAGTTCGTCGTCACCTCCAAGGCCATACAGCCGGTCCTTGCCGGCAAGGCCGAAAATCCTCTCGTGAGCGCCGGTTCCGATCACGTCGTCATCACCGATCGTGCCGAATATGTCGCGAAATATCTTAGCTGGAATCGCCATAGCAAATACCTTCCGTCGAACAGAGCCCTCTCAGGGCACATTCTTGGATCCCACCCCACCCTAGGTCAGGCTTCCACCCCACCTAAGGATACCGTTTCGGGATCGGGGATGCGCGACCCCATCGGGCTTAATCGTTGTTACCACCAACGGCGTAGCCCAATTTTCACGCGCGTTGATTACGCCCTCGGCCCATCCGCGGCCGCCAGCGGGGCCAGGCCCTCGCGCCGGTCCTGCAGGATCGACTCGTAGAGCGTGGCATGCCTGTCGGCGATCGCCTCAAGGCTGAAACGCTTCCGTGTCAGCGCGTCCGCGTGCTCCGCCATCGCGGCTGCCGTCTCGCGATCCTCCAGCAGCCGCAGGATGCCGGCGGCCAGCTTCTCGGGTTCGCCCGGAGGTGTCAGCAAGCCGTTCCAGCCATCGCGGATCACCTCACGGCAGCCGGGCATGGCGGAGGAGACAATGGGCAGCCGGGCGAGCGAGGCCTCAAGCAACACACGCGCGACGCCCTCGCGATATTCGGTCGGGAAGGCAAAGACATCGGACATGCGCAGCAAGGCCGGCACGTCCCGACGCGCGCCGATTGCGACCACATAGGGCGCATGCGCCGCGATTTCCGCCTCGGTGACGGCAAGCGGCCCCTCGCTCTCGCGCGGGCCTACAAGAACGAAGCGTACGCCGGGGCGGGCGCGATTGACGATGGCGGCGGCTTTCAGGAGCGCGGGAATGCCCTTCTGCCGCGTCATGCGGGTGACAGTGACCACGACCTCGGCGTCGCCAAGGCCGAGTTCCTCTCGCAGCGCCTCGCGCGAGGGCAAATTGGCCAGCGCGCGCTCGAATCCTTCCACGTCCACGCCACCACCGCCGGCCGGAATCACCAGGCCGCGGCGTCCGTCCATGCCGTTGCTGCGGAAGAAATCGCGGTCGTCCTCGATCTCGAAGACCGTGGCGGCGGTGCTGCGCGCCGCAAGTCGATGCAGCGTTCGGTAGACAGGCCGCGCCGTCAGCGCCAGCGGCGTGCGGGAGGAGTAGACCCAAGCGCGCCCGCAGATCGTCCTGACCACCTGCGTGCCCGCACCCGAGGCGCCGGCGGCGAGGGGCAGGAAGAGGCAGGGCTTGGTGTCGAACCCCTGGGCGATATCCGGCTTGAGATCGCGCAGCATCGCCGAAAGCTGCCGCAAGGCCCGCAGGTCCGACATCGGGCTGATGAAACGGTCGAACGGGAACGGAAGGTAGTCGATGCCCTGTCGGACGAAAGGCTCCGGGTCGCCGCTTCCGGCCGCCGTCACGCGGAAGCCGCGGTCGCGCATCGCGAGGATGAAGGGGATGCGAAGATCATTGTCTTCGCCGCCGACATAGAGAACGTGGGCGGGCATGTTAGCTTCTCCTTTCATTTGTCTGGGCCGCGATCACGCTCGGGGGCGCCTCCGGCGCCGCTTCGGCGCCACGCCAGCGATCGATAAGGCTCTCGATCGTGCTCCATTCGAAGTCGCCCGCGATCGCGGCAAAGCGGTCTTCGCATCGGTTGAGACCGACCCTCTGCCGAAATCGGTTCACGGCGCTCATTCCGGGCGGGACCGGGTGATCGGGATCTATCTCCCAAGGATGGATGTAGAAGACATACGGTTGGCCCGACCGCCTGATCGCCGCCACGCCGCGCAACCACAGCGCGTAGGGCGCGAGCCGGAAGTAGCCGCCGCCGCCCCAGGGCAGCCCGCGGCTTCCGACCTGCAGGCAGGAGACGCAAACCTCGTCGAACCCCTCGCGAAGCCGGATGATCGGCTGGCGACCGTCGACCGCGTCGAGCCGGCCGTAGCGGTCATGCGCGAGCGCCGGCACCATGGAGCTGTCATAGGCGTAGCCCGCCTCCTGCAAGAGGTCCACGGCCCAGTCGGTGATCGAAAAGCACGGCGCCCGGTAGCCCAGCACCGTCCGCCCCGACTGGTCCTCGAGCAGTTTCCGGGAGCGATCGATGTCCGCGGCGAAAGCCTCGGGCGTCATCCTGTAGACCAGCTCGTGGCCGTAACCATGCGAGGCGACTTCGTGCCCGGCCGCAGCGATCGCGGGTACCAGGTGAGGGAATCGCTCCGCGACCCAGCCGAGAACGAAGAACGTGGCGGGGGTGTTGCGTTTCGCGAGGATCTCGAGCATGCGCTCGGTGTTCCTCGCCACGCGGGACACGCAACCGTCCCAACTGTCGCGGGGAACCACGGCCTTGACGTTCTCGCTGTGGAACCAGTCCTCGACGTCAATGGAGAGGGCGGCCGCGCCGGTGAGGTCAGTCATTGCTGCCGTTCGCGATTTCGAAGGCGCCACTCTGTCCGAAGTATTCGAAGAAGACCTTCTGGAGATCCGGGTATTCGCCGCCGTCCGCAGATTGCAGGGTCGGGCAGGCGGTGGTTCCCTGCGGTGCCCAGGAATAAGTCATGTCGAAGGCCCTTTTCTCGCGAGGGACGAGCTCGTCCCAGATGTGCAGCATCGTGACCAACTCGTCTTCTGTCGGCAGGCGGTACCACGGCTCCTTGACGCTGGCGCAGGACTGGCCGAAGGCCTGGAACACCGGCACGATCCGTTCCCGTTCGATGCCAGCATCGAGAGCAGCCTTGATCCGGGCACGCAGATGGCCAAGATCGCAACCCGTCTCGGCATTGCGGTGATTGCACGGATAGGGATCCACACCGATCAGGTCGGCGCTATTTCCCAAGAGCTGGAACTCCTGCGGCGCGGCGGATCCGTTCTGCACGATGATGAAGGTGCGCCCGTCGGGATCGAGCGAATGGATCAGCTTGGTGCGCTCCGCCACACGCGCCGGGCCGTCCGGGCAGGTCTCGGGATGCGGTTCGTCGGCGATGTAGTAGATGCCGCTGAACTTCGGATGGTCCCGCGCCGCCTCGACCTCGGCCGTGACGGCCGCATCGTCGAGACGCCACTCGCACTTGGTATTGTAGCCGTTGCCGAGCCAGAGCACACCCTTCAGGCCGTCAGGCAGCACTTCGAGCTTGGCGGCCGACCCGACATCGGCCAGATCGAATGCCATCGCCGACACCCCCTCGAAGTCGCCGCCGAGATTCACGACGTAGTGGAGACCTTCCGAATTGGCCGCCTTGCGTGTGGAGTGACTTCCCGCGAGTGCAGCGGCAGCCAGGCTCGCCGCCACGGCAGCGGCGGCGAGCAAGCGACCAGAGGTGAGTGGATAAACATGATCGGAGCGCCTCATGCTGATCTTCCTTTCCGAGCAGCGTCCTGCGCGACAGATCCTGCCGCACATCGCACCGCTCCTTCCGGCTCGAGGCGCGCAACGCGCGTGTCGCGTTGCGCGGTCATAGCAGTCGATGCCCAAGGCGCCGGAACGCGCGGGCATCCTCTGGTGTCGGGAAGCGGAAGTAGCCGGCTTCGCCCATGTCGAGCGGCGCACCCTTCGCCTTTCCTTCCCGCAGGTCGCGCAGCACTCGAACGAAGAGCCGCGCTCCCTCGCGCTTGGCGCCCCGCATGACGCGATCGAGTGAATCCCGCTCCCGCAGCGGAAACGGCGCAGTGGCCAGCACGTCACCGGCATCCAGTTCCTCGACCATACGGTGTACGGTGATCGTCACCGCAGATTCGCCGCGCAGGAGCTGCCAGAAGGTAGGCAGCATCCCCCGGTAGGTCGGCAGCCGGCCGGAGTGAATGTTGATGCAGCCCAGACGCGCCGACGACAACAGCCCGGCCGAGAAGATCTCCGGCCCCGCCACGGACATGATGACGTCGGGCCGCAGGTCGCGGATGCGCGCGAGGTATGCGGGATCGTTGACCGACGGCGTTTCAAGCAACGGCAGTCCCCGGCGCCGGGCCATCGCCGCGATCGTGTCCCCCCGCATCTTCGCCCAGACGTAGCGCAGTCCCAACCGGAACACACCGGTCCAGCCATATAGCGACAGCATCCGCTTCAGTGTCTTGAGAATGGGCTCGTGGAACGCCTGGTCCACTGTCACGCCGATCACCTCTGCGTCGCCTGCGGGCAGTTCGTCAAAGAAGACCTTGAAGAACTCGATCACATAGAGCGGGTCATCCTCCGTGATGACGAGCACGCGGAGTGGAAGCGTCCTGTCCTCCGACTGTTCGGCGAAATCGCTTGCAGGGGCATCTTTCATCAGGCGCTGGTCCTCCGATTTGTCGTCCCGGAGCGCCGAAGTGCACCGGGACTGGGCTGAGCTGGACGGCGGGCATCTCGCATGGGCCGTCCTCTCAGACCGGCTGCAGGGCCGCGGTCGCGTCCGAGGCATTGGTCTCGCCGTAGCGTCGACGCACTTGGAGGCGCATGTCGACCTGCGCGATCACGACCGAGACCGGCGGTGTGTTCCCCGCCCCCGACGCGCTCAGGCTATGCAGGGCGGCCTGGGCGGTGCGGGCATCCGTGACGCCCCATTTCACGACGAACAGGACGCGATCGATCATGGAGGCAAGAAGCCGCGTCTCGGTGGCCCCCGCAAGCGGGGCGCTGTCGATCACGATGCAGTCGTAAGTCTTGGTAAGGCGATCCAGCATTGTGGGGAACTCGTCCGAACACAGCACCGCCAGCGGATCGACCTTGCGCATCGGTGGCGGCAGATAGTCGATGCCGAGCGACTCGATCCTGCGGATGGCGTATTCCGGCGGCCGGCTCTTCGTGCCCTTTGCCGTCGCTTCGCCCCCTAGATCGGGATCCCCCAGCGCGGCGGCCACTCCTGGCCTGCGGAAGTTCAGGTCCATCAGCAGCACACGCTGGTTCAGGCGCGCAGTATAAAGAGCGAAGCCGACGGCCGTGGTAGTTGCCCCATCGCCGTCGGCGCTTGACGTGACGAGGAAACTGCGCGGCACCTCGGTCGACGCGCCGCGCTTGCGGGCGGCGACCGAAATAGACCTTACAGCCTCGACATAAGGTTCGAATGGATCCTGTGGCAGGATGTCGGCCGGATCATCGCTCGCCATGTACGACCGCTTCGGCACAAGCCCGATGCACGGAACACGCAGCATCAACTCTACATCGCGTCCGCTCCGCAGCCGCTGGTCGTTGCGCTCGAGCAGCAGGGCGATCATCGCGCCGATCGCACCCGATCCTACGAGAGCGGGGAACAGGAACAGGAGCGGATTGGGGGAACTCGGCCGCTCCGGCGTAGCCGCAAGCGAGACAACCCGCGCCGGCGGCTGTCCGGCGCCGCTGCCGATGAGTTTCGCACGCTGGCGCAGCAGGCCTTCGTAAGCCTCCTCGGCTGCAGCGGCCTCGCGTTCGAGTTCCTGCAGGCGGCTTTGCTGCTCGCCCGCCGCGGCAGCG
Source organism: Defluviimonas sp. D31 (assembly GCF_033436765.1). NCBI lineage: Bacteria > Pseudomonadati > Pseudomonadota > Alphaproteobacteria > Rhodobacterales > Paracoccaceae > Albidovulum > Defluviimonas sp. D31. Next base: position 360,987 of record NZ_JAWQFN010000004.1, read on the forward strand.
GCGCCCTGAAGCGTTATGAGCCGCGCCTCGATATCACCGAGGCGCGCCGCCGCTTCGTCGCGCTCGCGCACTAGTTGGTCACGGTTCACCGGCAGCGTCTGCGCGCCGGAACGGCCACGCAGATTGCCCTCGACAACGACCGCGCCGGCCGCATCCGCATTCGCCACGCGCGAAGTGCTCTCAGCGGTTTCCTGGGATTCGCTCGCCAGCTGCTGCTCGCGCGCATCAAGCTCCGCCCGCGCGATGGCGAGCTGCCGGCTCATCTGACCGATCTGCACGTCGATCTCGTCCGCGCGGCCGGGATCGACCACCCCGTGGGCAACTCGGTAGTCACGCAGATTCGCGGTGACCAGATCAAGGTCTTGCCGCGCCGTCTCCAGTCGCCTGGAAACCGTGTCGAGTACATTGGCCTGCTCTGATTGCATCTGGTCCGAGACCCCGCCCAGATAGACTTGGACGGCCCGGTTCACGACGGTCGAGGCGATGTCCGGATTCGTGGACACGAAACTCACCGAAATGAGGCGTGATCGGCGTTCCTTGAAGACCATGAGATGATCTTCGAGATCGGCGAAGCCGGGCAGGTCGAGCGGGGTCTCGGAGTTTGCTTTGATCTCCGCCAGGTCTGTGGCCAGGCGCCGAAGCTGGCCGGGCGACATCAGAAGCTCGACGAGCGTATCGACCGCCGCCTCGTCCACGAATTCGACACCTTGGCGGACCTCGGCCTCGGGCAGGAGCTGCGCCTTGGCCGTATATCGCGGCGGCAGCAGGAAAGCGGCTCCGCCGATGAGTCCGCCGCCGATGAGCATGACAAAGGCAATCAGAACCCAGCGTCGTCTCAGCAGCGTCATTACCTGGCGGAAATGCAGGTCACCAGCACCGCGATGAATCATGACGCAACCTCCGAGCGTATTGAGCGGAATGGCGGACGCACCCGGTCCGCCTCGAGCAGGCACAGCACGATTGCGAACCAGAAGTTCGGATGCCGCACCACGAAATGGAACATGCTGAACACCGCCACGCCCATGATCATCGCGGACAGCGCCGGCAGACGGGACCGCCAGCCCTCCCGCAGGGTGGACACGCAGAGCCAGACGAAAGCCGCCATAGCCACGATCCCACCCTGCGTGAACAGATCGAGCGAGGTGTTATGCGCCTCGAATTTGTAGGGCGGAGGACGCTTCCAGGACTTGCTGGTCAGGTGCGGTCCCGGCCCGTAGCCGATCATGCCGGACTCCAAGCCTTTCTCGTAGGCTTCCTGCCAGAGGTGAAACCGCAGCTCACCCTGCCCGCCTTGGGCATAGACCTCCTCAGATCGCTGCTCGATCCGCTCCAGCGCGGCCGCCCAGAACGGGGCGACCGAAGCGGCAGCGAGCGGAAGCGACAGGAGGCCGATCGCCACGATCGTTCCTCGCACCGTCGGTGCCATCTCGTAGTTCTGGAGCCAGGTCGTCGACTTAAGCACTAGGAACACCGAACCGGCGGCCATCAGCGCGACGAGGAACGTGTCGCTCTTGCTCAACACGCCCGCTACAGCCGCCGGAACGGCGCAGACGAGCGCGGCAAGGGCTTCGCGCGGAGTGTCGGCCGTTTCGGCAAGATGCGCTGCAAGGAACATCAGGAACATAGCGAAGAAGCCGAGCTGGTTGGGATCGAGGGACCAGCCGCTCAGCCGGTCGTAGAACCACGGATCGACGCCCGGCATTGGAAACAGGCCGTATCCACTGGCGATCTGCAGGAACATCGAGACCGCACCGAACGCGACGACGCGCCAGATCACGGTTCGGCGGCGCGCTGGCCCGCCAAGGTCCAGCGAAAACATGCAGGCTAGCGCGAAAATCAGCGTGTAGGCGAACAGGTCGTGGAGGATGCCGGTGTAATAGTGAAACGGCTCGCGCGCGAGGCCGACGATCATCCCGGCGCATAGCGCCAGGAGCAGCACCACCCAGAACGTAACAACACGGCTCAGGGCCAGGTTGACCGAGATCGACGGCAGCAGGGTCTGGCGAAGCGTCGCGATACCCAACCAGATGATCAACAGCATCTCGCCCGGTCCAAGCGGCAGGCCGCTGATCCGCAACTGGGTCGATGGATAAAGAACCAACCCCAAAGCGAGCAGAAACGCAGTCATAGCATACGAGTCGTGAGTTTCAGCAGACCGTGGGGCGTCGACGGAAAGAGAACCCTAGGCTCAAAACACCGAAAGAAATCTCTGTTCATAATGACCATTCCCCTCGCACAAACCACCCGGCGAGGTTTGCCCCTCCGGAAAACACTTCGCTAAAAATCCGAGATGTGGACGGCCGCCGGACAACCCGGAAGGCATACGCGATAGCCCCATCTCGTGGACGCACGCCGGAAAATGCCCCGATATCGGAGGATCTCCGCCACGGCCCTAAACAGATTAATGCTCGCACAAGCCCGTTAGCGGTCGAAGTTCAACTAGGGAGTACGTCCGGCCTCATGCCAATGGAGTACTCCCCGTTCCCCAAAAAGCGTTCATCCCCCCCCAATGCATATACCTTGAATGGGCGACTGAATCCGTCGGGGGGGCTGCGCTAACATTAATCAAGCCGCGAGAACGTAGAAAGCTGAACGCATACTCGTCCAGTAACGGATCGCATGGTGCGATTGTCCTTGGGTGCGAGATTATTTGAAACGTCATTGAGCATGTGTCTTTGTAAGGAGCGAGTGAAATGAAGGTTGTTATCCAGTGCGGGGGTAAAGGTACCCGCCTGCGTCCCTACACGATGGTTCTTCCCAAGCCTCTGATGCCGGTACAGTCCCAACCCGTTCTCGAACTCCTGCTCAAATGGCTCCGCCGCAATGACGTCCGCGATGTCTACATAACGACCGGCTATCTCGGCCATCTCATCCGGGCCTTCTGTGGTGACGGCCGGCAATGGTCGATGAACATCCGCTACACGATCGAACGGCAGCCCCTGGGTACGATCGGCCCCCTCGGGATGCTGCGCGACGAGCTCGACAGCACCTTCATGGTCATCAATGGCGACGTGCTGACCGATCTCAGCATCGGCGCCTTCGCCGCCTGCCACCACCGCAGCGGCGGCCTCGTCACCGTGGCCACCGCGCTGCGCGAGACGCCGCTTGAGTTCGGCGTGATCGACGCGCCCGAGGGCCGCGTCAAGAGCTTCAAGGAGAAGCCCAGCCTCACCAACCTTATGAGCATGGGCATCTATTGCATGGAGCCCGAGGCGCTGGAGTATGTACCGGATGGCGTACCCTTCGGCTTCGATGACTTGATGTACTGCCTGCTTGCGCGCGACAAGCCCGTCTACACATACCGGCACGACGGACTTTGGCTCGATATCGGTCGCGTCGACGATTTCCAGAGCGCCCAGATCCTCGACTGGGATGAGCAGTCGCCTGCGCATGAGCGCCTCGGCGCCGTTTCCTGACGTTACTGCCAGTCGGCTCTGCCGGATTGGCAGCGGCGCGCGGAGCGAAGCGCCAGGAAAGGAGAACTCGATGCTGCTCGTGTCAGAACCCGTCCTTGGACCTGAAGAGAAAGCGGCCGTCGCTCAGGTTATCGAGGACGGCTGGATCACGCTCGGTCCGCGTGTGGCCGCGTTCGAGCGGGTCTTCGCGGAACGTCACGGTGCCGGTGATGCCGTGGCGGTCAATTCCTGCACCGCGGCACTGCACCTGGCGCTCGAGGCGCTGGGCATCGGCCCCGGTGACGAGGTGCTGGCCCCGTCGCTGACCTTCGTCGCCACGGTGAACGCCATCCACTACACAGGCGCGGAGCCGGTGCTGGTCGATATCGACAGCCTCGATGCGCCGCTGATGTCCCTGGAAAAGGCCGCGGAGCGCGTCACTCCGCGCACCCGTGCCGTGATGCTGATGCATTTCGCCGGCCATCTCGCCGAGCGCGCGGCGTGGCGCGCGTTCGCCGACCGCCACGGCCTTCTGCTGATCGAGGACGCCGCCCATGCAGTCGGCGTGCCTGAGGTCGGCAGTTACGGCGACGCGGCGGCCTTCAGCTTTTACGGCAACAAGAACATGACCACTGCCGAGGGCGGGATGATCCTCATGCGCGATCCCGCGCTGCTGGAACGCGCCCGCCGGATGCGGGCCCACGGCATGACCTCGAACGCCCATCAGCGGCTTCAGGCTCGGTCCGTGCAATACGACGTGGTCTCGCCGGGCTGGAACTACCGGATGGACGAGATCCGGGCGGCACTTGGTCTGGTGCAGATGTCGCGGCTCGACGCGTTCAATGCGCGGCGGTCGGAACTGGCGGCCCTCTACCGGGGTCGTCTGGCGCCCCTGCAGGCGCGCGGCACGCTCGGCGTACCGCATCCTCGCAGCGGCATCTCGGCCGACCACATCTTCCCCGTGGTCCTGCCGGCCGGCGCCGACCGCAACGCCGTCGCGGCGGCGATGGCCGAAGCCGGCGTGCAAACGACAGTCCATTACCCGCCGGTCCATGAACTCTCCTACTACCGCGACCGCTGGCCCGAGCTGCAACTGCCGGTGACGGAGGAGTTCGCACGCAGGGAACTGACCCTGCCCCTTCACCCGAAGATGACCGAAGCCGACGTCGAGCGTGCCGCGCGCGTGCTCGAGGCCGCTTTGCAGCCAATCGAGGGAGCCGCCGCATGACGATCCTCCACGTGTCACCACAGCCGGCGCCATCTCAGGCTCTGAACAGGGCTTTCGACATCGCGCTGGCCACCGCGGGCCTGATCGTCCTCGCACCGCTTATGCTCCTGATCACGCTCGCGATTCTTATTGAGACGGGCCGACCGATCCTGTTCGCGCAGGTGCGTCTCGGCAAGGGCGGGAAACGCTTCCGGATGTTCAAGTTCCGCAAGTTCGGCCCCGCCCCCGCGACACAGGGCTGCCCGCTGACGGTCAAGGGCGATCCGCGGATGACGCGGGTCGGGCGGATCCTCGAAGCGACCAAGCTCGACGAACTGCCGCAACTGTTCAACATCCTGCGTGGCGACATGGCCTTCGTCGGCCCAAGGCCAGAAAGCCTGGATTTCGCGGACTGCTTCAAAGGTGCCTTCCTCGGGGTACTCGACCACCGGCCCGGCATCTTCGGCCCGAGCCAGGTCGCATTCCGCAGTGAAGCCGAACTGTATCCGGCGGAGAACGACCCGACGGTCTTCTACAGGCGCGTGCTGTTCCCGACCAAGGCGAACCTCGACCTTCAGTACTACCCGAACCGGACCGCGCTTCGGGACGTCGGCTGGCTGCTGCGCGGCGTTCTGGCGGTCCTTGGTGCCCCGGCGTCAGACGCGCCGCTCGCCGAGCAATCCGCCACGAAAGCGGCGCGGCGCCGCGTTCGGGGCCGAGGCACGGGGCGCCACAAGGGCGGCAGTGTGAGCCCCGTAAATCGTACAACAGTAAAGAGATCTTCATGAGTATGATACGCACGCCCACCCAACCTTCCTTCGACGGGCGCAACGTTCTGGTGACAGGCGCGGACGGCTTCATCGGCTCGCACCTGACCGAGGCGCTGGTCGCGGCCGGAGCCAACGTCACGGCGCTGTGTCTCTACAACTCATTCGACTCTCTAGGCTGGATCGACGATCTGCCCGCCGCCGTGCGATCCTCCGTCAACGCCGTGCGCGGCGACGTGCGGGACGCGGCACTCGTAAGCCGGATCTCGGCACGGCAGGAGGTTGTCTTTCACCTCGCCGCGCTGATCGCGATCCCGCATTCCTATGTCGCGGCGCAGTCCTATGTGGACACCAACGTGACCGGGACTCTCAATGTGCTCGAGGCCGCCCGTGCGCATGACGTGCAACGCGTTGTCCACACCTCCACGAGCGAGGTCTACGGAACGGCCCTCACGGTGCCGATCAATGAGGACCATCCGCTGCAGGGGCAGTCGCCGTACTCGGCCACGAAGATCGCCGCCGACATGCTGGCGGAATCCTTCGCGCGCTCGCACGACATGCCTGTCGCGATCCTGCGACCCTTCAACACCTTCGGCCCGCGCCAGAGCGAGCGCGCGGTGATCCCGACGGTGCTGCGCCAGGCACTCGATCCCGAGATCCGCGCCATCCGCGTCGGCGACGTGACACCGGTGCGCGACTTTACTTATGTCCAGGACACCGCCTCCGCATTCCTCGCGCTCGGCGGCACGCCAGAGATCCTTTACGGTGTTCCTTACAATGCCGGCACAGGACGTGCCGTTTCGGTCGCCGACGTCATCGACATGATCGGCGGCATTGTCGGCTGCACCAAGCCCGTGGAGACCGAGGCCGCTCGCTTGCGCCCCCCGCGCTCCGAGGTCCGCGAGCTTCTCGCCGACAACGACCGCCTGCGCCAGGCGACCGGATGGCGGCCGCGCGTCGATCTCCCGGACGGACTTGCGCGCACGGTCGAGTGGTGGCGCACCCGTCTCAAGCACGGGAAGGTCCGGCAAGAGAAAGGATACGCGACATGACCTGCAGCAAGAAGCACATCGCTATCGCATCGGCCGCTGGGATCACCCTCGCTTCGATGCTAGTCGGCACCGGAGCCCGAGCCGACGAAGCCTACCGCCTGCTTGCCGGCGACGTCGTCGCCATGAGCGTAGCCGGCGTGCCGGAACTCTCGCAAGAAGCGCAAGTGCAGCTTGACGGCAGCCTCAGCATGCCGCTGGTCGGCGAGGTCAGCGCCGCCGGGCGCACGATGCCCGACCTGCGCGAAAGCATCCGCGCCGCGATCGCGAGCCGGCTCGTTCCGGTCTACACGCCGAACGGGCAGGAGCATCTGCGCTCCTTCGCACGCGATCAGGTCAGCGCCTGGATATCCGAGTATCGCCCGGTGTTCGTCAGCGGCGACGTGGCGCGGGCCGGTGAGTTCAAGTTCCGCCCCGGCATGACCGTACGGCAGGTCATCGCGGCCGCGGGAGGCGTGGCGCTGGCGCCGGCGATGGGGCCCATCGTCAACACGGCGGGGCTGGAAGCCGATTACGTCGGAGCCTGGCATTCGCTCGCGGCGATCGAAGCCCGCGTCTGGCGGTTGCGCACGGAACTCGGAGAGGAGATCGGCTTCGAACCCGTCGAATTGCCCCCGCCGCCGCAGCGCAACACGGCGCTTGAGGACATCCTGCGCGTCGAAACGGACCTGCGCGAAGCGCGCGCGCTCGATCACGAGCGCGAACGCAGCTTCCTGGAACGCTCCCTTACCCAGATCGACCAGCAGACGGCCGTTCTGGTGCGCCAGCTCGAAGTGGAGAAGGAGACCGAGATCGCCGACGCCGCGGATCTTGAACAAGCGCGCGAACTGAGCGGCAAGGGCCTCTACACGCAGTCCCGGATATCCGACATTCGCAGCGCGGCACTCATCTCCGCGACCCGCCGGTTGCAGACGGAGACCAACCTGATGCAACTGGAGCGGCGCAAGACCGAGATCGCACGCGAATTGGAACGGCTGGACGACCGGCGCCACGTCTCGCTGCTGGACGAGATCCAACAGGCGCGGGTCAAGCGGGCGGGCGAAGCCGCCAAGCTCAATGCGCTTGTCGCCCGGATGGAAGCGGCAGGTGTGGCGCCGCCAGCCGTTACCAAGGGGGAAATCGTCGTGACCCTCGTGCGCGCCGACGCTGTAGAGCCGTTAGCGGCATCGCTCGACCTCGTGCTGCAGCCGGGGGATGTGGTCCAGGTGGCCCGGCATGCCGTCGGCGAGGCGCAGGAGTTCGGTGCGGAACAGTCGTCCGGAACCGCGTCCTTCCGGACGGTCGCGGAGTTGCGCTGACGGTCGGGAGCGCAGGACATTGCATACTTCTTCTCCCACCACGCTGCGAACGGACGCCGCTGCACCGGCCCTGATCGTGGAGCTGGTGGGACCCTCCGGTTCCGGCAAGACCACGCTCGCCCAGGCGATCGTCTCGGCTCTCGGCCCGGCACGTCTCGCGGCAAGCTCGCGCCCCGCAGAAGCCGGGGCCACAGGGCGGTTCCGCCTGCCTCCGGCAGCGGCGAGGGCCGCAAAGATTGCGCGCGTCTTCCCGCGTATCGGCGACGGCACACAGGAGGAGGACAGGGCGGCGCGGCTTCTGGCGCTGCTGCCGCCCACCGGCCCGCTCTGGCGGCTGCGCTACAGGCGGTATCTGACGGAACTGTCGAAGCGCCTCGCACGCGAGCGGACAGCGGGCGGTATCGCCGTCTTCGACCAGGGCTTCGTCACCGCGGTGGGAACTCTCGCCTCCTTCAGCCGCACCATTGACCGGGAAACGCTGGCGCGCGCTCTGGAGATCGCGCCGAAGCCGGATCTCGTCATCCGGATCGAAACCCCGCGCGAGACCGTCGCCGCGCGTCTGCATGACCGCCTCGGCGCCCAGTCGGCGGCAGAACGCATGTTCGAACTCGGCATTCCGACGACGCTGCGCCAGATCGACGTCTTCGAGGCGCTGGACCCGTTGCTCGATCACTGCGGAATCCCGGTAATGCGAGTGGCTTGCCCCGACCGCGCGTCGCTGGGGCCCGCAACAGAGGCTGTACGGGCCCGAATTGCCGGGTTCGGGCGGGAGGTCGAAGCGTGACGCGAACCATGGAACAGCAGCCGTCCGCAGCGATGGTCGAGGCAAAGCCGCGGCCGCGCTCTCTTCTCGATCGCCTCAGGGATCGCGGCCTCGCCGCCGCGGGCCTGTCCTCCAGCAGCGCCGGCGCGTTCCTCGTGCTCGTCGGGGGGGCGGGTGTCAGCTACCTCGCCCAGGTCGCGACCGCCCGGATCGTCGGCGTGGAGAGCTTCGGGCTCTATATGTACGCCGTGGCCTGGATGGTGGTCGCGGCCACCCTCTCGACGCTCGGCTTTCACGTCTCGCTGCTGCGTCTCGTGCCATCCTACCGCGCCAAGGGAGACTGGGGCGCCATGCGGGGCGTGATTCGCTTCTCTGTTAGTGGCGTCGCCGTCACGGGCGTGCTCGTCGCGCTCTGCGGGGCGGCGCTCGTGCTTTATGCGGATCAGGTTGCAGAACTGCGGATCGCGCTGCTGATCGCGATGGCAGCGGCGCCGCTTTTCGCTCTCCAGCTCGTCGGGGCGGCGCTGGTGCGGGCGTTCGGCGGCGTCGTCTCGGCGCTCGCACCAGAACGGCTGGGCCGCGACGCCTTCGCGGTGATCGTGCTGGCCGGGCTGGTCGGGCTCGGCCTCGCCCCGGCCACCGCCACGACGGCGATGACCGCCATGCTTGCGAGCGGCGCGGCGATCCTCGCCATCGTTACCGTGCTCGGATGGCGGTTCCGCCCGGCGGAACTCCACGGCGCGAGCCAGCAGACCGCCTTGCGCGACTGGATACGCCCGACGCTGCCGCTGACCGTAATCATGGGGGCGGACGTGGTCATGGCGCGGTCCGGCATCATCGTGCTCGGCCTTCTGGGCGATGCGCGCGGCGCCGGGATCTTCGCGGTGGCGTTCAGCCTTTCGATCCTCACGGCCCTGCCCCGCATGGCGGTGGCGGCCGCCTTCGCACCCACCGTGGCGTCGCTGCACGCGCAGGGCGACCGAGATGGCCTGCAGGCGCTGACGAGACGGGCCGCCCGGCTCACGCTCGCGGGGGCGGTTTGTGTGGCGGTTCCGATGCTTGTCGCGATGCCGATGCTCCTTGGCTTCTTCGGCCCTGGCTTCGCCGCGGGTGCGCCCGCCGCGACCGTTCTGGTGGCAGGACAACTGGTCGCCGCCGCTGCGGGCCCGCAGCAGCACCTGATGACCATGACCGGCCGCGAGACTGCCGGTGCCGCCATGCACTCGGGCGGGGCGCTCGTCGGCCTTCTGCTGTGCTTCCTACTGGCCGGACCCTTCGGCGTTCTTGGCGCGGCCGTGGCGATCTCGGCTGGGGTCGTCGTTTGGAATGTGGCGATGGCGTGGTTCGCCTACACTCGGCTCGGCCTGCGGCCGGGCCTTCTCGCGGCCAAGACCGCGCCGTCGCAGATTTGAGGAAAGCTGAAGCATGCATCAGGATCTGAACTTCACACCGACGCCAAACGGGAACATCGCGCCGGCAAACCGGGCGGACCCCTTTCGCGACCTGATCGAGAAGCTGAATTCCGCCGGTGTCCGGTATTGCCATTGGAAAAGCAACATACGCCTGCTCGAGAGCCTGATGGGCGAGGAGGATCTGGACATTCTCGTCCACCGCGAGGATGCCGAAGCCTTCGATGTCATCCTCGCGCAATGCGGTTTCAAGCCCGCCGTGTCGCGCGGCGGGCTGACCCATCCTGGCGTGTTCCACGCCTATGCGCTGGACGCCTCCGCAACCCGCCTGCTGCATGTGCACGCCTATTTCCGCGTCGTGACCGGCGACAGCCTGGTCAAGTGTTACCGGCTGCCGATTGAACGGGACCTGCTCGGCGTCGGCGCCGTTTCGGACGGAGTTCCACTGCCGACGCCGGAGGCCGAACTCGCGCTCTTTGCGTTGCGCATCCTGCTCAAGCATCTCCACCCGGTGGAGATCTGGATGGTCCGGCGCGGCTATGAGGAAGTGGTGCGCGAGCTCGACTGGCTGCGGAACCGCGCCGACCTGCAGGGCGCGGCCGAGCTCTGGCGCGAATGGATGCCCGCGAGCGAGCCTCCCTCACTCGAATCCGCGCTCGCCGCCATCGCCGAGCCCCGCGCCTGGCTGCGCCGTGTCGGCCTCGGCCTGCACCTGGCATCGGGCCTGCGCAACCACCGGCGGATCGGCACGATCGCCGCCGAAGTCGAGCGGCTGCGCCGGGTCGGACGGATGGCGGTCGGCCGTTTCCGCAGCCGTCGCGATCTGGTTCCCCGGACCGGCGGGCTCATCGTCTCGATGGTCGGGCCGAAGGCGGTGGGCAAATCGACGCTAAGCGGCGAACTCGCGCGCCGCCTCGGACGGGAACTCGACGTGCGGCGCGTGCATGTGGGCAAGCCGCCTCCGACACTCCTGAGTTTTGCCCCGCGGCTGCTGCTGCCGCTCGCCCGCCGGCTGTTCAAGCGCGAGCGCGCCGGCGAGTATGAAAAGCCCGAACGCCGTAGCGAGGGACGCTATTCGCTGCTCTATGTGCTGCGCATGACGTTCGCCGCCTACGACCGGCGGGCGCTGATCCGGAAGTGCTGGAAGGCCGCCGCGAGCGGGACGATCATCGTCACCGACCGCTACCCCTCCGAGACGCCCGGCGCCATTGACAGCAGCTGCTTCGACGATGCCGCGATCGACGCCTGCGACTCTGGCCTGAAGCGTTGGTTGATGCGGCGGGAGCGCGCGCTCTACCTGGGCCTGCCGCGGCCCGATCTGGTGATCCGCCTGACGGCATCGCGCGAAACCGCGGTTCGCCGCGATGCGACCCGGATGAAGGAGGGAGGTCCGGATGCGGATGCCGTACTGCGGCGCTGGCGGATGGAGACGTCGGCCGGTTTCGGGTCTGTGCCGGTGGTCACTGTCGATACCGACCGCACCATCGAGGCATCTGCGGCCGATGTGACCCGCGCCGTGTGGAGGGCTATCTGAATCGGTCGGGGGAACAGTCCGTCGGCGCGATCAATGCTCGCCGACGCCGACCTCCCGAGCCCAGAGCGCGACTTCGGTGCGGTTGGTCGCGCCGGTCTTTCTCAGGATCGACTTCACATGCACCTTCACGGTGGCGTCGGATATGTCGAGATGGCGCGCGATCACCTTGTTGGGGGCCCCCTTGGCCAGCCCGTCCAGGACCTGCCGCTCGCGCACCGACAGTTTCTCAAGGAGCTCCGGACCGGACGACTCCGTCTCGTCGGTTGCTTGCGAGCCGACGTCATCCCAGCCGAAGGGCATCGGGAAGAAATGCTCGCCGAGCGCGATGAGCTCCAGTGATTTCACGAGATTGGCCGGGGTGCTCGAACTTAGGAGCACGCCATCGACACGCGCCGCGGCCGCCATCGGTGCGACGCTCTCGCAATTCTGTTCGACCATCAGGGCGATGTGCGCGGACGGATACCTCTGGCGCAGCAGTTCGGCCTCGTCCGGCTCCAGCCTGCCTTGCCGGACAAGACTCACAAGGATCACGTCGAGCGCGTCCGACGGATGCGGGGCGGCGGACGCCTCCTCGACGCTGGACCATGCATCGACCATCTTGAGAGGGCGCCGGCTGAGCACGCGCATCAGCCCTTCGCGCATGATGCAATCGGTTTCTATGATGGCTACTGAGAAGGCTGCCGTCATACTTTCGCCCCCCCAAATTCGCCGGAAATGCTTCGTTGGAAAGCGGGCATCAACAACATATGCACTTGGTACCCCTACAAATATGTGACAAATATAACACTTATTTGACACTACTTTTCGATTCACCACAAGAGGATATGCCTCATCCAAAAGTGGCAACCCGACGGTTCGCCTTGGTCAGTCTGAAGGTTTGGTTAAGTCACTTATACTTCCGGGCACTGTAGGCTAGGAAATATCGCCCCGCACAATCCGTGATGAGCGAACAATCACCCAAAATGGCAGCTATTGCGCCCAAACCGCACACATCAACGCGCAGAAGTCAGCAAGGGAGATCGAATCGGGCGCATGACATGGCAGCTGATTCCGATGGGGTCCCGCACCGCCAAAACGCCTCCTCTTCGCATCCAGGCATGTCCGGGCGCGGAAACCGGGCGGCAGGTTGCGCACGGGTTCCATCTGCCACAATCCGCTTCGACTGCGGCCGGATCGTCACACTGCTCGTCGCCGGTTCGCGCCCGGGTCGGCGACCGTGTTGAGACGCCGAGACCCATTGCGGCTCCCCAACATGTCCGCCGCCCGAGAGGGAATGGCCGTTCGCCTTCAGCTTTCGCGAAACGCCCGGTTGAAGTAGTTGACCATGGGTTTGGTCAGGTAAGAAAGCGGCGTTCGATCTCCTGTTTGCAGGAAGCTTTCGACCGGCATCCCGGGGAGCAGCACCAGGTCGGGCCGGTTCTCGAACGCGTCAGGATCGGGCGTCAGGATCGCCTCGTAGTACTGTATGCCGGTCTTTTCGTCGGTCACTGCGTCGGCAGAAACGCGGCTCACCGTTCCGTGCACTTCCGGCGTTGTGCGGCTGTCGAAGGTCGTGAAGCGAAGCGTCACGTCCTGGCCTGCATGGACCTGGTCGATATGAACCGGGTTGATGCGCGCCTTGACCTGCAAAGGCTGGTCGCCCTGCACGATGTACATCATCGGCTCGGCGGCGCGGATCACGGACTGAAGCGCGAAAACACGTGACTCGAAAACCACACCGTCGACCGGTGCCCGGACATCGAGGCGGGTGAGCCGCACCTTAAGGCTCAGTCGCCGTTCCTGAAGCTCGATCTCGGCGTATTGCAGGTCGCGTATCTGGGTGATCGCGTCTTCGCGCCGGCGATCGGAGATTTTCAGGATCTCGATCCCGGTGGCCGAGATCTTCGTGCGCGCCTCGGCTGTTGCCGAGGTGAGGCGCCCGATCTCGCCCTGAAGCCGCGCTTCCTCTCGGCGCAGCTCAAGCACTCGTGACGCCGAAACAAGGCCCTTGTCGAAGAGCGAGTTCTGGTTGTGGAGCTCTTCCGCGATCAGGCCGAGCTGTTGTGTCAGCGCCACGAGCTGCGCCCCAACGCCCTCAATCTGGTTCTCGATCTGCTGGATCTGTTCCTGAAGCCCGTCGGTTTCCTTGGCGATCGAGTCCCGGCGCGCGAGGAACAGCGATCTCTGTCCATTTATCTGGCCTTCGACCCAAGCCGGATCGAGCGAAGCGAAGCTGTCGTCGATGTTGAAGACCGGCTCCTCCAGGTTGTCGCGCTCCGCCTCGAGCCGAGCCTTTCGCGCAAAGATCTCCAGCAACTGGCGCTCGACCGTCGCCAGCTCGGAGCGCAGGAACGTGCCGTCGAAGCGAACCAGGACGTCTCCCTTTCGCACCGTATCGCCATCGTGTGCCAGTATGCTGCCGACGACACCGCCGTCGGGGTGCTGGATCACCTGCTGGTTTGACGGCACCTCCACAATTCCGGGCGCAACCACCGCGCCGGCGATGCGCGTCCCGACACTCCATGCCCCGATCCCCCCGGTCAGCATCACCAATGCGGCGAAACCGATGGCGAGCGGGAGACGCGCGCTCCACCTGGCGCGGTTCGGTTCCGGCGTCATGACTGCGTCCTCCGGGCGATGACACGTTGCACGTCCCCGGCGTTGCGGATCATCGACTTGATGATCTCGTCGCGCGGTCCGTAGGCGGCAACCCTGCCTCCATCGAGGATCAGGAGCCGGTCGCAGGCCGAAATGGCCGTGGGCCTGTGCGTCATGATGATGACCGCGCGCTGGTCGGCCTTCATGGCCTCGATCACGGCGTTCAGCGCCTCGGAGCCTTCGGCGTCGAGCGCGGAATTCGGCTCGTCGAGAACCAGCAGAACCGGGTCGGCATAAAGGGCGCGGGCCAGTGCGACACGCTGCTTCTGACCGCCGGAAAGCTGCGCATCGGCTTCGCCGATCCGGGTATCGTAGCCGTTGGGCAACCCGAGAATGATCTCGTGCGCGCGCGCCTTCATCGCGGCGGCCAGCACCCTGTCGGTGTCGGGCTCGGGCGCCATATGGGCGATGTTTTCCGCCACCGTCCCTTCAAAAAGCCTGATTTCCTGCGGCAGGTACCCGATGAACTGGCCGAGCCGCTCGGGCCCGTACTGGTCGAGCGTCGCGCCGTCGAGCCTGACGATCCCCGCCTGTGGCGCCACGAGGCCGAGGATCACCCGCGCCAGAGATGTCTTTCCCGCCCCGCTCTTGCCGATAACCCCGATCGCTTCGCCGGGCGCGACGTCGAGGCTGACCCCTTGCAGGACCGGCCGGTCCGATCCGCGCACAGCAACGTTGACGCCGCGGACTTCAAGCCGCGCCGCCGGCGCCGGAAGTTGGGTCGGTTCGTCGCGCGCCGGAACCGCAGCGAGAAACCCGCCGAGCGCTGTCCATCCCGAGCGCGCCCGCTGCACCACCGGCCATTGCGACACCGCCAGTTCAATCGGTGCCAGCGCCCGGCCAAGCAGGATCGACCCCGCGATCATCGCGCCGGCCGTCAGCTCGCTGTGCAGCACCAGCCAGGCGCCGAGCGCCAGGATCGCCGATTGCAGGAATAGCCGGAACGCCTTGGTGAAGGCGCTGAAACTGCCGGTCCAGTCGTTCGCTCGGATCGTCCCGTCGAGTGCGGCATCCTGAAGGCCGGTCCACCGCCGGACCATGTTGCCAAGCATTCCCTGTGCCCAGATGAGCTCGCCCGCCCCCTCGGATTGCTTGGAGAAATTCAGGGCCGCGATGGACTGCTTCTGTGCCTCGGCGACCTTTTTCGCGGTGATGAACTGGTTCAGAAGCGTCGCCACGATGAGAAGGGTTCCGCCCGCGACCGCGAGCCAACCGAGATAGGGATGAAAGACGAAGATCGCCGTCAGGAAGACCGGCGTCCACGGCAGATCGAACAGCGCGAGCAGGACCGGCGCGGTGAAGAAGGTCCGGATGGAGTCGAGATCCTGCGTCGCCCTGATACCACCCTTGCCGCGGTGATGAAGCGCGACGTCCTCGAGGACCGCGCGGAAGACACGGTCGTCGAGCGAGGCCTGGAACCGGGCGCCGACCCGGGCCATAACCCGGCCGCGCGCGAACTCCAGAAGACCGTATAGGGCGAAGAGAGCTGCAACGAGGATGGAAAGTGCGACCAGCGTCTCCTCCGACCGCGATCCGAGTACCCGGTCATAGATCTGAAGCATGAAGAGCGGACCCGTCAGCATCAGGAGGTTGGTGAACACGCTGAAGATGAGGGTCGCAAGAAAGAGCCCCCGGCTGCCGGCCCGCGCCAGCGAGGGTTCGCGATGTGAAATCCTTCCGGCCATACATAACACCCGTTAATCGCGTCGGGCCGATTTGCGGCCGCGACATAGCTACTTGGTCACGCGTATCGCTCGTCTTTTCGCGTCCAGCGACGATCGTTCCGAAAAGAACCCGCCCCCTCCCGCTATGCAGCAATCAAATTAATAAATGGGCCATCAGAACATTACTAACCGGACAATTACATAGGCTGTCCCAAAGGCGCCCGTGAGTCAAATGATCACCGATTCGCCAGCAGGGCCGATCCGGCGAGTCCTTCAGGTGCGGCGGCCCGATTGCCTCGCTCCCGGAAAACCGGGGGCGCGGGATCCTGGCCGCCGTCCCCGGTCGAATTTCCAGACGGGGCTCAATAACGATGGGCATCCGCCGCAAATGCTGTTAGAGAGTCTGGTCTCGCGCGGCCTAGACTGCGCCCAATGGCGGTCTCCGCCACAGCTCCACGGACCCTTCCTGCATGATCGCCCCCCTTTCCGACGCGCTCTCCGAGCGAGGCTATGACAAACTTACCCCCGTGCAGCAGGCGGTCGCCGATCCCGACCTTGCCGCGTCGGATCTGCTGGTCTCCGCGCAGACGGGTTCGGGCAAGACCGTGGGCTTCGGCCTTGCGATCGCCCCGACGATCCTCGGCGAGGCGGAGCGTTTCGGCCCGGCCGCCGCGCCACTTGCGCTTGTCATCGCGCCCACGCGCGAGCTTGCCTTCCAGGTGATGCGCGAGCTTGGCTGGCTCTATGCGAAGACCGGTGCGCGGGTCACGTCCTGCGTCGGCGGGATGGACACGCGCGAAGAACGGCGGGCGCTGGACCGGGGCGCGCATATCGTGGTCGGGACGCCGGGACGGCTGCGCGACCACATCGAGCGCGGCTCTCTCGACATGAGCAGCCTGCGCGCGGTCGTGCTCGACGAGGCCGACGAGATGCTCGACCTCGGCTTCCGCGAGGATCTCGAATTCATGCTCGGCCAGGCGCCGGAGGACCGGCGCACGCTGCTGTTCTCGGCCACCGTTTCACCGGGGATCGCGAAGCTCGCCGGCCAGTACCAGCGCGACGCGCGCCGGATCAGCACCATCGGCAGCGCCGAGCAGCACGCCGACATCAGCTACCAGGCGGTCCGCGTCGCCGCCTCGGACAGCGAACACGCGATCTTCAACCTTCTCCGGTTCCGCGACGACGAAAGCGCCATCGTCTTCGCCAACACGCGGGCCGCCGTGAGCCACCTAACCGCGCGGCTCGCCAATCGCGGCTTCGCCGTCGTGAGCCTTTCGGGCGAGCTGAGCCAGAGCGAGCGCACCCACGCGCTTCAGGCGATGCGCGACGGCCGTGCGCGGATCTGCGTCGCCACCGACGTGGCCGCGCGCGGCATCGACCTGCCCAACCTCAACCTCGTGATCCATGCCGACCTGCCGACCAATACCGAGAGCCTGCTGCACCGCTCCGGCCGGACCGGCCGCGCCGGACGCAAGGGCATCTCGGCGCTCATCGTGCCGCCCAAGGCGGTGAAGAAGACCGAACGCCTCCTGCAATACGCCAAGATCAAGGCGGAGTGGTGCGTCGCCCCCTCCGCCGAGGACATCTTCCGCCGGGACGAAGAGCGGCTTCTGGCCGATCCCGCATGGGACCAGCCCGCGACCGAGGCCCAGGCCGCCTTCGCCGCGCGACTGCTTGCGCGCCACAGCGCCGAGGCGATCGCGGCGGCCTACCTGCGGCTTTACCATTCCCGCCAGTCTGCGCCCGAAGAACTGCTTCCGCCCGACACGAAATCCGCGCCGCGAGACCGCGCTGATTTTGGCCCGCGGCGCTGGTTCGCGCTTTCGGTCGGTCGTGACAATCAGGCCGAGGCGCGCTGGATCCTGCCGCTCCTGTGCCGTGCGGGCAACCTCGACAGGTCGGCCATTGGCGCGATCAGGGTGCAGGCCACGGAGACATTCGTCGAGCTCGCCGAGCGGAGCGTCGGTGTGTTCCTGGCGGCCATCGGCCCGGAGGCCGTCCTGGAAGAGGGGATATCGGTCCGGCAGGTCGACGGCGCGCCCGATCAGCAAGCAGCAAGCCATGCGCCGAGAAAGGAGCACGACTCGTTCCGAGAAGATCGCAAGGAGCGCAAGCCCAGGTTCGGCGACGCCACGGCCCGGTCGGGCAAGGCGGGCGCGCCGCGTGCGGAGCGGCACCCCGGCTCATTCTCGGACGGCGACCGCGCAGAGCAGGAAATGACAGCGGCGGCACCGGCGCGCAAGTCCGGCGAAGGGAAGCCGGCTCCAAAATGGGACGGCAAGCCGACGGCGCCCAGGGGCAAACCGCACAAGACGCATACCGAAAAGGCAGGGCCGAAACCGGCCGGCAAGACGAAGGGCAAATCCGCCTCGACCTCCGCAGCCTCGCGCGACGCTTCGGAACGGCCTGCGAAGCAGTGGCAGGCCAAGGCGGATACGCGGAAGCCTGGCAAGCGGGCCCCGACCCGTGATGGCGGCCACAAGCCACCTCATCGCGGCAAGCGGTAAGACCGCCGGAACCTCGGGCACGAAATGCGTCCCGGTCTTTACTCACGGCCGAGTTGCCACCGGCCGTGCCCCGTCAGGCCAATACCGGAGCCAAGCGCCTAGCCCTTGCTGACGGCCCTGAGTTGTGACGACGCCGCCGCCAGCTTGGCGACGCTCAGGGCGCCGCTTGCACGCAGTTCGGACATCATCCGGTCGGCGCGCTCGGCGGCCTCGGCGTTCGCCTCGATCCATTTGGTGATGCTCGAAGCGCCGGGCTTGATGCCTTCGACGGCCAGTGCGGCCGCGCCGATCGCCGATTGCTGGGTGCGCAGTTCGGCCATCAGGCGACCGAGCGCAATGCGCTCCCAATGATCTGCGGGCTCGATCTGGCGCGAGACGGACCGCAGCCAGTCGAGGCCGAAACGCGCGCCGGCCGCAAAGTAGTTCGCGGCCACGTCCGCAACGTCGCGTCCGAGCGTCGCGGCCACCTCGACGATGTCCAAGGCTCCGCCGAGAAGCTCCAGCCGCGCGATCTTTTCGGCCAGCGCCTTCGGCGCGTCCGCCTTGGTCAACTCCTTCGTGCGCTGGGTCAGGCGTTCCTTGGAGAATTGGGCGATCAGGTCATGCGCCGTCGCGGCGACTTCGATGACGCCGGGGCCGTAGAGCTTGATCGCGTCATGAACCGGCCCGTCGCCGCCCTGCAGCAACCGCAGGCTCTGGGCGGCAACCATATCCGACAGCGCCAGATGCATCTGGATCTGGGTCAAAGCCGGCGCCTTGTTGTCCAGCGCATTGACCTCGGCGGCGATGTCGGGAAGGCCGAACACCTCGCGCGCGATGATGAAGGCGCGCACGATCTGCCCGACCGACGCCCCGGTTTCCTCGTTCAAACGATGATAGAGCGACGGCCCCGCTTCATTGACGAAGGCGTTCGCGGCGACGGTCGCGATGATCTCGCGCCGGAGCCGGTGGGTTTCGAGCACCGCCTTGTACTTGGCGCGGATCGGGCCCGGCATGTAATTGGTCAGCAGCCGCTCCATGAAAGGATCGTCCGGAAGATCCGAGCCGAGCAGTTCCGAAAAGACGTTGATCTTGGCGTAGGCGACCAGAACCGCGATTTCCGGTCGCGTCAGCCCCCGGCCGTCCTTGCGACGCTCGGCGAGATCCTCGTCCGTCGGCATAAGCTCCACCACCCGGTCGAGCAGTCCGCGCCCCTCCAGCGCCCGCATGAACCGCGCATGGTCCTCCAGAAGCGCCGGCGCCCGCGCCTCGACGAGCGAGATCGCCAGCGTCTGGTTGTAGTTCGTCTGCAGGACGAGCTCGGCCACCTCGTCGGTCATCTTTGCGAGGAGCGCGTTGCGCTGCTTGTCGGTCATGTCGCCGGCGCCGACGACCGCGCCCAGTGCGATCTTGATGTTGACTTCGTGGTCCGAACAATCGACTCCGGCGGAGTTGTCGACGGCATCGGTGTTGATCTTGACGCCGCGGCCCGAAAGCTCGATCCGCCCGCGCTGCGTGACACCGAGATTGGCGCCCTCGCCGACGACGCGGGCGCGCACTTCGTCCGCGTCCACCCGGGTCGCATCGTTCGCGCGGTCGCCGGCATCGGAATGGGTTTCCTCGGACGCCTTGATGTAGGTGCCGATACCACCGAACCACAAGAGGTCCGCCGGCGCCTTCAGAAGCGCATGGATCAATTGGAACGGCGTGAGCCGGTCGGACTTGAGGCCGGTCAGCTCCCGGATCTCGGGCGTGAGCGAAATCGACTTCGACGCGCGCGAGAAGACCCCGCCGCCCTTCGAGATCAGCTTGGCATCGTAGTCCTGCCAGCTTGACCGCGGCAGCGCGAACAGGCGCGTCCGTTCGGCAAAGCTCTTGGCCGGGTCGGGGCTCGGGTCGATGAAGATGTCGCGGTGGTCGAAGGCCGCGACCAGCTTGATCTGGTCGCTCAGCAGCATGCCGTTGCCGAACACGTCACCGGACATGTCGCCGCAGCCGATGACGGTGAAGGGTTGCTTCTGGACGTCGTGGCCGAGCTCGCGGAAATGGCGCTTCACGGCTTCCCAGGCACCCTTCGCGGTGATGCCCATGCCCTTGTGGTCGTAGCCGTTCGAACCGCCCGAGGCGAAGGCGTCGCCCAGCCAGAACCCGTATTCCGCCGCCATCCCGTTGGCGATGTCCGAAAAGGTCGCCGTGCCCTTATCGGCCGCGACCACCAGGTAGGGATCGTCGCCGTCCCGGCGCACGACCGCCTTCGGGGGCACGACATCCTGGCCGTCGAGATTGTCGGTGATGTCCAGAAGCCCCGACAGGAAGGTCTTGTAGCTGCGGATCGCCTCGGCGAGCACCTCGTCGCGGCTGCCGCCCGCCGGCAGGGCCTTCGGCAGGAAGCCGCCCTTGGAACCGAAGGGCACGATGACCGCGTTCTTGACTTGTTGCGCCTTCACGAGACCGAGCACCTCGGTGCGGTAGTCCTCCTTGCGGTCCGACCAGCGCAGCCCGCCGCGCGCCACCGGGCCGCCGCGCAGGTGCACGCCTTCGATCCACGTCGAATAGACGAAGATCTCGCGCCACGGGCGCGGCTGCGGAAGCTCGTCCAGCGCCGCGCTGTCGAACTTGAACGAAACGTAGCCCTTCGGCTGCCCGTTCGCGTCAGGCTGGTAGTAGTTGGTGCGCAGAGTCGACTGGATGGCGTTGCGGAACCGACGCAGGATGCTGTCCACGTCCAGGCTCGCGACGGCCTCGAGGGCCGTCTCGATCTCGCCCGCGATGCCTGCCGCCTTGGCCTCGCGTTCAGCGGCGTCGCCACCCTCGGCGGGGTCGAACATCGCATGGAACAAGGCCACCAGCGACCGCGCGATGGCCGGGTTGTCGGCAAGCGCGTCTTCCATGTAGTCGACGGAATAGGAAATGCGCGCCTGGCGCAGAAACCGGCTGTAGGCGCGCAGCGCCATCGTTTCGCGAACGCCAATCCCGGCCAGAAGCACGAGCCGGTTAAGGGGGTCGTCGTCGGCCTCGCGCGACCACACCGCCGTGAAGGTCCGCTCCAGCTTCTCACGCAGGTCGGACAGGACGAACGTGCTGCCATCGGCCGACTGCATGAAGAAATCGTGCACCCAGATATCCTGCTCGGCGCGGGTGACCTCGAATGGGTGTTCCTCGAGAACCCGGAAACCCATGTTCTCAAGCACGGGAAGGCAGTCCGAAAGGGGCACCGCCGGTCCGAGGTGATAGAGCTTGAACCGCACCGACGTGTCCGGGTCCTCGAGGCGGCGGTAGAACTTCAGCGCCAGCGGCCTGTCCCCGGTCAGCTCTTCCATCTTCGCGATGTCAGCGATCGCGGTCACGGTGCTGTTGGCATCGCGATAGCCGTGGGCAAAGCCCTGGTGGTAGAGTGCATGGAGCCTGTTGCCCTCATGCTCGCCAAGCTTCTCGATCAGGCCGTCGCGCAGGACATCGCCCCAGCTTCGCACCGCGCCGACGATCTGTTGTTCGATCGCGGCGATATCATAGTCGGGCGCGCCGCCGGGCTTCAGCGCGACGACGAAATGCACACGTGCCAGGGCCTCGTGGCTGAATGACGGCGTCCAGGTGGCCACCCGGCCGTTGAGCGTCTCGGCCAGGATATCGCCGATCTTGATCCTGAGCTCGGTATTGTAGCGCTCGCGCGGCACGTAGACGAGGCACGACACGAACCGGCCGAAACGGTCGGGCCGCACGAACAGCCGGGTCCGCGGCCGGGTCGCCAGATGCAGCACGCCGACCACGTTGTTCTGGAACCGCTGGTCATCGGCGCTCTGGAACAACTCGTCGCGCGGAAACGTTTCCAGCACATTGGTCAGGGCCTTCGCGTCGTGGCTGTTCGGGGCGAAGCCGGCACGGGCGACGATCCTTTCCACCTTCTGCCGCAGCAGGGGAATCGAGCGCGGGCTGCGGTTGTAAGCCGCCGAGGTGAAATGGCCAACGAAGAGATGCTCGCCGATCACGCGCCCCTTGGCGTCGTAATGCTTGACCCCGATCAGGTCGAAATGCGCCGTCCGATGCACCGTCGAGCGCCGGTTCGCCTTCAGGATGAGAAGCGGCGAGTCGTCGGTGACGAAGGCGTCCATGTCGGGCGACCAGTGCGCGTAATTGCCGCTGGCATCGCGCAGGACCGAATAGTCCGGATCGCGCATCAACCCGAGGCCGGAGCCTTCGACCGTATCGGACCCGAGCTCGCGCCCCTCGCCGATCCTGTATTCGCGGTATCCCAGGAAGGTGAAATGGTCCTGAGCGAGCCATTCCAGGAACTCGATCACCTCGCCGGTTACGCTGGCGATGCCCTTCGGAGCATCCTTGCGCAGTGAGTCCACCACGTCGGAAAGTTTGCCCAGGATCGGCTTCCAGTCGGAGACCGCGACGCGCACATCGGCCAGGACCTGCAGCAATTCGGCTTCCAGCCTGGCCAGGATCTTGGGGTCGGCGATCTGATCGACCTGGACCTGGATCACCGACTCGCGCATCGCACCCTTGGTATCCGGGCCGACCAACCCGGTCAGCGCGCCCTCGGCATCGCGGGTAACCGTCAACACCGGGTGCAAGAGCGCATGGATGCCGAGGTTCCGCTCGGTCAGGAAGGCTGTGAGCGAGTCGACGAGGAACGGCATGTCGTCGTTGACGACCTCAAGCACGCTGTGGGGCGACGACCAACCATGCTCGGTCATGCCCGGATTGTAGAACCGGACATGAGGCGCGCCCGGCTTGCGGACGGCGCAGAATTTCCAAAGCGCCAGCGACGCTGCATAGAGCTGCTCTGAGCCGGTGCCGATCACCTCGTCGAGCGAGACATTGGCGTAAAGCTGATCCAGCGCGCTCAGGAAGCTCTCGCGTTCCGCCTTGCCGAGCCGCGCGGTCGCAATTTCGCGAACCGCCTGAAGTTTTTCGGTCAGAAGGCTTTGATTTTTCTGGCCCAAGGCTTGTCCCCCGCTGCTTGCATGTCCGTGCCGCAGCAAGGACTTTCACCCTGTCTGGGGTCCGGGATTGCTGCGACCTTTCCGGGCAGGCTCAGGTTGGGCCGCAAATGCGTCTGGCGTCAAGTTCCCCGTTCTGGCGAGGCCGGCCATCGCCCTCGACGCCTCTGGCCACGGACGCAGCCGCGCGGGCGGCCGGAGCCATCGATCGCCCCGGCGAACCCACGGATGGAGGACCCTCAAGCTCGGAATCCGGACCCCTTCGGCTCCGGCAACTTGACGCCAGACGCATTTGCGGTCCAACTTTAACCGACCCGAAAGATCGCATGGCGCCCGGACCGGAACCGGTGCGAGGTCCCGAGGGGATCAGGTCCGCCCGCTCGGTGGACCATAACATTGGGGCAGGCCGTCGCTTTCAGAACACGTTCGCCGACACACAGCATCAGATCACGCCAAGCCAGAGCCTCCGTAACGAAACGGAACGCCGCCTCCGAAATACAATGATGACGGACAAGGCAAAGCCCGACGGGTCTTCCTGCCGGCCGAGAACAGGGAAGATTGTGAGAGCAGAACAGCTTGTTGCGACGATATCGCGCCTGACGCTCGCGGTTTCCACATGCCTCCTCGTGGCCTGCGGACCCAAGATCTACGACGAGGTCGATCTCATGCCGTCGCCAACACTCTATGCGGAGGCCAATGTCGACCCCTTCGAAGACATCAGCGCCGGAACGGTCTACGACCGCGCCAAACTGTTCTACGTGACGGACAGAGCCCCCGTGGAGCAGGACGATCCGCAAGCCTATTACTCGAACGAGCGCGGGCACCTGCTGCGGGGCGGCATCGCCCGGGTGAGAATCGACCCGCCGCTCGACACCTGGGAAGATATTCGGCGGATCACCCTGCAGGGGAATCGCAAGGAAACCTACAAACTGCGACTGTCCGAGGTGCACGAATACGGCGTCTTTCCCTTCAGCCTCACGCGCTATTTCGCGAAGGTGCCGTCCCAGGAGGAGATGCAGTCCGCAGGCCGCCAGTTCGCCGCTCAAATCGATGCGCAACTGGCGCGGTCCCGCAACAAGGACATCTTCATCTATACGCACGGGTACAACGTGGACTTCGACTACTCGATGCTTGTCTCGAAGGAGTTGCAACACTTCCTGGGGTATCAGGGCGCCTTCGTCAGCTACAACTGGACCGCGACGCCAAGCCGGCTCGCCTATTTTCGGGATCAGGAATCCGTTCTCTCGACCCGCCGAAATCTGCGCTCCCTGATCGAATACCTGTCGGCGAACACCAGTGCCCGTCGCATCCACCTCGTGGGCTACAGTGCCGGCACGCGGCTCGTGTTCGAAGCCGCCTATCAGATCGCGCTCCAGCCCGAACCAAGAGCCCGTTTGGGACGCCTTATACTGATCGGCAGCGATCTGGATACGTCATTCGTCCTTCAGTCCCTTGATGACGGCCTTCTGGATGCGGTCGAAGACGTGACATTCTATCAGTCCGAGACGGACTCCGCGCTTGCCATGTCGCGCTTCATATTCGGACGTGAACGCATCGGTCAGACGCGACAGAAAGGTACGCTTGCTCCGTCCATCGTCGAGGGTTTGGCAAGAACCGAGGGCCTCAACATAGTCGATGTAACTGATGCCAAAGCTGCCAACACGGGCAATGGCCACTGGTATTTCCGGTCCTCGCCATGGGCAAGCAGCGACCTGTTCATTTCGCTGCTGACGAACCGCGACCCCATCCAGCGCGGACTGGTGCGCGCGCCCGGAGAGGTGGTATGGCGCTTCCCGCCGAACTATCCCGAATTCCTGAAGTCCCAGAAACTGATCGGACCTGCGCCTGTGCTGGCTACAGCACAATAGCCATAGAGTCACGCCCGCCGCCGGAACCACGGATTTCGAACCCCGAATGCCGCCATTCCCGTCAAGGCTTTAGCGAAATTCACGACGCAGTAATGTGAGGTGGCGCACCCGAAGAGATTCGAACTCCTGACCCCCAGATTCGTAGTCTGGTGCTCTATCCAGCTGAGCTACGGGTGCGTGGCGTTGGCATTTAGCGGCCTGTTCGAGGCAATGCAAGGGCAAACCGCGCGAAATCGACAGGAAGATTGCACGCGCCTTTGAACCGCACGGCGGTCAGTGCGCCGCGGGGGTCGCAAGCTCGCGCGGAAGGTGGATCATGAACTCCGAGCCTTCGGAATCGGAGCGCACCAGCTCCAGCCGTCCGCCATGGCCGCGCACGAGCTCGGCCGAGATCGCGAGGCCGAGACCGCTGCCGCCCTTGCGGGTGCCGCCCTGGAACGGCTGGAACAGATGCTCACGGGCGCGCTCGGGCAGACCCGGACCGGTGTCACCGACGCGGATCCACCAGCCCTGGTCGTCCTCGCCGGCAGCGATCTCGATCGTGCCCGCGCCCGTCGCCTCGATCGCCTGGCGCGCATTGCGCACGAGATTGGTGAGAACCCGGTGCAGCTGCTCGTGATCGGCGCGAATCGAGAGATTGCCGGGAACGTCCGTCACGAACTCGGCGCCGGATGTTTCAGACGCCAGCCTCTCGCTTTCGACCACATCCCTGACGAGCGGCGAAAGCATGAAGCGGGTCAGCACGGGCGGCGGCTCTTCGGCCTTGCCGAAGGCGAGCGTAGATTCGCAAAGGCCGACGGCGCGGCTGATCGAGTTCACCAGTTTCGGCGCGGCGCGCTTGACCATAGGATCGGCGCTCGCCTCCATCCGGTCGGCCAGGAGCTGTGCGGTCGTGAGGATATTGCGCAGATCGTGGCTGATCTTCGCCACCGCCCCGCCAAGCTGGGCAAGCCGGTCCTTCTGCCTGAGCGCACCGGTCAGATGGCGCTGCATCGACTGCAGCGCCTCCTCGGCCTCGCGCAGCTCGACCACGCGCGCCTGCGGCTCGATGAAGCGGCGGGCATCCTCGGGGGCCTCGGCATAGACGCTCATGTGGCTGACGACCCGATGGATCGGTGCGACCAGAAGCCTCCGGACGGCTAGGAACAGAAGCACGGCCGTCACCACCGAGATCACCAGCGACAGCAGGAAGATGCGGAACCCGTAGTCGATCATAGCCGCCCGCAGCGGCGCGGTCTCCATCGTCGCCTCGATCAGGAGGCCGGCTTGGCGCACCGGCGCGCCGATCACCCGGATGATTCGGTTCCGGGGATCGACGAGGGTCATCACCGCGTCGCGGATCAATTCCCAGGCCGGGGCGTCGCGCAGGTCGTAGCTCGCCTCGATCGGCGCCGGGATCGGCGAGGAGAGGACGAGCTGGCGCACCTCGTCGCGGCGCAGGACGACGTTGAACACCTCGGCATTGTCGAGAAGCTCGCGTTCGAGGTTCGCGTCGATCATCTCGTCCGTGGCCAGAAGCGCGAGCGAGGCGATCTGCGCCCGTTCGAGGCGCGACAGGATGTAGTCCTCGCGGAACCGCGCGACCGAGGGCACGAAGATCAGCACTTCGGCCAGCATGACGAAGAGCATCGTCAGGAGCAGGAAACGGCCGGACAGTGTGTTGAACAACATCAAACGATTCCGTTCCCGACGTCCGCTATCCATGCCCCAGGGTGCAATTTCCGATTGTGCAATCCTTCGTCCGATCCGAAGATAGTCCTTCGCTGCGGCGTATTAAACCTCCGATTGCCGAAGTCGTTCTGGCGACAGGCGAAATCCGCTTCGACGAATCGGGGCCCTCGAAGAGGAAAAAACTCCGCCGCCCGAGTTGACTTGATGCGCAGGCCCGTCTAATAGCCGGGCTTCGAATGATAGCGGCCTTCGAATCCCGAAGGGTTTGGGCCGCCCCCAACCGGAGTTGAAGCGATGAAGCGCACGTTCCAGCCGTCGAACCTCGTTCGCGCCCGCCGTCACGGTTTCCGTGCGCGCATGGCGACCAAGGGTGGCCGCAAGGTGCTGAACGCCCGCCGCGCCAAGGGCCGCAAGGTCCTGTCGGCCTGAGGCCAGCCCGACCGCAATCGGCATGACACCGCCGGAGGCACCCGTGCAAGGCCAGATCGGCCGGGGCACGGAAACGCCGCCGGCGGTTTCCGTTTGCCTGACGCTGACCAAGCGCGCGGATTTCCTGCGCGCCGCGCAGGCGCGCCGGCAGGGCATGCCTGGCTTCCTCCTCCAGGCCCGCCAGCGCCGCGAGAACGAGCCGGGTGGCGCGGCGATCCGCATCGGCTACACCTGCTCGAAGAAGCTCGGTAACGCGGTGGCGCGCAACCGCGCCAAGCGGCGCTTGCGGGAAATCGCCCGCGCCGTGCTGCCCACGCAGGGCCAACCGGGCTGGGACTACGTTCTGGTCGGCCGCCCCGAAGCCACTGCGACCCGCGACTTCGCGCTGATGCGGGCGGACCTTGAACGCGCGCTCCGCCAGATCCACGGAACTGGCCGATGACGCCGCTCGCCCATCTCCTCGCCCTGCCCGTGCGCGCCTACCGGCTCTTGCTCAGCCCATGGGTCGGCCATTCCTGCCGCTACCAACCGACTTGCTCGGCCTATGCGCTCGAAGCGCTCGAGAAACATGGCGGATTGAAGGGCGCATGGCTCGCCGCGCGTCGGATTGGCCGTTGCCATCCCTGGGGCGGTTCGGGCTACGATCCGGTGCCGGAACGCAAGAAGTAACAGGGCGGCGCCTCGCGCGGCCGCCCCGACGGAGAGGAAGGCAATGCGGCCATGGGTACATGAGGCGATCAACAGGATCGAGGCGGATTTCCAGCGCTCGGCCGACACCCATCTCTTCCGGCTCGAGGTGCCGGGGATAGAGGGGGTGGATATCTACCTCAAGGACGAAAGCACCCACCCGACCGGCAGCCTCAAGCACCGGCTGGCGCGGTCGCTGTTCCTTTACGCGCTCTGCAACGGCAAGCTCCGCGAGGGCCGGCCGGTGATCGAGGCCTCCTCGGGCTCGACCGCGGTCTCGGAGGCCTACTTCGCCCGCATGCTCGGCCTGCCTTTCATCGCGGTGATGCCGAAGAGCACCGCGCGCAGCAAGATCGCGCTCATCGAGCTCTACGGCGGACGTTGCCATTTCGTCGACAGCGCGCCGGAGATGCACGACGCCGCCGTGGCGCTTGCCGCTGAGACCGGTGGCCATTTCATGGACCAGTTCATGTATGCCGAGCGCGCCACCGACTGGCGCGGCAACAACAACATCGCCGAAAGCATCTTCTCCCAGATGGAACGCGAACCACATCCCGTCCCGACTGCCATCGTGATGAGCGCCGGCACCGGCGGCACCTCCGCCACGCTCGGGCGCTATGTGCGCTACCGCGGCTACGACACCGAGCTGGTCGTCGTCGATCCGGAAAACTCGGTCTTCTACGACAGCTACATGACCGGCGACCGGACACTGAAGCGCGCCTGTTCGAGCCGGATCGAGGGCATCGGACGGCCGAAGGTCGAGCCCTCGTTCCAGCATGACGTGATCGACCGCATGATCCAGGTGCCCGACGCCGCGAGCGTGGCGACGATCCACTGGCTCGAGGACCGCATCGGCCGCAAGGCCGGGGCCTCTACCGGCACCAACCTCTGGGGCGCGCTCGCGGTCGCGCGCGAGATGATGGAGGCCGGGCGCAAGGGCTCCATCGTCACGCTGATGTGCGACAGCGGTCGGCGGTATCTCGACACCTATTACGACCCGGACTGGGTCGCGCGCTGCTTCGGCGACCTCGGCTCCTATCGCGGCCAGCTGCCTGGCGAGGGCGCCGGCCCGATCTGAGCGGCCGTCACGGCGCCTTCAGCGCGAGGTTTCCGAGCGTGGTCGGCGCCCGGGTCGGAAACTCGTGGCGGTCAAGCTGGCCGGAAATCGTCAAATGGACGTCCCGCATGAAGACCGGATCGTCGAAATACCAGGTATGCCCGGCGGTGATCCCGGTGCCGTAGATGTGCTGGTTGTCCCGGAAATGCGCGCCGCAATAGACGTTTACCGCCTTCGCTGCCGGTGGCTCGTCGAGCCCGACGCGTCCCGCCCGCCGCGCCACACCGATCCGCTTGACCGCCGAGATCGACAGCACCTCGTCCAAGGGATTGTAGTAGTTTGTGAGCCGCACGCAGTGGCGGTAGAGCGAGGACGACTTCGGATTGCCATCGTCCAGGGACTGGACCGAGATGTCTGCGGCGAAAAGCAGGATCTGGCTGACCGACCAGTTATGCGCGGCGACCGACATCCGGTCGTCGGCGTCGTCGAAGGCCTCTCGCACGACGTAAGCCCCGGTCGAATGCGCGAGCACATGCATGTCGATGCGGCAATCGGGCTCCTGCAACCGCGCGAAGGGGGCCACGCCCTCGGTCACCAGCTGGTGCGCCGCGCTCTTCGCGTCGTCGCGGTCCTCAAGGTAGTTCAGCGCGGAATCCGCGCTCGGCCAGTCGAAGCTGACCACGACGCCCGCGAAGCCCTGCGCCGCCAGCGCCGCGCGGATCTTGCGGTGACGCGCGAGCACCAGCGCCTGGGAATTGTTGAAGCCATGGACGTAGAACACGATGTCGCCCTTGGTCAGGCCGCTCGGCGTCCCGCCTTTCGACGCGTCCATCACCGCGCGGCGCCACTCGGACTTCGCGATCCTGTGGGACCAGAGGATGTCGCGCGAGGTCTCGGGTACAGCCACGAAATGGCTCGTGGCCGGCTCATCGCCGAATGCATCGCCCTTCTTGGTGCGGGCCACGAAGAGATAGTCCATGTTCTCCTCCGTCAGTCGCGGTGTCGGATCCTGAAAGGATGCCACCGTCGGGCGCGTTCTCAAAATCCGGGGGCCCTTGGCGCCAGCTTGCCCGAACCCCGCCGATGGAGTATCGCAGCGCCATGTTCGATGAAGCCGACGATATCCATCCGCTGTTCCACGGCGCTCCCTCCTCGACGGAGTTCAAGAAGCTCCGCAAGCGGATCGTGCGCGAGGTGCGCGAGGCGATCGAGGCCTATGGCATGATCGAGCGCGGTGCGCGCTGGCTCGTCTGCCTCTCGGGCGGCAAGGACAGCTACACGCTGCTCGCGGTGCTCCACGAGCTGAAATGGCGCGGCCTCCTGCCGGTCGAGCTTCTGGCCTGCAACCTCGACCAGGGCCAGCCGGGCTTTCCGGCCACGGTGCTGCCGGAGTTTCTCACCAAGATGGGCGTCACCCATCGGATCGAGTACGCCGACACCTATTCCATTGTCACCGAGAAGATCGCGCCGGGCGGCACGATGTGCTCGCTCTGCTCGCGTCTCCGGCGCGGCAACCTCTACCGCATCGCGCGCGAGGAAGGCTGCTCGGCGGTGGTCCTCGGCCATCATCGCGACGACATTCTCGAGACCTTCTTCATGAACATCTTCCACGGCGGGCGGCTCGCGACGATGCCGCCGAAGCTCGTGAACGAGGACGGCGATATCTTCGTCTACCGGCCGTTGGCCTTCGTGGCCGAAGCCGATTGCGAGAAATTCGCCCGGGCGATGAACTACCCGATCATCCCTTGCGACCTTTGCGGCTCGCAGGAGGGGTTGCAGCGCCAGCAGGTCAAGCAGATCCTCGACGGCTGGGAGGCGCGCAGCCCCGGGCGGCGCCAAGTGATGTTCCGGGCGCTGATGAACGCCCGGCCCTCGCATCTGCTCGACCCGAAACTCTTCGATTTCGCCGGGCTCGCGCTAGGCGGCACGGATGCGGCGAATTTTAGCGAAAACGGCTTCAGGTTGCCCGAGCGCGATTAATCTTCCGGTCATGCCGACCGCATAGCGTCGGCGCGACGGGGCCCGGATGGCGGCCCGAAACGGAAGGAACCTGCCATGTGCCGACAGGATCGCGGCGACACTTGGCGGCAACGCGCCGCATGGCTGATCCGGCCGGAATACCTCGCCCTGGTTCCTGCGATCGCGCTCGGCTGGCTTTGGTTCGGCTCCGAAGGCGCCGCGATCGCCGCCGCGGGTCTGCCCGCGGTCTGGCTCGCGCGGCGTCCCCCGCGCGGGGGCGGGAAAGGGGAAGCGACTCCGGCCGGCACGCCCCGTGCCGCGATCGTCGCGGTGCTCGACCGCGCCTATGAGGCCGAGGAAGCGACCGGAAAGAGGACCGCCTGCCTCGTGGTCGGCCTCGACGAGCCCGAGCGGCTGACCGAAACCTACGGGCTGACGGCACTCGACCGGGTGCTGTCCCGGCTCACGGAGCGGCTTGGCGGCGTTCTGCGCGAACAGGACGAGATGGTGCGGATCGACGGCAACCGGTTCGCGGTCGCGCTGGCGCCCGCACGGCGGCTGGACCTGGAGACGGTGATCCAGATCGCAGGCAGGCTGAAGTCCGCCGTGGCCGAGCCGGTCAGCATCGACGCTGCCACCGCCTACGTCACCGCCTCGGTGGGCTTTTGCCTGAGCGCCCGGGCACCGGCGCGTTCGGGAGCGGAACTTCTCACGGCGGCGGAGCTGGCGCAGGAAGAGGCGATCCGCAACGGTCCGGCGGCGATCCGCGCCTATTCGGCCGATATCGGCCGGGCCGCGCGCGACCGCGACGCGCTGACCGACCGGATCGAGGCGGCGCTGGAGGCGGGCGAGATCGTCGCCTATTTCCAGCCGCAGATCTCGACCGACACCGGGGATATCGGCGGGTTCGAGGCGCTCGCCCGCTGGCAGCATCCCGAACGCGGCGTGCTTCCGCCTGCCGAATTCCTGCCGGTCGTGCAGTCCGCAGGTCTTGGCGAGCGGCTTGGCGAGGTCATACTCGGCCAGGCCCTGGCGGCGCTGCGCGGCTGGGACAGGGCCGGGATCAAGGTGCCGAGCGTGTCCGTCAACTTCGCGAGGGCGGAGCTTTGCAATCCCAACCTGGTCGCAAAGCTGAAATGGGAGCTTGAGGGTTCGACCTCGAACCCCGCCGGCTGACAGTCGAAGTTCTGGAATCGGTCGTGGCTGAGACTGACAACGATCTTGTCGTCCGCAACATCGCCGCGCTGGCACAGCTGGGCTGCGGGATCGATCTCGATGATTTCGGTACCGGGCACGCCTCGCTGGCATCGATCCGCCGCTTTGCCGTGCAGCGGATCAAGATCGACCGCTCCTATGTCACTCGCGTCGACACGGACCCGTCGCAGCAGCGCATGGTCGCCGCGGTCCTGTCGATGGCCTATCAGCTCGGCATCAAGGCGCTGGCCGAAGGCGTCGAAACAATCGGCGAGCATGCGCTTCTGGCGCAACTTGGCTGCAGCCACGTCCAGGGTTTTGCCATCGCGCGGCCCATGCCGTATCAGGCGACCGCCGAGTGGCTGCGCAAGCACCGCTCAAAGCTGGCGGCAACGCCCGGCATGTCGCGTCGCTCGGGTTGAAGCCACCCGACGTTCTGCCGACGCCGAGACAGGGCTGGCGCCCTGCCGTTGCGCCGTGGCGATGGGCCTTGTCGCCGCGCGGGTTCGGGAACGGGGAAAGAGGTGGGCTGAGAGGGCCGGAAGGAAACCGGCCTCTGTCGTCGCGGAGCGGCCCGCGACTGGTCGGAATCCGAGGGCGAGGCAAGTGCAATCAGGGGAAAACCGCTTGACCTTTCGCTGCCCGTTCTGTTGAACCTGCCCAACCCTTTGCCGGACAGGTGGTGTGTCGTCATGGACGATCAGAACAAGAACCTCATCCTCGCGACAGTGCTGTCATTCCTGGTGATCCTGATCTGGTTCACGCTCTTCCCGCCCCCCGAGCAGGCGCCGGCCCCGGACTCTCCGGCCGCGGTTCAGACCGCTGGCGATACCGCGCCGGGCGGCGGCGCGACCGCGCCCGCCGCCACCGCGCCCCAGACCGACGTCGCCGCGGCCGAGATCGCGGCCGCGCCGCGAATCTCGATCGACACGCCCCGGCTGGCCGGGTCGATCTCGCTCCTCGGCGGCAGGATCGACGACCTGTCGCTCAAGGACTACAAGACCAAGCTAGACGAAGGCTCGCCGAACATCCGCCTTCTGGCGCCGATCGGCACCACGGGTGTCGAGGCAGTTAAACCCTATTACGCCGTCCACGGCTGGTCGCCGGCCGGCGGGCTCGATCCCGCGCTCGTGCCGGGCGCGAAGACGTTGTGGGAGGCGGAGTCCGGCGCCACGCTCGCACCCGGCAAACCGGTGACGATTCGCTGGGACAACGGCGCGGGACTGATTTTCCACCGCAAGATCGAGATCGACGACAACTACCTCTTCACCGTCACCCAGTCGGTGGAGAACAACACCGGCGCCGCGGTGCGACTCGCGCCCTACGGCATCGTCGCACGTCATGGCATCCCCAAGACCCAGAGCGTCTATGTCCTTCATGAGGGCGTGGTGCGGAGCTCGGATGGCAAGCTCGAAGAGCTGAAATACAAGGAACTGCCCGACCTGACCGTCGACACCCGCGAGGGCGCTCCGACGTCGGTCACACCTGTCGCCGCGGATGGCTGGATCGGTTTCACCGACAAGTACTGGATGACGACGCTCGCCCCCGCCCCGGGTCAAGCCTTCACCTCGGTCGTGAAATACGTCCCCGGCGCCGACATCTACCAGACCGAGGCCCGGCTGCCTGTGATGGAGGTCGCGCCGGGCGCTACCGCGCAGGCGACGACAATGGTCTTCGCCGGCGCCAAGGAATGGGAAGCGATCAAGCACTACGAGGACGAGACGGGCATCAAGGGCTTCGTCAACTCGATCGACTGGGGCTGGTTCTTCTTCCTCACCAAGCCGATGTTCCGGCTGCTGCACTGGCTCCACGGCGCAATCGGCAACATGGGCTGGGCGATCATCGCGCTCACCGTGATCATCAAGCTCATCGTCTTCCCGCTGGCGCGCAAATCCTATGTCTCGATGGCAAAGATGAAGGAACTGCAGCCCGAGATGGAGAAGCTCAAGGAACAGGCCGGCGAGGACCGCCAGAAGCTCCAGCAGGGCATGATGGCGCTCTACAAGAAGGAGAAGGTCAACCCGGCCTCGGGCTGTCTGCCGATCCTCCTGCAGATCCCGATTTTCTTCTCGCTCTACAAGGTGATCTACGTCACGATCGAGCTTTACCACGCGCCCTGGTTCGGCTGGATCGAGGATCTGTCCGCGCCCGATCCGTCCTCGATCCTCAATCTCTTCGGGCTCCTGCCCTACGCCACACCCGGGCATGAGAGCATCTTCTTCATCTTCTCGCTCGGCGTGCTGCCGATCCTCCTCGGCATCTCTATGTGGTTCCAACAGAAGCTGAACCCGGCTCCGACCGATCCGACGCAGCAGATGATCTTCGCGTGGATGCCGTGGATCTTCATGTTCATGCTGGGATCGTTCGCTTCGGGCCTCGTGCTCTACTGGATCGCGAACAACACGATCACCTTCATCCAGCAGTACACGATCATGTCGATGCACGGGAAACGCCCCGACCTCTTCGGCAACATCCGGAGCGGCTTCAAGCGCGACAAGCCGGCCTCGAAGTGACCCCGACCGTCGCCTCCCTGCAGCGCCACCCGCTAAAGTCGCACGGGCGAGAGGCCCTGTCCGCGGTCACGCTGACCGTCGGCGCGGGCCTGCCCTGGGACCGCCGCTGGGCCGTTGCCCATGACGCCGCGAAGATCGTCGAGGGGGAATGGTCGCCGTGCCAGAACTTCTCGCGCGGATCGAAGGCGCCGAACCTGATGGCGATCAACGCCCGGCTCGACGAGGAGACGGCGACGCTGACGCTGAGCCACCCGGACCGCGCCGATTTGACCTTCCGCCCCGACGATGCCGCCGAAGTCGCGCGGTTTCTTGACTGGGTTCGCCCGCTCTGCCCCGCCGACCGCGCCCAGCCGGCGCGGCTCTATTCGGTAACAGGGCGCGGCATGACCGATACCGACTATCCCTCGCTCTCGTTGATCTCGCTCGCCTCCAACCGGGCGCTCGGCGAGCATCTCGGCGTCGCCCTGTCGCCCTTGCGCTGGCGTGGAAACATCTGGCTCGAAGGGTTGCGGCCTTGGGAGGAGCGCGGCTGGGTCGGACGCAGGCTGCGGCTTGGCGCGGCTGTGCTGGAGATCGTCGAGCCAAAGGAACGCTGCCTGGCGACGACCGCCAACCCGGCGACCGGACTGCGCGATGCCGATACGCTCAAGGCGCTCAATGCGCTCCATGGCGACCAGGATTTCGGGCTTTACGCCAAGGTCATTGAGGCCGGTACAGTGAGCGTCGGCGACACCGCGGAACTTCTGGCATGACGATCGCCTTCCCCATTGCGGAACCCGATGAGACCGCGCGCGAGACGGGCCGGCTGATGTTCGCGGGCCCGGTCGAGTTCCTCAAGGGCGTCGTCGCGATGGAGGGTCTGCCGCCGGCCGACCGGATGGAGGTCTGTTTCGCCGGCCGTTCGAACGTGGGCAAGTCGTCGCTGATCAACGCGCTGACCGGGCGCAAGGCGCTCGCACGGGCGTCGAACACGCCAGGGCGCACGCAGGAGATCAACTATTTCACCGCCGGCGGCAGCCATTACCTCGTCGACCTTCCCGGCTACGGCTATGCCGAGGCGCCCGTCGCCGTGGTGGCGAAGTGGCAGCGACTGCTGAAGTCCTATCTCGGCGGGCGCCAGACGCTGCGCCGTGCCTTTGTGCTGGTCGACATGCGCCACGGGATCAAGCCGGTGGACGAAGAGATCCTGACCCTGCTGGACCGCTCCGCCGTGACCTTCGAGGTCGTGCTCACCAAGGCCGACAAGGTGAAGGCCGCCGACCGCGAGAAGACACTCGCCCAGGTCCGCGCCGCGCTGCAAAAACACCCCGCCGCATACCCCGAGATCGTCGTGACCTCGTCGGAAAAGGGCGATGGGATCGAGACGCTGCGCGCAATCATCGCGACGATGGCCTGATCGCGCTTTCGCTTGGCAGGGCGGCCCCGGACGGGATAACAAACGATCAGCGCATGAGGTTTTCCGCCAATGAGAAAGCAAGACATGAACCGTGACTGGATCGCCACCGCCCGGACGCTATCCGAGGCGCTTCCCTATCTGCAGCGCTACGCCGGCGCGGTCGTCGTCGTGAAGTTCGGCGGCAACGCGATGGGCGACGACGAGGCGATGGCCGAATTCGCCCGCGATATCGTGCTGATGCGCCAGGTCGGCCTGAACCCGGTGGTGGTGCATGGCGGCGGGCCGATGATCAACGACCTGCTTAAGAAACTCGGCATCCAGTCAGAATTCGTGCGCGGCAAACGCGTGACCGACAAGGCCACCGTCGAGGTGGTCGAGATGGTGCTGACCGGCCTCGTCAACAAGCGCATCGTGCAGGCGATCATGGATCAGGGCGGCCGCGCCGTCGGCCTGTCGGGCAAGGACGACGACCTCATGGTCTGCGTCGCCGACGATCCGGATCTCGGCTTCGTCGGCAAGCCGGTGGAGATGAACGTGCAGGTGCTGCGCGATCTCTTCACCGCGGGGATCATCCCCGTGGTGGCGCCGGTGGCGACCGGCATGGATCCGAACGAGACCTTCAACGTCAACGGCGACACCGCCGCCGGCGCGATTGCGGCGGCCCTCAAGGCCGACCGGCTGCTGCTGCTCACCGATGTGTCGGGCGTCAAGAACGAGGCTGGCGAGGTGATGACCCAGCTCACCCCCGAGGAGGTCCGGGCGCTGACCGAGAAGGGCGTGATCGCCGGCGGCATGATCCCCAAGACCGAGACGGCGCTTGCCGCGCTCGAAGGGGGCGTGCGGGCGGTCGTAATCCTTGACGGCCGGGTGCCCAACGCCTGCCTTCTGGAGCTTTTCACCGATCACGGCGCGGGCTCGCTCATCCGATCGACCGAACCGCGCGTGAAGCCCAGGACGAAGTGACGACGCTCGCCGCGATCGCGGAGCGGGCGGCGGCCGAAAGGCTCGCGGTCTTCGGTGCCCTCCACCAAGGCGCCGGAGACGAGCTCGACGGCGCCGGAACGCTGATCCTGTTCGGCCCGGGAGAGCCGGGCTTTTGGCCGCATCTCACGTCCCAGCCAGAATGGCGCGACGGAGCCCCGGACCCGATCGACCGCTGGTCGAAGCGGGTGCTCGGGGGGATGGCGCGGGATCTCGGTGGACGCGCGATCTTTCCGTCCGACGGGCCGCCCTACCCGCCGTTCTTCCGCTGGGCGCTCGGGACCGGCCGGGCCTGGCCCTCGCCGGTGCAACTTCTCGTGCATGACACCGCGGGGCTGATGGTCTCCTACCGCGGGGCGATCGCGATTCCCGAGCGGCTCACTCTGCCGGACGGGCCCACCGCGGCGCCTTGCAAGGATTGCGCGGCACAGCCCTGCCGCACCGCCTGCCCCGCCGCCGCACTGACACCGGCGCGCTATGACGTGACGGCCTGCCACGCCTTTCTCGACACCGGCGCCGGGCAGGATTGCCTTTCTCGCGGTTGCAGCGTGCGTCGTGCTTGCCCTGTGTCGGACGCCTATGGCAGGCTGGCCGAACAATCGGCCTATCATATGAGGCGCTTTCACCCATGACACCCGCCGGCCATCGCCGCCTGATCCTTACACGCCACGCGAAATCGGCCTGGGACGACCCCGGACTCGAGGATCACGACCGGCCGCTGAACACACGTGGCAGGCGCGCCGCACTGGAGCTCGGTGAATGGCTCGACTCGCGCGGCTACGAACCGGACGAGGTGCTGTGCTCGACCGCGGCGCGGACCCGCGAGACCTGGACGAAGATCGCCGCGGCACCGCTCGAGGTGATGCCGGAGGTTCAGTATCTGAGCGGGCTCTACCAAGCCTCGCCCGCGGCGCTGCTCGAAGCCTTGAGGGGCGCTACCGGCGAATGCGTGATGATCCTCGGCCACAATCCCGGCATCGCGGCCTTCGCGGCCTCGCTGTCGGCGCGGCCGCCTCTGGATCCCGATTTCGCCCGTTACCCCACCGCCGCGACCCTGGTCGTCGATTTCCAGATCGAGAGCTGGGCCGATGTGCAGCCGGGCGCGGGGAGCGTTCTGGACTTCTTCGTTCCCTCGGGACGCGGCTGACCACACCGGAAACGAAAGGCCCCGGGTCGCGCGGACCCGGGGCCTTTTTCTTTTCGTCCAGACCGTCAGTGGCCGAGGATCTGGCTCAGGAACAGCTTGGTCCGGTCAGATTGCGGGTTGTTGAAGAACTCTTTCGGCTCGTTCTGTTCCACGATCTGGCCCTGGTCCATGAAGATCACGCGGTTCGCCACGGCCTGGGCGAAGCCCATCTCGTGGGTCACGCAGAGCATAGTCATCCCCTCCTCGGCGAGCTCGATCATCGTGTCGAGCACCTCCTTGATCATCTCGGGGTCCAAGGCCGAGGTCGGCTCGTCAAAGAGCATGATGCGGGGCTTCATGCAGAGCGAGCGGGCGATCGCCACGCGCTGCTGCTGGCCGCCCGAGAGCTGGCCGGGGTACTTGTGGGCCTGTTCGGGGATCTTCACCTTCTCGAGGAAATGCATCGCGGTTTCCTCGGCTTCCCGCTTCGGCACCTTCCTGACCCAGATCGGCGCGAGCGTGCAGTTCTCGAGGATCGTCAGGTGCGGGAAGAGGTTGAAGTGCTGGAACACCATGCCCACTTCGGAGCGCACCTTGTCGATGTTCTTGAGGTCCGAGGTCAGCTCGATCCCGTCGACGACGATCTGGCCCTTCTGGTGTTCCTCGAGGCGGTTGATGCAGCGGATGAGCGTGGACTTGCCCGATCCGGAGGGGCCGCAGATGACGATCCGCTCCCCCCGGTTGACGGTCATGTTGATGTCGCGGAGCACATGGAACGCCCCGTACCACTTGTTCATTCCGGAAATCTGGATCGCCACCTCGTCGCTGACCTGCATATGGCTGCGGTCGATCTTACGGGTAACGGCATGCGGGTCCGACATGGGATTACTCCTTAACGGTGTTCACGCTGCAGCTTGCGCTCGAGATACATCGAGTAGCGCGACATGCTGAAGCAGATGAGGAAGAAGATGCCGCCGACGAAGATGTAGGGCTCCCAGTAGATGCCCTTCCATTCGATGGAGGCGCGCACGGCGTCGGTGATGCCTTTCAACGGGTCGAGAAGACCGACGAAGATCACGAGCGTCGTGTCCTTGAAGAGCCCGATGAAGGACGACACGATCCCGGGGATCGAGATCTTCAGCGCCTGCGGCATGATGATGAGCCGCTGCGCCTTCCAGTAGTCGAGCCCGAGCGCATCGGCCGCCTCGTACTGGCCGCGCGGAAGGGCCGCGAGGCCGCCGCGGATCACCTCTGCGATATAGGCCGCCGAGAAGAGCGTGACCATGATGATGACGCGCAGGATGATGTCGAAATTGGTGCCCGGCGGCAGGAAGTAGTTCAGGAGCAGCGAGGCCGTGAACAGGAGCGTGATCAGCGGCACGCCGCGGATGAACTCGATGAAGCCGACGCATAGCGCCTTGACCAGGAGCATGTCCGATCGCCGGCCGAGCGCGAGGATGATCCCCAGCGGCAGCGAGAAGGCAATGCCGGTGATGCCGATCGTGAAGGCGAGGACGAAGCCGCCGAACTTGTCGGAGCGGACCGCCTCGATCCCGATGGGCAGGATCGCCTGCAGTTGCTGGGCGACCGGACCGGCGAGCAGCAGCCACCACAGGATCGGCACGACCGCGGCCGCGATCGTGGCGACAATCGTCCCGCCGATCGGTTGCAGAACGCGGAGCGCGAGCCAGCCAAGCGCGAAGCCGGCCATCGCCACAACCGGGATCCAGATCGTCCCGCCCCACAGCAGCCAGAATCCGAGCGCGGGATAGAGGATGCTGAACCACAGCAGCTTGCGCGGCAGATGGGCGAACAGCACCGGCGCGAGCGCTACGAGCAAAAGCAGGAAGGCCAAGACCGGCCGCCAGTAAAGATGCGACGGGTAGAAGCCGAAGATGAACTGGGTCCAGCGTTCGCGGATCACCGCCCAGCAGGCGCCCGTGGCACCTTCGCCGAAGGTAGC
Organism: Defluviimonas sp. D31; assembly: GCF_033436765.1. Taxonomy (NCBI): domain Bacteria; kingdom Pseudomonadati; phylum Pseudomonadota; class Alphaproteobacteria; order Rhodobacterales; family Paracoccaceae; genus Albidovulum; species Defluviimonas sp. D31. The sequence continues at coordinate 400,989 of NZ_JAWQFN010000004.1, forward strand.
CGTGATGATCGAGCGGCATTCGCCGAGCGAATCGGCAACCCAGACCGAACGGAACAGCCAAGGCATGATCCCGGCCAGGATGGAATAGATCGCCACGAGGCCGATGATGGTCAGGATCGTGTTCAAGGGCCCCGAGAACAGGTTTTCGCGCAGCCACTTTATGATTCCGGTTTCCATCGCCGGCGGGTGCTCCGCCGGCAGCATGGAATCGCGGACATAGACGGCGGATGTTGCTTTCGGATTGCTCATCTCAGCGCTCCTTCAGCCGGACGGCATTGTTGTAGACGTTCATCCCGGCCGAGATCAGCAGGCTGATTGCCAGGTAGATGAGCATCATCAGGAGGATGCATTCAAGCTCCTTGCCGGTCTGGTTCAGCGTGATGCCGCCCAGAGTGCCGCGCAGGTCCATGTAGCTGACCGCGATCGCGAGCGACGAGTTCTTGGTCAGGTTGAGGAACTGCGAGATCAGGGGCGGGATGATCACGCGAAGGGCCTGCGGCAGGATCACGAGACTCATCGTCCGGCGGGGGCGCAGGCCGAGCGCATAGGCCGCCTCGGTCTGACCCTTGGAGATGGCCATGATCCCGGCGCGCACGATTTCGGCGATGAAGGCCGCGGTGTAGAGCGTCAGCCCGAGCCACAGCGCCATCAGCGCGTTCGAGATGTTGATGCCGCCGGTGAAGTTGAAGCCCTTGAGCTCGGGATAGCCAAGGTGGAAGCCCAGCGCCCAGAGCACCGCGACAGGCGGCGCGATGGTCACGAGGAGGCTCTTCCACAAGGTCTTCGGCCGGACGCCGGTGGCCTCCTGAACCTTGGTCGCATGGGTGCCGATCGCCCGGTAGGCGAGGAACCCGCCGATGACCGCGGCGACGAAGACGAGAAGGTCGATGCTGATAAGGAAGATACCGACGTCGATGTTGCCGAGGCTGCGGGAAAACAGCGGTTCGGGCACATAGGTGCCGCGGTTCGTGACCGCCACGCTGTCGAAGAGGATCATCGAGGCCTTGGGTTCCTCGCCCGCGGCGATCATCTCGTCGGTCGCGCGGAAATCGCGCGGCTGCGGCGTGACTTCGGTGAAGATCGCGAGCGCGATCAGGATCCACAGGAGGATCGGCACATTGCGGAAGACCTCGACATAGACGGTCATGATCCGCGCCACGAGCCAGTTCTTCGAAAGGCGCAGAACGCCGACGAAGACGCCGATGACTGTCGCCGCCACGCAGCCCATCGCCGAGACGAGGAGCGTGTTCAGAAGCCCGATCAGCAGCGCCCGGCCATGGGTGCTGTCATTGGTATAGGCGACGAGCACCTGGTTGATGTCGTAGCCGGCCCGGTTCCAAAGGAAACTGAAGCTGAAGTCCTTGCCGAGCGTGGCGAGGTTCTTGATCGTGTTGTCCACCAGCCAGGCGGCGCCCGCCATGAACAGGAACAGAACGACGATCTGGATGGTCATCGAACGATACCGGGTATCGTAGATGAGCATGCTCAACCGAAAGCCAGGCTTCGGTGCGTCGGTGGTTGTAGTCATGTTGTATCCCCAATCCGGGGCGCGGGTCTGGCGATTGCCAGTTCAACGGGGTCTTGGTGCCCCTCGCGCGCCGGCTCTCCCTGATGCCGAGGCGGAAGGGGCGCATCCTTGCGGATGCGCCCCCCGATCTTGTCCGATCAGCGGAACGGCGGCGCGTAGAGCAGGCCGCCCTGAGTCCACTGCGCGTTCAGGCCGCGAGCGAGACCGATCGGCGTCGCTTCGCCGATGTTGGCGGCGAAGATCTCGCCGTAGTTGCCGTTGGCGGCGATGGCGCGCTTGGCCCACTCGTTGTCGAGGCCCATCATCGCGCCGAGATCGCCCTCGGTGCCGAGCAGGCGGTTGATCTCGGGGTTCTGCGTGCCCTTCGACAGCTCTTCGACATTGGCCGAGGTCACACCGTACTCTTCCGCCGCGACCAGCGCGTTCAGCACCCAGCGGTTGATGTCGGCCCACTGGTCGTCGCCATGGCGAACGAGCGGCCCGAGCGGCTCTTTGGAGATGATCTCCGGAAGGATGATGTGGTTCTCCGGGTCGGCGAAGACCGCGCGAGTCGCGGCGAGGCCCGACGCGTCGGTCGTGTAGGCGTCGCAGGCGCCGGCGAGATACTGCTGCTCGCCCTCGGCGTTGGTCTGGATCGGAACCGGCTGGTAGGTCATGTTGTTAGCCTTGAAGTAGTCGGCCAGGTTCAGTTCCGTGGTGGTGCCGGTCTGGATGCAGACGGTGGCGCCATCGAGCTCCTTGGCCGAAGAGACGCCGAGGTCCTTGCGGACCATGAATCCCTGGCCGTCATAGTAGTTCACGCCGGTGAAGGTGAACTTGAGGTCGGCATCGCGCGAATAGGTCCAGGTCGTATTGCGCGCGAGCATGTCGACCTCGCCCGAGGCGAGCGCGGTGAAGCGGGTCTCGGTCGTCGTCGGAACATACTTGACCTTCGAGGCATCGCCCAGAACGGCGGCCGCGACGGCCTTGCAGATCGCGACGTCGAAGCCCTGCCAGTTGCCGCTGGCATCGGGCTGCGCGAAACCGGTGAGCGCGGTGTTCACGCCGCAGAACAGCTCGCCACGGGCCTTGACGTCGTCGAGAGTGGCCGCCGACGCGTATCCGGCCAGCAAAGCGGAAGCCGCCAGCGTTCCGAGGAATACGGATTTTTTCATACTTACCTCTTCCTGAGTTTCCGCCCTCCCCGAGCGGATTGATAGGCCAGGTGGTCCTGGCGCCGATTATAGGGGGTTGCCCCCACTACGCGCAGTCTTGACAGATGGCTGTCGCCCGTCAAGCGGGCATTCGCGCCAAACCCAGCACTCAACGCAATTCGGTAGTGGCAGACCGGTCGCGCGGAGGACGCGGCGAAAGATTGTTATCGGCTTTCTGCCGAAATATTCCAAAAATGCCGCGCGAACAGGAAATCGTCCCGCTTCAGCCGGGCAGCCGCCACGGCTTCCTCGTCCTCGCCCCATTGCTCCGCCTGCCAGTCCTCGTCGAAACGCGACTGGCGCCAGAGCGTCTCGGGATCGAACTCGGCCCGCGTCGCCGCGAGGCCGAGGACGAGCGAGCCGCTGAGGCTGACCAGATCATGCAGCGCCGTGAGTTCGAACGGGCTCACGCTGTGGACGGCCGCGGCGAGCCGCTCAAGGCTTTCGGCTGGTTGGGCGACAGGCACCACGCCGCGGGTCACGTTGAGCCGGGCTCCGTATTCGTGCGCCGCCCAGTCGAGGAGCGGATCCCAGGCCGCGGCCTGCGCCTCGGCCAGTGCCTCGGGCGCCTCGGCGCGGTAGCAGAGAAGATCCGTACCGCCATAGGCCGCGATCAGTTCTGCCACCTCATCGAACTGCGGCGCCACCTTGTCGATGGCGGCGTTGGCCCCGCGCGTCACCGGCATCCGGCGCGGATCGACCTCCTTCTCGACCGCTTCCCACTCCGCGGCGATGGCCTCGGCCATGGCCCGTGTCGGCAAGGCCATCGGGCTCTTGGCCGGGGTGCGGACCGGACGCGCGTCGAGCGTTACGCCGAAGCCCCCGTCGCTTTCGACGACGACGACCGTCTTCCAGAACCGTTTCGCCTTCCAACCGCTCATGCCGCCTCCCAGATCCGTTCCAATGCCGGCAGGAGGGCGGCGAAATCCGCGATCACCTGCCCCGCGCCAGCCGCTTCCAGCACCTCGGGACGGTGATAGCCCCATGTCACGCCGATCGTATGGAAGCCCGCGGCGCGGCCCATCTCGATGTCATAGCTCGTGTCGCCGATCATCACCGCGCGCTCGGCCAGCGCGCCCGTATCGGCAAGCGTGGCCTGCAGCATCGCAGGATGCGGCTTCGACGGATGGTCGTCAGCGACCTGGGCGGTGACGAAATGCCCCGAAAGGCCATGAGCGTCGAGGATATGCGTGAGCCCCCGCCGCGACTTGCCGGTCGCCACGCCGAGCAAAACGTCGGAGCGGCCGCCGAGCGCCGCCAGAGTCTCGGCCGCGCCGGCGAAGAGCGGCGAGAGTGGGCCGGCGCGGAGTGAGGCGAAGCTCTGCTTGTAGGCCTCGACAAGCTCCGCACGGGTATCCGGGCCTTGCTCCGGCACCAGCCGGGCCATCGCCTCGGGCAGGGACAGGCCGACGATCGCGAGGATGCGTTCTCGCGTCGGTAGGGGCAGGCCGATGGCGGCGAAGGCATGGCTCACCGCGGCGTGGATATGGTTCTGGCTGTCGACGAGCGTGCCGTCGACATCGAAGACCACGAGCCTCAGGTCTTCTGTCATGTCTCGTCCGCGAAGGGATCGGCGGGAGCCTCGGCCTCGGACCAGCCCACGGTCTTCCAGGTGCGCTTCATATGGTCCGGCAGGGGCGCGGTCAGGGTGATGCGCTTGCCGGTGATCGGGTGATCGAAGCCGATGGAGCGGGCATGGAGATGCAGCTTGCGGCTGATCTCTCCGCCAAGCTGAGCACCCCAGCCATCGCCGAGGTTTTCTTGCCCGGAGCCGCCATACTTGCCGTCGCCAACGATCGGGTGGCCAAGCTCGGCCATATGGGCGCGAAGCTGGTGAGTGCGTCCGGTGATCGGCACAAGCGCCAGCCACGAAGCACGGGTGCCAAGCGCGTCGAGCACCGCGTAGTCGGTCGTGGCGCGCTTGGCGCCCTCGGTCGCCTCGACCTTCGAGGGGTGGACGGCGACCATCTTCTCGCCCTCGCCGCCGCGGCCATGGCCAGGCGCCTTGACGAGGCCGAAGCGGACGGTGCCCATCTTCGGATTGGGCAGGCCGGCGACCGCGGCCCAGTAGATCTTGCGCGTGGTGCGGGCGCGGAACGCCTCGGACAGCGCGCGGGCGACGCGGTCGGTGCGGGCGAGGAGAAGGACGCCGGAGGTATCCTTATCGAGCCGGTGGACCAGCTTCGGCCGGTCCTTGTAGCCGAACATCAGGGCGCCGGTCAGGCCGTCGACATGGCGGTTGCCCTGCCCCGAGCCGCCCTGGCTCGGCAGGCCGGGCGGTTTGTTGAGCGCGATGATATGCTCGTCCTTCCAGAGGACGGCAGCCCGGATCATCTTCGCGTCCGCCTCGCCGATCCCGGCCTCGGGCTTCGGCGTGGAGGGCGCGGAGGCCTGCAGCGGCGGGACCCGGACCTGCTGGCCCGGCACGACGCGGGTCGAGGCCTTGACGCGGCCGCCATCGACGCGGATCTGGCCGGTGCGGCAGAGCTTCTCGACGGCGCCTTGCGTGATCTCGGGGAACCGTTTCTTGAGCCAGCGGTCGAGCCGGCTCTCGCCCTCGTCGGCGGCGACGGTCAGCATCTTCACCCCGCTCATGCGTAAATCCCCCGGGCTGCGGCCATGCCGACGACGATGGCGGCGAGCGAAAGTGTGACCGAGCCCAGCACATAGGCGGCGGCAAGCGTGGTCTGGCCGCGCTCCCAGATCGTCAGTGCGTCGAGCGAGAAGGCCGAGAACGTGGTGAAGCCGCCGAGCACCCCGGTCATCAGGAAGGGCGCGAGCCGCATCCCGTCGCGATGCGCGAGGAAGACCACGAGCGCGCCCATGAGGAACGAGCCGACGACGTTGACCGCGACCGTGCCCCAGGGAAAACCGGGGCCGATCAGCCGCATCGCGGCGACATTCGTCATGTAGCGGGCCGAGGCGCCGATCGCGCCGCCGAGGGCCACTTGAAGGAGGGTCAGGATCATGGCGCCTTCCTCTGCCGCCGGACGCGCAAAGTCAACCGGGCAAGGGGGCTGTCTGCCCCCTCTTGGCCTTCGGCCAATTCACCCCCGAGGATATTTCGTCCAAGTGGAAGATCAGGCGCCGCGCTTGTCACGTAGTTTGGCGAACCATTCGACCCGTTTCTTCAATTCTCGTTCGTAACCGCGTTCGACCGGGTGATAGAACACCGGACGCTTCATCGTCTCGGGGAAGTAGTTCTGGCCCGAGAATCCGTCCTCTGCATCGTGGTCGTAGGCATAGCCGGTGCCGAAGCCCTGTTCCTTCATCAGCTTCGTCGGCGCGTTCAGTATGTGCTTCGGCGGCGGCTCCGACCCGGTTGCGCGGGCCGCGGCGCGGGCGGCCTTGTAGGCGACGTATCCCGCATTCGATTTCGGGGCGAGCGCGAGATAGGTCACGGCCTGGGCCAGCGCCAGTTCGCCCTCGGGGCTGCCGAGGCGTTCGTAGGTTTCCCAGGCATGGAGACAGACAGCCTGCGCCTGCGGATCGGCGAGCCCGATATCCTCGACCGACATCCGGGTGATGCGGCGGGCGAGGAAGCGCGGATCCTCGCCGCCTTCGAGCATGCGGGCGAACCAATACAGAGCGGCGTCGGGATCGGAGCCGCGCACCGATTTGTGCAGGGCGGAAATGAGGTTGTAATGCTCCTCTCCGGACTTGTCGTATTTCGCGGCGCGACGCATCAGCCTTTGGGCGAGCGCCTCGGTGCCGAGAGGCTTGTCGACCTTCCAGGCGCCGACCTGTTCGATGAGGTTGAGAAGCGCGCGACCGTCGCCATCGGCCATTTCCAGAAGCGCCTCGCGCGCCGCGGGTGCGAGAGGGAGGGTGCGGCCGAGTTCTTTTTCGGCCCGCTGGGCAAGGCGTTCGAGATCGGCCAGCGATAGCCGTTCGAGCACGATCACCTGGGCGCGGCTGAGAAGGGCCGCGTTGAGTTCGAATGAGGGGTTCTCGGTCGTGGCGCCGACGAGGAGGATCGTGCCGTCCTCCATGTGCGGCAGAAAGCCGTCCTGCTGGGCCTTGTTGAAGCGGTGGATCTCGTCGACGAAGAGGAGTGTGCCGCGGCCCTGCTGGCGGCGGAGCTTCGCGGCCTCGAAGACCTTCCGGAGTTCAGGTACACCGGTGAAGATCGCACTGATCTGGACGAAGGCGAGTTCGGTCGCGTCCGCGAGGAGCCGGGCGATCGTGGTCTTGCCGACGCCTGGCGGGCCCCAAAGGACCAGGGACGACAGGCTGCCAGAGGCGAGCATCGCGCCCAGGGGACCGTCAGCCGACAGCACCCTGTCCTGGCCAATGACCGCATCGAGCGCGGCCGGCCTGAGCCGGTCGGCCAGGGGGCGCGGCGCGCGGGACTGCGCCCCGGGCGGCGCGGCGTGATCGAACAGGTCGGACATCCGGGCGAGACTACATCCGAGCCCCGGCGGAAGGAAGCAGGGAAGCAGTGGCGCCAGCACTGATGGTACCGGCGCCCGGAGCGGGGCGCGTTCAATGGAGGTTGGTGGCCAGATTGATCGACACGCACTGGCTTTCGTAGCCGTCGAAATCCAGAACCCGGCCAGCCGCCTCCATGTCGAGCCCGCAGCGCGGAGCCCATCTCGGCCAGTTTGACGGGATTAGGCCGAGAACCCGAGTCGCCCCGAGATCGCGCGCCGACTTCGTCATTTCGGTGATCAAGAGCGCATGAACCCGGCGCCGAATCGACATAGGCGTCGTGTGGGAGACGAAAACGCGCGAGGATTCCCAGATGTTTTCGGCCACCGGCGCCTCGAAGTAGAGCAGATCCGCCGGAATGGTGTCGAGCAGGCCACGCTGCGCGTCGCGGATCATGTAGGTGTAGATGCCGCAGCGCGCCGTTGTCGGAGTCAGCCGGATTCCGGCGAGGATCTCGCCGAATTCATGCACGGCGATCCAGCGGCTGGCCGGAGTGTCGTACTGGTCGTATTCCATCCCGAGCGCCTCGGGCAGGTCCCAGCGGTTCTGGACGATGAAGGATTGCTTCCGCGCGCGAAGCAGATTCGCGAAAAGCTCTCCATGGTTGTGCAGGTTCGCAAAGGAAAGAGTCGTGGTTTGCATTGCCGTTTTCTCCGGTTGGGTTCAGGAACTGGGTTCCCCTGCCGAGGTGGAGATAACGGCTAGAGCAGGCGGTAATCTTTCGCCCTCTGGATAGCCTCGGCCGTCGTCCGGGCGAGCAACTTGTCTCGCGCGGAGTTGAGCCGGGCCTTCAGAGCGCTTTCGGATATCCCGAGCTTCGCTGCCGCAGCTGCGTGCCGATCTCCCGCCGCGATCAGGCGAAGAGCTTCAATCTGGGCGAGTGTGAGGCTGTCGGGCGGTTCGGTCTTGTCGTGAAGATCGCTCACGATCTCGCCAATGCGCCTCATCTCGTCGTCGGTGTATTCCCGGTCCGCACGGGCAACACCCGCGATCGTTCGAGACGAAATCGGCCCGCAGGAAAAGCAACAGCCATAGACCAGGCCGTGTTCTGCAGCCTGTCCGAGAATATTGAAAGGGTCCGGGATGCCAATCTCGCTCCAGCGAGAAGCGCCGGTTTTCGAGAATCCCCACGCGATCATCGGATCGCGCACCGCGTAGGCGTTGTTCGTGTAATGATCGATCCACGCCTGATTGTAGGTCTGGAACATCATCAGCGGCGCGGCAAACCGGATATGCAGGCCGACAAAATAACCGGCCGGGGCGAGCAACCCAAGCTCATGCAGTCTCAAATCGATACCGTGATGCATAGACATGTCTTTTTAGACAAGTTGTTTTGGGGGCGGTCAACCGTAAATTGAAACTCGTTAGCTGCACTGTTTGAGGCACTACATTGCGTACGATCAATCCCGGCCTCTTTGCAAGACTCATGCGATTGCCTGAAACCGCTCGGGCAGATCTGTTGGAATTCCTGGGTGCGACGCCGATTGCTGATGCACAGCTTTCCTCCATGATCGACATAGTTGCGGAGAAAGTCGGCACTGATCGGCGGAGTGCGCGCTTCGAACCGAACTGACGCACGCTGTTTATCTTGTAAAGAGTATCATTGTGCTTAATGAGAAAACCCCGACGCCGTCGCGCCGGGGTTTTTTTGTACTCAATGAGCCGGAGACTTACGCCTCGGAAGCTTCCTCGGCTTCCATCCGGGCGCGGTCGGCTGCGCCCTTCGCGGAGGTGTCGCGGTCGACGAATTCGATGATCGCCATCGGCGCCATGTCGCCGTAGCGGAAGCCGGCCTTCAGGACGCGGACGTAACCGCCCTGACGTTCCTTGTAGCGCGGGCCGAGAATCTCGAAGAGGCGCGCGACATGCTTGTCCTGCTTGAGTTGGGCCGCGGCCTGGCGGCGGGCATGAAGGTCGCCACGCTTGGCGAGCGTGATCAGTTTCTCGATGATCGGACGCAGTTCCTTCGCCTTCGGAAGGGTGGTCTTGATCTGTTCGTGTTCGATGAGCGACCCGGCCATGTTGGCAAAGAGCGCCTTGCGGTGCTCATGGGTGCGGTTCAGACGGCGGTAGCCGCGAGCGTGACGCATTTTGTTCTCCTATCGCGTTTTGCTTTGTCCGGCGGCCGTGGTCCTCGGTCCGCTCTCCTTGGGGTCAAAGACCCGTGCATTCCCCGGCATTCCGGGCATTTCGGGGGCCGTTTAGGCGACGGCCCCCGTGAAGTCAATCAGAACTGGTCTTCGAACCGCTTGGCGAGATCCTCGATGTTCTCCGGCGGCCAGTCCTCGACATCCATGCCGAGGTGCAGGCCCATGCCCGAGAGCACTTCCTTGATCTCGTTGAGCGACTTGCGGCCGAAGTTCGGGGTGCGCAGCATCTCGGCTTCGGTCTTCTGGATCAGATCGCCGATGTAGACGATGTTGTCGTTCTTGAGGCAGTTCGCCGAACGCACCGAGAGCTCCAGCTCGTCGACCTTCTTGAGGAGGAGCGGGTTGAACTCCAGCCCCTCGTCGGCCTCGCCCTTCTGCGCCGATTCCGGCTCGTCGAAGTTGACGAAGATGCCGAGCTGGTCCTGCAGGATGCGGGCGGCATAGGCCACCGCGTCATCCGGCGTCAGCGAGCCGTCGGTCTCGATCTTCATCGTCAGCTTGTCGTAGTCGAGCACCTGGCCCTCACGGGTCGGCTGCACTTCGTACGACACCTTCTTGACCGGCGAGTAGATGGCGTCGATCGGAATGAGGCCGATCGGTGCATCTTCCGGGCGGTTCTTGTCGGCAGCGACGTAGCCCTTGCCGGTGTCGACGGTCAGCTCCATGAACAAGTCCGCGCCCTCGTCGAGGTGGCAGATCACATGGTCCTTGTTCAGAACCTCGATGCCGTTCGACTCCGAGATGTCGCCCGCGGTGACGACGCCCGGCCCCTTGGCCGAGATCGAGAGCCGCTTCGGTCCCTCGACTTCCATCTTGAGCGAGACACCCTTGAGGTTGAGCACCACGTCGGTGACGTCCTCGCGCACGCCCGCGATCGAGGAGAACTCGTGCAGGACGTTGTCGATCTGGACGCTCGTGATGGCCGCGCCCTGGAGCGAGGACATCAGCACCCGGCGCAGGGCGTTGCCGAGCGTCAGGCCGAAGCCGCGCTCGAGCGGTTCGGCGACCAGCGTCGCCTGGCGCTGCGGGTCGTTGCCCGGCTTGACGTCAAGCTGCTGCGGCTTGATCAGCTCGGCCCAATTCTTGTGGATCATGCGTTCTGCCTCCATACCTGTTCCCGGCCCATGTCCGAAATCCGGGAACGCCCGAGGATAAAAACGAAAGCGACCCGGGCCGCGCG